>CAZORE010000016.1:0-13770 GCA_964581815.1 uncultured Streptosporangiaceae bacterium | reverse complement strand
CGGGCGAGCCTGGACACCCCTCCGCGGCGGCTGCCAGGATGGGACCGGCGCCGGCAAGGAAAGGGGCAGTGGGCGGTGTCACTTGAGGTCAAGCGGCTGCACCTGGGAGCGACCCCCGGCGGCGCCGAGGCATGGCCGGTGCACGGCTTCGTAGTCACTTACCCGGGCGGGGCCGCCCTGGTCGACACCGGCATCGGCGGGCCGCCGGAGGTGATCCGGGACTGGGAGGTGGTCAACGTCGCCGCCGCTGACGCCCTGGGCGGCCTCGGCCTGGTCCCCGGCGACATCGACCTGGTCATCAACACGCACCTGCACTTCGACCACTGCGGCCAGAACGCGGTGTTCAAGCACGCGGCCTTTTACGTGCAACGGGCCGAGCTTGACCGGTGCCGGCGCCAGTCGCCCGTGATCTATGACTGGTTCGACTTCCAGAACGCCACCTTCGAGCTGCTTGACGGCGACGCCGAGATCCGGCCCGGCCTGTCGGTCATCGCCACCCCCGGGCACACCTCCGGCCACCAGTCGGTGCTGGTCGCCGCCGAGGACGGCGGCCCGGACCTGCTGATCGGCGACGCCGCCTACACGCCCCGCCAGTACCGGCCCGAGCCCGGCGAGCTCCCGCCCGGGCAGGCCGCCGACGAGGCCGCCTGGCACGCCTCGGTGAACCGGATGCGGGCGCTGACCCCGGCCCGCGTCCACTTCTGCCACCACACCGACGTGGTACACGGCTAAGGGCGGTACCCCCGAGACTCAACCTGTGGGTGGATGCCAGCCGGGGGTGGTGAAGGACAGGATGAGGTTGTGCACCCCGTCATCGTCGTGATCGGTATCGGCTGGGTGATCTTCTGGATCGCCTGGCTCATCGCCGCGTTCACCGCCAAGGCCAGCCGGGGCCGAGGCCGGCTCGGCGGAGCTCGGATCGCGCTTGTCATCGTGGTGGTGATCCTCTTCCGGGCGAACGTCCACGGCGGCAGCGAGCGGATCGACGGCCCGGTGCTTGAGGGCATCGGCCTGGCGCTGTGGATCGCGGGCCTCGCCCTCGCGGTCTGGGCCAGGCTCTACATCGGCCGGAACTGGGGCATGCCGATGAGCCGCCGGGAGGAGCCGGACCTCGTCACGACCGGCCCCTACCGGTTCATCCGGCACCCCATCTACACCGGCATCATCCTCGCCATGATCGGCACCGCGCTCGCCATCAGCCTGTTCGGCCTGATCGTGGTCGCCGTCGCCGCCGCCTTCTTCGCCTACAGCGCGTCCAGGGAAGAACGGTTCCTCGCGGAGGAGTTCCCGGCCACCTTCCCGGACTACAAGGCAAGGACGAAGCTGCTCATACCCTTCGTCTTCTAGCCCTGGGTGGAAGCGATTACTCGTTAAGCGACTGGACCTTTATTGCGTTTGGCGAGCTTGCCAATCAGGTCCTCGACGAAGCGATCTGCCGGCGTAAGCTAAGAGGCTGACGAGGCCATGGAGGGGTCGTGATTCGCACGATACCGTCACATCGAGGCTGGCAGGAGCATGATCGTGAAGGCTTTTGGGGTTGTGAATGGTTAGTAGCGTGATAGCGCCATTAACCCTTCCTGATCATGCGACGGGGGCCTCATGGTGTAATCGCGGGGCATTCGCGCGCGGATATCCGCCTCGAATGCCCCGCGATTACGAGAACGCCGCCGGCGCTACCCGCCGAGCGACCCGAAGACCTCGCCGAGGATCTTCACCGCGGTGGCCGCCTGGTCGGGAGTGAACACCAGCGGCGGGGACATCCGGATGGTGCTCTCCCCGCACTCGAGCACCAGCAGCCCGCGCTCGAACGCCCGCTGCTGCACCCGTTCCGCCAGCTCGGGCGTGCGCAGCTCGATGCCGATCATCAGCCCGACGCCGCGCACGTCGGTGACCGCCTCCGGGTGGTCGTCCCAGATCGACCGCAGCCCGTCGAGCAGCTGCGCCCCGACCGCGGTCGCGTTGCCGAGCAGCCCCTCGGACTCGATGACGGACAGGGTGGCGAGCCCGGCGGCGCACGGCAGCGGCGAGCCGCCGTAGGTGGAGCCGTGCGCGCCGGCTCCCCACTTCTCCATCAGCTCCGCCCGCGCCATGAACGCGCCAAGGGGCAGCCCGGAGGCGATGCCCTTCGCGCTGATCAGGATGTCGGGCTGCACGCCGGAGTGCTCGATGGCCCACATCCGCCCGGTCCGGCCCATGCCGGACTGCACCTCGTCGGCGACGAGCAAGATGCCGTACTTGTCGCACAGCGCGCGCAGCCGGTGCAGCCAGGACGCAGGCGGCACGATGTACCCGCCCTCGCCTTGCACCGGCTCGACGAAGATGGCGGCTACCTCGGTCGGCGCCACCTGGTACCGGAACAGCACGTCCTCCAGGTAGGTGAACGTCTCCTCCTCATCATGGCTCCGCGCGCCGGTGACTGAGTCGATGACGTTGTACGCGTACGGGGCGTGCAGGACGCCGGGCACCAGCGGGCCGAAGCCCTGGTGGTACTTGGCCTTGGACGCGGTCAGCGTCATCGCGCCGTAGGAGCGCCCGTGGAACGCGCCGAAGAAGCTGATCACGTACGGCCGCCCGGTCGCGTACCTGGCCAGCTTGAGCGAGCCCTCGACCGCCTCGGCCCCGGAATTGGTGAGGAACACCCGGACCGGCCCGTCGATCGGGGCGGTCGCGGCCAGCGCCGCGCACATCCGCGAGTAGATCGGCAGGTAGAAATCGCTGGCCGAGTAGTGCAGCAGCTCACCGGCCTGCGCGGTCACCGCCGCGACCACCGACGGGTGGCAGTGCCCGGTCGAGGTCACCGCGATGCCCGCGTTGCAGTCGAGGAACAAGTTACCGTCGGCGTCCTCGACGACCGAGCCGAGCGCCCGCCGCGGCACCAGGGGATAGGCGCGCGGCAGCGACCCGCTGGTCACCGCGGTGTCCGCGGAAATGATCGCCTGCCCGAGCGGACCGGGCAGCGCCGTCCGCACGTCCGGTACCGGTCGCGTTGGGTCGAGCCAGCTCACGAAGAAACCACCGTTCTTGATTGTTCGCGCAGGTACTGCTGCACGTAGTAGAGGCCGCCGCCGGCCTTTCCGCCGGAGCCGGAGCCCTTCCAGCCGCCGAACGGCTGCACCCCTGGCCAGGCGCCGGTCGTGGCGCCCGCGGCCCGGTTGACGTAGACGACGCCAGCCTGGATCTCGGCGAGGAACTCCTCGATCTCGCCGGGATCGGCGGAGAAGAAGCCTGCGGTCAGGCCCAGGTCCGTGTCGTTGGCCAGCGCCAGGGCCTCGTCCAGGGTGTCGTAGGGCGCGACCGCGACCAGTGGCACGAACAGCTCGTCGCGGAAGATCCAGTCGTCCGTCGGCAGCCCGGTCACCACTGTCGGGGCCAGGTAGTACCCGTCGGGCAGCGCCCCAGTGTTGACAGCAGGGCCGCGCAGCACGGACCCGCCGGCCACGACCTCGCCGGCGGTGCGCGCGTGCTCGACCGCCCGCTCGAACCGGGCGACCGACTCGCCGCTGATCACCGGCCCGAGGTACGCCTCGCGCGACGTCGGGTCGCCGACCACCAGGGACCCGGCCCGCTCGGCGAGCTTCGCGACGAACGCGTCGTACACCGCGCGCTGCACGTAGACCCGCGAGCACGCCGAGCACTTCTGCCCGGACAGCCCGAACGCGGACCGCGCCACGCCGGCCGCCGCCACGTCGAGGTCGGCGAGCGCGGAGACGATCGCCGGGTTCTTGCCGCCCATCTCGCAGATGACCGGCTTGGGGTAGGTGGCGGCGAATGATCGGTAAATCGACATGCCGACCGCGTACGACCCGGTGAACGTCAGCCCGTCCACGTCCGGGTGCGCGACGAGCGCCGCGCCGGTCTCATCGCCGCCGGGCAGCAGGTGCAGCACGTCCGGGTCGAGCCCGGCGTCCCTGAAGCAGTCATACAGCCTCGCCGCGGTGAACGACCCCTGCGGCGACGGCTTGAGCACGACGGTGTTCCCGGCGGCGAGCGCCGCGCCGGCCGGCCCCGCGGCCAGGGCCATCGGGAAGTTGAACGGGCTGATCACCGCCCAGACACCGAACGGGCGCAGCACGCTGACGTTCCGCTCCCGGTCGGTGAGCGAGCCCATCGGCGCGACGAAGCCGTCGTGGTCCTCGACCTGCTGGCAGTAGTAGCGGATGAGGTCGGCGGCCTCCTCGACGTCGCCGAGCGCCTCGAGCCGGTTCTTGCCGGCCTCCAGGCTCATCAGCGCGGCGAGCTCGTTGGACCGCTCGCTGATCAGGTCGGCGGCGGCGCGCAGCACGGCGACCCGCTCGGTCCAGGGCGTCCGCGCCCAGCGCGGCGCGGCGGCGCCGGCCGCGGTCACGGCGTCCGCGACGTCGGCCGGCGTCGCCTCGTGCACCTGGCACAGCGCGAGCGACACGTCGCCGGGGCTGGTCACGGTGAACAGCGGGCCGCCGGTCCGCGGCTTGCCGCTCACCATGGGGGAGAGGACCGAGCCGAGCCAGCTCGTGGCCAGCCGCAGCCCGTCCTCGTAGGCGGCGTGCAGCTCTTCGTTGTCGGCCGACAACGTGGCGTAGGTTACGCGAAAATGGGTCGACATAACTGTAAATCCTACTGTGAGAGAGCCATAGAACGGAAGAATCAACGTGTAACCGCTGTTGCGGGCGCAAGCATGCCAGTCCGCCCCGCTCCCGTGATGCTTACCCAGAACGGAGGCATGGTGCCCCCGGCACGTCACACTTTGAGGATGGGCAGCGCCGGGTCCAGCTTCGCGATGTCCCCAGAATCCGAGGTGATCACCGCCGCTCCCAGCCGGCCGGCGAGCACGGCGACGTGCGCGTCCGCCACGTCGGCCGTGGCCGACTCGCGCAGCATCTCACCCACGCGCTTGGCGTCTTCATGATGCGGCGGCGCCTCGGTGACACCGGGGTTGCTGAGTGTGCGGGCCAGCTGGACTTGGCGGGTTCCGTTCCGCCAGACCTGCGCCAGCACCACGGAGGGCAGCACCATCTCGATATGGCGGTCTGCCGCTATCTCAAAAAGTACGACGACCCTGGCGTCGCGCCGCTCCTGCGCGATGAGCGCCCCGGCGTCGAGTACGTACCTTCGCGGCGCGCCCGGCTTACTCATCGTCATCGACTCCGAGAACGGAACGCGCCCAGGCCCGGTCCTCGTCCGTTACCCCTGCTTCCTCGGACATTTCACGGGTGATCTGCCGGGCGATGGCCCAGCGCGCCTCTTCCCTGGCTGTCTGAACGATCCACGCCGACACGGAGACGCCGGCCGCCTTAGCCGCGGTCTCGATGAGCGCACGATCCTCGGGCGTCATGCTGATCGACATCCGCACCTGAGATCCGCTCACGATCTCGATCGTAATCGTGCGGTGCAAGAAATTAACGCCGCGGCGCCGCGTGGCGCCCTGCGCATATCTATAGTCGAGTGTGGTCATGTCGTCACGCTAAGCGGCGTGCATGCTCTTCGCCAACCGAAATCGTAAGAAATGGTCGATCGAAACTAAAAAGTAATTTCGCAACTTATTGCCAGTTATGGCGCAGCCGACAGGTCCCCTGCCAGCTCGGTTGGCTCGAGGTTGGGCGTGGCCGCGCGGTAGCGGCGGAAGCCCGGCAGGGCTACGCCGATCACCAGCACGCCGACGATGGTCAGCAGGCCGCCGCTCAGCGCGCTGATCACCGGGGTCGTCCAGGACCCGACCAGGCCCGACTCCAGCGACCCGAGCTGGCTGCCGCCCGCGCCGACGAGGAAGTCCGCGGCGTTCACCCGGCCGCGGAACTCATCCGGCGTCGCCTGCTGGACGATGATGCCGCGGACGACCACGGTGAAGGTGTCCGCGAGCCCGGCGAGGCCGAGGGCGAGCAGCGTCAGCCACAGCGACGGCGCGACCGCGAACAGCGCGAAGCCGCCGCCCCACACCGCCACGCACGCCAGCATCACCAGGCCGAGCCGCGACGCGTGCCGCAGCGGCCCGGCGAAGACCGCGCTGATCAGCCCGCCGACGCCGATCGCGGTCGTGAACAGGCCGAGCGTCTGCGGGCTGCCGCCGAACCGTTCCGCGTTGATCGCCGGGAACAGCGCCACCGGCAGCGCGAAGAACGTCGCGTTCACGTCCGCGAGGAACGCGCCGCACAGCACCGGCGTGCGCCGGATGAACGCCAGCCCCTTGAGGGTTAGCGCGACCCCGGACCGGCGCGGGCCCTCGTCCCGGCCGCCGTCACCGCTGTCCGCTTGCTCCGCGTCCCCCGCGCTCTGCGGGGTGACGGCGGCCCGCACGGGCGGCATGGGGGGCAGCCGTCCCACGCCCCACAGCGCGCCCGCGAACGACGCGACGTCCGCCAGGTAGCAGCCGCGCAGCCCGGTCCACGCGGTGACGACGCCGGCCAGCGCCGGGCCGGCGATCAGCACCACCTGGAAGACGATCCGCTGCAGCGCCATCGCCGAGCTCAGCTGGTCCCTGGGCACTAGCCGCGGTATGAACGTCTGCTGCGCGGGCGCGCTGACCGAGCTGCACGCGGACCCGAGCGCGACCAGCGCGTAGAGGGCCCACACGGAGGCCTCGCCGAAGGCCGTTAGCGCGAACAGCACGGCGGAGAGCGCCGCCTGGGCGGCTATCGTCGCGAGCACCAGGCGCCGCCGGTCGACCCGGTCGGCGAAGGTTCCCCCGGGCACGGTGATGAGCAGCATCGGGATCAGCGTCGCGAGCCCGATCCCGCCGACGGCGGCGGTTGACCCGGTCAGGTCGTACACCTGCAGCGTGACGGCGAAGGTCGTCATCACCCCGCCGGTGCGGGTCAGCATCATGCCCAGCCAGAGCCGCCGGTAGGCGGGGTTCTCCCGCAGGGGGGTGACATCGGTGAGCAACCGCATTCCGTCATTGTAACAGTGCTTATATAAGCACTGTCATTTCATTTAGAATGGGCTCGTGAGCGACGAGACAGATGCGGCTGCCCCGGCTGAGGAGGCCCAGGAGCGCGGCGCGCCCGGGCCGGCCGACGACCCGACCGAGCACAGCCGATGGCGCCCGGTCTTCCAGCTGTTTTCCGACCTGGACGACGAGATCGCCCGGGTCTACGCCGACAACGGCATCGACGACCTCAAGCCGGCCTGGGTGCTTGAGATGATCCGGCTGCACGTCCGCGGCCCGATGACGATCGCCGAGCTGGCCCGTTCGGTCGGCCGGACGCACTCGGCGCTCAGCCAGAAGGTCGCGGCCATGCGCGCGGCCGGCTGGCTGGAGACCACCCCGGGCGCCGATGCGCGCAGCAAGCAAGTAGCGCTCACCGCCAAGGCCGAGCGCGTCGCCGGCCTCCTGACGGCCGAGTGGCGCGCGACCGAGGCGACCATCGCCGAGATCGAGTCCGAGCTGCCCTACCCGCTCAGCCGCGTCGCCGAGGACATCCGCGCCGTCCTGGCCCGCAAGAGCTTTCACAACCGCATCTCCGACCGCCTGGCCGCCGACCACGCTGCTCACGACACCTAGGGGCGCCGCGCGGGCTGCCCGTGGTGGCGACCGCAGTGTCAGCCGGAGACCATCCGCCTAACGAGCCGATCTCGGTGCTAATGCCGATCTCGGGGCTAACGCGGCCTGCGCGAGGCCCAGGCGGTCGCCGGCTGCGCGGACCAGGACCGCCGCCCAGGTGCGGTAGGGGCGCCAGCCCTCGGCGATGCGCTCGACCTCCTCGCGGGTGGCGGCCTCGGGCCCGGTGCCGTAGAAGTGCGCGACGTACCCGGGCAGTCGCGGCTCGGTGGACGTCAGCATGTCCGCGACGCCCGTGGCCCGCAGCAGGATCAGCGT
Source organism: uncultured Streptosporangiaceae bacterium (assembly GCA_964581815.1). Classification (GTDB taxonomy): domain Bacteria; phylum Actinomycetota; class Actinomycetes; order Streptosporangiales; family Streptosporangiaceae; genus Trebonia. Next base: position 5,978 of record CAZORE010000016.1, on the reverse strand, counting down.
CGCGTACATCGGCCCGATGCCGGGCAGCCGCTGCAGGTCCGCGAGCGCGTCGCCGGGCGCCATCGCCGCGAGCCGCGGCGCGGCGAGTTGCCCGTCGAGCGCCGCCCGTGCGACCTCGCGCAGCCACGCCACGCGGTTGGCGGCCATACCGGGCAGCGCCTCCGCGGTGAGCAGCCGCTCGGGCAGCGGGAACGCCGGCACCTCCTCGCCGGCGACCGTCGGCATGGCGCCCAGTTCGGCGCAGATCCGCGTCCGTACCGCTTGGGCCTGCGCGCGGTACCGCCTGGCGCTGATGATCGACCAGGCAGCGGCCTCGTACGGCGAATGGAACAGGACGGGCCGCAGCCAGTCATGCTCGCGCTGCAGCGCGCCGAGCACGCGGTCGCGCTCGCCGAGCGCCGCCCACGGGCCGCCGGGGTGATCGAGGGACACGATGCGGCGCACCTGGCGGAGGACCGCCGCATCGTCGGCGTCGGACCTAACGACCGCCTTGACAGCGCCGTCGGGTCGCTGCGCCAGGTGCACGGCCGCGTGGTGGCGCATGTCGTCGGTGACGAACGCCAGCCGCATCTCGCCGCCCCCCGGCGTCGGTCGGCCGGTGCGCGGCCCGAATCCGAACGCGGCCGCCGCCGCGAGTGAGAAGGGCCCGTCAGGAACGATCGTGTAAGACCTCATGAGCACAGGTATAGCCACGAGGTCTGACATTCTGCGGGCAGTGGAACCACGCCCCGTTCTGGATGGCCTGGCTAGCTGCCCGCGACCGTCGCGGCGCTCTCGCGCAGCCGGTACCAGTCCCCGGCGACCACCGGCTCGAGCGTGAGATCGCCGGTCACCGGGCGGATCACCGTGTCCATCTCCGCCTCGAGGAAGACGATCAGCGAGATCAGTTCCTCATCCGGGGCCTGACGCGGAGGCGGAAGCACCCGGTGCCTGGTAGACCGCCAGCGCTCGCCCGTCCACCGCGACAGCAGGTCGGCGACGTTCACTGTGAGCGCGTCGGGCACGTAGGGCGCGTCGGCCCAGGTTCCGTCGAGAGCCTGGACCTGGAGGCCGCCGTACCCCGGCTGCCGGTCCAGGACGGTCAGGATGCCCCAGTCGGTGTGCGGCGCGACCCGGTACTGGCCGTCGCTGGCCGGGCCGGTGGCGGACAGGGGCGGGTAGCGGTTGATGTTGAACGTCTGCGGCCCGCGCAGCACATGGGAGACGAAGAAGCCCTCGTCGAGCCCGAGCGCCACGGCGCCCATCCGCAGCAGGTCGTAGTAGAGCCCGCGCACCAGCTCGGTGAACTCCTCGGCAAGGGATTCGAGCTCAGGGCACTCGGCCGGCCAGACGTTGGGGGCGAACCACGCCTGGTCAGTCTTTGCGTCCCCGGTCAGGAAGTCACGCCCGTTGCTGATGCTCTCCTTCAGGTCCGCCCGCGCGGGATCGGCTGCCTCGCCGTAGAAGGAGTTCGCCTCGCCGCCCAGCGGAATCCACCCACGCCCGCCGACCGATGTCGCGTACCGGCGCTTGGCCTCAGCCGGAAGCGCGAAGAACCGCGTGGCCTCGTCCCGGACGCGCTGCCGCAGCGCGGCCGGCACCCCGTGGTTCTCGATCAGCAGGAACCCGGACTGGCGGAGTGCCTGGTCCATCCGTGTGGCCAGTCGTGCGCGCTGCGCCTGCGTGCCGTCTCGCCAGGCCGCGATGTCAAGCAGCGGGATATCGGGCGTACTCATGACACCAGTCAATATGCCCGCCCGCGATGACGCCATTGTTAAAGCCACGTTGCCGGCTAGGTCCTACGGCAGCTGGGTGCTGTCCAGCGTGATCAGCGGGAGCGGGCCGGCCAGGTCGGCGGGGGAGGCGGGGACGTAAGCGAAGTTCTTCGCCCGCGCGCCGCCGTCGACGACCAAGTCGATGCCGGTGATGAGCCGGGCGTAGTCAGAGCAGAGCCACGCGACGGCGTGCCCGATGTCGGTCGGCGTGCCGGTGGTGCCCATCGGGACCATCGGGTTGCGCGGGCCGTCGAACCGGGCCGGCCTGCGCCATTCCTCGTTGGTGCCCTCGGGCGCGCCGAGGCCGCCGGTCGCGCCGGGGCGCAGCCCGAACGGGGTGCGGCCCTCCGCCTTCCACTGGGCGAGCAGTTCCGGGTTGTCCGGGTTCGGCGCGGTGGGGGTGAAGCTGTTGACCCGGATGCCGTACGGTGCGAGGTCCATCGCCGCGGCCCGGACGAAGTTGTTGATCCCGCCCTTATGGAACGCGTACGCGCAGACGCCCGCGCTGCCGTTCCAGCCGTTGGAGGAGGAAATGCAGACGATCGAGCCCTTGACGCCACGCTCGGCCATCGACCGGCCGACGTGCTTGGTGTTCAGGAAGGTGCCCATGGACGAGACGGTGACCGCGCGGTGGAACGCCTCGGCGGTCTCGTCGAGGACGCCGCGGCCGCCAAGCAGCGCGGCGTTGTTGACCAGGATGTCGATCTTGCCCCAGGCGGCGAGGACGTCGTTGACGTAGCCCTTGACGGTCTCCTCGTCGGTCACGTCGCCCGGCGCCGCCATCGCCGTGCCGCCGTTGCGCTCGATACGCGCCATGCACGCGTCGACCGAGTCCTTGGAGACGTCGTTGACGGCGACCTTCGCCCCGTAGCGCGCCAGCGCCAGGGCGATGCCGCTGCCGATGTTCGGCCCGCAGCCGGTGACGAGCGCGACCTTGCCCTCAAGTGAGACGTCCATCGGTGACAACTCCACCCTCTCCAGCGGCGACCGCACAGAACTGCGACGCTGCCGATTATGTTGCGGTCGCGCGGGGCCTGGCAATGAGCGCACAGGACAGAAGTTGCGTCACCTGGCCTGGGGAATGTACCAACTTCGCTGTGTCGCTCGTCACTCGATGTGCATCATTTGCCCCAGGTTGACCGGGCCTGCGGTCACGCCGAGGCGGCCTGGACCACGTGGCTGAGCAGCAGCGCCGTGGTGACCGGGCCCACGCCGCCGGGCACCGGCGTGAGCGCGGCCGCGACAGCGGCCACCGCCGGGTCCACGTCGCCCGCGAGGCCGCCGTCCGCCGTCGGGTTCGTCCCCACGTCGATGACCGTGGTGCCGGGTGAGACGTGGCCGGGGCCGATCAGGCCCGCCCGGCCGACCGCGGCGACAAGCACGTCCGCCTGGCGGGTGACGGCCGGCAGGTCCACGGTGCGCGAGTGGGAGATGGTGACCGTGGCATGCCGGTCGAGCAGCAGGTGCGCGGCCGGCTTGCCGGCCACCACCGAGCGCCCCACCACCACCGCGTGCCTGCCGTGCAGCTCCACGCCGTAGTGATCGAGCAGCACGAGCACGGCCTCCGCCGTGGCGGGCGCGAACGCGGGCAGCCCGGCGACCAGGCGGCCGATCGACTCCGGGCTCGCGCCGTCCACGTCCTTGGCGGGCGGGATGGCCGCGGCCAGGGCGGCGAGGTTCGCGCCGTCTGGCAGCGGCGTCTGCAGGATGATCCCGTGTACTTCCGGGTCGTCGGCCAGCTGGGCGAGCGTCGCCAGGATGCCCGCCGCGGTGCCGGTGCGGGACACATCGCAGGCGATACCGTTCCGGTCGGCCGCGGCGGCGATCGACCTGACGTAGGCGGCGCTTCCGCCGTCGTCGGTCGCGGTCACCACGGCGAGCCTTGGCTGCCGCCCGGCGGCGGCGAGCTCGGCCGCCCGGGCCGCCACGTCGGCCCGCAGCCGCCTGGCGAGCTCCCGCCCGCTGAGCTCGCGGGAGTCCTGCTCGGTGGTCACTGCGAGATCTCCTCGCGGATCGCCGCGATCACCCGGCCGGCCCGGTCGGTAACCCCGGGGGCTAGCGCAGCCGTCGCGGACAGCTCGCGCCGCAGGGGCTCGTCCTTGATCCCGGCCAGGTTCGCCTCGATGTTCACCGCCGCGATGACCGCGGCGGCGGTGATCGCCGCGGCGGCGGAGGCGATGTCTGAGGTCACGTTCTTGTTCGCCACCGGCAGCAGGTCCTCGGCGAGACCGACGAGCCGGACCGACGCGGCCATCAGGTCGGCCGGCGGCCGCGACGCGCCGCCGAGAGCCTCGGCGATCGCGGCCGACCGCGCCGCCTTGGCTTCCGGGGTGTCCTTGGGCAGCTGGTAGGCGGCGACTACCTTTTGGAAGGCGGCCTCGTCGGCAATCGCCAGGCCGACCGCCTCGTCGGCGAGGCCGTCCGCCGCCGCCCGCACCCGGCCCACCGTCTCGGCGTCGTACCGCGGGCCGTCGCTGAACCTGGCCACCATCGCCAGCAGGGCGGCGGCCTGCGCGGCGTTCAGCGCTCCAGTGGCACCCCCGCCGGGCGCCGCGCTGCGGGCCGCGAGACGGGTGAGGAAACTGCCGATTGTCTCGTCGCGCATGAGCGTCAGGCTACTGGGTTGCCGGGGCGGCGGGCACAGGCTTCCGAGTGAGCCCGCCGTCTCCCGTGCCCGCCGTCACGCCGCGGCGCCGCCCGGCGCCACGCCTCGTCCCGTGCGGCCTCAGGCCCCGGCGAGCGCGGCGGCGAGCTCCTTGGTCCGGCCGAGCATCGTAGCCAGTGCCAGCGGGTTCATGTAGTCGTCGTACTGGACGATGTCGCCGTCCCGCACCCGGATCACGCCGAGCGCCTTGAGCTCGTACGGCGCGTCTGTCACCGTCGAGCGGCCATGGTGCGAGATCTCGGCTACCACGACCTCGGGGTCGTCGGTCTCGCGGATCACGGCGTCCACGCCCTCCATGACGAAGGCCGCGCGCCGCCCGGACATCTGCGCGAAGTAGGCGCGGATTGCGTCGCGCCCGCGCAGCTCGGGCGGCTGGCCGGGGAAGGCGAACGGGTAGGCGAGGACACCGTCGGCGGCGAACAGGTCGGCGAACGATATGTCTTCGCCGGCCACCATCTTCCGTACGAGTTCGGCGACCTCGCGCGGCGTGCGGGACATGCTTGCCTCCTATAATCGGAACGATGACTCCACTTACACTATACGGAACGGGCGCCCCGGTTGTCGCCGGGTGAGCGCGCGCTGCGCGCCGACGCGCAGCGCAACCGGGAGAAGGTGCTGCGGGCCGCTCGCGAGGCGTTCGCCGCCCGCGGCTACGGCGTGCCGCTCGACGAGATCGCGGCCCTGGCGGGGGTGGGCCCCGGCACCGTCTACCGGCACTTCCCGTCCAAGGAGGCGCTGTTCGAGGCGGTCGTCGGCGCGCGGGTCGATGACCTTATCGACGACGCGCGCGAGCGCGGCGCCGCCGCCGACCCGGGCGCCGCCTTCTTCGGCTTCCTGGCCAGGATGGGGCAGGAAGCGGCGGCCAAGCGGGACCTGCCCGACGCGATCTCGGTCGACGGGGCCGTTCAGGACGCCATGCGGGAGGCGTTCGGCGTGCTGCTGCGCCGCGCGCAGCAGGCGGGCGCCGTCCGCGCTGACGTCACCATGGCCGACCTCCTCATGCTGCTCAAGGGCCTGATGCGCAGCTTGCAGGACGTGCCGCCAGGCGCGGCGGGCGACGCGCAGCGTGACCGCGTGATCGCCGTGGTCATGGACGGCCTGCGGCGGCCTCCGGTACCTGAGCACGGCGCGTGAGCGCGCGGCCTTAGCGCTGCGGCCGTGGTGAGAGCTACCCCCTGAGCGGCCGTGCGCGGGAGCGGGCAGCAGGGACGGCGGGTTCCCGGAGGGCTTAGCGGCGGCCACCGCGTGGTGGCGGAAGACCGCGACGGGCCGACGGGGTCTCCCGCCTGACTAGGCGGCGCAAGACCGTTCGGCGCCGCCCGCCGGGCGATGTTCACTACCGCTCAGTGACAAGGAACGGTCGTGCCGCTGTCAGATCATCTGCACCACGACCGGCGGGGCGTCGCGCAGCGGCCGGAAGACCACGCCGTCGCGCTGATTAGCGTCGGCGCCCTTACCGGCCGCGGGCGATGATTGCCCGCGCCTCCTCCTCGGGTATCGGCGGGCCCAGGGAAGCCGAACGCCCAGGGAAGCCGAACGCCCGGCGGGCCTGACGGCCC
>CAZORE010000015.1:90071-91405 GCA_964581815.1 uncultured Streptosporangiaceae bacterium | reverse complement strand
TTCCGTAGCTCCCGCGGGAGCTGGAAGGCCATCCGCTCCTTGACCGCCTCGACCTCTTCCACGTCCTCGAAGCCGAGCGCGGCGAGCTTGCCGAGCACCCCGGCGACCAGCTCCTCCGGCACGGAAGCCCCGCTGGTCACCCCGACGGTGGACGCGCCCGCCAGCCAGCCCTCGTCGACCTCGCCCGCGTCGTCGACCAGGTAGGCGGCGCGGGCCCCGGCGTCCTTGGCCACCTCGACGAGGCGCACGGAGTTGGAGGAGTTCGTCGAGCCCACCACGATGACCAGGTCGCACTGTGGCGCGATCGCCTTGACCGCGGCCTGCCGGTTCTGCGTGGCGTAGCAGATGTCGTCGCTCGGCGGGTCGATGAGCTGCGGGAAGCGCTCCTTCAGCGCACCCACCGTGGTGATCGTCTCATCGACGGACAGCGTGGTCTGGGAGAGCCAGACGACCTTGGCCGGGTCACGCACCTGGACCCCGGCCACGCCCTCCGGCCCGTCGACCAGGTGGATGCTCGCGGGCGCCTCGCCGGTCGTGCCGACGACCTCCTCGTGTCCCTCATGACCGATCAGCAGGATGTCGTAATCACCGGCGGCGAACCGCTTGGCCTCGTTGTGCACCTTGGTGACGAGCGGGCAGGTCGCGTCGATGGCGGTCAGCCGCCGGCGCACCGCCTCCTCACGGACCGCGGGCGCGATGCCGTGCGCGGAGAACACGACGACGCTGCCCTCCGGCACCTCCTCGGTCTCCTCGACGAAGACGGCGCCCCGCTTTTCCAGCTCGTTCACCACGTGGGTGTTGTGCACGATCTGCTTGCGCACGTATACCGGTGCGCCGAACTTGCCGAGCGCGATCTCCACGGCTTGCACGGCCCGGTCGACCCCTGCGCAATAGCCACGAGGCTTCGCCAGCAGGACCCGGCGGTGGGTCTCAGACATGCTCCCATGGTAGGCGAGGCCATCGGCCCCGTACGCCAGACGTCCGGCCTGTGACGGCAGGGCCGTAAGGCATCAGCTGCCCGTTTGGCGGGTTTATTTGTGGCACATAGCTGGATAACGGTCTGTACCACCTTTATTAACACACAACGGGCGACGGACCGGCTGGGGCACACTAGTGCCGACAATCACAGTAAAGGAGTGTGAAATGAGCGTCCCGCAGAAGGAAAAGGAAGGCCCCGCGTCGATGCTGCGGGCGATGTTCGCAGGCGTTGGCTCGCTGCTGTCCGTCGTGGACAGGATGCGCGGCAAGTCCGCGGCGCAGGCCCCTGCCCCCACGGTCCCTGCCCCCACGGCCGCGGCCCCCGAGAAGACGGCAGCGCCGGAAGAGACCGCAGC
>CAZORE010000015.1:74653-89971 GCA_964581815.1 uncultured Streptosporangiaceae bacterium | reverse complement strand
CCGAAGAGACCGCAGCGCGCGAGGAAACCGCAGCGCCGGAAGCGACGGCAGCCTCGGAGACCGTCGCTGAGCTGCCGCTCGCCAACTACGACGAGTCCACGGTCGCGTCGCTGCGCGCCCGGCTGCGCAACCTCACGGTCGCCCAGCTGACCCAGCTCGTCGAGTACGAGAAGGGGCACGCGGCCCGGGCCGACGTGATCAGCATGTTCGAGCGCCGCATCGCCAAGATCGAATCCGAGGCATAGCCCCGGGCACACGTCATGGGCCGACCGCCCTGAGCCGGGTTCATTCCGGTCCTCAGGGCGGTCGGCCCATCTGTGTCCTGACCCGAGGGGGCTTAGACGCCGCTCGAAACGCTCTCCGGCTCGGCGTTCCCGAGGCCCTCAGCCTCGGGGGCCGGCTGGCGGGCAAGCCTGCTCGGCCACCAGACCCAGCGGCCCAGGTCGAGGTTGAGCGCGGTGACAAGCACCGAGCGCACCACGATGGTGTCGAGCAGCACGCCGAACGCGACCGCGAACCCGAGCTCGGTGAGGAAGGTGATCGGCAGCGTGCCAAGGGCCGCGAACGTGCCCGCGAGGACCGCGCCCGCGGAGGTGATCACCCCGCCGGTCGCGGCGAGCCCGGTGACCGCGCCGGACCTGGGGCCCTGCCGTTGCGCCTCCTCCCGTACCCGGGTCATCAGGAAGATGTTGTAGTCGATGCCGAGTGCGACGAGGAATACGAACACGAACAGCGGGAACGACGTGTCTTCCGCGCCGAAGTTGAACACGTTGTTGAAGAACAGCGCGCTCACCCCGAGGGCGGCCGCGAAGGACAGCACCACGGTGGCGATCAGCACGACGGGCGCGACGAAGGCACGAAGCAGCAGCATCAGGATGACGAAGACCACGGCCAGGGTGATCGGGATGATCAGCGTCCGGTCATGGGCCGCCGCCCGCTGGACGTCGAGGTTGATCGCGGTATTCCCGCCGACGAGCGCGTGCGCGCCCGGAATGGCGTGCACCGCGTCGCGCGCCCGGTCGATGGTCGCGTAGGCGGCCTCGCTATCCGGCGCGGTGGTGAGCGTGGCCTCAAGGTAGGCGTGGCCCGCGACCGTCGTTGGAGTAGTGACGGCGGTCAGGCCGGGCACCGACTTGAGCGCGGTGGCGATCTGCGGGCCTGAACCCGGGTTGCCGAATACCTGGACCGGCTGCCCGGCGCCTGCGGGGAAGTGCGCGTCGATCACGGTCTGCCCGGCGACCGAGTCGGGCGTGCCGCGGAACGACTGCGCGTTGGTGAGCCCGCTCGCGTGCAGCCCGGCCAGCCCGGCCGCCATCGCGCCGAGCACGATCACGGTCCCGACCCACACGCCGCGCGGCCGCCGGGCGATGCGGCGCCCAAGTCGCGCCCAGACACCGGTAGCGGTCGGCTCGGGCGTGCCGAACGCGGGCTTGACCGGCCAGAACACCCATCGCCCGGTGGCCACGAGCAGCGCGGGCAGCAGGGTCATCATCGACGCCAGCGCGACCGCGACGCCGATCGCCAGCACCGGCCCCATGGACTTGGTGGAGTTAAGCGTGGCGAGGGAGAGGGTCAGCAGGGATACGATCACCGTCCCCGCGCTCGCCACGATCGCCGGGCCCGCCCGGCGTATCGCGACCGCCATCGCGGCATGCCGGTCCTCGTGACGGCGCAGTTCCTCCCGGTACCGCGCGGTGAGCAGCAGCGCGTAGTCAGTGCCCGCACCGAAGACGAGCACGTCGAGGATGCCCGCGGACTGCCCGTTCACGGTCAGTCCAGCGTGCGCCGCGAGCAGGTAGATGACCGCCTGCGCGGTGGTCAGCGCCACGCCGGCGGAGATCACGGGAAGCAGCCAGGCGGTCGGGCTGCGGTAGGTGAGCAGCAGCAGCACGATGACGACGGCGAGGGCGGAGTAAAGCAGCGTGCCGTCGATCCCCTTGAACGCGGCGCCCGAGTCGGCGGCGCTGCCGAGCGGCCCGGTGACGTGCACCGACATGCCGTTAGCGCCAGCCTGCCCGATCGACCTCATGTCGGTGACGACGGTGCCCGCCGCGCTCCAGCCCTTGCTGCCCAGGTTGACCTGGACGATGGTCTCCATCGCCTTGCCGTCGGCGGCGGTGATCGGCCCGATGACCGACCCTGGCACCGCGCCGTCGACCTTGGCCAGCTTCGCCGCGTCCGCGGCCGCCTTGGCCTTGTCCGCCGCGGTGACCCCAGACGTCCGGTCGTAGACCAGGACCCCCGGGTACACGTTCGGCGAGATCGCGCTCGACCGCAGGTTCAGCACCTGCGTGGACTCCGCCGCCGGCGGCAGCCACGAGGAACTGTCGTTCTTCTCGGCGCCGGTGAGCTTCCCGGACAATGGCCCTGCGACCACCACCAGGATCAGCCAGAACAGCACCACAAGCCATTTGGTCCGGCGCCCGGCCGGAGCGTAGAGAAACGCGCGTATCGCAGACATGTTCCCCGTTTCCTTCTTGTCCCGTCCTCAAGGGTAGACGCCCCGGCCCGCCGGGAGTCATCGTGACGACATCAGGCGATTTATGAGATATATCGTGTTCCCTGAAGAGCTGGCAACCCCTTTTCAGTGAATCCTCAGGAAAGGCCGGTCCGTGAAAGCACGGGCCGGACCGCGCGCGGGCAGCGGCATGCGCGAGCCCCGCGGGCGTGGTGTGATATCAGGCATGGCCCTTGAGACGACCGCGGAGGCACCGGTCCCTGTGCGCACCGTGCTGCAGGCGGTCGGCGGGTGGATCGGCAGGCTCGGCCGGATCTGGGTCGAGGGGCAGATCGCCGAGTGCAAGAAGCGCGGCAACACCGTCTACCTCACCCTGAGGGACCCCATCGCGGCGGTGTCCGCGCAGGTGATCTGTACCCGGCCGGTCTTCGACGCGGTGAGTCCAAGCGAGGGCGCCCGCGTCGTCATGTTCGTGAAGCCGGACTTCAACGCCACCAGGGGCTCGTTCGCGCTCACCGCGCTCGAGATCCGCGCGGTCGGGATCGGTGAGCTGCTCGCCCGGCTGGAGCGGCTGCGTAAGGAGCTCGCGGCCGAAGGCCTTTTTTCTGCCGAACGGAAGCGTGCGTTGCCCTTTCTGCCCGGTGTCATCGGGCTGATCTGCGGCCGGGAGTCCGCGGCCGAGCGCGACGTGGTGCAGAACGCGCAGCGGCGCTGGCCAGCGGTCCGGTTCCGCATCGAGCAGTCCGCCGTCCAGGGGCCGTACGCGGCGGGCGAGGTCATCGAGGCACTGCGGAAGCTGGACGCGGACCCCGACGTCGACGTGATCGTGATCACCAGGGGCGGCGGGTCCCTGGAAGACCTGCTCCCGTTCTCCGACGAGGACCTGCTCCGCGCGGTGGCGGCCTGCCGGACGCCGGTGGTATCGGCCATCGGGCACGAGCAAGACAGCCCGCTGCTCGACTACGTCGCGGACCTGCGCGCCTCGACCCCGACCGATGCCGCCAAACGGGTCGTGCCGGACGTGGCCGAGCAGCTTGCCCTCGTCACCCAGCTGCGGGACCGGGGCCGCCGCAGCATGCGCGGCTGGCTCGACCGTGAGCAGGCCTGGCTGGACGGGATCAGGTCACGGCCCGCTATCGCCGACCCGGTCCGGGAGATCGAGCGCCAGGCGGAGCAGGTTGACGCGCTCGCGCAGCGTGCCCGCCAGTTCCTTGACGCGACCCTGAACCGGGCGGCCGACGACACCGCGCACATGCAAGCCAGGCTGCTGGCGTTGTCGCCCGCGGCCACGCTCCGCCGCGGCTACGTGATCGCGCAGAACGCCGACGGCGGTGTCGTCCGCTCCGCAGCGGAGGTCTCCCCCGGTGAGGAGCTGCTGCTGCGGTTCGCCGAGGACGAACTCATCGTCACCGCGGATAACGAATAGGATCAGTCACGTGACAGATCGTGAATCCATCTCCTACGAGCAGGCACGCGACGAGCTCGCCGCGGTGGTGCGACGGCTCGAGGCGGGCGGGCTCACCCTCGAGCAGTCACTCGACCTGTGGGAGCGCGGCGAGAAGCTGGCCGCGGTCTGCGCCGAGTGGCTGGACGGCGCCCGGGCCCGGCTCACCACGGCCATGGCGGCCAGGGACGCGACCGACGCGGGCGGGAGGGGCGGGAGGGGCGACACAGCGAAAACCGACGGTCCCGACGCAGCGGACGCCCCCTTCTAAGTCACACTCGCGCGGGATACCCGCCTGAGTGCCGGGCATCCTAGGCTGTAGCCATGCGCGTGGATATCTGGAGCGACATCGTCTGCCCATGGTGCTACGTCGGCAAGGCACGGTTCGAGAAGGCGCTGCGCGGCTTCGCGCACCGCGACGAGGTCGAGGTGGTCTACCACTCGTTCGAGCTTGACCCCGGCTACCCGGCGGACAAGCGCAGTGAGACGAACCTGCAGATGCTCGCGCGAAAATTCGGCCTGTCGGCTGCGCAGGCACGTAGTGCCGACGGCCAGGTGGCGGCCCTGGCCCACGCCGAAGGGCTCGGCTTTCAAGTAGAGCGGCCGATCGGCAACACCTTCGACCTGCACCGGGTGATCCACCTGGGCCTCGCCAAGGGCGTGCAGCGGGACCTGCTCACCGCGATGAACGAGGCCTACTTCGCGCAGGCGCGGCCGGTCTTCGACCCCGACGTGATCACCGACGTGGCCGCCGCGGTCGGCCTTGACCCGGCGGCGGTCCGTGAGGTGCTCGACGGCGACGCCTGGGCCGACGAGGCACGCCAGGACGAGTCCCAGGCGCAGCAGATTGGCATCAGCGGGGTTCCGTTCCTCGTGCTCGACATGCGGCTCGGGGTATCCGGAGCCCAGCCGACCGAGCTGTTCGCCCGGGCGCTCGACCAGGCATGGGAAGGCCGGAGCTAGGCAACGCCGCGCGCTGACGGGAGCGGTTCACCAGGGACAAGGCGCGCGCTCATGGGTAAAGCTGACGTGACGGAGCGGGAAAGGGATCACCATGACTGACGAGACCGGCTGGGTAGGCATCGCCGGCGCGCCCGCGCCCGCGCAGCACGCGCCGACCAGGAACCTGGCGCTCGAGCTTGCCCGGGTGACCGAGGCCGCGGCGATGGCGGCGGCCCGCTGGGTAGGGCGCGGCGACAAGAACGGGGCGGACGGCGCCGCCGTGAACGCGATGCGCACGCTGATCAACTCCGTGTCCATGCGGGGCGTCGTGGTCATCGGCGAGGGCGAGAAGGACCACGCCCCGATGCTGTTCAACGGCGAGGAAGTGGGCGACGGCACCGGCCCGGCGGTCGACGTCGCCGTGGACCCCATCGACGGCACCCGGCTGTGCGCCAACGGCATGCCGAACGCGGTGTCCGTCCTCGCGGTCGCCGAGCGCGGCTCGATGTACGACCCGTCCGCCGTGTTCTACATGACGAAGCTGGCCACCGGCCCCGAGGCGGCCGGCGTGGTGGACCTCGACGCGCCGCCCGGGGCGAACATCGCCGCCGTGGCCAAGGCGAAAGGCGTCACGCCGCACGACGTCACCGTGGTCATACTTGACCGGCCGCGGCACGAGGGGCTGATCAAGGCGGTGCGCGCCGCCGGGGCCCGGATCCACCTGATCACCGACGGAGACGTGGCGGGCGCGATCATGGCGGCCCGCGAGGGCACCGGCATCGACCTGATGCTCGGCATCGGCGGCACGCCGGAGGGCATCGTCGCGGCCTGCGCGCTCAAGTGCATGGGCGGCGTGATCCTCGGCAAGCTCGCACCGCGCGGCGATGACGAGCGCCGCCGGGCGCTCGACGCCGGGCACGACCTCGGCCGGGTGCTCACCACCGACGACCTGGTCTCCTCCGAGGACTGCTTCTTCGCCGCGACCGGCATCACCGACGGCGAGCTGATGTCCGGCGTGCGCTACAAGCCGGGCGGCGCGACCACCCACTCGCTGGTGATGCGCTCCCGGTCCGGCACGATCCGGTCGATCATCAGCGAGCACGCCCTGTGGAAGCTGAGCGCCTACTCGACCGTCAAATACGATTAGGGGATCTCCCGGCGGCGGCCGGGCAGCCAGCGGCGGGGCCTGGGCGGGGTGCGGGCGAGCACCTCGCTCGCGGCCACGTGACCACGGACCTCGATCACCGGGATGTCCGACGACGTGGGCACTCGCCTGGCCGTACCGCCGCGCTGGCGGCCGAGGATGTTGTTACCGCTCATGACCACCTCCACGCCGGCCGGCACGATCAGCCGCACTCGCCCGAACAGGGCGTACACGGTAACCACCACGTGCCGGTCCTGCAAGATGGCCTCGGTGAAGTCCAGGACCACCTCGCCGAACGCGGCCACGCACGTCACGGTGCCCGGCACCACCCAGCGGCCGCGCCGGTCCGCCGTGGTGAAGAGCGCTGCGACCTGGCCGCCGTCGAGCTGGAGCGGCTGGTGCTCGGGCGCGGCCAGGTCGCCGGTCAGCGCCGCCAGGTCGCCGAGGGTGCGGGCGGACAGGGCAAGCGGCATACGTTCCGCATATTCGTCATGCGAAAGGCGGCCGTCGGCAAGTGCCTCGCCGAGCATGGAGACGACGCGTTCCCTGTCGCTGTCGGATGCCCGCAGGTCGCGGGGCGCTGGGCGCGGGGGCATGCTTTGAAGGATACTTTTCCGCATGACTGACGTGCAGCCGCGGGCTATGCAAGAGCGGATTTCGCTGACTCGTTTTCTCTACGCCGACCACGGCGGGATCATCAGGGGAAAGGCCGCCGCCACGGCCCGCCTGGCGGAGCGGACCGAGTCAGGCATCGGCCATACCAAGGCGATGATGGCGATGTCCATGATGGACGAGCTTGCCCCGGTCGAGGGCATGGGCCCGGTCGGCGAAGTCCGGATAAAGCCTGATCCAGACACGTTCGTGCCGCTACCGTACGCGCCTGGAGCGGCGGCCATGCTCGCCGACCAGGTCAATCCCGACGGCAGCCCGTGGGACGGGTGCGCGCGCACCTTCCTCAAGCAGGCGATCGCGGAGCTATCCAGTACGGGATATGAACTACAGGCGTCGTTTGAGCCGGAATTCAGTCTCGGACATTACGAAGGCGCATCGTTCACGCCTATTGATGAAAGCCTCTGTTACTCTGCTACCGGTTTCCACCTGGCGCACGACTATACGATCGACCTCGTCGATGCGCTGATTAAACAGGGTCTAGAGGTCGAGCACTATTACCCCGAGCTTGGCCACGGCCAGCAAGAGGTACCCATCAGGCACGCGACGGCGCTGCGCGCCGCGGACAACCACGTCCTGCTGCGCGAGACCGTGCGGGCCGTCGCCATCCGGCACGGGCTGTGGGCCAGCTTCGCGGCCAAGCCGCTGCCGATGCAGGCGGGCAACGGCGCCCACCTGCATGCCTCCCTGTGGGCGGACGGCGCCAACGCGTTCGCGGACCCCAGGGACAACCGCCGACTTTCCGACGTTGGACTCCGGTTCCTGGCCGGCGTGCTCGCGCACCTGCCCGGCCTGGTCGCGCTGACCTGCGGCACCGTGAACAGCTACCGGCGGCTCGCGCCGCAGATGTGGTCGGGCGCTTATCTCTGCTACGGCCCGGACAACCGGGAGGCCGCGGTGCGGATCTGCTCGCCGATCGGGTCGGCAGGCTCGGTGAACCTCGAGCTCAAGCCGGTCGACTCCACGGGGAATCCGTACCTCGCGCTCGGCGCGTTCATCTACGCTGGCATCGACGGCATCCGCCGCATGCTCGACCCGGGCGAGCCGCTGCTCGTCGACCCCGCGACCCTGGATCCGGCCGAACGTGAGCGGCTGTCGGTGTCCCGCCTGCCGTCCAACCTGGGGATCGCGCTTGACGCGCTCGAGGCCGACTCCTTCCTCATGTCCGCGCTCGGGCCGCTGCGCTCGACGGCTTACCTGGCGGTGAAACGCTCGGAAGCGGAGCACTTCCGCGCGCATGACGTCGAGTACGAGTGCCGTCAGCACTGGCTCAAGTTCTTACGAGCCCGTGCTGACGGCCCCGTGCTGACGGCAGCGCACGCTCCCGTTCGGCTTCATCCATCCGGCTAGCCGGGCTGGCTAGCCGGCTTGGCTAGGCCAACGGCATGCCGTCGTCCGGCGGCTGCGGCGCCCGGGTCCGCATGGGGTCATCGTGCCCGCCGCCCGGGCGCGGGTCGGGCACCGAGGTTGACCCCGTGTCCTGTACCGCGGTCCCGGTCATCGCGGAACCGTCGTCGAAGTCGCTGCGATTGCTCAACGTGGGGTCGATCCCCTCTCTGTCGACGCCGGTGCGGAAAATGGCCTGGGGCGGCCTGCTGATGACCGACAGCGGCGTCGCCACGTCCTCAAGCGACTTGCCCTCGGCGGCCACGCCGAAGAAGATCGCGGCGACGCCGCCGAGGACCATCGCCCCGGCGCCGACCAGGTAGCCGACGAAGAGGCTGTTGCGGTCGGTGCCGTTGCCGATGAGGTGCCCGTACCAGTGCGAGCCGAAGGCGCCGAAGCACTGGGCGATGGCGAAGAACACCGCGATGGACTGCGCGCGGACCTCGAGCGGGAACACCTCGCTCGCGGTCAGGTAGCCCGCGCTCGCGCCCGCCGAGGCGAAGAAGAACACGACCGCCCAGCAGAGGGTCTGGGTGGTCGCGTTGAGTGTGCCGTCCCTGAACAGCTCGGCGCTGATGGCGAGCAGGATGCCGGCCGTGATGTAGGTGCCCGCGATCATCTGCCGCCTGCCGATGGTGTCGAACAGCCGGCCGAGGGTTAGCGGGCCGGCCAGGTTACCGGCCGCGAACGCGAAGAAGTAGTAGGCGGTATCGGTGGCCTTGACGTGGAAGAAGAACTCAAGGACCAGGCCGTAGGTAAAGAAGATGGCGTTGTACAGGAACGACTGGGTGATCATCAGCGTGGCGACGAGCACCGAGCGGGTGGGGTACTGCCTGAACAACGTCGCGACCAGGTGGGCGTAGCCGATCCGCTTGGTGGGGTGGATCTCCAGTTCCTTGCTCTCATCGATCGGCGGGAGGCTGCCCGTGGTCGCCATGACGTGGTCTTCGATCTCCCTGATCGATACCTCGGCGGCTTCCTCCCGGCCGTGCATGATCTGCCAGCGCGGTGACTCGGGCAGGTTGCGCCGCACGTAGATGATGACCAGGGCGAGCACCGGGCCGACGATGTAGGCCACCCGCCAGCCCCAGAACGGCGCGACGTGGTTGAGCACCCAGAGCGTGACGATCGTGCCGAGGATGGCACCCGCCCAGTACGTCCCGTTGACCGCCAGGTCGACCCGGCCACGGAACTTGGCCGGGATCATCTCGTCGATCGCGGAGTTGATCGCGGCGTACTCGCCGCCGATGCCCATGCCGGCGATGATCCGGGTAGCGTAGAGGAAGATGAACCAGTGGCCGCCGTTCGGCGTGACCGCGGTGAGCCCGCTACCGATCAGGTAGACGCCGAGCGTGATCATGAACAGGTTCTTCCGGCCCAGCTTGTCGGACAGGCGGCCGAAGAACAGCGCTCCGATGACCTCGCCCATCAAGTACCACCAGGCGATGTCGCTGACCGCGCCGGCGGACATGTTCAGCGTGTTCTTGAGGGTCAGGTCGGACCCGACGTTAGCCGCGATGGTGATCTCAAGGCCGTCGAGGATCCACGCGACCCCGAGCGCCATCACCAGCCGGGTATGGAACTTCGACCAGGGCAATCGGTCGAGCCGCGCCGGGATAAGACTTCGGATGTACCCGCTCGTCTCCGTAGAGGACATAGTGGCCATCTGTGCTCCTTCGCACCTTCCTCCTGGCGGGGGCGAGGAGCCTGGTCGCCCGGCGCAACGCACGTGGAACGGCTCGCTCTTCAGCCCCCGGTCGCCGCAGCATGCGGTGACAAATTTTCGGTCCCGCTACCCTGATTTCGATCCTGCTACCGGCAATTTTTGTGCACGACCAATTACTCATCGTTACATGTGGGGCTCAGGGGGCGCAAGCGTCACCCTTGTTACACGGCGCGTGTCCGCATATAGTTAGCTCTGTGAACGATGTAAGCACGCGGCCGCGCGCCGAACGGGCCGCCGAACGGGCCAAGGCGGAGGCCGCCGAGCTGCTTGCCGCGATCGGCTCGGTACGCCGGGTGGCCCGCCGCGCGGTGCGGACCGCGCCGTACGCCGAGCCGCTGCCGCCCGCGCGCTCCGAGCTGCTCCGGCTCGCCGCCCGGCGGCCCGGCATCGGCGTGGCGGAAGCGGCCACGGAACTGAGGCTCGCGCCGAACAGCGTCAGCACCATGGTCAGCAAGCTGACCGAGGACGGCCTGCTCAGCAGGGACCGCGGCGCGAGCGACGGGCGCTCGGTCCGGCTGACCGTCACGGACGCGGGCGCCGCGAGGATCGAGCAGTGGCGCGACATCCGCACCGACCTGGCGGGCCGCGCCCTCGAGCGGCTGACGCAAGCCGACCGGAAGGCAATCGCCGCCGCGATCCCCGCACTGACCCGGCTCGCTTCGCATATGGAGGACTCGTGAGCGCCGGGACCGCCGTGGCGCCGTCAGATGTGGTCACCCAGGCCGTTGAGTGCGTGGACCTGAGCTACCAGTTCGGCCCGCAGCTGGCCGTGGACCACGTGAACCTGTCGATCGCGCCCGGCGAGATGTACGGGCTGCTCGGGCCGAACGGCGCGGGTAAGACCACCACGATCAGGATGATCACCACCCTGCTCACCCCCGGGACCGGCGGCGTCCGCGTCTTCGGCCTCGACGCGGCCGTGCGGCCGATGCTCGTCCGCCGGGCCATCGGCTACGTCCCCCAGGCGCTGTCCGCCGACGCGAACCTGACCGGCGTAGAGAACGTGGAGCTGTAGGCCGGGCCACCAGACCGTAAAATCCTCGCGAATTCCCTCCGCAGGCCCGCAACCACGAAAGATCTTCACGTCCGCGCGATCCTCCTCCCGGATGATCTTCGCTTTGCATAGCTGGTAACCACGAATTTTCCGCTTTGCATAGCCGGCGGTTGGACATTTGACGCAAATTGATCGTGATCATGGGCGCCCGCTATGCAGAGAGGCCTTCGGGCTGTCACCAGCTATGCAAACAGCGGCGGCGGGGTGAGGAGGCCCGGGCGGGACATCCCGGAAGTAGCGCCTACTCGGATCGCGAATGTCCTGTCATTATGAAATGGTGACAAGGAGCGATATCCCGGATGCTGTCCGTAAGGTCAAGGTGGCCGGCGTGGCCGAGTGGCACGCGGCCGGGCTGACTCAGGCTCAGTTGCGCTCGCTGGCCCGGTCGGGTGACCTGGTTCGCGTCTGGCATTCGGTGTATGCGACGAGACCCGCCGTCGAATGGGCGGAGGCCAGCCCGGCGCGAGGTCACGCGCTGCTGGCCATGGCCGCCCGGACCGCGCTCGGCGGGGATAGCGTGGTCAGCCATTATTCGGCCGCTCTCATTCACGGCCTCGACCTGTTTCCCGCAGCTTCCCGACCGCTGACCTTGACGAGGCCGCCGGCCCGGCGCTGCAACCGCCTCAAGTCGGATGGCGTTGTCTTCCACGCAGCGGAGCTCCCGGCCGAGCACGTGACCATGCTGCTCGGGGTACGGTTGACCACCGTGCCGCGGACTGTCGTGGACCTTGCCCGCGTCTCGTCGTTCATGTCCGCGGTCGTCACGGCCGACTCGGCACTTCGCACCGCCGCGAACAGAGCCGATTTCACCTCAAAGGAAGCGCTTATCGCCGCCTGCGACGCGTGCGCCGGATGGCCCGGCATCCGGCGGGCGCGACGTGCGGTGGATTTCAGCGACGCGCGCGCCGAATCGGCTCTCGAGTCATGTGCCCGGGTGATCTTCCACGAGCACGGTCTTGATGCACCGGAGCTTCAGTTCACTATCACTGGCCCAGACTTTCGGTACAGCGTGGACTTCTGCTGGGCTGAGCACCGGGTGATCGCCGAAGCAGACGGCAAGCTGAAGTACTCCGACCCGCAACACGCGGTACGGCAGCTTGACCGGGACCAGCGACTCCGCGACCTCGGCTACAAGGTCGTCCACTTCACCTGGCGGGAGCTCTTCCAGAATCCGGGCGTCGTCATCGAGCGGATCCGCAGGGCCTTTACGTTAAACCGGATGACGCTGAGCAGCTCATCGACGGTGCGCGGGTCAGCTGCGGTCACGGGGCATGGCGCAGTGGTATCAAACCGGTCCGAGAGGTCACTCCGTTTAGCACGACGGGAGCCTGCTTCCCTGGGCGCCGCGCAGGAGGGAAGGCGGGCATCACTCGGCAAAAGAGGGAAGGGAAGTAAGTGCAGCGGCGCCACCGCTCAGCCTCCGCAGACGGGGGCACTGCGTGACGAGCAAGATCCACAAGCGGACGGGGGCACCGCGTGGCGCAGCGCCGCCGCACACCGTCACCATACAAGGTTGCGGATACCCAAACAAGTCGGGAAGTTCAGCACACACCGGAAAATAAGCCGTCACGTTCGTAGCGAGCTAGGTCACGCCCGCCGGGCCTGCTCAGCGGTTCTAAGCTTGGCTTTATGGCTGAGTTCTCCTACACGGATCTGCTGCCGCTCGGGCACGACGAGACCACCTACCGGAAGATCGCCGAGGGCGGGGTCGAAGCCACGCAGGCGTTCGGGCGATCCTTCATCTCGGTCGACCCGCAGGCGCTCACGCTGCTGAGCCGGACGGCCTTCAGGGACATCGCCCACCTGTTGCGCCCGGCGCACCTGCGGCAGCTGCGGTCCATCCTCGACGATCCCGATGCCTCGCCGAACGACCGGTACGTGGCGCGCGACCTGCTGCAGAACGCGAACATCGCGGCGGGGGGCATCCTGCCGATGTGCCAGGACACCGGGACGGCAATCGTGATGGGCAAGCGCGGCCAGGGCGTGCTCACCGACGGCCAGGATGAAGAGCACCTGGCCCGGGGGGTCTACGACGCCTACACCCAGCTGAACCTGCGCTACTCCCAGATGGCCCCGCTGACCATGTGGGAAGAGAAGAACACGGGGTCCAACCTGCCCGCGCAGATCGAGATCTACGGATGCGCCGGTGACGCCTACAAGTTCCTGTTCATGGCCAAGGGCGGCGGTTCCGCGAACAAGTCGTACCTGTACCAGGAAACGAAGGCGGTGCTGAACCCGGCCCGTATGGCCTCGTTCCTGGAGGAGAAGATCCGCTCGATCGGTACGTCGGCGTGCCCGCCCTACCACCTGGCGATCGTGGTCGGCGGGACAAGCGCGGAGTTCGCGCTCAAGACCGCCAAGTACGCGTCGGCCCGCTACCTGGACACGCTGCCGACCTCCGGGTCGCCTCTTGGCCACGGCTTCAGGGACCTGGAGCTTGAGCAGTCCGTCCTGGAGATCACCAGGAAGATCGGGATCGGGGCGCAGTTCGGCGGCAAGTACTTCTGCCACGACGTGCGCGTCATCCGGCTGCCGCGGCACGGGGCATCCTGCCCGGTCGCCATTGCCGTATCGTGCTCGGCTGACCGGCAGGCGCTCGGGAAGATCACCCGCGACGGCGTCTTCCTCGAGCAGCTCGAGACCGATCCCGCGCAGTACCTGCCCGACCCGGCATCGGTAAGCACGGACACGGCGGAGGTCGTCTCGATTGACCTCAACCGGCCGATGCGTGAAATCCGCGCGGAACTGACCAAGTACCCGGTAAAGACGCGGCTGTCGCTCAGCGGAACCATGATCGTCGCCCGCGATATCGCGCACGCGACGATCGCGGAACGGCTCGACGCGGGCGAGCCGATGCCCGCGTACATGCGTGACCACCCGGTCTACTACGCGGGCCCCGCGAAGACGCCCCAGGGGTACGCCTCCGGCTCCTTCGGGCCGACGACCGCGGGACGGATGGACTCGTACGTGGAGCGTTTCCAGGCCGCCGGAGGGTCATTGGTTATGCTGGCAAAGGGGAACCGGTCGGCGGCCGTTACCGAGGCGTGCAAGCGTCACGGCGGCTTCTACCTCGGCTCAATCGGCGGTGCCGCCGCACGGCTCGCGCAGGACTGCATTACCAGGGTTGACGTGCTCGAATACCCAGAACTCGGCATGGAGGCGGTGTGGAAGATCGAGGTCAGGAACTTCCCCGCTTTCATCATTGTCGACGACAAGGGCAACGATTTCTTCGCGGAGGCGGCCGGCCCGCTCCTCTCAATCGGCAGCCATCCTTGATCGCTGATATGGTCCGGCTATGCCCCCTATGACCGGACGGGTTATCGCCGGGCGGTACAACCTGCAGCACCCCATTGGCCGCGGCGCCATGGGCGTGGTGTGGCGCGCACGCGACCTACTCCTTGACCGCGACGTGGCGGTCAAGGAGGTCGTCATCTCGGCCCTGATCGGCGCCGACGAGCGCCATACCGCTTACCAGCGGACGCTGCGCGAGGCGCGGACCGCGGCCCGCCTCTCGCACCGCGGCGTTGTCACCGTCTATGACGTCGTCGAGGAAGACGGCCGGCCGTGGATCGTGATGGAGCTCATCCCGTCGCAGTCCCTTGACCAGGTGCTCACCGTGCAGGGCCGGCTCCCGGCCGCACGGGTCTGCGATATCGGCCAGCAACTGCTGTCCGCGCTGGCCGCCGCGCACACGGCCGGCGTGCTGCACAGGGACGTGAAGCCGAGCAACGTGCTCATCGCGAACAGCAAGGTCGGGGACACCTGGGAAGAGCGGGCCGTGCTCACCGACTTCGGCATCGCGCAGTTCGAGGGTGACCCGCGGCTGACTCAGACCGGGATGGTGATGGGCTCACCCGGGTTCACCGCGCCCGAGCGCATCCGCGGCGGTGACGCCACGCCCGCGTCCGACCTGTGGTCGCTCGGCGCGACCATCTACGCGGCGGTGGAGGGTCGCGGTCCCTTCGAGCAGCGGGGCGGCGCGATCACCACGATGTCCGCCATCATCAACGAGGACGCACCGGTCGCGCCGCACGCCGGCCAGCTCGCGCCGATTATCGCGGCCCTGCTGCGCCGCGACCCGTCGGCCCGGCCATCCGCGGGGTCGGCGGCGCGGCAGTTCGCGCAGGTACTGCCGCTACTGACGGACGCTCCCAAGGCGCCGTCGGCGACGCCCCACCCGCCGACGGTCCTGTCCGCCCACATGCCGTCGTCTGCTTCGGCAGTGGCCCCGGCCGTGTCCGCGCCGGGCAGTGACAGTAAGGACGCCCCAGCTGACCGGGCGGCCGCCCCGGCCTCCGCCGAGCCGGCCGGCGCCGCGGACCAGCCAGCCGCGGGCAAGCCGGCCGCGAACCAGCCGGCCGCGGGCAAGCAAGCCGCCGCCGCTGAGCCAGCCCAGGCAGCACAGAAGCCTCCGGCCGGTGAAGCCGCCGCCCAGGCAGCGGGGGATTCGGCCGGCGAAGCGGTGCCCGCCGCTGTCGCCGAGCCCGTGACCGAG
>CAZORE010000015.1:68847-74553 GCA_964581815.1 uncultured Streptosporangiaceae bacterium | reverse complement strand
CGGCCAGCCCAGCCAGCCCCCAGCCGCCCGCCCCGGTGCCGGAGGGGCGCCCGGCATACGGCAGCTCGAGCGGCGCGGGGCCGGGCCACCCCGGCGGCGGCACCTCGCCGTTCCCGCCGGGGGGCGGGCAGTACGCAGGCCCGTCACAGTCCTACCCCGACCTGGCCAGGCAGTATGCGCCGGGCGCCGGCGGCGGCCGGGCCGGGCGTGGCCGTGGCCGAGGGCGGCAGATTGCCTGGCTCGTGGTCGCCGTCATCATCGCCGCCGCCGTCGGCGTGGGCGCGGCGCTTGCGCTGAACCACCACAACGGGGGCGGCTCGCCGAACGGGACGCAGTCAACCGGCAGCGCGTTCGTCGCTGACACCCCAACCGGCTTCAAGTCGGTCGATGCGCTGAACCATCTCTCGGCCGCGCTCCCCTCCGGCTGGTCGCACGTGACCGTGACGGCGGCCGACGCGGGAGCGCCGGCCGTCGCCGGGTTCTCTATCGACCTGCCGCCCGGCTGGAGCGAGCAGCGGAGCAAACTGGCCACCGAGTTCACCGGACCCGGTGACCTGCTGGTCGAAGTCGACCTGACCCCGCAGAACACCGCCAACATGCTCGCCGCGGCCACCGGCATCGAGCAGGAGAGCCTCGCCGAGCACAAGTTCCCCGGCTACAAGCGGGTCAACCTGCAGGAGGTCCCGGTCAGGAATACCCGGGGCGCCGTGTGGAAGTTCACCTGGACGCCGGCCGGAAGCCCCGGGCTGGTCGCGGACGACATCCTGTTCGCCAAGGCGACGTCCGCCGGCACGCAGGACTACGCCATCTACATCAGGTCACCGCAGAGCTCGTTCGACGGCACGGCGCTGCCGCTGTTCGACGAGATCCTGCCGACCTTCGCGACGGTCCCGTCCAGCTAGCAGGAACACCGCGAACATGAAACACGGGAGGCCCCGGTCCTGAGACCGGGCCTCCCGTGCCTTGCTGCCTGCTGGCCTAGTACCAGCCGGCGGACTGCTCGTGGGCCCACGCGCCGCACGGCGAGCCGTACCGGCCCTGGATGTAGGTCAGGCCCCACTTGATCTGCGTAGCGGCGTTGGTGTGCCAGTCGCCGCCGGCGGTCGCCATCTGTGAGCCGGGCAGCGCCTGCGGGATTCCGTAGGCACCAGAGCTGGGGTTCTCCGCGGTCACGCTCCAGCCGCTCTCGTGCCCCCACAGCGGGTTAAGGCAGGCGAACTGGCCGCTCGACCAGCCGTACTTGCTGAGCATCGCCTGGGCGATCTGCTGCGGTGAGCCAGACGGGGTGGCGACCGAGGCCGCATGCGCCTTAACGGCCGCGTTGGCGGCCGCCCTGGCCTTGGCGGCCCAGGCCGCTTCCGCCTTCGCCGCCGCCCTGGCCTTGGCGGCCCTGGCCGCGGCAGCCTTCTCCGCGGCGATCTCCTGCTGATGCTCGGCCCGCATGTCCTGCGTCTTGCTGACGATGACCATCTGCTGCGCGCTGGTCGAGCCGTTGTCCGAGTGCGCCGCCCGCACGGCCGCTGCGTTGTCGTTGGCCGAGGTCAGGTAGGCGTCGGCGGTGCCCGCGGCCGCGGTCGAGGTCGAAAGCGTGACGCCCGCAACGGAAATGAGCGTCGCCAGGGTCAGGGTCCCCGCAGCGACAACCGTAATCACCCGGGCACGCTTAGTGGACATGAAAGTGGGCAAGGAGAAGCGCCGTGCCAAAATAAGACCTTCGATAGCTCGCGCGTGACGCGATCGTTTCCCACCCCTGACACCACGATCCGCGTTCTGGTAAACGCGGCAGGCGTCGGCACGCGGACGTGACGCGGGGACAAGGCGCCGGGCTGCTCAAGGCAGCGATCATCTCGCGAGCGAGGTGCTGTTTTCTGCTAACGATCAATGAACAATCGTTTGCCGCAGCCACATTCCGGCGCTCCCCGCGGCCTGGATGCCCGACGAGGCCGGCCATGCGCACGAAACGCCGCTCCCGTCAGGGATTCTTATTACCCGAGGGTAGCTTTTGTGAACTGGGCCACTAAGCCTCGTTATCACGGTTTATCGACAATCAGTATCTAAGCGATTACTGATAGTATAGAGCGTTATTTACTTAGAGTAATTGAACAGCTACTAATTGTTCGTATTTGCCGAGCGTATACGCTCAGATTATAGTGTCCGCATGAGCGTCCCACTGACCCTCCTAGGGCTCCTCGAACGAGAGCCGAGCCACGGGTATGACCTCAAGCGCGACTACGACGCCTTCTTCGGCCGAGGCAAGCAGCTGCCATTCGGCCAGGTGTACGCCACGCTGGGCCGCCTGGCCCGCGACGGCCAGGTGACCGCGGGCGGCGCGGAGCCGGGCGACGGCCCGGACCGCAAACGCTACGCGATCACCGACTCGGGCCGGCACGTCGTCGACACCTGGCTTGCCGACCCCGTGGAACCGGAACCGCACCTGCAGACGGTGCTGTTCGCCAAGGTGACGCTGGCCCTGATGCTCGGCAAGCCGGCCGCCGCCTACCTCGACACGCAGCGCGCCGCGCACATCAGGCGCATGCAAGAGCTCACCGAGATCAAGCGGACCGGCCCGCTGGTCGACACGCTCCTCGCCGACCACGCCCTCTTCCACCTGGAGGCGGACCTCCGGTGGATCGACCTCACGTCAGCCCGGCTGGCGGACCTAGCAGAGGCGGTAAGAAACCGATGAACAGTCCTGCAGTCACCCGTGGCCCGATGATCGAGACCCGCCATGTCGCCAAGAACTTCGGACAGACCTCGGCCCTGCGCGACGCGAGCCTGTGCGTTGCCCAGGGCGAGATCCTCGCGGTCATGGGACCCAGCGGATCAGGCAAGTCGACCCTGCTGCACTCCATGGCGGGCATATACACCCCGGACCAGGGCGAGGTGCTGTTCGACGGGCAGCTGCTCAACACCATGACCGAGGCCGACCGGACCAAGCTGCGGCGCACCGCGTTCGGTTTCGTGTTCCAGTTCGGGCAGCTCGTCCCCGAGCTCACCGCAGCGGACAACGTGGCGCTGCCGCTGCTGCTCAACCGGACCAAGCGGAAAGTCGCTTACAAGACCGCCGACACCTGGCTGGACAGGCTCGGCATCGGCGACAAGGGTGACCGGCGGACCGGCGAGCTGTCCGGCGGCGAGGCCCAGCGCGTCGCGGTCGCCCGCGCGCTCGCGCTTGCCCCCAAGGTGATCTTCGCCGACGAGCCAACCGGCTCGCTCGACTCGCTGACCGGCGAGAAGGTTATGGACCTGATGACCGGGCTGGCCCGGGAGCAGGGGAGCACGGTGGTCATCGTCACCCACGACGCGCGGGTCGCCGCGTACGCCGACCGGGTGGTTATGGTCCGCGACGGCCTGCTCACCCCAGGCGACCGGCCGTCATCGTCCTCCCAGGGACGACACGGCGCCCCCGCGCCGGCCGCCGCCGCTTCCGCTGCGAAGGGCGCAAACTGATGTTCCAGCTCAGCCTGCGCCTCACGCTGCACAGCGGCCGCGAGGCCCTGGTCCGGCTGCTTGTCACCGCCACGGCAGTTGCCGTCGGGGTCGCGCTGCTCCTCAGCGTGCTCGGCGAGCTGCACGCCTTCGAGTCCAATGCGTACAAGACATGCTGGTCCTGCACCCAGGGCGCGAGCGTGCCCGCCACGCTGCCGGCCCACGGGGATCTGTGGAACAACAGCGTCGACTTCTACCACGGCCAGACTCTTCGCCGGCTCGACGTCGCCGCGCTCGGCCCGGGGGCACCGGTCCCGCCTGGTGTCTCCGCACTGCCCGCGCCCGGCACGTACTACGCCTCCCCCGCGCTCGCGGCGCTCCTGCGGACGGTGCCCGCCGGCCAGCTCGGCGACCGCTTCCCTGGCAGGCTCGCGGGTACGATCGGCCAGGCGGCGCTGACCGGCGCGAACGAGCTGGTCATCTACATCGGCTATCCACCAGCCGCGTTGAACAGCGTGGCCGGCACCCAGTGGGTGACTTCGATCTACACCGGCGCTGGGCAGCAGGTCTTCAGCGCCTACTTCAAAGACGCCTTCTACGTCGGCATGCTCGCCGTGCTGCTCCCCATGCTGGTGCTGATTAGCACCGCCACCCGGCTGGCGGCCGACCGGCGGGAGGAGCGGTTCGCCGCGCTGCGCCTCGTCGGCGGGACGCCGGCGGACATCCGGCTCATCGCGACGGTGGAGGCCGTGGTGAGCTCGTTCGCCGGCGCGGTGCTCGGTACCCTCATCTTCCTGCTTGCCCGGCCACTTCTCGCCGGGTCCGCGTTCTTCGGCACGCCGTACTTTGAGTCCGACGTCACGCCGACCATCGGCGGCTACCTGGCGATCCTGGTGATCGTGCCGGTCGCGGCAGCGGTGGCCGCGCTGGCCTCGCTGCGCCGGGTGCAGATATCCCCGCTCGGCGTATCGCGCCGCGCCAAGCCTAAGCCGCCGACGGCCTGGCGGCTGGTCACGCTAGTGATCGGCCTCGGGCTTTACGTCTACGGGCTGTCGACGACGACCTACAAGAACATCGGCATCACCACCTACCCGGGGATCTTGATTACGATGATCGGCCTGGTCATCGCCGGGCCGTGGCTCACCGCGCAGACCGCCACGCTGTTCGGGCGGACGGCCCGCGGCTCCTCGGGCCTGCTCGCCAGCCGCCGGCTGTCCGACAATCCGCGCAGTGCGTTTCGGTCGGTCACCGGGCTGGTGCTCGCGGTCTTCCTCGGCACGATGATCGGGACGCTCGTTCCCGCGATCGACGCCATCCAGCAGACACCGGGCACCGGCGCGCTCAGCAACGTACTAGTGGGGCAGCTCGGGCTGTCCGCTTCGGCGGGGCAGCAGCTGATCAGCGGGATCAGCGCGATCCCCGGTGCCGTGGTGTACCCGCTGTACGAAGCAGCAGCGCCGACTGGCCCCGGCAGCCCGGGCAGCCCGGGCAGCCCGTCCGCTAAGCAGTACTTCAGCAGCGACGTCGCGATCAGCTGCGCCGACCTGCGCGCGATCGGCGCGCTCGGTGAGTGCGCGGCCGGGCTCACCGCGGTGCAGGCGACTGACGACTCGCTGTTCGGCGATAACCCGATCTTCGACACCAACCCGATCGTCAGCTCGACCGACCCGGGCTACAAGGGCGACCTGACGAAGCTGCCACTCCAGACGGTCCTGGTCAAGGTGAGCAACGCCACGACGCTCGAGCGAGTGCGCACGTACCTCGCGGTGCACGCGCCGCCGCGGACCGGCGGCGGGGTCGGATCGTCACCGACGCCGCCCCGGACGTTCGGCGAGACCCTGCAGATCCGGACGGCCCGCGCGGCGCTGGCCGCGAACCTCGCGTACGCGATGGTGGCGCTGACCCTGGTGGTCGCCGGGTGCAGCCTCGCGGTGGCGGTCGGCGGCGGTCTCGTGGACCGCAAGCGGCCATTTACCCTGCTGCGGGTGAGCGGCACCCAGGCAGGCGTGCTGTCCAGGGTCGTACTGCTTGAGGCCGCGGTCCCGCTGCTCGCGGCGACAATCCTGGCGGCCGCCATCGCTTACGGCACGTCGGTCCTCGCGGTCGTCAGGCTCGCGCCGAGCGGCACCGGAATCCCGCAGCTCGGCCACGACTACTACATGATCATGGGCATCGGGCTGATCCTTGCCTTCGCAGTCATCACGGCGACGCTGCCGCTGCTGCGCAGGATGACCGCGCCCGCGACCATCCGCTTCGAGTAGCGCTCCGGCTGGCGGG
>CAZORE010000015.1:56659-68747 GCA_964581815.1 uncultured Streptosporangiaceae bacterium | reverse complement strand
GGCGGGATCAGGCGCCCCTAATACCAGCCGGCCGCCTCCTCGTGACCCCAGGCGGCGCACGGGGACCCGTACGCCGCCCGTATGTAGGCGAGGCCCCAGTTGATCTGGGTGGCCGCATCGGACTGCCAGTCCGCGCCCGCCGAGGCCATCTTCGACCCCGGCAGCGCCTGCGGAATGCCGTATGCGCCGGAACTTGGGTTCTCCGCGTACACGTTCCAGCCGCTCTCCTGCGCCCACAGCGCGCTGAGGCAGGAAAACTGCCCGATCCATCCGAACTGGACGAGCATCAGCTCGGCGATCCGCCGCGCGGTGCCCGATGGCACCTGGGTGACCGCCGTCTCAGCCGCCGCCTGCTGAGCGGCGGCTCGCTGTGCGGCACGCCGCGCGGCCGCGGCCCTGGCCGCCGCGCGGGCGGCCGCCGCCCGCCGCGCCGCCGCGCGGGCCGCCGCGGCCGCATGCGCGGCCGCGGCCCGGTCCGCCGTCCCGATGAGGACGGCCTGCCTGGCGAGATTGCCTTGGGGTGCCAGCTGCGCGGCCCCGGCCTGCGATGAGCGGATAAGGGGATGAAGGGAGAGCATGTCGGCGGCCTGGGCAGGCGACGCCGGGGGTGCCGCCCACGTGACGGCGGCGGCGGTCCCGGTTGCCGCGAGGCAGAGCGCCCCGGCGGCGGTGAGCACGGTGACCTTGCGAGAAAGACGGGCCGAACACAACCATGGCAATTGGCGTGCCAAAGGATGCCTTCAATCAGGCGCGGCCGCACCCCGCGGCCCGCGCTGCCTTCACCCCTTACCGGCCGGCGCCACAATCCCGATAATAAGCCATTCGGGAAAAGTGTCCCGCGTCGGGCTGCGGACTTGGCACGGGTCAGGGTACCTGGCCACCCGTTGGTGACCATCTCGCATCCAGAGTGCTTCCGCCAATCGAACATGCCAGATTAACGCGGTTATAAACTCCGATTAGTGATGTGATCTAGATCACATCACTAATAGTTGCCATCGCGAGATGGACGAAACTTCTCATAAACGAGATAATCAATAAGTCTAATTGGCTGATGTGATCAAGATCACATCAGCCAATTAGACTACTGCAAGCCAGCTCACGACGCCTCGCGTAACAGTTAGTATTCGCTGTGTTACGTAACGTGGATAGATTCCGGTGAACGCCGCAGACAGCTCCCGGCCGACGATTACCGCCACGATGAGCCAGTAAAAGGCCATCCGAGCGAATCAGTGACACTTTTCACCGCCTTCGCCGCAAGGCTGGGCGAAGGCGGGGCATCCCGATGAAAAGGCCTAGTAGTAGTGGTAGTTCACTTCGTTCTGCCATGCGCCGCATGGGGTGCCGTAGACGGTCTTTATATAGCCAAGGCCCCATTTGATCTGGGTGGCCGCGTCCGTCTGCCAGTCCGCGCCGGCGGATGCCATCTTGTCACCGGGGAGCGACTGCGGAATCCCGTACGCGCCGGATACCGGGTTCTCCGCGTACACGTTCCAGGTGCTCTCCTGCTCCCACAGGTCGTACAGGCAGGGCCACTGCGTGGTCGCGCTGAAGCCGAAGCTGGCGAGCATCGACTTGGCGGTCGCCTGGGCCGCGGTCGGGTTGGACGGCGGGGCCGTCGTGGCGACGCCGGTGCCGCCGGTCGTCATGCTCGAGCTTGAGGTGCTCGAGTTCTGGGACGCGAGGATCTGCTCGGGATTCGCCATCGCGGGCTTAGCCGCCACCGTCAGCGTCTTGGCCGCGGCGGACATATCAATCAGCGTCTGCCGTTCCTGCACGAGCAGCGCCACCGAGCCGCTGTGCCCGAGGCCGTCGATGGACTCGAAGAGGCTGCTCGCCCCGCTGCCCTGTGGATCCATCACCTTGGCCGCGCCCCAGACCACGACGACGAGAAGAACTGCGAGTCCCGCCGCGGGCAGCGCGATGCCGGTTCGCCGGAACAGGCCACGCTTCTTCTTCGCGCTCCGCCCGCCGGTCGCGACCCTGGCACTGTCCGCGCCCCGCACGCTGGGAGCGGCGGCGGCCCCGGCAGTGCCCGGGCGCGGGCGGGCATTTCCCTGACCGGCGGCCGAGCCAGCATCGGAGGTCCGCGAATCGCCGGGCGATGCATACGGACGCTCCGCAAGCATCGCGCTCCGATGTCGTGACAACGCAGTCCCTTCGGTCCATGTCGTGCATATGCCGCACTCATCTACCGCTGCCGATCAACGATGCCAGAAAGAAACATGCGCCGCCTGCGACTTCGCCAAGAAAGGCGAGACGGAAAACTTACCATTCTGTGACGCTAATCACTGCGTTATTACACGCACCGTGACACCCAGTCGCAAATTGCGACCGGGATGGTAGTTTTCGTGACCGTCCGGAGTGCGGGCACGACGGGCAAGCGGCCCGGTCGGCGCGCCGGGTTTCACCTGACTCGCGTGGGTAGCTGAGGCACGGAAGCTCACACTTGCGAGGAGCAGAAATGACCTATCCCGCATCGCCAAATGACGCGAGGACCAATCGCGTCCGGCCCGACTCCGCCCAGTTCTGGGCGGGCGCCGCGGCGACCGCGGTCGTCGCGGCGCTTATCGCGCTTGTCGGCATCCTCATCTGCCGCTGGACGCTCCACATTCCGATCCTGGCGCCGGCCGGCGCCGGCGCGTGGGGCAATGCCCACACCGGCGAGTACGTGCTCTTCGCGGCGCTTATCGCGGTCGTCGCCGCGGGCCTGCTTTACCTGCTGGTGCTCGGCGCGCCGCAGCCAGCCCTGTTCTTTGACTGGATCATGGGGCTTTCCACGCTTGCCGCCGTGGTCTACCCGTTCAGCACGGGAGCATCGCTCGACCAGAAGGCCGCCACCGCGGTGGTCGACCTGGTGCTCGGGATCGCGATCACGTCGCTGCTCACGGCGGTGGCGGCCCGGGCCGTCCGGCGCCGGGTGCCGCCGGCCTACCCGGCCGGTACCCGCTACGCCGACGGCGCGGGCTACGGCACCGAGCGGGAATACCCGGACGGGCAGGGCTACCCGGCCGAGCCGGGCTACCGGGACGACCAGGGCTACGTGCCCGAGCAGCGCGGCCACGAGCCGACTCAGCCGATCAACGGGCCGCACCGCCGCGACGCGCGCAGCTGGGAGTAGCGGCCAACGCGGGACGAGCGCCGCCGCTAGCCTTGGCCCGTGGACAAGCTGCGGGCGCACACGCCCGACCAAACCGCGCGGAACATCGCGGTGATCGCCGGGCTGTTCCCCGGCGTGATCACCGAGAGCCGCGACGGTGACGGCAACCTAGTCCGCGCCGTCGACTTCGACCTGCTGCGCCAGGAGCTGTCCGGCCACCTCGCCGAGGGGCCCAGGGAGCGGTACCAGCTCGACTGGCCGGGCAAGCGAGCGGCGCTCCTCGCCGCCAGTGCCCCCGTCGCACGGACGCTCCGCCCGGCCCGCAGCGAGTCGGTCGACTTCGACACCACGCGCAACATCTTCATCGAGGGCGACAACCTGGACGCGCTCAAGCTCCTCCAGGAGTCGTACCTCGGCAAGGTCAAGCTGATCTACATCGACCCCCCGTACAACACGGGCGGCGACTTCGTCTACGCCGACCAGTTCGCCGAGACGACGGCGGAGTACCTGGCGCGCTCCGGCCAGACCGATGCCACGGGCACCCGGCTGGTGGCCAACACCGAAGCCAGCGGCCGCTTTCATTCCGACTGGCTCAGCATGATGTACCCGCGCCTGGCGCTGGCGCGGAACCTGCTCGCCGACGACGGGGCGATCTTCGTCAGCATCGACTCCACCGAGCACGCCAACCTCATCAAGCTGCTCAACGAGGTCATGGGCGAGGACAATTTCCGCGCCGACATCACCTGGCAAAAGCGCTACACCCGGAGCAACAACACGCGGGACTTCACCGCCGTCGTGGAGAACATCGTCGTCTTTTCCAGAAGCGACCAGTTCGCGGTGAACCTGCTGCCGCGCACCGCTGAGGCGGACGCACGGTACGCCAATCCGGACGGCGACCCGCGCGGGCCGTGGAAGGGCGCCTCCTTCCTGAACCCGGCATCGGCCGCGCAACGCCCTAACCTCTGCTACGAGATCAGGAACCCGAATACCGGGCAGGCCACCTGGCCGTCGACCAACGCCTGGCGCAGGTCCAGGGCCGAGTTCGAGCGTCTCGCGGCGGAGAACCTGCTCTACTGGGGCGCCGACGGCAAGAGCCCGGTGCCCTCGGTCAAGATGTTCCTCAGCCAGGCCAGGGGACTGACCCCGACGAACTTCTGGAGCCACGAGTACGCGGGCCACACCGACGAGGGCACCAGGGACCTGGGGGCGCTGCTTCCCGGCAAGGTATTCGATAACCCGAAGCCGGTGAGGCTGATGAAGCGGGTACTTGAGCACGCCACGGACAAGTCCTCGCTCGTGCTCGACTTCTTCGCGGGGTCGGGGACCATGGCGCAGGCGGTGCTCGAGCTGAACGCGGAAGACGGCGGCACGCGCCGCTTCATCGCCGTCCAGCTAGCGGAGCGGTGTGCTCCAGGCTCGGCCGCTGCCCGGGCCGGGTTCGCCACGGTGGCCGAGATCTGCAAGGCCCGGGTCCGCCGGGCGGGCGGCACGGCGCGCTCGGCCACGGGACGGCCGCGACCGGGCGCGGACGCCGGCTTTCGTGTGCTGCGGGTCGACTCGACCAACATGACCGACGTGCTGCGCGCTCCCGGCGAGCTGGCGCAGGCCGACGCCGGCCGCTTCGCCGAGACCGTCAAGCCGGACAGGACCCCGGAGGACGTGCTGTTCGAGTTGCTCGCAAGCTCGGGGCTCGAGCTGTCGGCCCCCGTCAGTGTCGAGCTGATCGACGGGCGCGTCGTCTTCGTGGTAGCGGACGGCGACCTCATCGCCTGCCTGGCCAAGGACGTCTCGCCGCAGGTGGTGCGGGAAATCGCGCGCCGGGCGCCGTCCCGGGCGGTGTTCCTCGACTCCGCCTTCGCCACGGACGCCGACCGGGTCAGCGCCTGGCGGGTCTTCGCCGGGCTGTCCCCCGCGACCGACCTGCGGGTGATCTGAACCCGATGAGGCTCAGGTTCAAGGTCCAGCGGTACCAGACCGAGGCCGTCGACGCAGTGGCCGACTGCTTCGACGGGCAGCCTCTCCACCGCATGACCGGTTACGGGGCCAACGCGCAGATCGAGCTCAGCCCCGCGGAGCTGCTCGCGAACATCCGGGCCGTGCAGCGCGAGCGCGGCCTGCCGGAGTCGGCCGCGCTAGCGCAGAGCCCGGCGGCCGGCCCACCAGGCACGCCCAACCTCGACGTCGAGATGGAAACGGGCACGGGCAAGACCTATGTGTACATCAAGACGATCATGGAGCTGAACAAGCGCTACGGCTGGTCGAAGTTCATCGTGGTGGTGCCGAGCGTGGCGATCCGCGAGGGCGTGCGAGCCTCGTTCGAGGTAACCGCCAAGCACTTCCTGCAGGCGTACGGCGGCAAGCCCCGGTCGCATCGCTACGACTCGCGGCGCCTGCACGAGCTGATAAGTTTCTCCTCCGACGCCGGCGTCCAGGTGCTGATCATCAACATCCAGGCGT
Source organism: uncultured Streptosporangiaceae bacterium (assembly GCA_964581815.1). Taxonomy (GTDB): domain Bacteria; phylum Actinomycetota; class Actinomycetes; order Streptosporangiales; family Streptosporangiaceae; genus Trebonia. The sequence goes on along the minus strand of CAZORE010000015.1, from coordinate 63,193 downwards.
TCAACGCGGCCGGCCAGGAAAGCCGCCGCATCTACCAGGTGCTCGACGACTTCCAGTCCCGCCGGCCCATCGACGTCATCAGCGCGGCCCGCCCGGTCGTCATCATCGACGAGCCGCAAAAACTCGGAGCGGCCAGGTCGCTTGAGGCACTGTCACTGCTCAGCCCGCTGATGATCCTGCGCTACTCCGCCACCCACCGGGTCGAGCACAACAAGGTCCACCGGCTCGGTGCCCTAGACGCCTACCAGCAGGGGCTGGTCAAGAAAATCGCGGTGCGCGGCATCACCGTGCAGGGACTGGCCGGCGCCGCGGCCTACCTCTACCTGGACGCGATCGAGGTCGCCAAGGGCGCAAGCCCACGGGCACGCATCGAGCTTGAGGTGCGCACCGCGGCCGGCATCAGGCGCCAGCTCAGGCGGCTCGGCCCGGGCGCGGACCTGCACCAGGCCTCAGGGGGCATCGAGGCCTACCGCGGCCTGCGCATCGCGGACATCGACGCCGCCCGGGACGTGATCGAGCTCAGCGGCGGCAACGTCATCGCCGTCGGCCAGGCCACCGCGGACGTGACCGAGGACGCCAGGCGCCGCATCCAGATCCGTGAGGTCATCCGCGCCCACCTGGATAAGGAGCGGGAGCTCTTCCCGCTGGGCATCAAGGTGCTGTCCCTGTTCTTCATCGACGAGGTGGCCAGGTACCGGGACTACCGCAGGCCGGACACCCGCGGCGAGTACGCGCGCGTCTTCGCCGCGGAGTACGCCGAGCAGGTCAGCGACCGGCTGCTCGAGCTGGCGGCCGGCGGGGGCCCGGCCGGGTACCGCGCCTATCTCGCGGCCATCCCCGTCGACGACACGCACCGGGGATACTTCTCTGTCGACAAGAAGACCGGCCGTGACATCGACGGCGACCTGCGGGGAGCGGGCGATGAGCGGGGTCAGTCCACCGACGCCGACGCCTACGAGCTCATACTCAGGGACAAGGAGCGCCTGCTGTCGCTGCGCGAGCCGGTCAGGTTCATCTTCTCCCACTCGGCACTGCGCGAAGGCTGGGACAACCCCAACGTGTTTGTCATGGGCATGCTCAAGCGGAGCGACAGCACCGTCTCCCGGCGCCAGGAGATCGGCCGGGGGCTGCGCCTGTGCGTCAACCAGGACGGCGACCGGGTCGATGACCCGGCGATCGTGCACCAGGTCAACGAGCTGACGGTCGTCACCGACGAGTCGTACACCGAGTTCGTGGCCGGCCTGCAGCGGGAGCTAGGCGAGCCGGCCGGGGCTGGGCGGGCGGGCGGGGAGGGGCGGGCGGGCGGGGCAAATAACAGCTACCCGGTGCCGGGCGACGGGCGAAAGCGCAGGCCGCCCGCGCGTCAGCCGGATGATCCAGGCAGCGAACAGGCTGCCTGCCCCGTCGTGTTCGACTCGGGCGACCTGATCGGCCGGTGCGTGGCCGCCCTCGACGAGCGCCTGCGGGTCGACGCGCTGCGGTACGTCGTGCACCACGGCGAGCAGCGGCTCGTCACCGGGCACGCCGGTTTTACCACGACCGGAACGACCGCGCACGCGGGGAGCTCGCCGTCTCACGTCCGGTATGACCTGCTCGGCGAGCTAGCCGCAAGGACTCAGCTCACCAGGCGGACCATCGCGGCGATTGTGGGCCAGGTCAGCCCGGCCACCTTCGCTCAGTACCGTAGCAACCCCGGGCAGTTCATCACCGGATCCGCCGACCTGATCAACGACAGCCTGACCAGGCTCATCGAGGAACGGGAGGTGGCTTCGACCGCCAGCCGGACGGCGACCTAGAGGCCGAGCGGCCGGATGTCCGGTGAGCTCGGCCGCGGGTTGAAGCGGGCCGCCGAGGCGGGGACGGGCGCCTGACGGAGCAGGTACTCGTAGCCCGCTCGCAGCTGACCGGGCGCCCAGACGTCCGCGCGCTTCGCCACCGTGTCATCCTCGGCGCCCCAGGCCCGCACCGGTCCCGCCGCCATTGCGCCGAGCTGGGTCCGGCAGGCCCGGTCGAGTAGCACCGCGGTCATCACGGCCGCGGGCAGGTCGGGGCCGGCGGTGACGACGCCGTGCTGCGGCAGCAGGATCGCGACCGCGTCGCCGAGCGCGCCGGCCAGCGCCCGGCCAAGCGACCGGTCCTTGATCAGGCCCCCGGTCAGGGCGAAGCGGGGAATGGCGGGATAGCAGAACAGCGACCCGGCGTGGTCGAGCGGAAGCAGCGGCACGTCGAGCGCCGCGAACTGGCAGGCCGCCGGCGAGTGCGTGTGGACGACCGCGCCCACGTCGGGGCGGGCGGCCATGATCTCGGTGTGGATGGGGTACTCGATGTGCCGCGGGCCGGCGCCGGACAGTACCTCGCCGTCCGGGGTGACGAGCACGATCCGGCCGGCGTCGATCTCCTCGAAGCCCCAGCCGGAGGACTTCATCCAGACGCCGCGGCCCGCCGGGTCACGGACGCTCGGGTGACCCCACACCATATCGGCCTGGCCCGCCGCGGCCAGTACCCGGCACCCGTCGACCGCGAGAGCGATCGCGGCGCCATCGTCGGCCGGAACGTACCGTGCCGCGTCGTCGTGACTCATGCACCACTTATATCTGGCGGCTATCCGGTCAGGTCCTCGACCATGCCCTTGGCGCGCCGCCAGCGCAGCACGCGGCCGGAGAGGTTTACCCGTCACCAGGGACAAGGGCGGGACCGGGATTGGCCGCATCCGTTCGGCCGCACCGTGATGAGGAGCTCATCCGAAGCCGCGGCGGCAGGACCGGGGAACCGGCGGCGGCCTCATCCCATCTAATACCTGAGCGGCGAGAAATCAGGGGCACTGGAGGACGGGATGCGACGACCGGGGGCAGGACGGGGCGGCGCGATGCTTGGCATCGCGGCCCTGGTACTGGCAGGATGCGGCGGGGCGACCACGGCTGCGGGGCGGGCCACCACCGCCGGGCCGGGCAGCACGGCGACGGCCACCGGGACAGGGCCTGGCTCGGTGGCCGTGAGCCAGCTTGACAAGGCAGGCCGCTGGGCCGTGCTCGGCACGTTCGAAATGGAGGGCGGCCCGATGCGGCCTGGTACCAGCGGCGCGCCCGTCACGCCGCTGGCTGGAGTCGTCATGTTCCGCGATAAGAGCGGGCGGACGACCGACATCACGGCCGGCCAGACCGGCAGGTTCGCCGCTTCCCTGCCCGCGGGGACCTATACGGTCACGGCGCGGACCGAGCGGATCAGGCAGCAGAACCCGGACGGCAGCGTCAGCGACCCCCCGTGCGCGGGGCCGGTGACCGTGACCGTGCGGCCCGGGCAGGCCACCCGGGTGGCGCTCGTCTGCTACGTCCCGTGACCGGCCTTTGGATAGACCTTTCCTGATAGATCTATCAGGAAAGGCGGGAAGGAGGGCATGATGGGACCGTGGCTTACCAGATGGGGCAATCAGTCTGCCCACGGTGCGGGAGCAGCGCGGAAGTGCGTACCGTGCGCGAGCTCTTCGACATGATGAACGGCGCGCGGGAGCAGGCCTTCCAGCGCATGGGCCAGTTCGGCCAGCCCGGGTCCGGCCAGCCCGGGTCCGGGCAGTGGCAGGGCCAGCCGGGGGGCAGCCCCGATGACGACTACGACCACTACAACGTCGAGGGCTCCGATCGCGGATACCGCGGCAACCGGAACTGGAACCAGAACCGGGGCGGTCGCGACTTCGGCCTTGACATGGGCGACAACCTGGCCGACGACATCGGGGGCGCGGTCCTCGGCGCGGCGTTCGGGCTCGCCGGGCGGGCCTTCGCGAAGCGGATGAAGAAGGCCTTCGATGATAAGGTCGTGCCGGCCATGCAGGCCAAGGCGCAGCAGGCGCAGGCGCAGTTCGAGCAGCAGAAGGCTGAGCAGGACGCCATCGCCGCCCGCTACCCGGAGCTGCGCGGCTGCATGAAGGACCAGGTCGTGTTCCTCGACGGCGGCACCAAGACCGTGCCGGTCAGCGAGATCAAGATGCCGGTGTCCATGGCCCAGGCGGACGGCGTGGTGGCCCGGCTCCGCTAGCCGGCCGCGGAGACCTCGAAAGCGAAGAAACTGGAAGCCTGGTTCGGCCAGTTTTTCGTGACCCATTTTCTTATCGAACAAAATGTCGTACCGACCGGTTACCGTGACGCCAATGTCGCTTAGGTATCGGAGGTACCGAAAATGTGCTGGCAGTGTGATCATCCGGGGGCTACCTGGCATGACTACCTCGCGCACCTGCGCGAGCTCCTCCAGCGGCACTGCTGGATCGTGCAAGGTGTGCAGCGGGACCGGCACCGGGCGCCCTACGCGTACACGGTCGGGCTGTCCGCGCACGCCCGGCCCGAGCTCGTGGTGACCGGACTGCCGTATGGCCGCGCCGCCACCCTCCTGAACGACGTCGCGGAGCACGTGCTGCACGCCGACGCGCCCAGAGCCGGCGAGGTGGTCCCGCTGCGCGGCGGCCCGGTGATCGAGATTGTCCAGGTGGCCGAGCCGAGCGTGCACCTGTCGGTCGCCGCCGCTATCAGCGGGCCCGGGTTCGCGGCGCTGCAGCTGGTCTACGCGGACGATCGCGGGCACTGGCCGTGGGAGGCTGGCTTCCGCGGTGGCCGCGGCGGCCAGCCGGTCCTCGGCGCGCGGGACCGCTCAGGCGGAGAGGCCGGCGTGGCCGGCATCATCGGCGGCGGGGCCCGCAGGCGGGGCGGCGGGGCCGGCCGCCCCGGCGGCAAGCAACTAGGAACGTGACGTACCTGGCGTACGCTCGGCCGCATGGTCACCGTGCACCGGCTCAGCCGGCAGGACGCGCGGCGGGTCGCCGTGCGCGCTCAGCTGCTGACCGGCCAGCGGCCTGCCGACCTGCTGGCCGTCGTGCGGCGGGTGACGGCGCTCCAGCTCGATCCGGTAAGCGCCGTCGCCCCGAGTGCCGACCTTGTCGCCTGGTCCCGCCTTGGCACCGCCTACCACCCCGACCACCTCAAGGCGGCGATAGCCGACCACAGCATCATCGAGCTGCTGGCCTTCCTCCGCCCCGCCGAGGACTTCATCCTCTACCGGGCGGACATGGCCGCCTGGCCGGGCGCTGGCGAGCTGCGGGACTGGCAGGTCTTTAACCGCGACTGGGTGGCCGCCAACGACGGCTGCAGGCGTGACATTCTCGCCCGGCTCGCCGCTGGCGGCCCGCTGCAGTCCAGGGAGTTGCCTGACACGTGCGTGAAGCCGTGGCAGTCCACCGGCTGGACCAACAACAAGAACGTCACCAGGCTGCTCGAGTTCATGGTGGCGCGCGGGGAGGTCGCGGTGGCCGGCCGCAAGGGGCGAGAGCGGCTGTGGGACCTCGCCGAGCGGGTCTACCCCGATCATCCGGTGGTCCCCGCGCCCGAAGCCGAGCGGGAGCGGGGCCGGCGCAGGCTTCAGGCGCTTGGCATCGCCCGCGCCGTCGGGACCGAGCTTTCCGGCGAGCCGTCCCTCGTCGGCCAGGTCGGCGAGCCCGCGGAGGTCGAGGGCACGCGCGGGCAGTGGCGCGTCGACCCGTCGTACCTGGATGACGAGCTCGGCGGCCCGTTCGACGGCCGGGCGGCGCTGCTTTCACCGTTCGACCGCATCGTCCACGATCGCGGCCGCGTGGCCGACGTCTTCGAGTTCGAGTACCAGCTCGAGATGTACAAGCCGGCCGCGAGACGGCGCTGGGGCTACTACGCCTTGCCGATCCTGTACGGCGACCGCCTGGTGGGCAAGCTGGACGCCACCGCCGACCGCAAGGGCGGCGTGCTCACCGTCACCGCCATCCACCAGGACGTGCCGTTCACCGCCGACATGTCCGAGGCGGTCAACGGCGAGATCGCCAGCCTGGCTGCCTGGCTCGGGCTCGACCTGCTTCACCTGGCGGCGGGATAGCCGGGCCGGAGCGCTAGCCGTCCGCGGTAAGCAGGTGGCAGGCGATGGCGGCGGCGGCCACTACGTTCAGTGAATCGACTCCGGCGGCGCGCGCGGCCGGGTTCATCGGAATGCGCACCGCCTCGTCAGCCTCGTGCAGCCAGCGCGCGGACAGCCCGTCTCCCTCGGTGCCGAGCAGCAGCGCGACCGGCCCGGACGCGACGAGCGCGGCTCCTATCGGAGTCGCGCCCTCGTCCGGGGTCAGCGCGAGGACTCGGAACCCGGCCGACGTGAGGTCGGTGAGGCCGTCGTACCACCCGGCCATGCGGGCGTACGGTATCGCGAACACCGCCCCCATCGACACCTTGACCGACCGCCGGTACAGCGGGTCGGCGCACCTGGGCGAGAGCACGACCGCGTCCACGCCAAGCGCGGCGGCGCACCGGAAGATCGCCCCGACATTGGCGTGGTCCACCAGGTCTTCAAGGACCACGATCCGCCGCGCGCCGCCGATCACGTCGCGGACTCCGGGGAGCGGCTTGCGGCCTAGCGACGCGAGCGCTCCCCGGTGCACCCGGTAGCCGGTGAGGCGCTCGGCTACCTCGTCCGGGACCACGTACACCGGCGTGCCGCCGGGCTCGCTTCCCGAGGCCGCGGTTTCCGAGGCCGCGC
>CAZORE010000015.1:4811-56559 GCA_964581815.1 uncultured Streptosporangiaceae bacterium | reverse complement strand
TACACCGGCGTGCCGCCGGGCTCGCTTCCCGAGGCCGCGGTTTCCGAGGCCGCGCCTCCCGAGGCCGCGCTGGCCGAGCTCGGTGCGGCGCCGGCCGCCTCGCCGAGCGCGGGCAGGTCGGCCAGCCGGCCACGGCCGAGCAGCATGGAACGCACCGGGTAACCCGCGGCGACCGCCCTGGTGATGACCTTGGTGCCCTCCGCGATGAACAGGCCGTGCTCGGCCTCCAGGTGCGTCCGCAGGCCGGCGTCGGTCAGCCGGGCGTAGTCGGTCAGCCTCGGGTCGTCGGCGCTGCCGACCTCAACGGTGCGCAGCATCCCCCCAGTCTCGCAGCTGCGCCCGCGCGCGGCAGGCGATGGCGCTGCCGCAGGCTGGTCACTGAAGTACCGGTGGTGACGATGACGGCGGCGGCGTCGGCGAGGACGTCACCACCACCGCGGGAGCGATGGTGATGGTGTAGGTCCCCGTCGCCGTCTGGGCCGGCGACGCAGTATCGGTCACCGTAACGGTCACGGTGGAGGTGACCGGGGAGGTGAACGTCCCGGTTGGCGTGCCGCTGATCGCCCCCGTCGAACTCATGGTCAGCCCCGCCGGCAGCCCGGTGGCGGTGTAAGACTTGGTGCCGGTGCCGCCGGCCGCGGTGACGGTGGCCGAGTAGGCCACCCTGATCTGGCCGCTGGGCAGGGCGCCGCCGGCCAGGGTCAGCGGCGGCGGGCTGATGGTGAGGGTGAACGTGCCCGTCGCCTTCTGGGCGGGCGTCGCGGTGTCGGTCACGGTGACGGTGATCGTGGAGGTGCCCGCCGTGGTGGGGGTGCCGCTGATCGTCCCCGTCGTCGCCCCGATGCCGAGCCCGGCCGGCAGCCCGGTGGCGGCATAGGTCTTCGTGCCGGTGCCACCGGTGGCGGTGACGGTGGCCGAGTAGGCGACGTTGACGGTGCCGGCGGCCAGCGTGCCGCCGGTGATGGTCAGCGCAGGCGCGCTAACGGTCACGCTCAGGCTCGCCGTCGCCGTCTGCGCGGGCGACGAGGAGTCGCTGACCGACACCTTGATCGTGTACGTCCCCGCCGTGGTGGGCGTGCCGCTGATGGTGAGCGTCCCCGCGTTCGCGGCGGTCTTCAGCCCCGGGGGGAGCCCGGTCGCGGCCGCCCACTTGTAGCTGCTCTTGCCGCCGGTCGCGGTCGCGGTGGCCGAGTAGGCGGTGCCGATCGCGGCGGTCGCCGCCCCCTTCGCGCTGACGGCCAGGCCCGGGCAGGTGAGCTTGAACGCCGCGGCGTTCGACGACACGCCCGTGGGGCTGGTGACGACGATCTCCCCCGACCCGCTCGCGGTGTCGCTAGCCGGCTTGTAGGTGGCCGCGGTCACCGCTTCGGTACCCCCCGCGGCGAAGGTCACCGTCTGCGTCGGGCCGTTCCCGCTTGGCAGGCTCCAGTGGTAGCTGACCGTGCCTGCCTGGTTGTCGGTGATCGTCCCGCTGAAGGTGAAGCTCGGCGCGGCAGCCGTGCAGGAGGTGGTCATCTGGGTCGCGGGGCTGACCTTGGCGACGGTACTCACCACCGCGGCATTGCATGTCACGCTGTACGGCGCGGGACCAGAGGCGACGGCGGCCGGGCTGGTCACCACGAGGACGGCGTCGCCGTTCGCGGGCTCGCTCGCCGGGGTTATCGTCAGCGGCGTCACCGCCGTCGTGCCCGCCTTGGTGAAGGTGATGGTGGCTGGGGCCGAGTTCACCCCGTTCGACAGCGCCCAGTAGTACGAGACCTTCGCCGCCTTCGGGCTGGTGACCGAGCCAGTGGCGGTGAATGTCGGCGGTGCGGTGCCGCAGGCGCCGGCGTTGAGCGTGGACGGCTGTATCGAGGCCACCGCGGAGAACCCGGCCGCGGCGCTCGTGCACAGCAGCTTGTAGCTTGCCTGGTTCGAGGCCTTGCCCGCCGGGTTGATCATCTGGATCTCGCCCCAGCCGGTGCTGGCCGTCTTGGAGCTGACCGTTTCGCCGGTAACCTGCGTGTCCCCGGCGGCGGCGAAGGTGACGTTCTGCACCGGCCCCTGCTTGCCTGACGAGTACACCCAGCGGTAGGAGGCGGTGCCAGGAGCCGTCGCCGTGATGATCCCGCTGAAGGCGAACGTGACTGGCGTCTTGCACGATGCCGACTGCACCGGCGGCGCCACGGCGGCCTGCGCCGTGAACGTCGGCGTGATCGCCGCCAGCTGTGATGAGCCCTTCAGGTTGTCCTTGTGCGACCGCAGTTCGACCGCCGTCGCGACCACGCCCACCGCCACCACGATGGCCGCCGCGATCGTCACGACGGGCAGGATCCTGCGCGCGCCGCCGCCGTGGCGGTTGCCGCCGAAACGCTTGCCGCCGCTGTGCCGGTTGCCGTCGCCGAGCCAGGTGTTCGCCACCGAGGTGCCGGAAGACCCCGCCGTGCCGCCGCGCAGCAGCAGCAGCGGCAGCAGGGCCGCGACGCGCTCCGCGAGGTGGCTCCGGCCCTGCTCCTCCCAGTCCGGCCCGTACGCCGCGGCGGCCGTTGCCTCTAGCTCGCCGACAAACTCGATGGCGCTCTGCGGCCGGTCCGCCGGGTTCTTGGCCATGCCGCGCGTGATCAGGCTGTGCAGCGACTCGTCGACCCCGTCGAGCGGCACTGGCGCGGTTTCGTGCTGCGTGCGCAGTTTCCCGAGCTTGCCGGAGAACGGGGGCTTGGCGGTCAGGCACTCATAGAACACCGCGGTCGCGGCGTAGACGTCGGTCGCAGGGCTGCTCGGTGACCCATCCCACTGCTCGGGTGCCATGTACAGCGGCGTCCCCGCGGCGAGCCCCTTCCTGCCCGCCCTGATCGCCACGCCGAAATCGGACAGCTTGCTGTTACCCTCGCTGTCGATGAGGACGTTTTCCGGCTTGTAGTCCCGGTGGACGATGCCGAGCGTGTGCGCCGCGGCCAGCCCGAGCAGCGAGCCCTTGAGCGCCACGAGGGCGGACTCGGCCGTGGTTGGCCCGCGCTCCTCGATCATCTCGTGCAGCGAGACGCCGTCAACGAGCTCCATCACGATCGCGGCGCCCTGGCCGGGCGCCTCGACGTAGTCATACAGGTGCACTACCTGGGGAACGTCCAGCGACCTCAGCGTCTGCGCCTCGGACCGGAATCCCCCCACGAAGGACGGGTCGCGGGCCAGTGACGGGCTGAGGTACTTGATCGCAACCCGCTGACCAGTCACCTCGCTGACCGCCGCCACGACCCGCCCCGATGCTCCCTGGCCGACCAGCCGTTCCTCGACGTACCCGGGTACCGTCCAGCCTTCGCCGTAGCTGGATACAGGCCACGCACTCATGGGCGAACTCCTTGGTAAGCCAGGTACTGCATGCTGCGGTGCCCGATGCCGATCCGTGTGCCAGGCTCAAGGACGATCGGCTCGAACGGCGCGAGGGTGCGCTCCTCCCCGGGCGCCCGCAGTACCGAGCCGTTCGCCGAGCCGAGATCGCTGACTTCCACTTGCCAGCCGACCAGCGATACGCGCAGGTGCAGCCGGGATACGGTTCCCTCGGGGTCGGAGATCCGCAATGGCCTGGCCCGCCCGGCCATCACGTCGAAGTCGAGCACTGGCTCCCGCCCGAGCACGTAGTCTCCGTCGAGCGTGACCCGTGTCCCGTCATCGAAGACCAGGACGCCAAGGGGCGGGCGCTGGCGCCGCAGGACGCTCCGCGGCTGCTGGTCCAGGCTGGTACCGCACTGGCGGCAGGCGCGCGCCTCGGGATCGTTGAAGTGCTCGCTGGCGCAGAGCACCCCTTCGACCACGACGGCCGACCGGTCGCTGGCGGGCTGGTTGCGGGTCACCTCGACGGACAGGCCGCCAGTGAGCTGGGACGGCACGATGTCGAGCAGCGTGTCCGGCATGATCGCGGCCGGCTCGGCCGCGATCGCCGGCTCGGCCACGCCGGCCGCCGTCAGCGCGAGGCCGCCGCCGTGCACCACGCCGTCGCCGAGCCAGCACCGGAGATCGGGCGGCGCCGGGTTGCCCACGGCGAGCTCCACGCTGATGCTGGCCCCGGTGAAGGTCCTGGTGACCGGGATCACCGAGTCGCTGGCCGTGAGCGCGACCTCCCCCGCGCCGTCGACGCTGACCGTGGCCACCGCGGCGCCGTGGACGAGCACGGCCATGCCGTCGTCGGCGGTGACGCCCGCGCAGGCCCATGCGGGCTGCCCTGTGCAGCCGAGCGCTGCGCGGGCGGCCATGCGCACCAGGTCCCGGCCGTCGCCCGCCGCGGCCGCGACCTCAGTCAGCACGCCGAGCAACGGATCAGGGTCCTGCCCACGGCTGTCCGTCACGGCGACGAGCGCGCCGTGACGGGCGATCACGCCGGCACCGGGGAGCGGGACGCAGCTGATGATCTTCATCCCAGTCTCAAGAGGAGCAGGAATAGGGGAACGTGATGCTGGCCTCGGCCGAATCCGGCGTTAGCACGCGAAGCTTGGCGACGGCCTGGATAGTTCCCTTGCCGTGGAACGCCCACTTGAGTTGAACTGGGACCGTCTTTTTTCCGCTGGCATCGTCGACCACCAGGGTCGCGCCTGGCGGTTCTGTACCGCGAACCCACTGGTAAGTGATGGGCCCGCCGTGGCCGTTAGTGGTAATCGTCCCGATGATATCGGCAGTGCGGTTGCATCCCACGACCTGATCCGCAACTGTGACCGTGACATTCGTGATGGTGAGCTTATCGTGCGCCCGCTGATAGACGTAAACCCATACGCCGGCCGCGATGGCCAGCGTGACCAGGGTGCTGAGCAGCCCCGCCCAGCGGCGGCGCGGCCGCTGGGACGGCCTGGGCAGCGGTACGGGCCAGTCGGGTATGCCGCCGCTGTCGGCCCTGACCGTCGGCGGCGACTGCCAGACCGGGACCTGGGGAGGCGCGTACGGTGGCGGCTGCGCCGACTTGAAGGTCGCGTCCTGGGCGGCCCGGGCCGGGGCGGCGACGGTTTCCGGGCCCCAGAGCTGGGCGAGCCGTTCCGGGGTAACTGCACCCGGCGGGCCCGGCTCGGGCAAGGGCGCCTGACGCCGCGTCTCGCCCACGTCATGCCGTGCCTCACCGACCCTGGCCACCGGGTCATCGGCCATGACCGTCTGCCGGTCGGCCTCGTGCGCCGGCTCCTCAGTCTCCAGGGTCTCACCGAGCGCCTGGAGACGGCTGATGACCTCAGCCGCGCTGGCGGGCCGGGCCGCCCGGTCCTTTTCCATCAGGTCGCTGACGAGCCGGATGATTTCGTCTGGAAGGTCGGGCCGGAAAACGTTGAGCGGTGTCGCGCTGTCCATGACCTGCATCATCAGCAGCGCCCCAGGCATGGACGACCGGAACGGCAGGCGCCCGGACAGCAGGTGATAGAGCACGCAGCCGAGTGAGTAGAGGTCGGCGCGGCCGTCAATGTCGCCGCCTTGCGCTTGTTCCGGCGACATGTACGCGGCGGTACCGACCGTGTGGCCCTGCAGGGTCAGCCGCGGGGAATTGTCTGCGAGCAGCCGGGCGATGCCGAAGTCGATGATCTTGACGCTGAGCTGCGGCGTCACCATCAGGTTGCTTGGCTTGATGTCCCGGTGCACGATGCCGGCCTCGTGGGCCGCGGAGAGGCCCGCGCACGTTTCCCCGGCGATGCGGAGCACGCTTGAGATCGGGAACAACCCCATGCCGCGCTCGCCGCGCTCGTCCATCATGCTAGCCAGGGAAATGCCCGGTGCCAGCTCCATGACCATGAACAGCTGGCTGCCGACGCGGCCGGCGTCGATTGAGCTCACGATGTTCTGGTGCCTGAGCGACCCGATGACGACGGCCTCACGCCGGAACCGGCCGATCGTCTCCGACAGCGTGCTGGGGTCATCGGTCTGGGAAAGCTCGACGACCTTGATGGCGACGGAGCGGCGGGTCGCTAGGTCCTTACCGCGCCAGACCTCGCCCGATCCCCCGCGTCCGAGCGGGATGTCGAGCTCGTAGCGCCCGGCCAGGATCCGGTCCATTCGTAAGATCGCCCCCATCCCGGCCCGCGTCGAGGACGCGCACGCGACCGCGGCCGCGATGACCACGGCAAACGCCGTCGCGGCCGGCCCAAGCCGTCCGGTGCCCGGCACTGTCCTCGCCCCCTGTCAGGTACACGTAACGGCTACCCGCGCTCACATCGTAGTGGAACGCGCCATCCTCTCCTATGAATGGGACGAACAAGTGGGGCGTTTGGTTCAGTCAATTTGACACATTTTTTGCTAAATTCTGCGCGGCCGCCGTGCACCAGCGGGCGGCGCGGCTTGTCCGCTGCGGCGAGACGTAAGCCGAGCGACGGCGGGGCGTCGCCCGGTCTCCCGCTACCCTCGGGAGACCGGGCAAGGGATCAGGGAGGACTCGTGGCAATCCTGCACAGGGCGACGATCACGCCGACGAAGCTGGAGCTGGCCGCGGCCTGGCTGGACCGGCAGGGCCTGGGCGGCGCGGGGGACGTGGAGATGGCCGCCAGCTACCGGTTCGACGACCCGGCCGGGGAGGTCGGGATCGAGGCGCTCCTGGTGCGCCGGGCGGGCGAGGTGTTCCATCTGCCGGTTACCTATCGCGGCGCGCCGCTCGACGGCGCTGAGGCGCACCTGATTACCACGATGCAGCACTCGGTGCTCGGGCGCCGCTGGGTGTACGACGCCGCGGCGGACCCGGTCGCGCTCGCCTGCTACGCCGCCGCGCTCGCCGGGCGGCAGGAGCAGGCGAGCCTCGAGCTCTGGGACGGCGACGCCGTTGTCGGCCAGCGCCCGCACACGGTCACGCTCACCGTCGAGGGTGACGGCCCGCCGGGCGGCGAGGTCCGGCTCTGCCGCGTGCCCGGCGACCTCGCGGGCCACCCGGCGGCCCGGCGATGCCTGGTGGCGGCCTGGAAGGCCGGCGCAGGCGTCGTCGCCGTGTCCGAGCCTGGCCTGACTTGACCTCAACCGCAGTTGAGGTTCTAACCTCACCGTGGTGAGCACAGATACAGACATGGCCAGAACCTCAGCGGCGACAGCCGGCCCGGCAGACGGGATTTGGGCGCCAGCGCGGCGAACGCTGACGGTGGGTCTCGTGCTCGCGGTCACCTTCGTCGCGTTCGAGGCGCTCGCCGTCGCCACGATCTTGCCGGTGGTCGGCAGGCACCTGGGGGACCTGCGCCTCTACGGCTGGGTGTTCAGTGCCTTCCTGCTGGCGAGCCTCGTCGGAATCGTGGTCGCCGGGACACTGGCCGACCGGGCGCCACTGGGGCGGCCGATGGCCGCCGGCCTTGCCCTCTTCAGCCTCGGCCTGGTCATTGGCGGGACCGCGCCGGACATGGCGGTTCTCGTGGCCGGCCGGGCAGTACAGGGCCTTGGCGCCGGGGTTGTGCCCGCGGTTGCCTACGTGGCGATCTCCCGGTGCTATCCCGACGCGGTGCGGCCGCGAATGTTCGCCGTCCTTTCCACCGCGTGGGTGGTACCCGGCCTGGTCGGGCCGGCTATCGCCGCCCTGGTAGCCGCGGCGGTTGGCTGGCGGTGGGTGTTCCTTGGCCTGATCCCGCTGGTGATCGCGACCGGAGTACTGGTCGTCCTCGCCTTGCGGAATGTCCCGCCCCTGGCCAGCCCGGGAAAGGCCGCGGTGCCGTACCTGGCCGTGCTTGGGGTGGTCGCCGGCGCTGGCACCGCGCTCGCGGCGCTCAACTCCGGTGTCCTGCCCGTGGTCGTCGCCGGCGGCATCGCCGGCGCCATCCTGCTCGCTGCCTCGATGCGACAGCTGACGCCTCCCCGTAACATGACCGCACGGCCGGGACTGACCGCCACGATCCTCAGCCGGTCGCTGCTGACGTGCTGCTTCTTCGCGGGTGACGCGTATGTCCCGTATGCGATCGTGACCGTGCGCCATGCCCCGACGGCGCTGGCCGCGCTCGCGCTCACCGCGTCGACCCTCACCTGGACGGCGGGGTCGTGGGTTCAGGCCAGGTACATCGCCAGGCTCGGTCCGCGCCGCCTGGTCCGGTCCGGCGAGTGCCTGGTGGTCGTTGGCCTCGCGGTGATGTCCGTCGTGCTGCTGCCGTCCGTGCCTCCCGCGCTGGCCATCGTGGCGTGGGCGCTGGCCGGCGGAGGGATCGGCACCGCCTACGCCCCGTTGTCGGTGACCACGCTCGACCGCGCGGCGCCGGGCGAGGAGGGCCGGGCGACTTCGGCTCTCCAGCTGTGCGACGTGCTCGGGCAGGCCCTCGGCACCGGTGTGGCCGGGGCCATCGTGGCCGCCGCCGGTGCCGGCATCGGGCACGGCACTGGAGTCGCGCTGGCGTTCTCGTTCGCCATCGCGGTCGCCCTCATCGGGGTCGCCGCCGGAACGCGGCTTCCAGCCCGGCTCACGTCATCCCGGTTGGCGGACGAAGCGGCCGACGCATAAGAGCTCCGTTGGCGGGCTGCCGCCAATTCGCGGTGGCAGTGAACGGAGGGGAGCGAGTCAGGGCCCGGCCGCATCGATTTCACTCGATGCGGCCGGGCCCTGACGGGCTGTTCAGCTGTAGGTGGTCAGGTCGGCCACCGTGCTTGAAGAGTTCACCGTGGCGCCGGTGCCGTTAATGATGTGCTGGATGGTTCCTGTGCCGCCCAGCGAGACCGTGACCATGTCGTTCCACTGGACTCCGGACGTGGTCGGCGAGGTGAGCGCGTTCGCGCTGATCTCGCTCGGGTTCACGTTGAAGAAGCAGTACACGCCAAGGCCGTAGGCCTTGAAGCTGGTCACGCTGCTGGCGACGTTGATCGAGGGATAGCCGTCGGCGGAGCCGTCCATCCAGGCGGACTGACTGGGCGGGTCGTAGGGCATCTCGCTCTGGTAGAAGTAATCGGCTCCGCCGTTGCCGTTCCACTGGACCTGCACCGCCTGGTAGTGCTCGACCGCGAGTCCGTACATGGTCACGCTGGCGCCGTTGACGACCAGGCCGTTGGCGGCGGTGTTGGTCGTCCAGCCGACGGTGCCGCTGTTGCCGTGGTCCGCCCGCCACAGCCACAGGTCATCGCCGATCACATTGGCGCTGTTGACCTGCAGCGTCTGCGTGGCCTTGCCCACGGTGGCGCCGCCGATGCGGGCGAAGACGTCGGACAGCACGGTCGGGTCCGAGGCGTGGCTGGCGCTTGACCCGGACGGGCCGACCTGCACGAGGACGGAGCTGTTGGCGGTCCCGGCGTCGAAGAGCAGCCCGCCAATGCGGATGCCGTTGACGTCGGCGGTTTGCAGGATCGTGTTGCCGCTGTTGGACACCAGCGTGGCCAGGCCGAGGCCGAGCACCACGGTGTCGGGGTTGGTGACGTTGATGGTGCCGTTGACCTGGTAGACGCCCGGGGTGAATAGCAGGTCCTGCCCGCTGCTCAGCGCGGCGTTGATCTGGGCGACCGTGCTGCTTGGCGACGCAATATAGAAATCGCTAATCGGCAGCGAGGTTCCCGGCGTGTTCCCCGATCCCCAGGAGACACCAGACGAGTTCGTCCTGTTCGACGGCACGAACACGTTCCAGTTCCCTGACGAGTCGATGTAGAGGTAGGGCTTCTCGTCAACGGTTGGGGTCTGGCTCACCGTCGTGTACGGCGGGCTCGGGAAGCTCTGGCCTGGCACTCCGGTGCTGCCGACGAACACCATGTTCCAGTTCGAGCCGGCCCAGCTGCCCACCTTGTCGTTGCGCATGATGAACTGCTGCTGGGTGCCCGAGTTGACCTGGCCGGTGACGACCGAGTCGCTGATGAAGCCGCCGGACGACCAGTTGCTCGTGGTGTTGCCCGAGGAATTGTCGTCGAGCACGAGGTTGCCGTCGATTTGCACCCGCCGCATCGGGTCGGCCTGCGAGACCGCCCATTCGGTGCTGCCGGATGACGGGTCGATGGTGATGTTCTCCACGCCGCGCCAGAAGTTCTCCGTGGCGTTCCCGTTGTTCCAGGCGGCGTTGGCGTAGATGCCGCCGCCGGTGATGACCGTCTGCGTCGGGTTCTGCCCGAGGCCGACGACCTCGGTGTAGAAGCCGACAGGGACCGAGACGTTGTAGGTGCCCGGCTCGAACATCAGCTCATAGCGCTGCGTGCCGAACTGGTTCGACTGCTGCGAGTTGTACACCGCATTGATGTCACTCTGAATCGTCGCGGTCGACATGCTGGTACTGAACACGTAGACGTTGGATCCGAAATTCGGCGTGTTGCCCGGGGGCGCCCCGCCGCTCGGCAGCGTCCACTGCTGGTTGGAGCTGTCGGCGCAGGCCCAGATCTGCACCTGGGTGCCCGAGCCGCCGAAGCCGGTGTCGTCGAGGCACTTGCCGGAGTTGGGGTTGAGCAGCTCGCCGTTGGACTGCGGGATCCAGACCTGCGCGCCGGTGCCGTTGCAGGTGTACAGGTCCACGAGGGTGCCGTTCGCGGTGCCCGCCGCGTTGACGTCCAGGCACGAGCCGAGTACCTGCAGGGTGTTGCCCGCTGCGACGGTCCACTGCTGCGCGTTGGTCCCGTTGCAGGTGTACACCTGGATCGGGTTGAAGTTCGCGGTGCTCGCGGAGCGGTCATCCAGGCACAGGCCCTGGTACCCGGTGATCGGCCCGGTGGTCGCGGCCTGCGCGTGGTGAGCGGACGCCATCGCGAGGCCGAACATCAGCGCTACCGTCGCGAAGACGGCAAGGAGCCGCCGCTTCACGGGATATTCCACTGCTGGTTGGAGCTGTCGGCGCAGGCCCAGATCTGCACCTGGGTGCCCGAGCCGCCGAAGCCGGTGTCGTCGAGGCACTTGCCGGAATTCGAGTTCACGAGCTCGCCGTTGGACTGGTGCACCCAGGACTGCGCCCCAGTGCCGTTGCAGGGATACAGGTCGACCTTGGTCCCGTTGGCCGTGCCGGCGCCGGCCACATCCAGGCAGTTGCCGAGGACCGTCAGGGTGCCGTTGCTGTTCACGGTCCAGCTCTGCGCGTTCGTCCCGTTGCAGGTGTACACCTGGATCGGGTTGAAGTTGGCGGTGCTCGCAGAGCGGTCATCGAGGCACAGGCCCTGGTACCCGGTGATCGGCCCGGTGGCTGTGCCGCCGCCCCCGCCGCCGCCGCTGGTCCCGGTGATCTTGTTGAAGATCGACGAGTACTGGTAGCCAGTTCCCTTGTCGTAGCCGTCGACCTCCCAGAAGGACAGCTCCGCGACGCCGTTGGACGCGGCGAAGCTCTCCAGCGACGAGGCGTTGCCGGTGGAGAAGACGGTGCCGTCGTCGTTGGTGCCGGCGATCGGCGTCAGGCCCATCATGGCGTAGGCCGCCGCGGTTGAGATCCCGTACAGGCTCGCGAGCTGGCTGGCGGTCCCCTGGGCGGCGGACTCGGCGTCCGCGAGGTCGTTGGAGCCGGCGCCGAAGTCCATCGTCATGATGTTCACGACGGACACCTTCACGCCCTTGGCCTTGGCGTCCTGGAGCAGCGCGTACTCCGAGCCGGTGCCGGTGGGCAGCCCCTGCGGGGAAACGGCGAGGGTGAAGTCGACTTGCACTGCCGGGTCCTCGGCCTGCAGCGCGGCGAGCGCCTGGTCGCGCAGTGTGGTGGCCGCGGTGTCGGACAGCACGCCGCCCTCGATGTCGAAGTCCAGCCGGGTGACGCCGTAGGTGTTCACCACGTTCTGGTAGGCGGCCGTCAGCTGCGAGACGTTCGTGCAGGTCTGCGCCAGCTCACCGCCAGCCTCACCGCCGAACGAGATGATGACGTTGCCGCCGCCGGACTGAATGGCACTGATCTGCGAGGCGAAGGCGCCCACACCGGAACCGTCGTCCTCCCACTCCGGCGTGCAGCCGGACTGCGGGATCAGGAAGGCCAGCGTGTAGTACTTCAGGCCGGTCGCGGCCTCGTCCGCTGCCATGTCTCCCGCGTCCGATGAGCTGATCTGCAGGTAAGGAGCGGCGAAGTGGGCCGGGAAGGCAGCGCCGGCCGCGGCGGCAGGTCCCGCGGCGGCGAGCGCGAGGCCTGACCCGAGTGCCGTGGCCGCGGCCACGGCGAGTGCGGCCGGCCACGTTTTCCTGGGAGTTCTTGGTATGCGCATAGCGATCGGGTAATCCCTTCGACCAAGGGTTCCGCCGGCTGCCGAAATGACCCGCCGGGGCGGATTGGGAGCTGCTTTGTTTCTGAAACAATCTGTTTCAGAAACAAATAGGAAACCTTCTTGTTAATTATTGGAGCAGTGCTATGAATAACCGTCAAGACACTTGTGCGGTGTTGATGCTTTGTTAATCCTTAGCCAAGGTGCTCTTACGGAGAGACCATGAAACAAAGCTTTGTTTCAGATCCGGCTGCCGGAACTGGCCGGGTGACGGTGCGCGCCCTAGCGGCGGAGACGGGGCTGTCGATCGCCACCATCTCCCGGGTGCTCAACGGCGGGGGCAACGTCGCCTCAGATACTCGCGAGCGGGTGCGCCAGGTAGTCGAACGGCTCGGCGACCGGGCGCCCGAGCCGCGCCGGCGGCCTCCGGCCCGGGTCACTCACCTGCCCGTGTTCGTGCGCTGCCCCTACCTGCTCACCGACTATTTCGGACACATCGTCACGTCGGTCGCCGAGACACTCGCGCTCCATGGCCAGGGCATGCTGCTCGACGTGGGCACCGCGGTGGTCGAGTCCGCCGTGGTGCGCGAGTTGCCGCGTCACCGCGACGTATACGGCGCGGTGCTGATCTTGCCACCGGAACCGCACGCCGACCTTGAGGCACTAGCCTCGCGTGGCTACCCGTTCGTGGTGGTAGACCCGCGGACCAGCCTGCCGCGTGACATGGTCTCGGTCTCGGCGGCGCACTTTTCCGGTGCTCGCGCCGTCACGCGGCACCTGATCGAGTTCGGTCACCGGCGAATCGGGGTGGTCACCGGACCGCCTGACTGGCGCACCAGGGACGATCGGATCGGCGGCCACCTCGCCGCGCTGGCCGAGGCCGGGGTGCTCGGCGACCAGGAACTGATACGGGACGGCGAGCCCGCCGCAGAAACGGGAGTGCGAGCCGGCGGGGAACTGCTCGACTTGCGGCCCCGGCCAACCGCCCTGGTCTGTTTCAACGACAAGGTCGCGGTGGGGGTGATGGAGGCGGCCGCGGCCCGCGGGCTGCGGGTGCCCGACGACCTGTCCGTCACCGGGTTCGACGACATCGACGTCAGCCGGGCCACGACACCTCGCCTCACCACGGTCCGCCAGCCGCTGCAGGAGATGGGCCGCACCGCCGTCACGATGCTGATACGGCAGCTCGACGGGCACCCCCACGAGGCGCTGAGCATGGAGCTTGAGACGCGCCTGATCGTGCGGGGCAGCACCGGCCCGGCGCCCGGGTCTTGAGCGAATCAGGTGACTTCCTCCAGGGCCTGGGCGAACTGCGCCTGGTACAGCCGCGCGTACGCGCCGCCTGCCGCCACCAGCGTCGAGTGCGTGCCCTGCTCGACGATGTGCCCGTCCTCCATGACCAAGATCACGTCGGCGTCGCGGATGGTGGACAGCCGGTGGGCGATCACGAAGCTGGTCCGGCCCTGCCGCAGGGACGCCATCGCGTGCTGGATGAGCACCTCGGTCCTGGTGTCGACCGAACTGGTCGCCTCGTCCAGGATCAGGAGGGCGGGGCGGGCCAGGAAGGCGCGCGCGATCGTGATCAGTTGCCGCTCCCCCGCGCTGACGTTCGTTCCCTCGTCGTCGAGCACGGTGTCGTAGCCGTCGGGCAGCGTCCGCACGAACCGGTCAACGTACGTCGCCTTGGCCGCCTCGACGACCTGCTCGCGGGTGGCACGATGAGAACCGTAGGCGATGTTGTCCGCGATCGTGCCGCCGAACAGCCAGGCGTCCTGCAGCACCATGCCAGTCAGGCCGCGCAGTTCCTCGCGGCTCATCCGCGCGATGTCGACGCCGTCGAGCAGGATCGCGCCGGAGTCGATCTCGTAAAACCGCATCAGCAGGTTGACCAGCGTCGTCTTGCCCGCGCCGGTCGGGCCGACGATGGCGACGGTATGCCCGGGCTCCACGGTGAGCGAGACGTGCTCGATCAGCGGCTTGTCCGGCACGTACCTGAACGAGACGTCATCGAACTCAACCCGGCCGCGGACGTCGGCCGGCCGGGCGGGCTCGGCGGCGTCAGGCGCCTGCTCCGGGGCGTCAAGCAGCGCGAACACGCGCTCGGCGGAGGCCACGCTCGACTGCAGCAGGTTCGCCATGCTGGCCACCTGGGTGAGCGGCTGGCTGAACTGCCGCGAGTACTGAATGAACGCCGTCACCGCCCCGAGGCTCAGCGAGCCGTCCGCGATCAGCAGGCCGCCGACGACGGCCACGAGCACGTAGTTCAGGTTCGACATGAACATCATCACCGGCTGGATCGTGCCGGAGATGAACTGCGCCCGGGAGCTGGCCTGGTAGAGCGCCTCGTTCTGCTCGGTGAAGGTCGCCAGCGCCTCCTCCCGCTGGCCGAACGCGGTGACCAGCGCATGCCCGGTGAACATCTCCTCGATGTGGCCGTTCAGGCGGCCGGTGAACTTCCACTGGTTGATGAACTGTGGCTGTGCCCGCTTGGCGATCTTGCGCATCGCGAACGCGGACACCGGCACGGTGACCAGGGCGATCAGCGCCAGCTCCCAGGAGACGACGAACATCAGGATCAGCACGCCGACGATCGTCAGCAGCGAGGTCACCAGCTGGCTCAGCGTCTGCTGCATGGACTGCTGCAGGTTGTCGATGTCGTTGGTGACGCGGCTGAGGATCTCACCGCGGGACTGCCGGTCGAAGTAGCTCAGTGGCAGCCGGGACAGCTTGGCCTCCACCTGCTCACGCAGCCGGAAGACCGCCCGCTGGACCACGGTCGCGGTCAGCCGCCCCTGGAACAGCTGGCAGGCCGAGCCGCCGACGTTCAGCGCCACCACGACGGCCACGAGCTGCCCCACGTGGCCGAAGTCCACAGCCTGGTGGGACACGTAGCCGTCGAAGACGACGTTAATCGCCTCGCCGAGGAGCCGGGGCGCGAGCACCGTCAGGGTCACGCCGACGACCGCGAGGGCGACCGCCAGGGAGGCGGTCAGCCGGTAGGGGCGGAGCAGGCCGAGCAGCCGCTTGCCCGAGCCCTTGAAGTCGAGTGCCTTCTCGGTCGACATGCCGCCCATGAAGCGCGCGGGGCCGCGCAGGCCGGGACCGGCGGCGGCCGGGCCGGGGCCGCGCGCGGGCACCGCCCGCTCCTGGTGGGCTCCCCCGGCGCCAGCTGCCCCGGGAGCGGTGCTCTCTTCCGCGCTCACGCCGCGGCCTCCTGCTCGGTCAGCTGCGACAGGACGATCTCCCGGTAGGTTTCGCTTGAGCCCATCAGCTCCGCGTGCGTGCCGCGGGCCACGATCCGGCCGTCGTCAAGGACCAGGATCTGGTCGGCGTGCCTGATGGTGGCCACCCGCTGCGCGACGACGACCAACGTCGCGTCGGCTACCTCGGCCGCTAGGGCCGACCGCAGCCGCGCGTCGGTCGCGTAGTCAAGGGCAGAGAACGAGTCGTCGAACAGGTAGATCCGCGGCCTGTGTACCAGGGCCCGCGCGATCGCCAGGCGCTGCCGCTGGCCGCCGGACACGTTAGTGCCGCCCTGCGCGATCCGGGCGTTCAGCTGCTCGGGCATCCGCTCGACGAAATCGCGGGCCTGCGCGATCTCCAGCGCGCGCCACAGGTCCTCGTCGCTGGCCTCCTGGTTGCCGTAACGCAGGTTGGATGCCACCGTGCCGGAGAACAGGTACGGCTTCTGCGGCACAAGACCGACGGCCGCCGACAGCTCGGCCGGGTCGAGTTCCCGCACGTCGATCCCGCCCACGAGCAGGGATCCGGCGGTGACGTCGAGCAGCCTCGGGATGAGGTTGACCAGCGTGGTCTTGCCGCTGCCGGTGCCGCCGATGATCGCCGTCGTCTGACCGGGCCGCGCGACCAGGCTGATGTCGCGCAGCACCGGCTCTTCGGCGCCAGGGAAGCGGAACCCGACGTCCCGCAGCTCCAGCCGTCCGCGCTCCTCGCCCGCCGCCTGAGAACTCATCGACTGGGGGCTGGCCGGCGCCCCGACGGACGGCTCCGTGTCGATGACCTCCATGATCCGCTCCGCGCTGACCTCGGCCCGCGGCACGAGCATGAACATGAAGGTGGCCATCATCACCGCCATCAGGATCTGGGCCAGGTAGGTGATGAACGCGGTCAGCGACCCGATCTGCATCGAGCCGTCCGCGACCAGGTGCCCGCCGAACCAGACCACGGCGGTGGTGGACAGGTTCAGCACGAGCTGCACCGACGGGAACATGAGGGCCATCAGCTTGCCGGCCCCCAGCTGCACGTCGAACAGCCGGGCACTCCCCGCCTCGAACCGCTCCCGCTCGTGGGAGTCCCGCACGAACGCGCGAATGACCCGGACACCGGTGATCTGCTCGCGCAGCACCTGGTTGATCGTGTCCAGCCGCTCCTGCACCTGCCGGAACAGCGGCCGCATCCGGGAGATGATCAGCGACAGGATGATGCCAAGCAACGGCACGGCGACAAGCAGCAGAGACGACAGCGGCACGTTCTGGTTCAGCGCGAGGATGATCCCGCCGACGCACATGATCGGCGCGGACAGCAGCAGGGTGAACGTCATGATCGCCAGCATCTGGACCTGCTGGACGTCGTTGGTCGTCCTGGTGATCAGCGATGCCGTGCCGATGTGATTGACCTCGCGGTCGGAGAACTTCAGCACGTGGCTGAAGATCCCGTGCCGGACGTCGCGGCCGAGGGCCATCGCGACCTGGGCGCCGAAGTAGATCGCGCCGATCGCGCAGAAGATCTGCGCGAGGGTGATCGCGAGCATCCAGCCGCCGGTGACCAGGATGTAGTGCGTGTTGTGGTAAATCACGCCGTGGTCGATGATGTCCGCGTTCAGCGTCGGCAGGTACAGCGTGGCCAGCGTCTGTGCCAGCTGCAGCGCCAAGAGCAGCGCGAGCGGCTTACGGTACGGGCGCAGGTAGGTGCGCAATAGGCGGATCAGCACAGGACTTCCTCATCCTCCGTCAGGCTTGGCCCGGTGCGCCGCGGAGCACCGCGGGCAGCCATCGCAAGGAACCGCCCCGGATCAGGGATGAGTACCCCGCGAGGGACACGTGTAGGTAACCGCTACCAGGTCACCAGGGTAAGCCCATGTTCCGCGTGCTCCCGGCTACCCGGGCCGCCCGTTGCGCCTCATTCAGGTCCCCACGAGAAGACACTGCGGAGTCGCGAGGTAGTTCCCCGGCCGAGGCCGGGATGAGTTGCCTCGTATCACCCGGGCGCGCCATCCTCCAGCCTGGCTGGAGGATGGCGCGCCCTTCGTCGGGCTGGAGCCCAGCTTCACGGCGGCCCTGAACGTCCCGCCCGAGGGCCTGCCGGCGGTGGATCAGCCAGTTCGGTGAGCGGCTTCCATCGCGCGGAACGTGGGCCAGGTATAGCCAACGAGTTCGAAGACTGCCGGCGACTGACTGCTCTCGAATCCGGCCGCGCCTATGTAGTAGGCGTTGATCCGGTGCAGGCCGGCGGCCAGGGTGGAGATCGTTAGCGCTGCCTTCCCCGTCTGGTCGAGCGTGACGACGCCAAGCAGCGTTGACCCGTCGGTGAACGCCACGAGACCGGAGGGGATGGGCGTACCAGTGCTCGTAGCCACCGCGGCGGTGAAGGTGACCGGCTGCCCGGCGGGCACAGGGTTTGCCGAGGTGGCCAGGCTGGTGGAGGTGCTGGCGGGCGCGTGGACGCCGACCGGGACGGTGATCGTGTCAGAGTCCAGCGTGACCGCGGCGGTACGGGCGAGCGCCCGTCCGTCCACGATCGCCCCCGTGGTGACGGTGATCGAGGCCTG
This sequence comes from uncultured Streptosporangiaceae bacterium, assembly GCA_964581815.1. GTDB lineage: Bacteria > Actinomycetota > Actinomycetes > Streptosporangiales > Streptosporangiaceae > Trebonia. The sequence goes on along the minus strand of CAZORE010000015.1, from coordinate 38,744 downwards.
GGCCATGATGTTTCCCTGGATGATGGAGTACGTGCCGAGCGTCGCGGAGCTGCCGACCACCCAGAAGACATTGGCTGCCTGCGCGCCGTTGACCAGCACTACGTGGCTGGCGGATGCCGTGATGAGCGTGGATGCGGCCTTGAAGATGAAGACGGCGTTCGGGTCGCCCTGAGCGTCGAGGGTCAGCGTTCCGGTTATCCCGAACGTTCCCGCGGGCGAGGCGTACACGCCGGGGGTCACGGTGGTCCCGCCGAGTTCCACCGGGATGGTGGCCGTGACCGGGCTGGCGGCCGCGGCGTTGTACGCGGCGGTCAAGTCGTTCTGGGCCTGCAGCGCGGCAGTGTTGGCCGCGTTGATGGTCCCGTCGACCTGTCCCGGCGGAAACCCTGTTATCGCTGTGCCCGGGCTCAACCCGAGATCGCCGTTGATCGTGGTGGGACCGGTGTTCGTGACCGTCGACGCGGCGAGAACGCCGTAGTCGGCGGCGGTGCCCAGCGAGACGGGCGCCACGGCCGCGCGCGCGGCCGGCGTCCCGGCCAGGCACATCAGGACCGTCGTCGCACTCGCCAGGATCGCGGCCAGAGCCAGCCGGGACGGGCCGGCCATCGTGCGGAGCTTACCTGTGAGCCGGGTGGTGACCATAAGCTTCCTCCGTAGAGGTCTACGCCAAGGCCGGGCCATCCGGCCACTAGGTAACTTAGCGTAGTCTTATGGAGACGCGCAGTAGTTAATTGATAGTTCGAACTGCTGGCTAGCTGGCGCTACCGGCACCCGTCATTCGACGCGGGGCCGCCCCGGCGAAGCGGGCTGACTCCCCCCGGCTTCGCCGGCGGCGAGTCGCAGGCGCTCGGCCCCGAGTCCGATGCTGACGCCCGCCCCGTACGCGGTGGCACCGGACAATATGGTGGCCAGCGCGGTTCCCAGCACCAGGCTGACGCCCTGCTCGGCGGTGAGGTCACCGGCGGCCCAGAACGCGGTGTACACGGCCATGCCCGCGCCTCCCACGACCGCCACCAGCCATCCGAGCCAGCGCAAGACCTTCGCCACCTGGCGGGCCTGCTCGACTTTCGCCGAGATTGCCTCCAGGTCCCCCATTCCTAACCTCCCGCGTGCATGTACCCGCTGACCAGCCAGCGGACACCAGCGCAGATCGGGCATGCCGCCCGGACACCAGCCCCATCTAGGCCGTCCCTCGTCTTCTAATAGACTGATGTCGTAACACCTGACTAACGGGTACCGCTGAGCACGGGTACTAGCCCCACTTGGCGGCGCCAGGGATGTACGCACATCGCGACACTCGGGTATACACGCTGCCCGCGAACCGGAGCAACTTATCGCGTGAGGCTTCGTTCTCGGTTCTCTCGGGGCTGTCCGATCGGAAGGCACCTGAACTATGAGCACGCGATGACAGCGCACCGCATGCGGGCCGGGCTGCGCCCCGATCCAGCCCGCGTCGTCGCGCAGCTTTTCCTGCCGGGCGAGGAGCTGCAGAGTGCCCCCTCGCGGGCCAGCCAGGTCGTCGGACGCGTGATGAGCCTGGCGGAGGACGAGGCCGAGCGGCTAGCCGCGGACCTGCTCCGCGACTTCGGCGGCCGCCACCACAATTATCAGGAACTCCTGCGGCGGCATGCCTCGATCGTCTCCGCGCACATCAAGGAGTCCCGTGAGCTGACGGCGGCGCGTACGCTGCTGCTGGGAGCGGCCTTCACCGCCGAGTACGCGACCGAGGCCGCGGGCCTGTGCAACCCGAGCGCGATGCTCGGGCCCGACCAGGGCGGCCTGCACGCTGGCCAGGCGCGGGTGGCGCTGAGCGTACGGGGCATCGGCGAAGGGCACATCTCTTCGATCGGCTTCTGCTCGGCCGTCGTCGGCCCGGGCGCCCAGTGGGCCTTCGAGCCGCGGCTCCTGCCGGTCTCCGCGGCGGACACCACGCCGGCCAGCTGGCGCCGGGCGCACCTGCATGCCGTCCTGGCCGACCAGGACAATCTCGATGAACTCGCTGAAGCCGTCCTGCATGCCCTCCCGGCCGAGTTCGACGGCGCTGACCTCGAGCGGGCGCTGGCCCAGGCGCATCGCGACCTGCTGAACCGGCCGGGTTCCGCCGCTACCGCCGACCTGCTGCGCAAGGTCGTTTCGTCTGCCTACCGCGCTTCCTTCGGCCGTGACGCCGACCTCGGGCAGCGGATCTTGTCACCGTCCGCTGAAGAGGAAAGCAACGGCATGGAAGACGCCCGGTTCACGCGGTTCACCGACGATGACGGGACTGCCGAGTACCGCGCCACCTACACGGCCTATGACGGGCAGCGGATCGCCCCGCGCCTGCTCATCAGCTCGGACCTGCGGGTCTTCCGTGCTCATCGGCTGGCCGGGCCGGCCGCCCGGAATAAGGGCATGGCGCTGTTCCCCCGGAAGGTGCACGGACAGCACCTCGCCCTGTGCCGCTCCGACGGCGAGAGTACGAGCCTGGCCAGCTCGGCGGACGGGTACGTGTGGGACCGGCCCGTGCTCTTGCAGGAGCCGTCCGCGCCGTGGGAGATGCTGCAGGTCGGCAACTGCGGTCCGCCGATCGAGACCGACCAGGGCTGGCTTGTGCTCACCCATGGCGTCGGCCCGATGCGGGTCTACAGCATCGGCGCCATCCTGCTCGACCTCGATGACCCGGCGCGCGTGGTGGGCCGTTCGAGGACTCCGCTGCTGGCCCCCGGCCGGGATGAGCAGGACGGCTACGTCCCCAGCGTCGTGTACTCGTGCGGAGCCTTCCTGCACGATGGCCTGGTCTGGATTCCCTACGGCATCGACGACTGCCGTATCGGGGTGGCTTACGCGCCGCTCGGCGAGGTGCTGGCCGGCATGAGCAGCGCTTCGTAGGTACGCAGGTAGTCCTCGACCATGCGGTCGGCACCGAACCGCGCGACGGCGCGGGCATGGACGGCCGAGCGGTCCAGCCGCAGGGCGGCGCGGACGGCGTCGGCCGACGAGTCGATGTCGTGGGCCAGGTATCCGGTCACGCCCTCGTCCACCACCTCGGGCATCGAGCCGCGCCGGTACGCGACCACCGGGGTGCCGCACGCCATGGCCTCCACGACGGACAGGCCGAACGGCTCATCGAAGTAGATCGGATGCAGCAGCGCCGCCGCGCCGCCGAGGACATCCGCGCGGCGCTGCGGGCCGACCGAGCCGAGGAAGACGACCTGGTCCCCGTCGACATGCGGCTCCACGGCGTCGGCGAAATACCGCTCGTCCTGCACGATGCCGCAGATCACCAGCTGTCGTCCCGCGCGACGGGCGATCTCGATCGCGTCAGCCGTTCCCTTGTCAGGATGGATGCGCCCGAACGAGACAAGGTAATCCCCGGCAACGGCGCGGTACGGGAACCCGCTGAGGTCGATGCCGTGATGGATGGTCGCGACATAGTCGAGCCCGGGGTAGCGGTCAGAATCTGAGATCGCGACGAACGCCGAGCGCGACCGCAGGTAAGCAGGAAGGATGCCTGCGCCAGAGAAACCGTGGATGGTGGTCACCATCGGCGCTCGCGCATGCTCACCAAATGCGAGCGGCAGCCAGTCGAGGTGGTTGTGCACAAGCTCGAACTCACCCGATCGGGCCAGGGCATGCGAGACGTGCAACGCCTCCCAGACCCGGCCGTCCAGCTGGGCATCCTCGGCGTAGCCGTGCGGGCAGACGCCATCGAGCACTGCCGCCGTCACCGAGTCGAGCGTGGCGAAAAGCGTGACATCGACTCCTCGCGCGACCAGCCCCTCCGTGAGCAGGCTGGCGATCGACTCCCACGGCCCGTAGTGCTCGGGCGGCGTGCGCCAGGCGATCGGCGCGAGCATGGCGAGCTTCATCGTTCGGTGTGACTGGATTTTGGCGGGCTTTCCACGGTGATCACACTGCCACAGGCCGCCCGGATCACGGCCGGGCGGCCTGCCTGGTGCGTTAGATACCCGGGAACCCTGTTCGGCGGGCCGTCAGCGCGGCTACAGCCCCTCGTTGATGAGGCGGCCGACCTTGTCAAAGGTCTGCGGCTTGAACCGCTTGTAGTAGAAGGCCAGGGCGATGCCGATCAGCACTACCGCCAGGTCGATCGGGCCGAACAGCTTCGCGTACCCGTATGACCCCGCCCCCAGGAAGTTGAGGTTCTCGAACAGCAGGTACACGACATAGCCCTGGCTGATGAAGGCCAGCACCGGGGCCAGCAGCGTCGTCCACCAGTGCACCTCATCTCGGTGATAGCGCAGGTAGTAGACGAGGATCGCCAGGGACACGAGCGCCTGGACCGACAAGATGATGATCACGCCCATGACCGCCATCAGGCCGTACAGCTGCCCGTAGGCCTGAGAGCTGGGGTCGTTGGTCCCCACGAAGATCGCGAAGAGCCCGATGATGACCAGCGAGAGTACCGAGGAGGCAATAGAAGCGATGTGCGGCGACTGCCATCTCGGGTGCGTCTTGCCGAGGACCGGCGGCAGCATCCCCTCCCGGCCGAGTGAGTAGGTGTACCGGGCGGTGGTGTTGTGGAAGGCCATCCCGCAGGCGAACGAGCCGGTGATGATCAGGTAGCTCATGACCGAGGTGACCCAGTGGCCGGCGTACTGGGTGGACGGGGTGAAGAAGAAGTTGGCCGGGTCACCCTGCGCCGAGGCGATGGCCGAGTTGACCGACGGGTAGCCCGCCAGCGACGCCCAGGAGGTGAGCGTGTAGAAAACGCCGAGGCCGATCACCGAGATGTACATCGCCCGCCCGACGTTCTTCTTCGGGTTGCGGGATTCCTCGCCGTAGTTCGGGGCCATCTCGAAGCCGACCCAGGACCAGAACGCGAAGAACAGCCCGACGCCGATCGCGCCCGCGGTCAGCTTGCCCGAGGCCGGGAAGGACTTGAACGCGTTGACCGGGTTGATCGCCGACCAGTAGATGTGCCCCTTGGACAGCAGCAGGACGTCGAACAGCACCAGGATCAGCACCTCGGTGATGAGCCCGACGGCGAGGATCTTGGCTGAGAACGACACGTCGAAGTAGGTGAGCACGCCGATGACGACGACCATGCCGAGGGCCAGCGGCGCCCAGCCGACGTGCAGCCCGAGGGACGCGAGCTTCAGGTTGGCGAAGTACGCGAAGCCGCCGGCCAGGGATGCCTCGAAGACACCGTAGGCGACCAGCGTGCCGAACCCGGCGCCAAAGCCGATTTCCCGGCCGAGGCCGTGGCTGATGTAGGAGTAGAACCCGCCGGCGGAGGTCTTCTTGCGCGACATCGCGACGTACCCGACGGAGAAGATGGTCAGGACGACGGTCGCGACGATGAATGCGGCCGGCGTGCCGATGCCCTCGCCTGATCCGACGACGATCGGGGTGTTGAGCAGCATGGCAGTGATCGGGGCGGAGCCCGTAACGGTGAGGAAGAGCACGCCGCCGAGGCCGATCGCGCCCTTCTTGAGCTTGGCGACATCCCCTTGGGCGGAGATGTCGAAGTCCTCCGGTACCGCGGCGGTCGCGGTGCCGGGCTCTGTCTGTGCCATGGGTTGCCTCCCCTGACGGGCCGGTTGGCGCCTGCGGGGAAAGTAACAGTTAATTGGATTTGCTATCAAGGGTCTCGGTTGAGTTAATTTGCCAGAAACATTGACCACTTGACACGTAATGGTTCGAGAAGGCACAGTTTTGGTTGACCGAATCAGGGAAGAGGTGGCCGTGGCCGTGGCCGGGGAACTTTTCGGGTTCACGTCCAAGAAAGAGCTGCTGACCACGGCCGAGCGGTTCTGGAACCCGGGCAAGACGCGGTTCTGGACGGAGTCCGGCGTGCCGCTCGTGATCGGCCGGCGCGAGGGGTACGTGCTCCACGACGTCGGCGGCAAGCGCCTCATCGACATGCACCTCAACGGCGGCACCTACAACCTCGGGCACCGCAACCCGGAGATCGTCGCCGCGGTAACGCAGGCCATGGCGTACTTCGACATCGGCAACCACCACTTCCCCTCGTTGGCCAGGACCGCGCTGGCCGAGGCCCTCGTCGCCAGCGCGCCTGACGGGATCGCCAAGGTCATGTTCGGCAGCGGCGGCGGCGAGGCGATCGACATCGCGCTCAAGTCGGCCAGGCACGCGACACAGCGCCGCCGGATCGTCTCGGTCGCTAAGGCGTACCACGGCCATACCGGGCTGGCCGTCGGATGCGGCGACGAGCGGTTCGCCCGGCTGTTCCTCGCCGACCGGCCGGATGAGTTCACTCACGTGCCGTTCAACGACCTCGACGCGATGGAGCAAGCGCTGGTGCCCGGCGACGTCGCCGCGGTGATCATGGAGACGATCCCGGCCACCTACGGGTTCCCGCTGCCCGCGCCCGGCTACCTGCGAGCCGTCAAGGACCTCTGCGAGCGCCACGGCAGCCTCTACATCGCCGATGAGGTGCAGACCGGGCTGATGCGCACCGGTGAACTGTGGGGCATCACCAAGCACGGCGTCGCGCCCGACCTGCTGGTCACCGGCAAGGGCATCTCCGGCGGCATGTACCCGATCGCGGCGGTCCTGGCCACCGAGCGGGCCGCCGCCTGGATGGAGGCCGACGGCTTCGCCCACATGTCAACCTTCGGCGGTGCCGAGGTGGGCTGTATCGCGGCGCTGCGCTGCCTTGAGATCACCACCAGGCCCGAGGTCCGGACGATGTCGCACCACATCGCCGCCTTCTTCGCCCAGGGCCTGGACCGAATCCAGGCCAAATACCCTGATTGGTTCACCGGCGTGCGACAGGACGGCTTGGTCATGGGCCTGGAGTTCGCCCATCCCGAGGGCGCCAAGTTCGTGATGCGCCGCCTGTACTCCCACGGGGTCTGGGCAATCTTCTCCACCCTCGATCCGCATGTCCTGCAGTACAAGCCTGGCCTGCTGCTCGACCCGGCGCTTGGTGCGGAGATCCTGGAGATCACCGAGACGGCCATCGGGGAGGCCCGCGGTGACGCCGCTGCCACACCTGAGGCGGCCGCCCATGTCTTCGCGGACGACCCCGATATCCCGCTTCGCGATCTCCCGTCGTTCCCGGCCGACCCCGCCGCGCGATCGGCACTGACGCAGCAGCTCGAAGCCTGGGCCGTGAGCGGCGAGCCGCCGTACCCGCATCCGTCCAACGCGAGGCGACGATGACGAATCATGACCTGTCCGCGGGCGGTGACGTCCTAGACCGGGTCACCGTGTTCGCCCGGACCGCGCTCGCCGACTACGGCATCCACCCGGATGTCGATGTCAGGCTCCTCAACGTCTCGGAGAACGCTACCTTCCTGGTGACCGGTCCGGCCGCCGGACCGTCCGTGCTCCGCGTGCACCGGCTCGGTTACCACAGCCAGCGGGCGATCGCCTCGGAACTGGCGTGGATGGACGCGCTGCGGGCCGAGGCCGGAGTGCGCACTCCGCGGGTGCTGCCCGCCGCGGACGGCCGCCGGATCGTGGCCGTGACCGAGCACGGCGTTCCGCCGCAGCACGGTGTGACCCGCTTCTGCGTCCGGTTCGAGTTCCTGCCGGGGACCGAGCCGCCCGGATCGGACGGGGGCGCCGCGGCCTCCGCGCACTTCGCTGAGCTCGGCGAGATCACGGCAAGGATGCACGCGCACGCCAGGAACTGGGACCGGCCGGCCTGGTTCACCCGGTTCCGGTGGGACGTCGACGCCGCGTTCGGCCCGCAGCCACGCTGGGGTCGCTGGCAGGACGGCCTCGGCGTCGGCCCGGCCGAGGCGGAGATCCTCGGGCGGCTTGAGCGCATGCTGCGGATGAGGCTCGCCGCGTTCGGGACCGGACCCGAGCGGTTCGGGCTGGTGCACGCCGACACCCGGCTGGCGAATCTGCTGGTGCACGAGGGCAGCACCGCGGTCATCGACTTCGACGACTCCGGGTTCGGCTGGTACCTGTACGACCTGGGCACCGCGGTCAGCTTCTTCGAGCACCATCCCGCCGTGCCCGATCTGGTCGCCTGCTGGCTGGACGGCTACCGGCGCACGGGGGCACAGCTCACCGCGGCGGACGAGGCCGAGATCTGGACGTTCATCCTGTTCCGGCGGCTGCTGCTGGTCGCCTGGATCGGCTCGCACCCGGCCGCGGCAGGCGCCGCGGAGCTCGGGGCGGGTTACACCCGTGACAGCTGCGACCTGGCCGAGTGGTACCTCGCCAGTCACTAGCCATGAAGGCATTAGGAGGAGTTCTTGTTCACTTCCATCGCCGAACGGGCGGTCGTCGTCACCGGAGGCAGCCGGGGCATCGGCAAAGGCATCGCCGGCGTCTTCGCCCGCAACGGCGCCCGGGTCCTGATCACCGGCCGGTCGGAGCAGGACCTGGCGGCCACGGCCGAAGAGCTGGGAGTCAGCTACCTAGTCGCCGACGTCGCCAGCAAGGCGGACTGCGAGCGGGTCGCCGGATGCGCAGCGGACCGGCTCGGCGGGATCGACGTGCTGTGCGCCAACGCCGGAGTCTTTCCCGACGCGCGGCTGGCGGACCTCACCGAGGAGGACATCGACCACGTGCTCGGCACCAACCTCAAGGGCACGATCTTGTCCGTGCAGGCGTGCCTGCCGCTGCTGGCGCGCTCAGGCCGGGGCCGGGTCATCCTGACCAGCTCGATCACCGGCCCGATCACCGGCTACCCCGGCTGGACCCACTACGGCGCGAGCAAGGCCGGGCAGCTGGGATTCATGCGCACGGCCGCGATCGAGCTGGCGTCCGACGGCATTACGGTCAACGCGGTACTGCCGGGCAACATCGCGACCGAGGGACTGGCGGGCCTTGGCGAGGACTACGTTGCCGGGATGACCGCCGCGATCCCGATGCGCAAGCTCGGCCACGTGGACGACATCGGCTACGCGGCGCTGTTCTTCGCGACCGACGAGGCGGCCTACATCACCGGCCAGACGATCGTCGTGGACGGCGGTCAGGTGCTGCCCGAGTCACCCGAGGCTGTTGCCTGACCAGAGGGGGCCTGACCACATGACAGAACTCGCGACAGCCGACGACGTCCGGCGCACCCTGGCGAGGCAGATCGTCGCCGGCGAGCTCCGGCCGGGGCAGCGGCTCGGCGCCGAGCGTGAGCTAGCGGCTGAGCTCGGAGTCAGCCGCGCGCTGCTCCGCCAGGCGCTGTCCATCCTGGAAGACGGCGGCATGATCCGGCGGGTGCCCGGGCGCGGTGGCGGCACGTACGTCAGCCGGGGCAAGATCGAGCGCGATATGTCGTCCCGGATTGAGGGGATACCGGCGCTGCTGCGCAGCCAGGGCATGACCGCGGGCACCCACGTGCTCAGCGCCCGGCTGGCCGAGCCAGATGACGACGCCGCCCAGGCGCTGCGGATGCGGCCAGGCGAGCTCGCGGTCGACCTGCTCCGGCTTCGGCTCGCCGACGGCAGCCCACTCTGCCTTGAGCACGCCCGGTTCCCGGCCAGGCGGTTCCCCGGCCTGCTTGAGCTGCCGCTCGGCGGCTCGGTCTACGAGCTTCTCCAGCAGCACTTCGGTACCCGCCCGGCGACCGCGGTCGAGCGGATCGAGGTGGCCCTCGCGTCCGCCGACGAGGCGGCGGTGCTTGACGTGAAGCCGGACGCCGCGCTGCTCGCGATCACCAGGACCGCGAGCGACAGCGACGGGGACCCGATTGAGTACGCGCACGACCTGTTCCGCGGCGACCGGACGCGGCTGGTGGTCCGGTCCGGTGACGGGGCTGCCGGTGACGGGGCCGCCGGGGGCCGGGCGCAGGTAGTCGAGCTGCGCAAGGCCGCCGGCTGATGGCCGCCCCGATCACGGGAGATCCAGGGCGGTCACGGGGTGAAACAAGCGCCCGTTCGGGAGAATTGGTTGTGAAGTCCGGCCGGGAACGGTTCATGGACGCCCAGCGGGTGAACCTCGACGGCTTCGCCGTGCCGGACCCCGCCCTGGGCCTGGTCGCCATGGACGCGCCGGCCGACCCGGTTCCGAGCCTGGTCATCGTCGATGGGCGGGTCGTCGAGATGGACGGCGTGGCCGAGGCGGATTTTGACTCGATCGATGCCTTCATCGCCAGGCACGGCCTCGACCTGGACGTCGCCGCCGAGACGATGGCGCTGACCGACGTGAACTTCGCCCGGCTATTCGTCGACCCCTTCACGCCGCGGGCCGAGGTGGTCAGGCTTACGGCCGGCGCCACCCCGGCAAAGCTCGCCCGCGTGCTCGCGCTGCTGCGCCCGGCGGAGCTGACGATGGCGATGACCAAGCTCCGGGCCCGCCGCACGCCATCCAACCAGGCGCACGTCACCAACCGGCTGGACGACCCGCTGCTGCTCGCCGCGGACGCGGCGACGGCCGCGGCGTTCGGCTTCCGCGAGGTCGAGACGACCGTGCCGGTGCTCGCGGACGCGCCCTCCAACGCGGTCGCCTGCCTGATCGGCGCGACCGTGGCCACGCCCGGCGTGCTGATCCAGTGCTCGGTCGAGGAGGCCGCCGAGCTTGAGCTCGGCATGCGCGGCCTGACCTCCTACGCCGAGACGATCTCGCTGTACGGCACCGAGCAGGTCTTCACCGACGGCGACGACACCCCGTGGTCCAAGGCGTTCCTGACCTCGGCGTACGCGTCCCGCGGCATGAAAATGCGGGTCTCTTCTGGCGCGGGTGCCGAGGTCCTGATGGCCGGCGCCGAGGCCAAGTCGATGCTGTACCTGGAGTCCCGCTGCGTCGCGCTGGCCCGGGCGATCGGCGCGCAGGGCGTGCAGAACGGCGGCATCGACGGCGCGTCCGTCGCGGCCGCGGTGCCGTCCGGGCTGCGCGAGCTGATGGCCGAGAACGTCATGGTGATGGCCCGCAACCTGGAATCCTGCTCAGGTAACGACGCGCTGATGAGCGAGTCGGACATGCGCCGCACGTCCCGCACGCTGCCGATCGTCCTGGCCGGATCCGACTTCGTCTTCAGCGGCTTCGGGTCCATCCAGCGCTACGACAACATGTTCGGGCCGAGCAACTTCAACGCCGAGGACATCGACGACTTCCTGGCGATGCAGCGGGACTGGGGCGTGGACGGCGGCCTGCGCACCGTGCCGCCCGGCCGGCTGCTTGACCTGCGCCGCGAGGCCGCGCAGGTGTGCGCCGACGTCTACCGCTATCTCGGCCTCGCCGACTTCTCGCATGTCGAGGAGGCCGCCGACGCCGCCGGGTCGAAGGACCTCGGGGAGACCGACACGCTGGCCGTGCTCGGGGCGGCCCAGGCCATCCGCCATCGCGGGCTGACGGTGGTGGACATCGTGGCCGCCCTCGACGAGTGCGGCTATCCGGAATACGCCGCGCGGGCCCTGGCATTTGTCCGGGCCAGGCTGGCCGGGGACTACCTGCAGACGTCGGCGATCTTCGACGAACAGCTGTCCGTGCTCTCCCTCGTCACCGACCCGAACGACTACGCCGGCCCCGGCACGGGCTACGCTCCGCCGCCCGCGCGGCAGGCCGAGATCGACGCGATCCGTCAGGTACGGGGCGTGGCGGACCTGCGCCGGTCCCAGTCGGTGCTGGCCGTCCCTGGCCTGCTCCGCCCGGTCGGGGCGGCCAGCGCGGGGACCAGCCCCCGCGACGTGGTGATCGGCGTGTCTCCGGCGCTCGGCGCCGACGTCTGGCAGTGCCTGTCGGGCCTGTCCGTGGCGGACGTGCTCCGGGAGATGCTGGCCGGCCTGGAGGAGGAGGGCTGCCTTGGCCGGGTGGTGCGCTTCCCCGCCACGGTTGACCTCGGGCAGATCGGCCTGGCCGCCGCGCGCCTGTCCGGGTCGGGCATCGCGATCGGCCTGCAGGGCAAGGGCACCGCGCTGATCCACCGCCGCGACCTGGCGCCGCTGGCCAACCTGGAGCTGTACTCGGTCGCGCCGTCGGTGACGCTGGACCTTTACCGGTTGCTCGGCGCGAATGCCGCCAGGCACGCCAAGGGCGCCACCCCCGACCCGGCCCGCAATCCGTACTCCGATGAGGCCATCGAGGCCCGCTACCACACCACGGTGATCGCCCTGATGGAACTGGAGCGCGCCCGCGTGGTGCCTGGCGCGGCACCGGTCGAGCTATCGCTGGAGGGGCTGCTATGAACGACGGAACGCGGGCGCTGTCCGGGCGGCCGGTGGACGACCTGACGCTCGACGCCGTCCGCGACGGTGAAGTCGGGCTCGCAGACCTGCGGATCCACCCCGAGACGCTGGAACGTCAGGCGGTGATCGCGCAGCAGCACGGCAACCCGCAGCTCGCGGCGAACTTGCGTCGGGCAGCCGAGCTGACGTGGCTGCCCGACGAGGAAGTACTCGCGATCTACGAGGCGCTGCGCCCAGGGCGGTCGAGCGCCGCCGAGCTCAGCGCGCTCGCCGGGTCGCTGGCGGCCCGCGGGCTACCGCTCAACGCTGCCCTGGTCGCCGAGGCCGCCGAGGTCTATGCGCGCCGCCGGCTCATCCGATGACGGTGATCGCCGGGGTTGATGTCGGCAACGCGACCACCGAGGTCGTCATCGTGGCCGACGGCGCCATCCTCGGCGCTGGGCGCGCGCCGACCCGCGGCCGGAAGGGGTCGCCGGACTCCCTGCGCGGCGCCGCCGCCGTGGTACGCCGGGTCGCCCGCCAGACGGGCGCGGTCGTCGACGAGGCGCGGATCGCGCCGCTGCGCCCGGTCGAAACGTCCGTGCGCACCGTCCCGGACGTGCCGCCGCCGACCGGCCGGGTCCGCGTCCTCGGGGCAGGCGTCGCCACGCCGGGCGGCGTGGGCGCCTGCGTTGGCGTACCGCTCCTGCTCGGGAATCGCGCCGGGACTTGCGGTCAGGCCGGCCCGGTCATCGTGGTGGTGCCGCCGGAAACGCGCTACGACCTGGCGGCGGCCGGCATTCGCGGACTGCTCGCGGCGGGGACGCGGGTCGGCGCCGTGCTCGTCGCGAGCGACGAGGCGGTGCTCGTCGCCAACCGGCTGCCCGCCGGAAAAGGCCGCGTCCCGGTCATCGACCAGGTGGACCCAGCCGCCGCGGCGTCCTGCACGCTGCTCGCGGTCGAGGTGCGCCCGCCCGGTCACCCCCTGACGACGCTGGCCGACCCGGTGGCACTGGCCGCGGCGTTCGGCTTGGGTGAGCGCGATGCTGGTGACGCCGCTACGATCAGCCGTTCCCTGCTCGACTACTCCAACGCGGTGGTGGGGCTGACCCTGGACGCGAGGCCGGCCTCGCACCCCGCCCCCGACCCGGACTCGTCGCCGTGGCGGGACGCTGACCTGGACGACATCTTCACCGTGGACCTCGCCGCCGTCTGGGAGGCCGCAACCGCCAGACGGGGGAGCCTGGGCCGCGCGTTCCTGGTCGCCGGCCTGCACCGGCAGCCGCCAGACGCCGGGTCGGCCGCGACGGAGCTGGCAAGCCTGCTCGGCATTCCGGTCACCTCTCCGCTAACCGAGCCGGCCGCCGCCCGGCTGGGCGCGGCCACGACACCCGGCCTACTGCCCGGTGCGGTGGTCGCCGACATCGGGTCGGGCACCATCGACGCGATCGCGGCCGACGGCCGCGAGGCGGTCGTCGCCGGGGCCGGGGAACTGCTCACGGTCGCGGTCGCCGAGGCCCTCGGCGTTCCGCGCGCGGCGGCCGACTGGATCAAGCGCGGCCCGTGCGTCCGGGTCGACGCCGGCCAGCGATATGAGGCCGAGGACGGCGGCCGGGGCTTCCTGGACGTACCCGCGCCCGCGGCCGCCGCCGGGATGCTCGCGGTCCCCGGCCCCGGCGGCCTCGTGCCGTTCGCGGGCCGCGCCGGCCGGCCGCACACTCCGTCGGAGTGGCGCGCGATCCGCCTCCGCCTCAAGCAGGCCGTGTTCGCCGCCAGCCTGCAGCGGGCCCTGACCGCGCTTGACGAGCCCGGCCCGCGGTTCGCGTCGGGTAGCCCGGCCCAGCTCCTGCTGGTCGGCGGCCCGGCCGCCGACGACGAGCTCGTCGGCGTCCTCACCCGCTCCCTGCCCGTCGCGTTCACGATCGGCCGCGGCAACCTCGGCGCGACCCGAGGTGGCGTGGCCCTGGGCCACCGCTACGCGGTAGCCCTCGGCCTAGCCCTCGCCTAACCGGTTCAATCGCCGCCAACGTAGGCACGGACGTCAGCGACGCTCCACCAGTTGTTGGGGTCCGCCGCAGTGAGGGTTATGCGAACGTATTGGATAGCGTTGCCCGGCAAGTCGATGGTGGTGAACTGGCCGGTTCCTTGTCCGTCAGGCAGGACCGTATTCCAGACCGTCCCGTTGGTGCTGGTTTGCACGGCGTAGCCGCGCGGGTAGTCGCCGGTGGACGCGCCGGTGTCGAAGACGACTTGCCGGGCGCGGATGGCGGTGCCGAAGTCGACTTGCAGGTACTGGCCGGGAGCCTGGCCTTCACCGGTTGAATAGCGGGTGCTGGCGTCGCCGTCGACGGCGTTGGCCGCGACGTCACCCGAGCAGCAAGGGTCGGCAGGCCCACTGGGGCCGCCGGTAGCGGTCCAGCCTGCGGGGTTGACCTGCCTCAGTGAATGCTGCCCGAGATCGCCTTTCCAGACGAAGGTGGCCAGCGAGTCGCCGGGCAGCGTGTAGGTAAACCGCTGCTGGCCTTCCTGGACGGCAAATGCCTGCGCGTTGTCGTTCTCGTTGTGCGCGACCAGCACGGTCGAGCCATCCGGGTTCCGGAACGCGACGTCCATAACCTCGCCATTCCATCCAGTGGTGCCGAACGAGGTGCTGGCGATGCGCACGGCGCCCGGCTGGACGAACCTGGACAGCTGCCCAAGCGCGTAGTACTCGGCGTCAGGAGTGACCGTATCTCCCGGGCCGACGGTAACGATTCCGGTGCAGGTGCCGCATCCCCCGACGTGCGGTCCGCCAGTCGGATCGAGGGCCAGGTTCCAGTTGATGACGGTGCTCGACCAGTTGCGGGTGGAGCCGATCTCCAGGTTCCTGGAATGCCACTTGAGCGTGTCGGAGAAGGTGTCCGCAGGATCGGCGGACTGGGTGCCCGAGCACTCGTCCATGAAGATCTGCAGTTTCGGGTACTCGTCGTGAAACGCCGTCATCGCGCTGGGGTCGCCGTAGTAGCAGTGGAACGCGACACCGGATATCCATTTGGCCGCCGGGGTGGCCAGAACCTGTTGCGGGTAGTCATTGATGTCGCCGACCTCGTCCGGCGGGGTGGAGGCGATGTCGTTGGGGTGCTCCTGCCAGTTGTGGTCGTAGCCGAAAATCTCGGTCCTCAGGTGGGCAGCCTGGAGCATCGGGCCCAGGTCCTCGATGACCGCGGCCTCTTGCCAGGAAGGCATGTCTGTTCCCGGATAACCGGAGGGGGCGCGGTTCTGCGGCTCGTTCTGCACGGTGATCGCGTTGACGGTGACTCCGCTGGCCTGGTAGGCCTCGATGAACTTCAGCAGGTACAGGGCGTAGGAGCGGTAGACGCGGGGATCATCGGTCAGCCGGCCGCCGATCAGGGTGCCGGTGGTCTTCATCCACGCGGGCGGACTCCACGGCGAGGCGATGATCTGCAGCCGGGGATTGAGAGCCTTCGCCTCGCGCAGCAACGGCAGGATCTGCGCCTGATCGTGGGCGACAGTGAAGTGCCGCATCTCGTAGTCGGTCTGCCCGGCAGGCACGTCGTCGTAGGTGTACGCGACCGTGGCGACCATGTCCGAGCCGCCGATCGGCTGGCGCAGGTAGTCCAGGCCATCGCCAGTCGTGGGGCTGAAGAGTGACGCCATGACCTGAGCACGCTGGGCGGGGGGCAGCGTGTAGAGGACCGTCGCCGACGAATCGGTGATGGCACCGCCGAATCCCTGCATCGTCTGGTAGGTCAGGGTGGGATCGACCACCACGGTCGGGGCGTTGCTCGGAGCCGTGGAGAAGCCGACCGTGCCGAGATCGCTCAGCTTGTCAGCGCCGTCCGCGGTGGTGATCCAGACGTGGGCGGAGGCCGCCGCCGGCACCGGCGCGGCCGTGGCCGGCGCGTTCAGTCCGGCCGCGCCGATCGCGGCGACGACCACGCCGGCCGCGAGCAGACTTGCCTTGCGCGGTGTGAACAGCCGGCGTCGCCCGGGCCGCCGCAGAGGTCTCACTGGTCGCTGCATGAGATTCGAGCCTCCGTTCATCTAATGCCTTAGGACTGCGGAACGAGCCGGAATGTCTGGGCGGTGTCACCGGCCGTGCAGGCCCACTGCTGGAGCTGCGTGCCGTTGCTGGTCGAGCGGTTGGTGACGTCCAGGCATTCGTTGCCGCTGTTGCGGGCGGTGAAGGTGTAACTGCCGTCGGATTGCAGCGTGGGCAGCCACTGCTGGTTGGTGCCGCCAGTAGCGCTCCACAGCTGGATCGGGGTCCCGTTGCCAGTGGCGGACGGCCCGCCCGTGACGTCCCATGCCTCACTGGGGGCGTTGCGGGTGACGACCTGGTAGTAGCCGCCGCTGGTGGGCTGGAACTGCCACTCCTGGTTAGCGCTGCCGGCGGAGCACGCCCACTGCTGCACGGCGGTGCCATTGGCGGTGCCGCCGCCGGTGTCGTCTACGCAGTCGCCGCTGTTGCTGTTCTGTACCTCGTACCAGGTGCTCGAGCTGATGCCGCCGCCGGTGCTGGTCGAGCCGGGGGTCCAGGTGAAGGTGGCCACGGCCTTGGCGGGCAGCGTGTAGCTGAAGTACTGGCCGTTCTCGTCGACGTTGAAGGTGTGCGCGTTCGACGTGTCGGCGTTCAGCACGATCAGCGCGTTGGAGCCGTCGGGGTTCTTGAAGGCCACGTCCTCGAGGTTGCCCGAGCCGAAGGTGTTGGAGTCGATCCGCACCGCCCCTGGCTTGACGAACTTACTCGCCTGGCCGAGCACGTAGTACTCGGCGTTGTAGGTCGCGGTGCCGGCGGAGTTGTCGACCGTCACCACTCCGGTGCAGGTGGTGCAGTTCATGCTGGGGCCGCCACTGGGGTTCAGGGCCATGTTCCAGGTAGCGACGGTCTTAGCCCAGTTCCGGGTGGCGCCGATGATCAGGTTCTCGGTCTGCCAGTCCAGGGAGTCGGCAAAGGTATTGGCCGGGTTGGATGACTGGGTCCCGGAACATTCGGTGAAGTAGGTGTCCTTGTTCGGGAAGGCGTTATGCACCGTGGTCTGGGCGCTGGGGTCGCCCGCGTAACAGTGCCACGCGACGCCGGCCGTGTAGGGGCCGGCGGCTGAGTTACCCAGGACCGTTTCCGGGAAGCTCGTGTCGTTCCAGTTGTGGTCGTAGGCGATGATCTTGGTGCTGAGCCCGGCCTTCTGCAGGTCTGGTCCCAGGTTGCTGCCGATGAAGCTGGCCTCCTGGGCCGCGGTGAAGGTAGAGCCCGGGTAGTTCGACGGGGAGTACTCCGGCTCGTTCTGGGCCGTGATCAGCGAGATCGGCACGCCCGCGGCGTCATAGGCCTGGACGAACTTGGTGAGGTAGTCGGCGAACACCTGGTAGTCGGCGCTGTTGAGGGACCCGCCGATCATCGAGCCGCTCGACTTCATCCACCCCGGCGGGCTCCACGGGGTGGCCATGATGGTGACGTTCGGGTTGAGGCTCAGCGCCTGCTGGAGCACCGGCAGGATGTAGGCGTTGTCGTGCGCGATGGAGAAGTGCGCCAGCGCGGGATCGGTCTGGCCGGACGGCAGGTCGTCATAGCTGAACAACGACTGCGAGAAGTCCGACGCCCCGATCGGCTGCCTAAGGAAATCGAGGCCGATGCCGCTCGTGGGGCTGAACAGCTTCGTCATGATCTGGCTGCGCAGCGGGGAGTTGGCGACCAGCCAGGCCGAGGAGTCGGTAAACGACGCGCCGAATCCGGTCATGGACTGGTATGTAGCGGCCGGGTTAACCGTGATTGTCTGGCTCGCGGACCCGTTGCCGGCGTTGAACGTCGCACCCGCCTGCGGAGCCAGGAGCTGGCTCTGGTTGGCGGTGGTCTCCCAGACGGAAACCGCCGGCCCGGACGCGGCGTGCGCGGCGCCGGGACTCGGCCCGGCAATTGCCCCCGCGGCGATGAGCGCCACCGCGCCCAGCAATGCCGCCAGGCCTTTGCTGCGGGACATCGTCGTCCTCCTGCCATGAAACACTATGTAACAGATTGGAACATTTGCGATACAATGATGAAAGCAGCCGGAAATAGGGCTGTCAATAAGCAAATACGCGGCTTGGCGGCGATCGGGCCGGACAGTTATGCTGCGGACGATGAAACAAAAACGTGTAACAAATGAGTAGACCGCGCAGCCAGCGCGTTACTGTCCGGGACCTCGCCGCGGAGACGGGCGTATCCATTGCCACCGTCTCGCGAGTCCTCAATAACCAGGCCCACGTGGCCCCGCACACGCGCGACCTAGTTGAGCGGGCCGTCGAGCGGCTCAGCACCCGGGCGCCCGGCCCGGTGACGTTCCCGGCTCACATGGCGCAGGGCTCCGTCTACCTGCGCTGCCCGTATCTGCTGACCGACTACTTCGGCCTCATCGTTTCGTCGATCGCCGAGACGCTGGAGCTGCACGGCAGGCCCCTGGTGCTCAACGCCGGAGAAGCCGCACAGCAGGCGGCGATCCTGCCCGCACTCGCATCCCGCCCCGGCATAAGCGGGGCCATCATCGTGTTGCCGCCGGAGCCCAGCGAGCAGCTCCTGGATCTGCGGGCGCGCGGCTTCCCGTTTGTGGTGGTGGATCCACGCGCCCCGATGCCCCGAGACATCGCGGCCGTGTCGGCGGCGCACCTCGCCGGAGCCCGCAGCATCACCAGGCACCTGGTCGGCCTGGGACACCGGCGCATCGGCGTGATCGCCGGCCCGCACAACTGGCTAGCGAGCGAAGCGCGCCTCGCCGGACACCGGTCGGCGCTGGCAGATGCCGGCGTGCTGCCGGACCCGGAGCTGGTGCGCAGCGGCGAGGCAACCACGCAGTTCGGCTATCACGCGGCCGGCGAACTGCTTGACCTGCCGCAGCGGCCAACCGCGCTGGCCGGGTTCAACGACAAGGTCGCCATTGGCGCGCTGGCGGCGGCCGCCCAGCGCGGATTGCGCGTACCGGAAGAGCTCTCCATCACCGGCTTCGACGACATCGACCTCGCTCAGGCCAGCCGTCCACAGCTCACGACCGTGCGTCAGCCACTGCAGGAGATGGGCCGCATCGCCGTCAGTCTTCTTATCCGGCTCATGGAGCGGCAGCGGCTCGACGCACTGCACGTTGAGCTGGCCACAGAACTGGTCGTGCGCGACTCCAGTGGCCCGGCTCCGCCAGGATAGACCTCTCGGACGCCTCGCCCGCACTACCTAGACGGCACCGGACCTGCCCTATCAGCACCAATTCAGCCCGCGGCCGGAAACGACGAGAATGCCGTTCAGGTATCGTGCGGTGCCAGGACAGATATTCCGGCGTCCGCGGCGGCCTTGGCGAGCCGGTCATCGTAAGTAAGCAAGGCCGTCAGCTCAGGGCCGAGTATGCGCGCTGTCGCCAGGTGGATCGCGTCCAGGGAGCGCAGCAGCCGGTCAGGCTCGACGATGGCGGAGCGGACGACATCCTCGTCGATCTGCACGTACTCGAAGGCGTCAAGCAGTCGCTGCGCGTCAGGGATCAGCGCCGGCCAGGTCCGCGCCACGGCGCGGCTGACCTCAATCCGCAGTAGGTCGGAACTGATCCAGCTGTCGCTGCGGTGCTCGCGGTAGAAGACGAGGAATGCTTCGGCATGCTCTTCGGCGGCCAGGAGCTTGAATGCGGCGCTGGTGTCCAGGTAATAGAGAGCCATGCCGGTCAGCGCCCGTCCTCTCGGTCCTCCAGCAGCGCGCTGCTCAGCGGATTCGGGTCTGCACCGGTCACCTGGTGCAGCCGCTGGGGCACGTAGCCGGGGTTCTTGGCGGGACGCAGGCGTCCTTCAGCCTCCAGCCGGGCAAGGATCGCCGGGCGTTCAGGACGCTCGAACGGCACTAGCCGAGCAACAGGCGTTCCGTGCTCGGTGACCTCGATCGTCTCGCCCCGGCGCACGCGGGCGATCACCTCGCTGGTGTGATGGCGCAACTCCCGCAGCCCGACTGACGGTTCTTCAAGGATCGACACGAGACCAATGTATCACAGTCATGTATAACAATGTGGCCCAAGCCAGCCAGAGCACCCGGATCCCGCCGCGGGCGGTATCAGTTCTCAGCTGTGGTGTCGGGTTCTCACGCGAGCTGTCGGTGAAGCCGTCGGTTTCTCATCGGATCTGTCGGTAGCAGCGGCGGGGGGCGCGGGTGGGACAGCCGGCCAGATCGGTCTTAATTGCTTGACGGGCCGGAGGCGTCGGCATCAGCATCGCGTTGTGGACTCCACGGCGCGGGCGAACAGGATGGCCTGGGAGGCGGCATCCCAGAAGCATGTTCGCGAGTACGGCGATCTCCTGGCGCAGGCGGCCTCCGGCTCCTCGCTCACCGGGACTGAGCGTGACCTTCTGCGGGAGGTGTTGCGCTGCTCGCCCAGGGTCGTGCACCTGCAGAGCGGTCACGGCCTGGATGATGTCGCCCTCGTGCAGGCGGGGGCGCGATCCGTGGTCGGAATCGACTACAGCCAGGTGGCCGTCCGCGCTGCACAGCGCCGCGCGGACGAGCTCGGCGCCGCCTGCCGCTACGTCGCCGCCGTGGTTCCCGGAGCACCGCTGGCCGACGCGAGCGCCGACCTGGTCTACACCGGGAAAGGAGCCCTGATCTGGATGCCCGACCTGACCCGGTGGGCTCGCGATGTCGCGCGCCTGCTCCGGCCCTCCGGTCACCTGTTCGTCTACGAAGCGCACCCTGCAGTGCCCTTGTGGACGTGGGACGAGGACCAGCCGCGGATCCGGGTGGACCGCAGTTACTTCGCCCGCAGCCATGTCAACGACACGTTCCCGGCCCGCGGGGCGGTGGAGTGGCAGTGGACCCTCGGCCAGGTCGTCAGCGCCGTGGCGGCGGCGGGCATGGAGATCCTGCACCTCGGTGAGTATCCGGAGCCATTCTGGCGTCCGGGCGGGGTCTCCGCGGCGGCATGGAGCGGGCGCCTGCCGAACTCCTTCGCGCTGCTCGCCCGGCGGACCCGGTTACAACAGCATCCCGAAAGCGCTCACCCGGTCACGGTGCTCCTGGTCGACGACCACCCGCTGGTACGGCAGGGACTGCACGCGGTGCTCAGCGCGGCCGACGGGATCACCGCCGCCTAGCCGCTACCTGTTCCTGGCGCGGGCGAGCAGGGTGATCATGTCGAAGAGCACCGTCGCGGCGGCGAGTGCCGTCACCTCAGCGTGGTCGTAGGCCGGGGCGACCTCCACCACATCGGCGCCGACGATGTGCAGGCCGGTCAGGCCGCGTAGCACGCGGAGCAGCTCCCGGCTGGTCAGCCCGCCGACTTCCGGGGTGCCGGTGCCAGGCGCGAAGGACGGGTCGAGCACGTCGATGTCGACCGACAGGTATACGGCCAGGTCTCCGGTGCGCTCGGTGATCGCCTCGATGGTGCCTGCGATGCCCAGGTCGTCGATGTCGCTGGCCCGGATGGTGCGAAACCCGAACCGCCTGTCGTCGGCAAGATCCGCGTGGCCGTAGACAGGGCCACGGATCCCGACGTGGATGGAGTGATCCTCCACAAGCAGGTTCTCCTCGAAGGCCCGGCGAAAGATCGTGCCGTGCGTGACGGGCGCGTCGAAGTAGGTGTCCCACGTGTCGAGGTGCGCGTCGAAGTGGACGAGCGCGACGGGGCCGTGCTCCCGGACGACCGAGCGGAGCATGGGCAATGCCACCGTGTGATCGCCGCCGATCGCGATGACCGTGCGCCCGCCGCGCATGAGATCGCTGGCGTGCGAGCCGATCTGCGCGATCGCGGAGTCGATGGAGAAGGGGGTGACCGGGACATCCCCGGCGTCGGCCACCTGGATCGCGGTCAGCGGCTCACAGTCGAGCTCCACATGGTGGCCTGGCCGCAGGTGCCTGGACGCCTGGCGGACGGCCGTCGGCCCGAACCGCGCGCCTGGCCGGTAGGAGGTGCCGCTGTCGAAGGGGATCCCGAGCACGGCGACGTCATAGTCGGTGACCCGGTCGATCTCGGGCAGCCGGGCGAAGGTCGCGGCACCGGCGAAGCGCGGCATGACCCGGCCGTCGACCGGCCCTATCACGGTGGTACTGCTGACCGGAGTGCTGCCATCAGTCATGAACGGTAACCCCCTTGTGATCCCGAACGGCAGCAGGCGCTGCAAGCATGGGCAAGCGCTGCCGGATTGTCGTCAGGCACGGGTTCTGGTGACTCCGCCGGTGGGCTGCAGCACCTGCCCGACGAACCCGGTGGACCCAGGACCGGCCAGGAAGGAGATGGCGGCGGCGATGTCGTCGGTCGTCGCGAGCCTGCGAACGGGGACCAGGTCGCGGTAGCGCTGGCGCATCTCCTCAAGTGAGATGCCCGCGTCCTTGGCGTCCACAAGCAGTTGCTCGGTGTCGATGAACGCGGGGGCGAGCGCGTTGGCCAGGATGCCGTCCGGTCCGAGCTCGCGGCCAAGTCCCTTGGTCAGCGCGATGAGCCCGGACTTAGACGCCGCGTAGGCGGTGGCGTTCTGGTGACCGATCACCCCCCAGCCGGAGGCGATGACGATGATGCGGCCGTGCCCGAGGACGCGCATGCCAGGAACCACCGCCTGGATGAGCCGGAAGTGCCCGGACAGGTTCACCTCGACCTGCCGCCACCACTGCGCCGGGTCGGCGTCGAGGAAGGGGCTCATCGCCATGGCGGCGGCGTTCGCCACCAGGACCTGCACAGGCCCGAGCGCCTCGGCTACCTTCGCCACCATCGCCGTGGCGGCGTCCGGGTCGGCGATGTCGCCAGGCACCGCGACGCCGCCGACCTGCTCGGCGAGTTCGCGCAGCCGTTCTTCGCCGGCGATGTCATTGACCGCGACCCGGTGGCCGTCGGCCGCCAAGCGCCGCGCGGCCACGCCGCCGACGCCGCCGGCGGCCCCCGTGACCAGCGCGACCATCGAGTCGCCCATGCTCAGATCACCGCCCCTGCGTTGGGCGAGAGCACTTCGCCGCAGTACATGGATCCTTCCGTGGCCAGGTAGCAGACGGTGCTTGCGACCTCCTGCGGTGTCACCAGGCGGCGCAGCGGCAGGGTTGCCAGGTAGCCGGGCTCGCGCCACAGCGAGTCCGGCGCGAGCAGCGGGGTGTCCGTCGGGCCCGGCGCGACGGCGTTCACCCGGATGCCGGTGTGGGCGACCTCCAGGGCCAGGGACTTCACCAGGCCAAGCACCGCGCCCTTGGCCGCGACGTAGTGCAGGTCGGTCGCGCTGCCGGCCAGCGCCAGTTCCGAGGAGATGGCGATCAGCCCGCCGGAGCCGCGCCTGAGCAGGTGCGGCAACGCGGCCTTGAACGCGTTCACAGTGCCGCCGAGTATGACCGCGAGCATCCGGTCCCACTGCGCACGGGTGATCACGGCGACGTCGATGCCCTCCTCGTAGTAGCCCGCCGCGGTGACCATGAGATCCAGCTGGCCGAACCGGTCCGCCGCGGCGTCGACCGCTGCCCGGACCAGGCCAGCGTCGGTCACGTCCAGGCGCACGGGCAGGTCGGTGTCGGACTCGTTCAGGTCGAGGCCGGCTGTCCGCCACCCTGCGGCCCGCAGCATCCGCGCGCAGGCGGCGCCGATGCCGCTGGCGGCCCCGGTGATGACCGCGACGGGGCCGTCCGTCACGCCGCCTCCTCCGCGCCGGTGACCTCGGCGGCAGGCGCCCCCGTCGCCGCGGTCACCGCGGCAACGCCAGGGAACACCCGCCAGCAGAGCACCCCGCCGATGATCCCGAGCACGCCAGTCATGATCAGGACGCCCCAGTTCAGGTACCAGTCGCTGTAGACGGCCCGGGGCCACACGAGGTTGACGATTTCCGCAGTGAGCCAGACGACGGCCACGCCGGTCATGATCCCGATCCACCGCTCGCCCCACGTGCCGGACAGGTCGATGCTCCGGCGCAGCCGCCGGTAGGCGAGGCCCGCGATCGGCATGTAGTAGGAGAGGATGAAGCCGAACGAGGCGAACGACACCAGCAGCGCGAACACCTTGGTCGTGCCGAAGAACACCAGCACGCACGCCACGACGAAGGTCAGGCCGATCGCGTACCTGGGCATGCCCTCCCGGCCGGAGAGCTTGCCGAGCAGCGCGCCGCCGGGAAGCGCCTTGTCGCGGGCGCTCGCCCAGATAGCGCGGCTGACCGCGGTTTGCACCGCGATCATGCTGGAGGTGAAGCCCACCACGAGCATGACGAGCGTGACCCGGCCGGCCGCCGAGCCAAAGCTGTGCTCAAGCGTGGTCGCGATCGGGTTGGTGTCCTTGCCCGACAGCACCGCTGGCATGTCGGGGATGGCCAGCACCAGGCCGACGGCCGCCAGGATGACCAGGACGCCGCCGAACGCCAGGGCATACATGACCGCCTTGGGCAGGGCGCGGTTGGCGTCGTGAACTTCCTCGCCGACCGACGCCGACGCCTCGAAGCCGATGAACGAGTAGGCGATATACGCGACCGGCAGCAGGAACGGGCCGATCAGCCAGTGGGCGCCGTGCGCGGTCCCGCCGCCGTTGAAGATCACCGACAGTGAGTTCACCCGGTGGAAAATAAGCAGCGCGATGCCGATGCCGATCGAGGCGACGAGCTCGCAGGCCAGGGCGATATAGATCAAGGTCTTGAGGGTCCGGCCGCCGAGCAGGTTCACCGCGGTGCCGCAGACCAGGAAGCCCACGGCGACCAGTTCCGTCGTCCGCTGGGCGGGCGCGTTGTCGCCGAAAGCACCGAGCAGGTACGGGGACGCGGCGAGTGCCAGGACGACGATCGCGAGGGTCAGGCCCCACATGTACGCCCAGCCGGTCAGCCAGCCGAAGCGGCGGCCGATCAGCTCCCTTGACCACGCGTACACGCTGCCCTGCAGCGGCCACCGCGACGCCAGGTTGCCGAAGACACCGCAGACGAACAGCTGGCCGACCAGGACAAGCGGGAACGCCCACAGGAAGGCCGGGCCCGCGGCGACGATGCCGATGGCGAACACTGTGTAAATACCGACGATCGGCGACAGGTCAGCGAAGGACAGCGCGAACGCGGACCGCAGGCCGAATTCCTTAACTGGCTGGCGGGTCAGCGGGCTGTCGTCAACGGGCACAGTTGTTTCTGTCACGGCGTGCGCTCCTTGGTTGTCACCCAATAGGCGTCAAGTGGAAGCTGGGGCTGCGGGCAGGACCTGGGCGACAACCCCAGCGACATCGTGTGCGCGGCGATCTGGCCAACCGTTGCGATCCACAGGCCAGGAAGTGCCTTCATCCGCTCGATCAGGGTGCTGAGGGCCTCGGCACGGGACGGCCGGCCGGTCAGGAAGGGATGACAGCACAGCGTGAAGACGGCCCCGAGACGATGCAGCGCCTGTAGTTCCAGAGTCCACATCTCGAGCGCCTTGGCCGGGCTCTCGATCACCCCGGAGCCGATCAGGCCGGGTAGGAAGGCGTACTGCTCCCAGTCGTCCAGGCTCCACGAGACCGGCACCTCGGCGAGCACCTGCCCGTCGCCGACGGACAGCGGGTACGGATGGTCAGCGTCCATCAAGCTCGAGTCGTACAGGAAGCCACGCTCGGCAAGCAGCGCAGGCGTGTGGTAGTTCATCTCCCACATGGGCGCCCGGTAGCCGACCGGACGCACCCCCGCCACGTCCCACAGGGCCTGAAGGCCGAGGTCGAGCATCGCTGCCTCAGTCTTCGCGTCCATCCCGATCGTGTTTTCGTGGAAGTAGCTGTGGTGGGCTATCTCGTGGCCAGCGTCGGCGATGGCGCGGACCACCGACGGGTAGCGGTGCGCGGTGTAGCCGGGAACGAAGAACGTCGCCTTCACGTCGTGCCGTTCGAGCAGCCCGAGGATCCGTGGCACCCCGACCAGCGGGCCGTAGGACTGGTGGCTCATCGGGGACATCCGGCTGATAGATGACGGGTCCGCGGTGAGCACCGCCGACTCGGCGTCGATGTCGAAGGTCAGGCAGGCGGCGGCCTGAATCCCCGCGGGCCAGGTGACTGGCGCTGCGGGAGTTGCGCTGCTTCTCATGTCCGTGTCAGGCACGCGGTCGTTTCCTTTCGCTAGGGAAAGGATCAACGTGGCGCTGATCGAGGTGAATGCGACTAGAGGCAAAGAGCGCGTGCATGATTCATACTGAAGTATGAGGAAAGCGTCCTGGCCTGGGATTATTTCGTATGTGTGAACGGAAATGACGATAACCGTTCGTGACCTCATTCGGCTGCCGCACCTGCGGTTCACGGTGGTAGCCGGGGAGGCTGGCCTCGATTACGAGGTGAGCTGGGTGCACACCTCTGACCTGCCGGAGCCATGGAAGTGGCACGGTGCCGGCGAACTGCTGCTCACCAACACGGTCGGCCTGCCCGCGGAGGAGGCTGAGCAGGTGCAGTTCGTCGAACGGCTCAGTGAGTGCGGTGCGAGCGGCCTGGGGATCGGACTGGGCCTGTCCGGCCCTTCGCTGCTCGCCGGCGCGCTGCGCCGCGCCGACGAGCTGGCGCTGCCGCTGCTGACCGTACCGTTGAGCACCCCCTTCACGGCCATCGTCCGCGCGGTCGCCGACGCGAACTCGCGCGAGGAGTCCAGGCAGTTGTGGCGGGTGTCCCGGCTGTACGAACTGCTGCGCACGTCCGTTGCGGCCGGCAGCTCAGGGCAGGAACTCTTCGGCAAGCTCGGTGAGGAGCTTGGCGTGCGGCTGTCGGTCGTGGACCCAGCGACCGGGCACTCGCTGTTCGGCGAAGGGGAATGCCGCTACGCGGCCCAGCTGGCCGCCGGCTACGTGACTCACGGCAATACGCTTCCTGCGATGCTCCCGCTGCGAAGCGCGGCCCCGCACGCTGAGCCGGGGGCGGTCGCCGCCGTCGCGGTCGCGATGCCAGGCGAGCATCCGACCGCGCTCGTCGTCGAGTTCACCGACGGCCAGCTCCCGAGCATGGTCCTGCTGCACCACGTCGCGGTAGGCGGTGCCCTGGAACTGGCCAGGCTCATGGAGTCACAGGAACGCCTGCAGCGGCTAGGCGCGAACACGCTGACACGGCTGCTCGACCGGCGTATTGACTCGCAGGCGGCGCAGCTCCAGCTGGCCGAGCTCGGGCTGGACCTGGCCAAGTGCGTACTCATCGCCGCTAGCGCCGCCGGGGACGGGACAGCGGCCCACCGCCGCCTCGCCGCGGCCCGCGTGCCCCACGCCCTGCTCCACCGGGACCACACCGTGTACTTGCTGCTGCCGGCCACGGCCCTGGACATGGCTACGGCCGCCGAGATCTGGCCAAGCCCCGGTGGCGGCACGGGCCGCCTCGGGGTGAGCGACCGGATCACGGCCCCGAGCCGGGTGGCGGACGCGGCGCAGGAGGCCCGCTGGGCCCTTGCGGTCGCCAGCGCAAACGGCCAGCGGGCGGCCCACTACGGGGACGAGTCGATGACCTTGCCGCCCCGTACCCCGGCCGAGGCACGGGTCCTGGTGTCCAGGATCCTGGCCCCGCTGATCAGGCACGATGCCGGGCACAGCACCGACTACGTCGCCACCTTGCAGGCGTTCCTGAGGACCGACCGCTCATGGCGGGACGCCGCGGCGGAACTGCACATCCACCGGCAGACCCTCGGCTACCGGCTGCGGAAGATCGAGCAGCTCACCGGCCGGGGAGTCACCAGGACCGACCACATCGCGCAGTGGTGGCTGGCCCTGCGCGCTAGAGACCTGCTCGCGGGCCAGCCCGGAGACCGGTGACGCACAGCCGGGGGGCATGCCGAGCGATTATGTGACCTGGAGCAGGGCGCGGCAATGCGGTCGTCGCCGAGTTCCTGAACTGCCTCCTCACCGGGTGGTGTGGGCGCCCCCGTTAACGTGCAGCGTTTGGCCGGTGATGTGGCGCGCGCCGTCGGAGGCGATGAACCATGCGGTCTCAGCGATGTCGCCGGGCTGCCCGGCGCGGCCGTCGTGGGTGGCGCCTATCAGGGCAGCCCGCCGCTGCTCGGTGAGCCTCCCGTGGAAGAAGCCAGTCCCGGCGATGTAGCCGGGTGAGATCGCGTTGGCGGTCAGGCCCCTGGGGCCGACGTCGGCGGACAGCCCGGCGGTCCACGCTGCCAGGGCTGCCTTCGCCGCGCCGTAGGAGGTTGAGGCGTACTCGGCGCCGATGGAGCTGACGTTGATGATCGAGCCGCCCGCCCGCAGCTTGCCGAGAACGGCGGTAGTGGTGAGAACCGCGCTGATCAGGTTGGCGTCGAGGTTCGCCCGCCATGCGGCGGCCACCTGTTCGAGGTCGGCCGCCTGCCCGCCGGGCCGGGTGAAATCGGTGTTCCCGCCTGCCATGTTGACCAGTACGTCCAGGTCGGGGCCGAGTTCGCTGGCCATGCGCGCCAACTGGTCCGGGTCGGTCGCGTCACAGGCGATCGCCAGCGCGCCGATCTCCGCGGCCGTGCTGGCGAGCCGACTGGAGTTCCGCCCGGTGATGACCACGGCATCGCCGCCGTCCCGGAATCGGGCGGCCACGGCGCTGCCCAGGCCGCTTCCGCCGCCGGTGACAAGCACGATACGCTCCACGGCTACTCCCTTCGCAGCTATGTTTAGCTCTAAACGTAGCGAGAGGGGCGGATGGTGTCCAACGATTCCGGCGATGACGGCTATCCGGTCGGACCGGCCGCCAGCTGGCCCGCGGCTGATATCGCGGCATCGTGGCGGCGGGAGCTGCCCGGCGTGCGCACCGGATCCATCGAGATCATCACGCCCGTGTGGCGGATCGCGAAGATGCTTGCCGACGACCGGCGGCGCACCCTCGCCGGCCTCGGAGTCGACCCGTCCACCCTGGACCTGCTCAGCGTCATCCGGCGGGCCGGGCCGCCTTACGAGCTGAGCACCCGGGAGATCAGCCGCCGGACGCTGATTACCCCCGGCGCGGTCTCGCAGCGCGTCGCCCGCGCCGAGCAGGCCGGGCTGGTGGCAAGGGCGCCGTCGTCCGCGTCGCGCCGCGCGGTCTCCGTCAAGCTAACCGAGGCTGGCCATGCCCTCATCCAGGCCACCGTGCGCCAGCTGCTTGATCATGAGGCGGACCTGATCAGCGCGCTCACGGCCGCTGAGCGGACGGCCCTCACCAGCCTCCTCGCCAAACTCGAGAAGGCACTCACCGGGTTACCCACCATCCGCTGGATCTGGTTGGTCCCCTCGCAGATCTGGGTGATCGTGGACCAATGGGCAGTTTTCGCAGGTAGATCGTGTGTCGGCTGGCACGGGTCAGCACGGATTCAGCACCATCCGGGCGCGACGCTATAGCGGACGTTCCGGGCCGCCCGAGTGATCCCGGCGTGGCACCCGGTGTACGGCTTGCGGGTGCGGAGCATCCCCCGGGACTGACTGGGCAGCACCTTGCCGCTCCCGTGGATGGTGGGGCTGATGTTCGTGTACTCGAACGGACGCCGGCGCATTGACTGCTCAGCCGGTCATGTGGTTTGGTTATGTAACTAGTTACAGTTACTAGTTACATTTGCGGGCGCGACCGTCAGGAAGAAGTTCGTCAGCGGAGGCGGAACTACCCATGGCTAAGCACGTTGTTGTCATCGGCGCGGGGCTCTACGGCGCGGTGGTGACCGCCGAGCTGGCGCGGCGCGGTGCCCGCGTCACGGTGCTCGATTCGGGTGCGCCGGCGGGCGGCACCTCAGGCTCGACCTTCTCCTGGGTCAACTCGTGCGGCAAGCAGCCACGGGCCTATCACGATCTCAGCGTTGCCGCGATGGAGGCGCATCAGCGGCTAGCCCGGGACATGCCCGGTAGCGACTGGTACCACGGGGGCGGAAATCTGGAGTGGGGCTGCAGCGATGCCGAACGCAGGCAACTGCGCTGGAAAGCCGACTCGGTTCTCGCCTACGGCTACGAGGTCCGCTGGCTCACCCGCGCGGAGGCGCTGCGCCTCGAGCCCGATATGAATCCCGCCGAACTGCCTGCCGACGAGATCGCCTACTTCCCGGCCGAGGGCTGGATCGAGCCAGTCCGGCTGATCGGCAGCCTGCTGTCCACGGCGGGAGCTGAGCGGGTCTGGGGTGACGGGGTCACGGGCATCGACGTGTCCGGCGGCCTTGCGCGTTCTGTCCGGCTAGCCTCGGGGCGGCGGCTGCCCGCCGATGCGGTCGTGAACTGCGCCGGGCCTAGGGCAGCCGACGTGGCGCAGTTCGCCGGGCTTGACCTGCCCATGCGCAACACCCGCGGTGTCCTCATCTACACCTCTCCAGTCGCGGTCTCGGTGTCCCGGGTGATCCACGCGCCGGATGTCCATCTGCGGCCCGACGGCGCCGGGCGGCTCCTGCTGCACACGCATGGCATCGATGACGCGGCGCACGCCTCGGACGACGGCGGGATCAGCGTCGATCAGGCCGCGGTCGCCGTGGTGGTGGAAGCGGGCCGCGTGCTCTACCCCGCACTCCACGCGGCGAGCGTGGAGAGCGTGCGGGTAGGCGTGCGGCCGATCCCCGGTGACGGCCTGCCCGTGCTGGGCCGGGCGCCCGCGCTGCCGAACTTCTACTTCGCCGTATCGCACAGCGGCGCGACGCTCTGCGTGCACGCCGGCGCGCTCGTCGCCGCCGAGGTGCTGGGCGAAGACCACTCGCGGGAACTGGCCGCGTTCCGCTTCGGACGATTCTGAGGGAGGCGCGATGCGTACCGCAGTTCTGCACGGCTGCGACCTCGTCGACGGTACCGGGGGGGCGCCGCAGCGCGGGGTCGACATCGTCATCACAGGAGACACGATCCGTGAGATCGTGCCCGCCAGGCCCACGGAAACTTACAGCAGAGCCGATGAGATCGTTGAGGCCGCAGGCACCCTAGCCATTCCCGGCTTGATCAACAACCATACCCATGGCACGGCCTACGGGCCGCTCTTCCCCAGCGGCCATGAGGGGCTAGCGCACGAGCAGGTGCGCGCCAACCTGGACCGGCACCTGCTGGAGGGCACGACCACCGTCCTCTGCGTTGACGGCTTCGTCACCGCTGAGGCCCTGGCGCGGACCAATGATGATCACCCCGTCAGGGTCAAACTGGCATCCTGCAATACGCCGGCCTGCCTGCGGGCGGCGTCGATCGCGGACGGCAGCGGGCTCACCGATGAGGCCCGCGCGTTCACCGCGCGCCAGGCGGTCGGCGCGGGAGCGGTCGCCCTCGGCGAGATCGGGGCCGGGCACACCCTCGGCGGCGGCGGGGCGAGCTACATGTACATCCCGGCCGAAGTGGCCAAGCGCACGGGTGTGACGATCACGCCCAGGCAGTCGGACGCGCTCAAGGTCGCGGTGCTCGGCCGGCACATCTCCGCTTCGTCTTTCGACCGGGACGCGGCCGAGGAGGCGCTGGCAGCCGCCGGGCTGGCCGGCAGGCTCTCCGCCGGGGAGATCCGCGAGATCGTCTCGGGGATCATCCTGCCCGCTTTCGACATCGCCCTGGACGGGCTCGCCGAGGCCGCCGATCACGCGCGCCTGGCCGGCGTACCAGTGCTGGTGCATAACGCGGCCGCGTCGATGAGGCAGGTCGCTGCGATAGCCGGGACTGACGTGCAGCTCATCGCCGGGCACTCCAACCATTCGAGCTTCGAGCTGCGCGAGGCACTGCAACACGCCGAGCGGCTCAAGGAACTGGGTGCGATCATCGACGTTTCCACCCTCGACACATTCGGCGCGCAGCGGCTGACCAGCGGCCCGGAGCTGTTCTACGCGATGTTGAAGGGCGGGCTCGCCGACACGATTTCGACTGACTACGCGGGCGGCTACCACGACGCTATCCTGCTGGCCATCGACCGCGCCACGAAGGCCGACGTGACCGGCCTGTCGGCCGCGATCGCCATGGCCACCGCCAATGTCGCCGACGCCATCCCCGACGTGGCGCCGCGACGGGGCCGTCTCAGTCCGGGGGCGGTCGCCGACATCGTGCTGACCGACCCGGCGGATCTGCCGCGTGTGCGCATGGTGATCATCGGCGGTGAGACCGTTGTGCGAGACGGCGCGCGTGTCACAGCCTGACCGACGCGGCGGGAAGGGGCGGCAGTGAAGCGGGCAACTATCGGCGACGTCGCGGCCGAGGCCAGAGTATCCGTGGCGACGGTTTCGCGGGTGCTCAACGGCGGCGCCGTCAGGCAGTCGACCGCGGCCAGGGTGCGGGAGGCCGCCAGCCGGCTGGAGTACACGCCGAACGCGCTGACGAAGAGCATCTTCGCCGGCCGGTCCAGCACGATCGGGGTGGTCATCGACGACCTGCGCAGCCCGTTCTACCTGGACCTGATGCGCGGGATCGACGAGGTAGCCGGCGCCAATGGCAGCCTTGTCATGTTCGCCAGCACGTTCCAGCATGACAGCCGCGAGGCCGCACAGGTCCAGGCGATGGACGAGCAGCGGGTGCGTGGCCTGATCGTCACCGCCGGCGAGAGCACCGATGACAGGATGCGCAGGATGGCCGCGGGAGGAACCCCGTGCGTCATCGTCGCGCGGCCGGTGCTGGACCCCACGCCCGGCCTACACTCGGTCGCCCTGGACAACACCGCGGCCGGCCGGCTGATAGCGGAGCACCTGACCTCGTGCGGGCGGCGATCGGTGGGCGTGATCACCTCCAGAGGGCGGCCGTCCCAGCTTGACCGCACCAGGGGACTGCGGCAAGGGCTCGCCGAGGCCGGCCTTCCGCTGCCAGGGGGAGCCGTAATCAGCGTTGAAGGCAACGAGCAAGCCAGGGATGCCGTGGACGCACTGCTTGGACGTCACGCTCCTCCGGACGTGATCGTCTGCCTCACCGGCCGGCGCACAGTCGCGGTCCACTCCGCACTGGCCAGCCGAGGGCTGGCGATCCCGGGCGACATCGGGTTCCTGACCATGGACGACTTCTCCTGGGCCCCCGCCCTCGGCATCACGGTCATCGCGCAGCCGGCGTACCTGATGGGGCAGAAGGCAGCCGAGCTGATCGTCGAAAACCCTGGGCGGCCGGCCCGCCTGACGTTCGAACCGCGGCTCATCGCCCGCACCTCCTGCGGCGAGAACGGGTGAATCGGTGATCAACCGTTATCTCGCCCTTGCATTGATGGTGATTAGTCTTTGCGCCGCCTGTTCGGGAGGCGCGCCCGCTGTTCCGCCCCAAGCCATTGTGCCGCCAAGTACCAGCCCGCCCGCAGCTGTGAGTACTCCTGTCAGCGCCCCGTCACCCGCGCTGACCAGCAGCCCGGTCAGCAGCGATCCACAGCAGCTCGAACAACAATTCTCGGGGTTGGGGTATGCGGTGACGTGCGGGGGAATAGCGTCCGCCGGTGCCGCGCCCTATGCGGGCCCGGCACCCCACCCGGTCGACTTCGAGGGCGACAACAACTTTTCCGCGACGCCCCGTGACTACCACGACTTGCAAGACGCCGGCTTGGACGGAGGTGACATGGACGTCTTCGAACTTAACGGGGTCCTCAACTCATCATCGGCCGACGCTAGCATCGAGCCGGCCAGCTGGGTTCCGGCCAGCGCGGCCCGGGTGCAGTTGGTCGCCTGCGTCACGATGGACACCAGCACGACCACAGTGGGCTCGTGCCCGTACACGGGCAAGCGCGCGACCCTGGAGGCGGCCCAGTACACGCTGACGCTGTATGTGGCCCGGACCGGCCGGAAGCTGGCCGGGCCCGTAACCCTCCAGGGCAACGACAAGACCTGTCCCGCCCTCGCCACTAGTTACGGATCATCCTTGACGGTTTACGCCTCGCTCGGCCTGAATCAGGTCGAGGCGATAATCGGTACGTACGTGCCTTGATGTCATCGCGGCGGGTGATGCCGATCGGCTTGCCGCCGAAGGCCGGGTCCAAATTTCCGCAGGTAGACGACCTGGCGCGCAGCGGGATGTCAGCACGGATTCAGCACCGTTTTCCCGGGTCATCGCTGCTTCGAAGTGCGAGCCTCACATGCCAGCGGCCTCGGGAGGAGGCTGCCGTCTCTGGTAACGCCGCCCAGTCGATCACCGGCCCACGACTGCAGG
>CAZORE010000015.1:0-4711 GCA_964581815.1 uncultured Streptosporangiaceae bacterium | reverse complement strand
GAGGCTGCCGTCTCTGGTAACGCCGCCCAGTCGATCACCGGCCCACGACTGCAGGCGATCGCAGAGTGAGCGAGGGGCCGACCCGGGGCGAAAGGTAATGGATCGTTCATGCCTTATTGACATGAACGATCCATTGCCGCCTGGAGTGGAGTTGCGCTGGCACGGGTGGCGCGGCCAGCGCGAAGGGGCTTCCTGTTAGGTGCAGGTGGCGCCGTTGAGGGTGAAGCTGGTCGGCACGGCGTCGCTGTTAGTCCACGTCCCCTGGAAGCCGACTGTCGCTGATGCGCCTGCGGCGAGGGCGCCATTGTAGCTGGCGTTGGTCAGCGTCGCGGCTTCACCGGACTGGCTGGCGGTTCCGTTGAAGTCGCTGGTGATGTGCTGGTCACCGGGGAAGGTGAATTTCAGCGTCCAGTTCGAGATCGCCGCGGAACTGGTGTTCTTGATCACGACTTGGCTGACGAAGCCGCCCGCCCACTGGCTTTGCGTTGTGTAGGTCACTTGACACGCCCCACCGCCTCCGGAGGAAGCGATCGAGTCAGTGAACGTGGTAGTACCTGACGCTCCGGTGCTGTCCCTGGCGGTGACTGTTACCGATGATGATCCTGACGCGGTTGGCGTGCCGGAGATAAGCCCAGTCGAGGAGTTGATCGACAGGCCCGCGGGCAGTCCGGTGGCGCTGTAGGTCAGCGCCGCCCCACCGGAATCGGCGGCGCGGATCTGCACGCTCTGCGCCGTGCCGACCGTACCTGACTGGTTGCCCGGGTTGGTCACGCTGACCGTGTTACCGCTGCTGCCGCCGCCCAGCGTGACGCTGTTGCTGCCACTGCCGCCGCCGAAGGCCTCGGTCGCGAGGACCTGGTAGTTCATCGTGCCCAGGTTCATGCCATGGCTCGCCCAGGCGCTGACAAAGTTACTGAAGGTGATGGTACCGCTGCTGACAGGTGAGGTCCGAATCGCCAGGTACTGCTCGAAGGTGCAGCTGTTGCCCGTAATGCAGGGCTGGTTGACCTGCTGGTGCTCATAGATGTTGTACGTGCCGCCGTTGCTGGTCATCGTGCCCATGAACGTGCCCGCCGCGTTCCCGGCGGGCTTGTAATCGTCCTCGACGTAGTACTCGACGAGCGGGTTAGTGGACCAGCCGTACAGCGATACCAGCGTGGTTCCGCCAGAGGCGCTGAGGCTATCGGAAAAGCTGACGTTGGCGCTGGTGCTGCCCGGGTTCGAGCCGACGCCGCCGACGAAGTCGCCGATGCCGCTCCACGTGGCGGAGTAGCTGGTGGCGGAGTTCAGCGTGATGCAGGCTGACCCGCCGCTAACGAACATCGTGTAGAACGCGCCACCGATGCTGCCGGTCGAATTCGAGCAGACTTGCGTCGCTGCCCTGGCCGTGCCGGGCAGGACCGTGGCAACCGTGGCCAGTGCCAGGGCGCAGGCAGCGCCGATGAGCGCCAAGACGCGGCCGCGTCCGCGGCCTGGCGGCTTAGCCGTGAGTTCGTTCATCTACGTGTTTCCTCTTGGGTGAAGGCTGGGTAGGCGACCAGGCACCGCGACACGACCGGAGGACCGGGACGTGGCGAAGACCCGGACCGGCAGGTCGCTAGATCTGCCGACTGCGCCATCATTTGCTCGGCGTTATCGGCTGTCAATTTCCGAAATACTTGCGAAACCTCGAATAAGACACGGTTGCCAGGTCAACGGCCATGACTGGGGCATGGTTGACCGCTGATTCCAGCCATGAATGTTTCAAGGATCAGGCTGGCGACGCCGCACTTCGAAACGTTTCTGAATCCAGGAAATGGAGGATGAGGCACCAAAGACCCCAGGTACTGCCGGCGCGGGAACCGCCTTGCCTGGAACCACGCGGGTACGCGGTGCGACTCCTGCGAGCGCCAGGCGATCGATGCCCGCGCCGAACCGCCGACGGTGACCGGTGCGCAGGAGTGGATCTACCTGACCGCTCGGCATGCATCAGCCGTAACCACCTGTGGGCCTGCTCGTCGGCAGTCGAGCCGGTAGATGCATGCCGAGCAGGCATCGGTCAGCACGGATTCAGCACGAGGGCTGAACGCGGCGCTGTGCATCTGTCAACTCTGATCCGTTGGCCGTTCGCCGCGGCGTCCTGACGACAGGGCCTTCCATCGAACGAGAATCCGCCAAAGCCCTCCGCGCGAAGTACCTCCCCGTTACTGTGCAAACTTCGAGATAAGCGCTTCCCGCACACCCGGGCATCACGGAGTTGGACGCAGCAGCGTGGACGACATAGCCAACGGCAACCATCAGCACACGAACCACTGCGACAGTGGGTGCGAGCGACTGACCGCTGAGGGCGAGGTCGCCGTCGCACGGCTCATCCTCGATGGCGGCGATCTCGAGCACGCCGCCAAACATGTCGGCAGCGCCGTCGGCACCGACCCCACGCTGCCCGAGGCGTACGAAGTCCTCGCCGAACTGGTCGGTAGAGCCGGCGGACCGCAGTTGGCGCTCGACCTGTTTCCGCAGTCCGTCACCTACGCGGGCAGCCACGCATGCCGTGCGGCGCTGCTCGCGGCGGTCGGGCGCACCAGCGAGGCGGTATTCCTGCTCGGCGCGGTCATCGGCGCGGTGCCGGACCTGCCGTGGGCCTCCGCCGCATGGCTCGAAGCACTGGCCACGCCGGACGCCGCGGCGGCGCTGGACCCCGCACAGGTGGGCACCGCGCTGGCCCACGTCACGCAGGCCATCGCCGATCCCGCCCCGGAGCCGACACGCTCGTACATCGCGCCCTACTACGCGCTCGTGCGGGAAGTCGTCGCGCAGCACCCCGGGCAGCAGCCGATGGTCGCCATGGCCTCCAGCCTGGCCCGGCGGATGGACGACCTCGCCACGGCGATCACCTGGGCGAAGACCGTCACCGATCTACGCTTCGGCCCCGACCGCGACGCCTTCGGTGCGGCCATGCTCGCCAGCGCCCTGCGCCGCGCCGGACGCGTCAAGGAAGCGATCGACGTGATGTGGAAGGTCGTGCGCGAGGATCCCTCGCAGACCACGCTGGCCGTCGACCTCGCCGAGACGCTCGGCTCTGTCGGCCGTCCAGCCGAAGGCGTCGCCGTGCTCGAGCGCGTCCTGAAGAGCGCCCCGGACCACGAGAAGGCCGCGCCCGCCGTCCTGGCGCTGCGCTACCAACTCGACCAGGACCCCACCCACCTGGTCGCCCTGCACGACCACCTTCGACGCCATCCCGGCCACGGCTACGCGGGCCGCCTCCTGCAACAGGTGTGCGCCGACAAGGCCTGGCTCGGCCGCAACGACTACGCGCGGGAGGCGACCGTCAACGGCATCCATCAGATGATGGAACGCCTGGAGCCCGGCGCAGAGGAGCGCGTCGGCATGCGCCTGTCGGGCCTGGAGGCGCCCAGCTCCGTCCTGGCCGCCCGGCTGGTCGCACCCCGCTTCTACGTCGAGCACGAGAAGATCCACGAACCGGACCCGCGCCTGCCGACCCGCCCCGTTGCCATCCAGCCCTGGCGCTTCGAGGAGACCGTCCCGTACCCGGCGGTACCGGAGCCGTCGAAGAAGGCGACGGAACTGGCCCGCGACCTGGCGACACATCACTGGGACACACCCCCGGCGCTGTACGACCGCGCGGCGGCGCTCGCGGGACTCCCGCTCGACGACCTGATCGGCCTGCTCGTCCACCCGCCCTCGCCGATGGATGCACCCTGGCCGGACGGCCTTGCCGCCAGAGTCCCGGATTTCTGGCTGCGCGCCGTCCAGGTCATCGCCTGCGCGGGCATCACCCACTACCGCAGGGACCAGCCGTGGCCCACATCGCAACGCCGCGAAGCACTGCTCGACCTGCTCGACGGCACGGAAGACTGGATCTGTGAAGCGGCCGCGATGGCCCTCGTCGCGGTCGGCTGGACGCATCCGGAAACCCGCGCCGACGTCGGCGACCGCGTGGCGGCGCGCCACCGCGCGGCGGCGCAGGCCGCAAGAACCCGGCGCGTCGAGATCCTCGACTCACTGAAGCTGCTAACGAAGTCGTGCGGCTGGACGCCGACCGGCGCGGCCCCGGAACCTCGCCGCAAACTGTTCAGTCGCCGCTGACGAACGGTCGGCGGCGGTGGTTCCTCGCCGACCCTAAAGGCAGAGCCCCGGCTCCCCGACAAGCCTGGCCCCGTGCGCCAGGTACAAGTCCTGCGGATAGTCGGCGTTGCCGATGAGCGGCTGGGAGGACAGGACGAACTCGGTCTTCCCCGGACGCCCGCCTGTTTCCTCCTCCACCTCACGCGCTGCCGCCGCCGTAGAGTCTTCACCGTCATCCACGTATCCGCCCGCCAGCTCCCACACCCAGCGGTCCACTATGAACCGGTGCCGGCGCATCAGCAGGACCCGCTCGCCCGCGTCATCCAGGACCACGGTCATCGCGCAGCGCCGCATCCGGAAGACGTACTGCGTGAACCGTACGTGGTTCGGAAGCTCGACATCAGCCAGGCTCACACGGATGTGAGGGGTGTCGTCCACCAGCCGCTCGCCGTGGATCACCCACTTGTGCGGGTCAGTCACGTCCGACGGCCCATTCCATGCGAAACGGTTCCGAGAATCCGCAGGTCAGCGACCCATTACCAGCCCTTGAGCAGCTGCCGCGCCATCACCATGCGCTGGATCTGGTTCGTGCCCTCGTAGATCTGGGTGATCTTGGCGTCGCGCATCATGCGCTCGACCGGGTAGT
>CAZORE010000014.1:50670-92959 GCA_964581815.1 uncultured Streptosporangiaceae bacterium | reverse complement strand
GGGGACGAGCTTGAGCTCGCGGGTGGCCTCCGACAGCGGGACGCGGATGATCTCGGTGCCGCGCAGCGCCACCATGGTGCCGA
Source organism: uncultured Streptosporangiaceae bacterium (assembly GCA_964581815.1). GTDB lineage: Bacteria > Actinomycetota > Actinomycetes > Streptosporangiales > Streptosporangiaceae > Trebonia. The sequence continues at coordinate 92,876 of CAZORE010000014.1, read as the reverse complement.
AGTCCTCGTCGTGCACCGCCGCGACCGCGTGCAATCCGAAGCGGGTGGCGAGGACCCGGTCGAACGCCGTCGGCGTGCCGCCGCGCTGGATGTGGCCGAGCACCGTGCAGCGGGCCTCCTTGCCGGTCCGCTTCTCGATCTCGGAGGCGAGGTACTGGCCCACGCCGCCGAGCCGGACGTGGCCGAACGCGTCGAGCTGGCCGGACTGCAGTGACAGCTCCTCGTGCAGCGGGTGCGCGCCCTCGGCGACGACGACGATCGGCGCGTACCTGGTCTGGAACCGGTGCTCCACGTAGCCGATGACCTTGTCGATGTCGAACGGGCGCTCGGGGATGAGGATGACGTTCGCCCCGCCCGCCAGGCCCGCGTGCAGCGCGATCCACCCCGCGTGACGGCCCATGACCTCGACGATCAGCGCCCGGTGGTGGCTCTCCGCCGTGGTGTGCAGGCGGTCGATGGCCTCCATCGCGATGTTCACCGCGGTGTCGAAGCCGAACGTGAAGTCGGTCGCCCCGAGGTCGTTGTCAATGGTCTTCGGCACGCCGACGACGGGAATGCCCTCGCTGTTCAGCCGGGCCGAGACCCCGAGCGTGTCCTCGCCGCCGATCACCACCAGGGCGTCCACGCCAAGGCCCGTCATGTTGTCCTTGATCCGCTCGACGCCGCTGCGGCCCGGTCCCGTTTCCTTGAACGGGTTCGTCCGCGACGAGCCGAGGATCGTGCCGCCGCGCGGCAAGATGCCGCGCACCGCGCTGACGTCCAGCGGCATCGTGTCGGCTTCGAGCGGCCCTCGCCAGCCGTCACGGAACCCGACGAACTCCAGTCCGTACTCTTGAACTCCCCGCCGTACCACCGCGCGGATCACCGCGTTCAGCCCCGGGCAGTCGCCGCCGCCGGTAAGCACTCCCACTCGCATAAGGGAAAGCCTAGTCGTCAGGAAGACTCGTGCAATCCGGCCGGCGGAATGCGAGCCGATGCAATCGTTAACATTGATGAATCCGTTGCTCGCGGGTCCGCCTGCGGCGGCTCTCCGGCCGGCAACTGCTCCGCCGGCGGCAGCGGGTCCCCCGCCTGCAGCCGCTCCTTCGCCTGCTGGGCATAGACATTGACGTATTCCTGGCCGCCGAGCTTGGCGATCTCGGCGATGATCTCGTCCGTGACCGCGCGCAGCGCCTCACGGTCCGTCTCCCGGCCGTAATACCTGGAGAAGTCCATCGGCTTGCCGAAGATCACCCCTGGCCTTATGCCGAACCGGGGGTTGTGCGAGCCGGGCGGCAGGAACTCGAAGGTGTGCATCATCGCGCACGGCACGACGGGCGCGCGGGACTCGAGCGCTAGCCGGGCCACCCCGGTGCGGCCACGGTACAGTCGCCCGTCAGGCGAGCGGGTGCCCTCAGGGTAGATGCCGAGGACGTTGCCCGCCGCCAGGACGCGCAGCCCCGAGCGCAGCGCGCGCTCGCTGGCCTCGCCGCCCGTCCGGTCGATCGGTATCTGCCCGACGCCGCTGAAGAATGCCCGGCTCACCAGGCCCTTGAGGCCCTTACCGGTGAAGTACTCGGACTTGGCGAGGAATACCACCTTGCGCGGCAGCGGCAGCGGCCCGAAGAAGTGGTCAGCGAACGACAGGTGGTTGCTCGCCAAGATGACCGGCCCGCGGCGCGGCATGTTCCGCTGTCCACGCGACCACGGCCGGAACACCAGCCAGAGCGACACGCCAAGCGTGTACTTCGTTACCCAGTAGAACACGGTTACATCGTCGCACGTCCCAGGAAATCATGGGACGATGCAATGGTGTCGTCAATAACACCTGAGCAGGGCGCGGCTGACACCGCGCCGTTCACCGCCGACGGAGGCCCGGTCGGGGTCCTCGTGCTGCACGGGTTCACCGGATCGCCGCGCACCGTCCGGCCGTGGGCCGAGCATCTCGCCGCGGCGGGGCTGACCGTGCGGGCGCCGCTGCTCCCCGGGCACGGCGGGACCTGGCAGGAACTCGCCAAGACCGGGTGGACGGACTGGTACGCGGCCGCCGAGCGGGCGTTCACGGAGCTCTCCGCCCGCTGTGACCAGGTGTTCGTCGCCGGGATCTCGATGGGCGGCTGCCTGTCGCTTCGGCTGGCGGAGACGCAGGGCGAGCGGGTAAGCGGTCTCGTGCTCGTGAACCCGTCGCTGGCAGGCGACAGCCCGCTGATCCCGTTCACGCCGGCACTGAAGTACCTGGTCCGGTCGATCCCGTCGATCGGCGGCGACATCAAGAAGCCGGACGCGCAGGAAGGGGCGTCGAAGCGGACCCCGGTCGCGTCCGTCGCGACGCTGCCCGCGATGTGGAAGACGACGGTGGCGGAACTCTCGTCGGTGACCCAGCCGGTGCTCGTGTACCGCTCGACCGAGGACCACGTGGTGGGACCGCGGAGCATGGCGGTCCTGACCGCCGCGCTGCCTGCCGCGGAGGTGCGCCCGCTCGCCAACAGCTACCACGTCGCGACGCTTGACAACGACGCTCCTGAGATCTTCGATGGCACTCTGGCATTCGTCCAGAAGCACAGCATCGAGCGCCAAAACGGGTAAGACTTAAAAGGTGAGCATTCCGCGACCCACGCAGCATCGGTCCCGCCGGGGTGATCCCGGCACGATGGCGGCGTGCGCTGTCGCGGTCACCCCGGCGAGCCAGGCGCGGGGTGTCGTTCCCCCGGAGGCTAACGACATTGGCTGAGGGGGACGTGCCGGGCGGGAGCGGCGGCGGGAGCGCGAAGGGCGGAGACGGCGACGAAGCCGTCTGGCTGGACCTGGTCGCCCGGTTTGACGCGCCCTCACCCGCCCCCGAGGAGGCGCCCTGGCCGGACCGGGAAGACCTGGCGGGACCGGTGCACGTCACCCCGCCGGCCATGCCGCCCACCCTGCCGGAGGCACTGCCCAGGGAGCCGCCGACCAACCCGAGCGGGCTGCCCGGGCTGCCCGTGCTCGGCGGCCCGCCCGCGCTGCCCGGTCAGCCCGCCAAGGGCACGGCGGTGCCGGACCAGCCGTGGCCGCCGCTCAGCGCCGGGGCCGGCCCGCGGGACCTTCCGTCTATCGACGATGCCGCCGATGACCACTACGTTCCGCCGGTGCCGCCGCCGCTACCCAGGCTCGACCCGGTGACCAAGGGAGCCTGGCTCGCGCTATTCGGCGGTCCGCTCTACCTCCTCATCAGCGACGCCGCCGGCGCCACCATCTCCGGGCTGGCCGCCTTCCTCGCGGTCGCCGCGTTCGTCGGCGGCTTCGTCGTCATCGTGCTCCGCATGGACAACGGTCGGCCACCCGATTCCGGGTCCGACGACGACGGTGCTGTGGTCTGAGTCCCCGGCACCCGGCTGGCCCGCTGGCCGGTCATCCGGCCGCCCGCCGGGCCTGCCCGCGGTGCGCGATGCGTCCGGCGGCCGCTGCGAGGCCCGCATAGCCGCGTCGAACAGGCCGAACGCGTCCCGGGTCAGCCCGGCCAGGGTGTCAGTCACCCCGGCGAACTGGCCGCCAAGGTTGGCGTTTGACCCGCCCGAGTCACGGTACTTGCGAGCCGCACGGCAAATGGGGCACCACTGGCACTCTGGCGGCTCGTCCGTCAGTTCCTCGGTGGTCGCGGTGTCCCAGACGTCGCCTTGCTTGGCGCTTTTACCGCCGCCGACCGTGGACCTCACCCGGGACGCCACGTCCCGGCCGATGCTCTTGGCGCCCGTCCTCATCAGCCAGCGCTGGAAATCACCAATGGGATCGCTGCCCGGATCAGTGCTCATACAGGCAGACTAGCTCTACCGCGGCACTAAAGCTCCACCACGAAGGGGACGCGCGTAGCACGGAAGTGCCCCACGTTGACGCACTCGGTGCGGCCGACGCGTACACGGCGCGCCAGCGGGTTGTGCACGTGGCCGAACAGCGCGTACCTCGGCTGGGTCTGCCGGATCAGGTCGAGCAGCGCGGCCGAGCCGGTCTCCATGCGGCGCGCCTTCACGTCATAGAGCAGCTCGGGGACGGCAGGCGGTATGTGCGTGCAGATCACGTCCACCGCGCCGATCGCGTCGAGCTTGGCGGCGTACTCCGGCGGCGGCACCTCGTTCGGCGTGCGGTACGGGGACACCAGCCCGGCGCCGACGAACCCGAACGTGACTCCGCCGACCACCGCGCGGCCGCCGTCGAGCACGTGGTGCCCCGGCTTGCGGTAGGTGTCCCACAGCCGCGGGACGTCCACGTTGCCGTAGGTGAGGAAGGCGGGCTCGGCGAGGGCGCCGAACAGGGCGGCGTACTGCTTCCTGATCGCCTCCTCGGTGAGGGTGCGCAGGTCGGTGCCGCGCTCGGCGGCCAGGCGGGACGCGATCCCGGCGGTGAGCCGCCTTGCCTCGTCAAACCGGCGCGCGGTGCGGAGCCCGATGTACTCCCTGGCGTGCTCCGCTCCATAGATATCTGCGAATATCCCTTGGCTATGGTCTACGTAGTCGAGAAAGAGAAGCATGTCGCCGAGGCAGATCAGCATGTCCGCGCCGTCGCCTGCCGCCGCGAGCGCGTCGGCCGTTCCGTGCACGTCACTTACTACGTGGACCCTCATGGGATAAAACATAGACTCGGGCTGACGAACTCTCTCATCTGAAGGCGGCCCCAGGCCCGCCCGACCTTCCAGGAGAAGGCTGGATGAACCGGGTTCGCGAAGAAACGGAGAGGTCCTTGCGCGAGTACAGCATTCCTGCCCTGGCGGAGATCCCCGCGAACGGATGCGCGGCACACGTCGTGACGCGCCGCGCGGCGGAGCAGCCGAGCGCTGTCATGCTGCGCCGCAAGTCGGCGGACGGCACCTGGGGCGACGTCACCGCCAGCCAGTTCAGGGACGAGGTGCACGCCCTCGCCAAGGGGTTCATCGCGGCCGGCGTGCAGGCCGGCGACCGCGTGGCACTCATGTCGCACACCAGGTACGAGTGGACGCTCATCGACTACGCGCTGTGGACCGCCGGCGCGGTCGTGGTGCCGATCTACGAGACCTCCTCGGCCGAGCAGGCCGAGTGGATCCTGGCCAACTCCGAGTCGTGCGCAGTGATCGCCGAGAACGACGGTTTTGCCAGGCTGATCGGCGGGGCGCGGGACCGGCTGCCCGCCCTTGAGCACCTCTGGCTGCTCGAGTCCGACCTGCCCGCGCTGACCGTCGCCGGAGCCGGGGAGAGCGATGAGACGGTGGCCGAGCGCACCAGCTCACGCGGCGCCGCGGACGTCGCCACCGTCATCTACACCTCGGGTACCACCGGGCGCCCCAAGGGGTGCGAGCTCACCCACGGGAACCTGCTCGCGGCCGTCAGGAACGCGTTCATGGGGCCGCTGTCGGCGATCCACACCGCCGAAGCGGCCTCCACGCTGCTGTTCCTGCCGCTCGCGCACGTTTTCGCCCGGGTCATCGAGGTCGGCACCCTGGAGGCCGGCATCGTGCTCGGGCACTGCAGCGACATGGCCGACCTGCTGCCCGACCTCGCGTCGTTCCAGCCGACGTTCGTGCTCGCGGTGCCGCGCGTGTTCGAGAAGGTCTACAACGGCGCGGAGGCCAAGGCCCTGGCCGAGGGCAAGGGCAAGATCTTCGCCCGCGCCACGCAGACCGCTGTGCTTTACAGTCACGCGCTCGACTCAGGGCGGCCGGGCCTGCGCCTGCGGGCCGAGCACGCCCTGTTCGACCGGCTGGTCTACGGCAAGCTCCGCGCCGCGCTCGGCGGCCGGGCCGAGTGGGCGATCTCCGGCGGCGCGGCGCTCGCGCCGCGGCTCGGGCACTTCTTCCGCGGCATCGGTGTCGCCATCCTCGAGGGGTACGGGCTAACCGAGACCACCGCGCCGGTATCGGTGAACCGGCCCGAGCGGCAGAAGATCGGCTCCGTGGGCCAGCCGATCCCTGGCGTCGCGGTGCGGATCGCCGACGACGGTGAAGTGCTCACCCGGGGCGCGTCAATCTTCCCCGCCTACTGGCGGGACGAGACAGCGACCAAGGACGCCTTCACCGCCGACGGCTGGTACGCCACCGGCGACATCGGCGAGCTCGACGACGAGGGATTCCTGACCATCACCGGCAGGAAGAAGGAGATCATCGTCACCGCGGGCGGCAAGAACGTCGCCCCCGCCGTGCTCGAGGACCGGATGCGGATGCACGCGCTGATCTCGCAGTGCATGGTGGTCGGCGACGGGCGGCCGTTCATCGGGGTGCTCGTGACCATCGACCAGGAGGCGTTCGGGCCATGGAAGGGCAGGCACGGCAAGCCCGCCGATGCCACCGTGGCGGACCTGCGGGACGACCCGGACCTGAACGCCGAGGTCCAGGCGGCCGTGGACGACGCGAACAAGGCGGTGTCCCGGGCGGAGTCGATCAGGAAGTTCCGGATACTCGACGGTGACTTCACCCAGGAGCAGGGGCACCTGTCCGCCAAGCTCGGCATCAAGCGCTCCGTGCTCGCGAAGGAGTTCGCCGCCGACATCGAGGCGCTCTACTCCTAACCGGGAGACTCCTGGCGGGAGCCCGGCGGGTGACTACCCGTCGATGAGCGCGCGCAGCCGGGAGGCGGTGAGGTCCCAGTTCCAGTCGCGCTCGACCCACGCGCGGCCCTTCTCGCCCATCGCCTTCGCGTGCGAGGGGTCGAGCAGCAGCGCGGTCAGGCGGTCAGCCAGGGCCTGGACGTCGCGGCCGCCGACCACGTAGCCGGTCTCGCCGTCGCGGATCGCGTCCGGGGCGCCGCCCGAGTCGCCGCCGACGACCGGCAGGCCAGCCGCGGACGCCTCCAGGTAGACGATGCCGAGGCCTTCCACGTCCAGGCCGGCCCGCCTCGTGCGGCACGGCATCGCGAAGACATCGCCCGCCGCGTAGTGGGCCAGGAGCTCGGCCTGCGGCACCGGTCCGGTGAAGTACACCGAGGGACGGGCGCCCACCGTATCTCGCTGGTCATCTGTGCCTGGCTGGTCATTTGTGCCTGGCTGGTCATCGGGGACGGGGTCAGCGCCGACAGCAGCGGCAGCGCCGTCACGGGGCGCCCAGGTGGCCAGCCCCAGGCGCCTGGACAGCTCCCGCACCGCCGGGGCGTGCTTGCCGCCGCCGACGATCAGCAGGGCGGCCTCGGGAACCCGGGCGAGCACGGACGGCCACGCCCGTACCAGGGTGTCCTGGCCCTTACGGGCGACGATGCGGGCCACGCAGACCACCACCGGGCGCCCGGCCAGGCCGTAGCGGTCCCTGACCGCCTGGCGGCCGCCGGGGTCGGGGCGGAAAGCGCCTGCGTCCACGCCTGGGTGCAGGCGGGCCATCCGGGCGGCGGCGGCTGGCGTGAGCGCGCCGGCGACGCGGACCCTGAAGTACTCGCCCAGGTAGGTCACGACGTCGGTCTCGTCGCCGATGCGGCGCAGCAGCTGCCTGGCACCCGGCAGAGCGGCCCAGCCGGCCTCGTGCCCGTGGGTGATCGCGATCGCCCGCCGCACGCCGGCCTTGCGGAGCACCGGCGTGATCAGCCCGAGGGGCGCGCTGGCGCCGAAGATGACGACCTCGGCCCGCCGTGATCTGGCGAGCTCGGCGGCGCGGCGGCGCACGCCAGGTCCGCCGATCATCAGCGAGGTCGGGTGCCTGACCACCTCGAACGGCTGCGCGGCGTCGAACGCGGCGTCGCCCTCCCACCTCGGGGCGTAGACCGTGAGCTTGTCCGGGTCGAGTCGCAGTGCCAGCTCATGAACGAACGACTGGATGCCGCCCTGCCGAGGCGGGAAGTCGTTGGTGACGATCAGCGTGCGTCGCATAGCGCCCCAAGTTTAGGGCGCTACTCCGGAGCTTTGGTGCGGGCGGGCGGGCCTGATACGATCGCGGTTTTTGCGATTAGGCCCGGCCGCCCGCACATCGGGGGGTACGGGGGGTCGTCCCCCCGGAAGATAACGGCCTGGCGGCGCCGTCGAAGGTGCTTGCGTACCAGGAGTCGTTCATCGAGAGCTCGCGGACCGGCTGGCCCGGCGACGGGGCGTCGATGATCATCCCGCTGCCCACGTACATGGCGACGTGCCCGATGCCGTCGTAGTACAGCAGGTCGCCCGGCTGGATGTTGGACTCGGAGATGTGCGGCAGCGCCGCCCACTGCTCGTAGGTGTCGCGCGGGATCGTGATGCCCGCCGCCGCCCACGCCCGCATCATCAGGCCGGAGCAGTCGAAGCCAAGGCTGCACGGGCCGGTCGCGCCGTAGACGTACGCGCAGCCGAGCTGCTTGAACACGAAGGCGACCGCCGTGTCCGCCTGGGTCCCCGTCGGGCCGGCGTAGACGGCGTTGGTGATGCCGCCGCCGCTGCTGACGGTCCTTTGCTGCACCTGGGCGAGCTCGGCGCCGGTCAGCGAGCTGAGTATCGACTTCTGCTTGGACAGCAGCGTCGCGATGTGGTCCTTCGTCTTGCCCATCTGCCCGGCGAGCTGCGCGATGCCCTGCTCGGTGCGCTGCTGCTCCTGCTGCACCGCGGTCAGCTGGGTGGCGTCGGCGAGGAAGGCCTGGGTCTCCATGTTCCGCGTCCCGGCGACCTGCAGGATGAGCGACGCCTGGGCGAGCACCTGGGCCGGGTCGCCCGAGGTCAGCAGGCCGGCCAGCGACGTGGAGGCGGAGTCCTCGTAGGCGGAGTCGGCGATCTGCACGACCAGCTTCCGCGCCGCCAGGTAGCTGGCCTGCTCGCGGTCCAGCTGCTTGTTCACCTGCGACAGCCGGGCCTTCGCGGCGGTGAGCTGCTCCTCCGCCTGGTCGTACTGCTGGTTCGCCTTGTTGAACTGCCCGGTGAGGGTGTTGATCGTCGCCTGCACCTGGGTAATGCTCGGCTGCGGCTGCGCGCCGGCGGCCTGGGTGACCACCACCGCGAGCCCGCCCGCCAGCAGCAGGGCCACGCCGGGCGCGAGGACACCCCGGGTCTTGCCTGAGCGCGTACGCAGCCTGACCCTCATGTCCCCTCACCGTGCCGACAGCGGAATGACCGTGTAACGCTATTGAGTCAGGAATGCGCCATCAACCTAGTTGCGGCAATTGTGACCATTGGGTAATCGGCTGGCCCCAGGCCGCCGACGGGCGCGCCTGGGCAGGAATGTCGGTGCACCGCCGTACCGTGGTGCTCATGGCTGACGTTGCTGTGCCCGCGCCCGGCATCCGGTCCGCCCCGCTGGCCAGCCTCGACTTCACGATCGTGGACGTCGAGACCACCGGATGGGCGCCGGATGAGGCCGGCATCACCGAGGTCGGCGCGGTGCGCCTGCACGACGGCCGGGTGGTCGCCGAGTACAGCTCGCTGGTCAACCCGGGAACACCCGTTCCCGCGGCGATCACCGAGCTGACCGGGATCAGCGACCAGATGCTCGCCTCCGCGCCGCCGATCGCCGCGGTGCTGCCCGGCCTGCTCGCCTTCGCGGAAGGCAGCGTGATCGCCGCGCACAACGCGCCGTTCGACCTCGGCTTCCTGACGGCCGCGTGCTCCGGCATGGGACGCGCCTGGCCCGCCTTCGAGGTACTCGACACCGTGCGGCTCGCCAGGCACCTGATGGCCACGCCGCAGGAGGTACCGGACAGGAAGCTGGCCACCCTGGCCAGCTTCTTCGAGACGCCGGTGCGGCCGTCGCACCGGGCGCTCGACGACGCGCGCGCCACCGCCGCCGTCCTCGGGCGGCTGCTTGCCCGGCTGGCCGACCGGGAAGGGATCGGCACGCTCGACGAGCTGGACGCCTGGCTGGCCGCCCGCGACGCGGAGGCGGCCGCCAGGCACGCGCTGGCCGCCAGGGCTCACATGTATGGCCAGAAGGCCGCCGTTGGCGCGGCGCGGGCCGCTGCGGCCTGGCTGGCCCGGTTCCTGCGCGCCGCCCTGAGCGGCACGAGAGCATCCCCCCGGGGATAACCGCGCTAAACCGGGGATATGGTAAGCCGCGATATCCGCTCTTCTGACCGGGAGGCAGCCTGTGGTCACCGCCATCGTCTTGCTCAAGGCCGAGATTCACCGCATCCCAGAGGTCGCGCAGACCATCGCGCAGCTCCCGTCGGTCAGCGAGGTGTACTCGATCACCGGGGACTACGACCTGATGGCGATCGTCCGGGTCCGTGCGCACGACGAGCTCGCGGACGCCATCCCTGGCGGCCTCAACAAGGTGGACGGCGTCACCGCGACGCAGACGCACGTCGCGTTCCGCACCTATTCCCGCCATGACCTGGAGGCCGCCTTCTCGCTCGGGCTGGCGGAGTAGCTTCGCGCGGTAGCTTCCAGGATCGGGCGAAGCACGCGCACGTTCCGGCTCACCGGCCTCGGCTAGCGGCGGTAAGCCCGACGCCGCGGGACCGCCGCGACGGCGGACCGCTCGGCAAAGCGGAACGGCAACGCGAAAGCGCCCCGGTGCCATGGCACCGGGGCGCTTTCTGTTCGCTGGCGGTGGCTAATGCTCCTCGCGGCCGCCGATCGCGGCGTGCTCGCCGCCCTCGAGTTCGCCGTGGCCGTTGCCGTGCCCGTTGCCGTGCGGCTCGGGGATCGCGGAGGTCTCGGTGAACGCGCGGTTGGCGAGCGCGCGGGCCCGGCCGAGCGGCCCGCGGGCGGCCGGCTGCGGCACGCCGTTGGCGTCCGTCTCCATCGGCGCCGGAAGTGCCGCGGGCACGCGCTTGGACTCGATGACCGCGCGCTCCTCCTCGGTGAGCGGGCGCTCCTCCTCGATGAACTCACCGCTCGGGAGCTGGCGGATGATGCCGATCTCCACGCCGTGCACGAGCATGTTGGCGTCCTTGCGCTGCAGGCCCAGGCATATTCGTTTCGTCGCGAAGTACGCGCCGATGGGCACCACGAAGATCGCGACGCGGGCGATCCACGTGATGGTGTACAGCGGGACCTGGAACCGGTCGGCGAGGACGTCGTTGGCGCCCTCCGCCCAGAAGATGCCGTACCAGCACAGCACCGCCACGCCGATACCGGTGCGCACCGGGGCGTTCCGCGGCCGGTCGTTGATGTGGTGGAACGACTTGTCGCCGGTCGCCCACTGCTCGAAGAACGGCCAGAGGGCCGCCCCCGTGAAGAAGACTCCAAGTATCAGCAGGCCAGGGATGAGCACGGAGAGTGCCAGCGTGTGCCCGAGGAAGTTGATCTCCCACGCAGGCATCATGCGCAGCGAGCCCTCCAGGAGGCCCATGTAGAAGTCGGGCTGCGACGCCGAGGAGATCGCCAGCGGCGTGTACTGTCCGTACAGCCAGATCGGGTTGATCTGCCCGAACGTGGAGAGCCCGGCCAGCGCGCCGAAGATGAAGAAGAACCAGGCCTGGCCCTTGAGCAGGAAGTAGGGGAAGAACGGCTGGCCGACCACGTTCCGTTCCGTGTTCCCCTTCGCCGGCATCTGCGTGTGCTTCTGGTGGAACATGATGAACAGGTGCGCGGTGATCAGGGACAGGATCAGGCCAGGGATCAGGAACACGTGCAGGATGTACATCCGCGGAATGATCGCCGTACCCGGGAACTCCCCGCCGAACAGGAAGTAAGCGATGTACGTGCCGACGATCGGGATGCTTTGCAGCACGCCCTCAAAGATCCGCAGGCCAGCGCCGGACAGCTGGTCGTCGGGAAGCGAGTAGCCGAACAGGCCCTCGACCAGGCCGAGCGTGAACAGCCCGATGCCGATCAGCCAGTTGATCTCGCGCGGCTTGCGGTACGCGCCGGTGAAGAACACCCGGAGCATGTGCGCCATGAGCCCGACCATGAACAAGATTGCGGCCCAGTGGTGGATCTGCCTGATCAGCAGGCCGCCGCGGATGTCGAACGAGATGTTCAACGTCGAGGCGTACGCCTGCGACGTCCTGATGCCGTCGAGCTTGACGTACGAGCCGTGGTAGATCACGGTGGCGGACGACGGCTGGAAGAACAGGGCCAGGTACGTGCCGGTGAGCAGCAGGATCACGAACGACCACAGCGCGATCTCGCCCAGCATGAACGACCAGTGGTCCGGGAAGACCTTCTTCAGCAGCACCCGGACGCCCTTGGCGCCGTGGAACCGGTCATCGAGCCACGTGCCGACGCCGTCCAGGGCCGGCGGGATCTTGACCGCGTCGCTCTTCACGTTGTCGCTCATCCGCGCTCCCAGAAGCTCGGGCCCACCGGCTGCGTGAAGTCGCTCGCCGCCACGATGTAACCCTCGGAGTCCAGCATCAGCGGCAGCTGCGGCAGCGCCCGCGCCGCCGGGCCGAAGATGACGTTCGCGCCGTTGGCCGCGTCGAAGGTCGACTGGTGGCACGGGCACAGGATGTGGTGCGTGGTCTGCTCGTACAGCGCGACCGGGCAGCCCACGTGGGTGCAGATCTTGGAGTAGGCGACGATGTTGTCGATCGTCCAGTTCATCGTCGACACCAGCGTCCCGCCGTCGTAGTTCGTCGGGACGTGCAGCTCGCCGGCCGCGAACTTGATGAGGATCACCCCCGCCTTGGCGAGGGCGTTGTCGTCGTCCTGGTACCCCTCGGGGATGACCGTGATCATGCTGCCCGGGGTGGACATGTCGGCCGGCCGCAGCCGGCGCAGCCCGCCGAGCGTCACCGCGTGCAGCCCCTTCCGCCACACCGTGTGCCGCAGGTCGGTCTGCGGCAGCGGGCCGAGGTCGCGCAGCAGCACGAGCGGCGCGAGCGCCAGCGGCGCGGTGGCCAGCAGCATCGTGCGGCGCAGCAGCGGCCGCCGGGTGATCTGGGACATCGCGGCGCCCTCGGCGAAGTCCTTCTTGAAGGCGGCCCGGTCGGCCGGCGCGGAGTTCAGGTCGTGCCGCTCCTCCGCGATCTCGATGTCCGGGGTGAGGTGCCGGACCCAGATGATCGAGCCGGCGCCCAGCGCGAGCAGCGCGACCGTGAGCGAGGTGCCGAGCGCCATGTTGGAGCGCAGCGCGGCGACGACCGGGTCGGCGCCCTTGGGCAGCGTGGCGATGCCGACCTCGAGGCTGATGTAGGCGGCGATGAAGCCGCAGCCGGCCAGGAAGGCGAGCACGAACAGTGCCGCGGCCACCCGCTCGGCGTTCTTGGCGTGCCTGAGGGCCGGCGGCTCGGCGGAGAACGCCGGCTCCGACGGCGGCGGGGCGACGTCGACCGCCGTCGGGGCGGGCGAGGGAGTGCCGATGACCCGGCGCGGGCCTGCTGGCTCCTCCGGTGTCTCACTCATGACTGCTGCTCTCCGATTCAGCCTTGAGGTGGTCTCGCCGCTTCGCGGTGAGCCACATGGCGATGAACACGAGGAAGCCGAGGCCGCCGAGCCAGCCGAGGAGGCCCTCGGTGACCGTCCCGGTGCGCCCGAGCGAGAAGCCGCCGGGGTTGGCCTCGTTCCGCGTGGCGTCGATGTAGGCGATCATGTCGCGCTTCTCGGCCGGGGTGATCGTCCCGTCGCCGAAGACCGGCATGGCCTCGGGGCCGGTCAGCATCGCCTCGTAGATCTGGGTGGGCGTCGACGCGTTAAGCGACGGCGCGTTCTTGCCGTAGGTCAGCGCGCCGCCCGCGCCGGCGAAGCCGTGGCACTGGGCGCAGTTCGTGCTGAACAGCTCCGAGCCGAGCGCCGTGTTCGCGCCGGCCGTGGAGACCATCTCCGGGCTCGGGATGGCCGGGCCGCCGCCGAGCGACGCGACCCAGGCCGCGATGGCGTAGATCTGCGCCTGGGTGAACTCCTCCTGCGGCTTGCGGTCGTTCTCGGCGCCGAGCTCCTTGGCGGGCATGCGGCCCGTCGACATCTGGAAGTCCACCGCGGCCGCGCCGGCCCCGATCAGGCTCGGAGCCACCGTCGTGCCCTGGGCGTCGAGCCCGTGGCACGAGGAGCAGCTGGATTCGAACAGTGCCTGACCCTGCTCGACCTGGGTCGATTGCTGGGCGGGCGCCGCCGCCGACGCGCCGCCCGCGGAGAAGGCGCCGTACAGCACCCCAGCCATGACAAGGCCACTAGCGACCGCGGCGTAGCCAGCGGCCGGGTGCCTGCGCCGGGAGATGATCGAACTCACTCCGTGTCCCCTGCTTACTGGATGAGGTAGATGGTCGTGAACAGGCCAATCCAGACGACGTCGACGAAGTGCCAGTAATAAGACACAACGATCGCGCTGACCTGCTGCTCATGAGTGAATCTCTTGGCGGCGTAGGTACGCCCGAGCAAGAAGAGGAACGCGATAAGACCGCCGGTCACGTGCAGCCCGTGGAACCCGGTGGTCAGGTAGAACACCGAGCCGTAGTTGCTCGACGAGATCGTCAGGTGGTCTTCCTTGACCAGCTGCGTGTACTCGTACGCCTGGCCGAGAACGAAGTAGAGGCCCATGAGGAAGGACAGCACGTACCACTCGCGCAGGCCCCACTTCGCGACGTTCCACATCGACGCCGCCCGCCTGATCTGGCCACGCTCAACCGCGAATACGCCCATCTGGCAGGTCACACTGGACAACACGAGCACGGTGGTGTTCGTCGAGCCGAGCGGGAGGTTCAGATGAGCCATCGGCCATGGCAGGCCCTGGCCTTTATCGACCGAGCGGATCGTGAAGTACATCGCAAACAGCGCAGCGAAGAACATGAGCTCGCTGGACAACCAGATGATGGTGCCCACGCTCACCAGGTTCGGTCGACTGGCCGGGGTACGCGGTACCGGCCCGGTCACGGATGCTGTAGCCACGAAGGTCATTATTACGACACCCCGTAGGGGATCCGCAGCCGACCCCCAGTTTTCGCCTCCGGCCGCCCAGGACATCGGGCGTACGGATCGCCCGCGGACCGCGACACCGGGGGGTACGGGGGGTCGTCCCCCCGGGTGGTGACAGTAGGATCTGCTGCATGAAGGTCGTTGTGTACAGTCACGACGCCGACACGCGGGCCGCGATGAAGCTCGCCATCGGCTCATCCCCGGCCCCCGACGCGCCGGACGCGGAGATCATCGAGGTGGCGACCTCGCCTGCCCTGTTCCGACTGCTCGACGCGGGTGGCACCGACGTTATGGTGCTCGACGGCGAGGCGCAGCCGGCCGGTGGCATGGGCATCAGCCGCCAGGCGAAGGACGAGATCTATAACTGCCCGCCCGTGCTGCTGATCATCGGCCGGCCAGACGATCGCTGGCTCGCCACCTGGTCGAAGGCCGACGCGGTGATCAGCCACCCCATCGACCCGGTCGCGCTGGCCAGGGAGCTGGCGGCGCTGATGCGCTCCCGCGCGGCCGCCATCACAGCTCAGTAACAAAAATCCCCCGCGTCACTGGCAACACTGCCGCCGGGCCCCGGACGAGCCGCCGGCGGCTAGCAAGAAGACGGTGAAGCAACATGGGCGCCGCCCGCCGCCGACGCCGACGGGGCTCCCGGTGAGCGGGTGGCGGCAGGCATCGCAACCTCTCGTTCCTCATCTTCATCATTCCCTCCGTCCTCTCGAATAGGTGCTGACCGATGGACACACCGAGCTGGCCCGCGCTGATCCGCGCGCTGATCGGCAGGCAGGCGCTGACCGCCGAGCAGGCCGCCTGGGCCATGAACGAGATCATGGAGGGCGCCGCCACCCCGGCGCAGATCGCCGGGTTCGGCGTGGCGCTGCGGGCCAAGGGCGAGACCCCCGCGGAGATGTCCGGCCTGGCCGCGTCGATGCTCAGTCACGCGACGCCGATCAGCATCCCCGGGCCGGTCACCGACCTGGTCGGCAGCGGGGGCGACGGCTCCCACTCGGTGAACGTGTCCACGATGGCGGCGATCGTGACCGCGTCCGCCGGCGTGCCGATCGTCAAGCACGGCAACCGGGCGGCCTCGTCGGCCAGCGGCTCGGCGGACGTGCTCGAGGCGCTCGGGGTGGTGATCGACCTGCCGGCCGCGGCGACCGAGGCGCTGTTCGCGGAGACCGGCGTGGCGTTCCTGTTCGCGGCGCTCTACCACTCCTCGCTGCGGCACGCGGGCCCGGTGCGCGCCCAGCTCGGCGTGCCGACCTCGTTCAACTACCTGGGGCCGCTCACCAACCCGGCCCGGCCGTCGTCGCTCGCGGTCGGCGTCGCGGACCCGACGATGGGGCCGGTGCTGGCCGGCGTGTACGCCGGGCGCGGCGTCTCCGCGCTGGTGTTCCACGGCGGCGGGCTCGACGAGCTGAGCACCATCGGCCCGTCCGTCGTCTGGGTCGCCGTCGACGGCACGGTGACCGAGACATCCTTCGACCCCGCTTCGCTCGGGCTTCCCCGCGCCTCCCTGGACGACCTGCGCGGCGGCAACCCGGCGCACAACGCCGCCGTGGCCCGCGCCGTGCTGGCCGGTCAAGGCGGCCCGGTGCGGGACATCGTGCTGCTCAACGCGGCCGCCGCGGTGGCCGCCGCCGAGGGGCTCGGCGCCGTGGCGGCCGCGAGGACCGCCGACCCGGCCGCGACCGCCGCGGCGACGGGCGAGGCGCTCGTCAAGGCGCTGTCTGAGGGCCTGGCCCGCGCCGCCGCGGCCATCGACTCCGGCGCCGCGACGGCCCTGCTCGCCCGCTGGGTGGACACGAGCAGCCGACTAAGCGCACAGCATCCCCGCGGCTAAGCGGTGACGCGCGGCTGAGCGCTGCGCGCTTCTTGCTGCTGGCGGGGTCGCTAGGCGGGGTCGCCGGTGAGGGAGAAGGCTTGCAGGCGGCGGGTGGCCAGGTACAGGCCGCCGACCGTGATCACGGCGCCGAGGATCAGGGACGTGGACAGGCCCAGGCCAGCCTGGAGGTTCTGGTCGGGGTAGATGGCGTTGGCGACGCCGAGCGCGTAGTGCGCGATCGACAGGATGCGGACGCCGCCGACCAGGTTGCTGAGCAGGCCCTCCCAGATCGCCACGTACAGCAGGCCGAACGCGATCGCGCGGGAGGTCACCACCGAGGCGAGCACGAAGACCGCCGAGTAGACGACGGCACCGACCAGGGCGCCGACGAACAGGGCCCAGGCTAGCTTGCCGGCGTGCGGCGCGAGCAGGCCCGCGATCAGCTCCGGCACGGCGGCGAACAGCGCGGTCAGGCCGGCGGCGACGGCGAACTTGGTGATGATCACGTCGGCCCGGCGGACCGGGGTGGCCAGCAGGTGCACCACGCTGCCGTCGTCGATCTCGGCACCGAGCACGCCGGTGCCGATGATCAGCGCGGTGAGCGGCAAGAGCACCGAGAAGCCGAAGTCGCCGAGCACCTGGTCTGGCCAGGCCAGGGCGGCGGGATGGGACGCCCGCAGGATCAGCGTGAGCGCGATCAGGATCACGGCGGGGATCGCGAACAGGATCGCGCGCCTGCGGCCGAGCGTGGCGCGGACCGTGATGCCCGCGACTACCGGGTTGAACATCGCAGAGTCTCCTAGTTCGCGATCAGGTAGCCGAAGACGCTTTCCAGCGACTCGTCGGTGGGCAGCAGCTCGGTCAGCCGGATGTTCTCGTCGCGGGTGATGACGGCGATCTGCTCGCAGAACGCGCCGAAGTCAGACGTCCGCACCTGCAGGCCCTTGGCCGTCAGCTCGACCGCGTGCGTGTAGTCCCGGCCGACCAGGGCGGCCGCAAGCCGCCGGTCGTCGGTGGTCCTCACGTGGAACACGTGCGGACGGCTGGTCATCAGGCGACGGATGGCGCGGAAGTCGCCGGACGCGGCGAGGCGGCCCGCGACCATGACCTGGATCGTCCCGGACAGCCGCTCCACCTCTTCAAGGATGTGCGAGGAGAACAGGATCGTCCTGCCCTCATCGCCGAGCCGGGCGAGCAGGTCCATCATGTGCAGCCGCTGCCTGGGGTCCATGCCGTTGAACGGCTCGTCGAGCAGCAGGATCTCCGGGTCATGGACGAGGGCCGCGGCGACCTTGATGCGCTGCCGCATGCCCTTGGAGTAGGTGGCGATCTTGCGGTCCTGCGCCTCGGCCATCTCGGTCAGCCCGATCGCCCACGCGGCCGACCGCCCCGGGTCGGGGAGCTTGTGCAGCTTCGCCGTCGCGGTGACGAACTGGGCGCCGGTGAGGAAGGCGTAGACCGAGTCGCGCTCGGGTACGAGGCCGAGGCGGCGGTAGACCTCCGGGTTCTTCCACGTCGCGGTGCCGCCGAGGGTGAGCGTCCCCTTGGACGGCTCGAGGAACCCGGCGATCATGTGCAGGATCGTGGACTTGCCCGCGCCGTTCGGGCCGAGCAGGCCGGTCACGCCGGGACCGATGTCCATGGTGATGTCGTTGACCGCCACCACGTTGCCGTACCAGCGGCTGACGTTGCGGAACTCGATGGTCGTCATGACAGGCGGGCCCTCCGGTAGCGGGCGGCCAGGCCGTACAGGCTCAAGGCCACGATGGCGATCAGAACGAGGGCGTAGACCACGCCGAAGGCACCGGGGGCAGGGACGTTGTCGGCGGTGCTGGTGCCGCCCAGCCACCGGCGCACGCCCTCGAAGAGGGTGAACGGGCTGAACAGGCCGGCCACCTTCTCCGCGAGGTCCACTGGGGGGCCGACGAAGACGCCCGGCGGGCCGGCGGGCCTGACGACGCCCGAGTTGATGGCGCTCTGGGTCTCGATCTGAAGCAGGATCTCGGCGAGGGTGTAGGTGAGCAGGAGCACGATCGCCACCGTGCCGGTGGCCAGGCCGCGGCGGGCGCTCAGCGACGCGAGGAACAGGCCGATCGCGGCCAGCGACACGGCCCACATGAGCCCGAGCAGCATGCCGGGTATCAGCGCCCGCGTCTGCGCCCAGACCGCGCTGCCGCCGTGCACGTTGGCGACCGAGCCACCGTAGAGCAGCAGCAGCGGCACCTCGAACAGGACGAGGATCGCGGCGGTGAACCCGAGGTACTTGGCGAGCGGGTAGTCGCCCGGCTTGATCGGGCGGGAGAAGTACAGCGGCAGCACCCGGTTGCGCAGGTCGCGACTGACCAGTTCGGGCGCCTGCACGGCGACGAACACGGTCAGCACGAGATCGCGCAGCACGGGGCTGTAGGTGTCGTAGTCGACGACCCGGGGGTTTCCCCTCGACATGGCGAACGCGTTGACCACCGCGGGCAGGCAGAGCGCGATCATGGCGATCACCGGGAGGATCTTGGCCTTCGCGCCGCGGCTGAAGCCGTACGCGGAGCGGAAGCTGTGCCAGGCGAGCGCCGCGACGATCCCCGACCTGCCCAGGCGCGGGCCGTCGTAGCGCTGGTAGCCGAGGTCGTGGATGACCCCGCCCGGGGCGGACGGGCGGCCCGCACTTGACATGTCAGCTGTCGACTTAGTGGGCATCGGCGGCCTCCAGCTCACCGTGCTCGCCTGAACCAGGCGCAGCGATGCGATCATCGTCGCGGAAGATCTCCTCGACCTGGTGGCGGCGCTGCTCGAGGCGGCTGAGCGGCAGCCCGAGCGCGGCAATGGCGTCGCGGACCGCGTCGTAGGTATCGTCGCCGCCGATGGGCACGAGCAGGGCCCGCTGGTACGGCCGGGCGCGCAGGCCGCGGCGGGCGAGTTCCGCGCGGAGCGCGTCCACGCCGTCGTCGACCTCGATGAGGAGCGTCTGGCTCGCCCGGGTGAAGCTGTCCATCGTGTCGGCCCGCAGCAGCCTGCCCGCCTCGATGGCGACGAGGCCGTCGCAGATCCGCTCGATCTCGCCGAGCAGGTGGCTGGCGACCACGATGGGGATGCCGAACTCCGCCCCGATCCGCTCGATCAGCTCGAGCATCGCGTTCCTGCCCGCCGGGTCCAGGCCGTTGGTCGGCTCGTCGAGCAGCAGCAGCCGCGGGTCGCCCGCGAGGGCCTGGGCGAGCTTCACCCGCTGCTTCATGCCGGTCGAGTAGGTGCCGATCTGCCGGTAGCGCTCCTCGTGCAAGCCGACGTGGCGCAGCGACTCGGCGGCACGCTCCCTGGCGGCGGTCGCCGGCAGGCCGGACATGCGCCCCATGTGCGTGACGAACTCGGTCGCCGTGATGTCGGTGGGCAGGCAGTCGTGCTCGGGCATGTAGCCGACCAGCTGCCTGATCTTCATCCCGTCCTTGACGCTGTCGTGACCGAGGACCTTCGCCGCGCCTTGTGTGGGCTCGAGCAGGCCGAGCAGGACCTTGATCAGGGTCGACTTGCCTGCCCCGTTAGCGCCGATGAGGCCGGTGACCCCGGAAGGGAAGGCGACGGTCAGGCCCGCGAGCGCGGTGACATTTCCCGGGTAGACCTTGGTAAGCGCGGTGGTCTCGATGACCGCCGCGCCTCGGCCCGCAGGACTGGTGAGCGGTTGAGGGTCGGCCTGCCCCTCAGAGGGGGATGCTCTCATGGCGCCTAGGGTGCCAGGACCGCCGGCCCGGCGCGTCCCCCTTCGCGGTGATATCGGAAAAACCTTCCGCTGCGCCGGTCAGCATCGCGGGCTACGCCCCCGGGATGAGGCGCCAGGCGCCCGGGACGGCTACCGTAGGAACGTGGGGCCCGAACGCGACATGCCGTATCCGGTCGACGACCGCCGGCCGTCGGCTTACCCGGCGTACCCCGCGTACCCGGGAAGCGGGCCGTCCCGGCCGCCGCGCCCGCCGCTGACGAAGCGGATGCGGCTCGGCCACTGGATCGCGCTTGACTGCGCGGTGGGCGGCTTCGTGGCGATTACCGGCGCGGCCGTGGCCGCGCGCAACCTTCCCGGCGGGCCCAGGCTTTCGCTCCTCCTGCTGCTCGCGGTGGCGATCTTCGTCCCGGTGGCACTGCGCCGCCGGGCACCGGTCGCGGCGTACTGCGGTCTTGTGATCCTCGGCGTGCTCACGGCCGCGCTTGGGCCCGCGCTGCCTACGCTGGTCTTCCTTGGCGCCGCGTTCGTGCTCTACACGGTCACCGTCGAGAGCCGCAGGCGCTCCGGGCTCGCCGCGCTCGTCCTGCTGCTCGCCATCATGGCGTTCACCGTCGTCGGGGGCGGCGGCATCGGAGGACGGCAGCACGTCGGGCCTGGCGATCTCGTCCCCGTCGCGCTGGCCAGCGTCATCGCGTGGATGACCGGGTACTCGGTGCGGCAGCGCCGCCTGTACGTGGTGACGTTGCAGCATCAGGCGGCGAACAGCGCGGTCGCCGAGGAGCGGCTGCGGATCGCGCGGGAACTGCATGACGTGGTGGCGCACAGCATGTCGGTGATCGCCGTGCAGGCGGGCTACGGCCAGTACGTCATCGACGTGAGCCCCGACGGGGCCAAGGAGGCGCTCGGCGCGATCCAGGCCACGAGCAGGGACGCACTCGATGAGATGCGCCGGATGCTCGGCGTGCTCCGCCAGCAGGACACGGGTCCCGTCCAAGCCGGGCCCGTACAGGCCGGCACTCCGCTGGCCGGGACCGCGCAGGCCGGCGCGCGGCTCGCCGCGGCGGCGCCGCTCGCGCCTGCGCCGGGCCTCGCGGGCCTGGACCGGCTCGTCGCGCGCACCTGCGGCGCCGGGGTCCGGGTCACCGTTGAGCTGTCCGGGCAGCCGAGGCCCGCGCCCGCGGGTGTCGACCTGTCGGCGTACCGCATCATCCAGGAGGCGCTCACCAACGTGGTCAGGCACGCGGGAACCGGCGCGGTGTGCGTGGTGAACCTCTGCTACACCGACGCCGACCTTGTCATCCGGGTGACCGACGACGGCGGCCTGCCCGCCGGGCTCGGCACGGCCGGCATCGCGGCGGCCGGCACCGGCCACGGGATCATCGGCATGCGGGAACGGGTGCACCTGTGCGGCGGTACCTTCGACGCCGGGCCGCGGCCCGGCGTCGGCTTCGAGGTGACGGCGGCGCTGCCGCTGCCGTTGCCGCCGGCGGGCGCGCCCGCCTTGGGTGACGGCGCCGCGGGCAGCGGAGCCGGCGCCGTGCGCGCCACGGGCGCCGTCGTCACTCCGGGTGTCGCCGAGCCGGTGTTCCTGCTGGCCAGGGAGGCGGCTGTCGTCTGGGAGGGCGGGCGGGGCGGAGTCGGCGAGCGGGCCGACATCGCGGCGGGCGGCAGCGGGGAATGACCATCTCCGTCGCGGTGGCCGACGATCAGGCCCTCGTCAGGGCCGGGTTCTGCGGCATCATCGCCGCCACGCAGGGCCTCGCTGTGGTCGGCGAGGCCGCCAACGGGGCGGAGGCGGTCGCCGCCGCCAGGTCAGCGAAGCCCGACGTGCTGCTGATGGACGTGCGGATGCCGGTGCTCGACGGGATCGAGGCGACGAGGCAGATCACGTCCGCGGCCGAGTCCGCTGACGTCCGCGTGATCATCCTCACCACCTTCGACCTCGACGAGTACGTGTTCGGCGCGCTGCGCGCCGGGGCCAGCGGCTTCCTGCTCAAGGACACGCTCCCCGAGGACCTGATCACCGCCATCCGCGTCGTCGCGGCCGGCGAGGCGCTGCTCGCGCCCAGCGTCACGCGGCGCCTCATCTGCGAGTTCGCCAGGACGCCCGCCCTCGGCCTGCCCGGAGCCATGCCGCCGGGTCTCCCGGCGCACCCGGGCAGCACGAGCCACCGGCCGGGCGGCGCGGCGGCGACCGCGGGCGGGCCGGCCGCCGCGCCGGGTCGCGGCGGGCGGGTCACCGAGTTGCTCACCGACCGCGAGTGCGAGGTGCTGCGGCTCGTCGCGGCCGGCATGTCGAACGGAGAGATAGCCGATCACCTGCGCATCTCCCCCGCCACGGCGAAGACGCACGTCGCCCACCTGCTCACCAAGCTGGACGCACGGGACCGCGTCCAGCTCGTCATCATCGCCTACCAGGCCGGCCTGGTCCTCGCGGATCCGCCACGCCCCTGAGCGGGCCTCCGGAGGAGGCCCGCGGCGGTTCCGCGCTCGGCGAGGCGATGCTGTCCTGTCCCGCCCGGCCCGCCCCGCCGCGGGCGGCGCCGTATGCGCCGGGCCGGGTACTGCTAGCCGCTGCGCTCAGTACTGGTCGGGTGATGCGACCGCCTCGGTGACGGTGATCTCTGGCGGCACCGGGGCGGCGCCGACGGTGCCGATGAAGGCCTGCAGGCTCGGGTCACCGAAGAATCGCTCGAACTGGCCGATGGTCTCCCATTCGTCCACCACGAGGACAAAGCCGTCACCGACCCCGAAGCGGTGGTGAATGCCGCCGGCGGCCTTAGCGGCTTCCGAGGTCTTCGCGAACTCATCGGCGCGGTCTACGAGCGCCTGGCGGAACGTAGCGGTGTCTCCCGGGAACTTGACCGTAACGAGCACGCTCATGATGTCGAACCCCTCCCCTTCATTCGGTGCGCCGCGCGGGCGCGGGCCTGACAACGCGGGTACGTCGCCGGTGCCGGGTCCGGATCACTTTGTTTTGTTCCGAGCCGGACTGATCCGCCGGCCCCCCCGGTGACGTATCACCGGCAGGTACGTCTCGTGGCCGAGGGAGGCGGGGTGCTTACCGCGGGATTGCTGGAAGGAAAGTCGGCCGTGCGGCAGGCAGCGGACCATTGCCGGCCGGCGTACGGCCGCGTTAGCCTCCAGCATGTGGGGGACAGTGACTCGCTGCTCGCGGCGCGCTTGGGCGCCGGGGACGATCGGGCCCTGGCGGAGGCTTTCGACCGGTTGGGGCCGGCGGTATACGCCGGCGCTTACCGCGTTCTCGGTGACGCCGCCGCAGCACAGGACGTGGTGCAAGACGTGTTCGTGGAGCTGTGGAGTAACCCCGGCCGGTACAACCCGGCCGCCGGGCCGCTGCGCGCCTACCTGGTACTGCTCGGCAGGCACCGTGCGGTGGACATCGTGCGCAGCGAACTGCGCCGGGTGGCCAGGCAGGAGCACAGCTACCGCCTGGTGCCACTGCAGCCGGATCCCACGCCACTCGACGAGGCGGTGGTGTCGGAGGCCGCCGCCGCGGTGCGGGCCGCCGTCCAGCGGCTGCCCGACAGCCAGCGGCGGATCGTCGAGCTCGCGTATTTCGGCGGGCTGACCTGCCGGGAGGCCGCGAAGGCGGCCGGCATACCGGAGGGCACGGCCAAATCCCGCCTCAGGCTGGCGCTCGCCAAGCTGGAATCGATGCTCGACCGTGAGTTTTTGGAGTCATCATGACGGGCGAAGAGCGCTCCTCGGCGCTGCCCACAAGTCCGGTACTACCCGCCGGCCTGCGGATGCGTGTTGTCGCGGCCGCACTGCGGGCGCGCGCCGCCGGCCGTCCCCACCCCGCGCCCGAGCAGATCGCACCCGATGAGGCTTATCGCCGCGCAGCCGACGCCTTCCACGGGCTGCTGCGGGAACTGCCGGACGCGGACTGGGCACGCCCGGCCCTGCGCGACCTGGACGTGCAGGGCCTAGTCGGTCACCTCACCGGCGTCGAGGAGGACGTGCAGCGCTCCCTCGCCGGCGACCCCGCGGTGGCCGCGGCCGATCACGTGGCGTCGACGCAGGCCGCGGCGGTCCGCCAGGCCGGACGCCGCCCGGCACAGACCCGCGCCGAGTGGCGGCTCGCGGCCGACCGCACCATCGAGCTGGCGCGGGCCGGCGACCTGGGCGCCGAGGTCGCGGTGCACGGCCTGCGCATCCCGGTCAGCCTGCTGCTCATCGTCCGGGCCTTCGAGCTGTGGGTGCACGACAACGACATCCGGCAGGCCGCCGGGCTGCCGCCGTCGGTACCCGACCCCGCCACGCTGAGCCTGATGACCGAGGTCGCGGCCCGGCTCCTGCCGGTGGCCGCCGCCAGGACCGGGATGGACGCGCCGATGAGCCTGCACCTGGTGCTGACCGGGCCGGGCGGCGGCACCTGGGATGTCCCGATCGGCACGGGCGGGACGGGTGGGACAGGCGGGGCAAGCAGAGTGGAACCCGTCGACGTGGTCGTCGTCTCGGACGCGGTCGACTTCTGCCGGCTGGTCGCCAACCGGGCGACCCCCGCGGGACTGGACCTGCACATCACCGGCGACGCCGAACTGGCCGCCGCAGTACTCGCCGCCGCCCCGGTGCTCGCGCTCGACTGAGGCACTGCGCCGCGACCACGGTGACCCTCGCGTCGACCAAGTACCTCGGCTGACGCCGCCCGGGAAACGCGTCGCCCCCGTTCTCCACGGCAATGGCTTGCCAGGAGGCGGGGGCACGGCGCGCTAAGTCGGCCAGCTAGTGGCTGAAGTAGCCCCGGTAGTACTCGAAGACGAAGCCGATGGCGGCGAGCACCAGGGCGAGCACGCCGATCAGCACCAGCCAGAAGCCGACCGCGAAGCCGAGCGCGGCGGTGGCGGCGGCCACGCCGACCCACAGCGGCCACCAGCTGTGCGGGCTGAAGAAGCCGATCTCGCCGGTGCCCTGGACGATCTCGCCCGCGTTGTCGTCCTCCGGTCGCCGCGGCAGGCGGCGGCCGGTGAACAGCACGTAGAAGCCGGTGAGCAGCGCCAGCGCGACCGCCAGGGCCAGAGCCGTGGTGCCGGTCGGGTCATAGGAAACGTACCAGTACACGACGTCGGCACCGCCGAAGAAGACGCCGCAGCCAAGGAAGAGCCAGCCTTCGACCTTCATGTCAGATGCACGCCCCTAGTTCTTGCCGGCGCTGACGGGGGACTGAGTGCCCGCGCTGATCGGCGGGATGTCCTGCTCGACGCCCCGCGAAGCCGCGCCGGCCAGGATGTGCGGGTAGTGCGCCTCGAACGCCGGGCGCTCTGAGCGGATCCGCGGGATGCGGTAGAAGTTATGCCGCGGCGGCGGGCAGGAGGTGGCCCACTCAAGCGAGGAGCTGTAGCCCCACGGGTCCTCCTCGGTAACCTTCGCGCCGTGCTTGGTAGTGACGTAGACGTTCCAGAGGAACAGCAGGATCGACAGGGCGAGCAGCCACGAGCCGACCGTCGAGATGACGTTCAGCGTGGTGACGTCACCGGGCAGGTACGGGTAGTTCGCGGTGCGCCGCACCTGGCCCTGGACGCCCGCCCAGTGCTGCACGAGGAACGTCATGTTGAAGCCGATGAACATCAGCCAGAACTGGACCTTGCCCATCGCGTTGCTGAGCATCTTGCCGGTCATCTTCGGCCACCAGAAGTACAGGCCGGCGAACATCCCGAACAGCACGGTGCCCGCGAGCACGTAGTGGAAGTGCGCCACCACGAAGTAGGAGTCGGAGACCGCGAAGTCCATCGGCGGCGACGCCAGGATGATGCCGGTGATGCCGCCGAACAGGAACACGACGAGGAAGCCGACCGTGTACAGCATCGGCGCCTCGAAGCTGAGCTGGCCCTTCCACATGGTGCCCGCCCAGTTGAAGAACTTCACGCCGGTGGGGATCGCGATCAGCAGCGTCATGAACGAGAAGAACGGCAGCAGCACCGCGCCGGTGGTGAACATGTGGTGCGCCCACACGGTCATCGACAGGCCGGCGATCGCGATCGTCGCCGCGATCAGCGTCTTGTAGCCGAACAGCGGCTTGCGGCTGAACACCGGCAGGATCTCCGTCGCGATGCCGAAGAACGGCAACGCGAGGATATAGACCTCCGGATGGCCGAAGAACCAGAAGAGGTTCTGCCAGAGGATCGCGCCGCCCGAGTTGGCGGAGAAGACCTGCGCGCCGAGGCGGCGGTCGATCTCAAGGACGAGCAGCGCGGCGGCGAGCACCGGGAAGGCGAGCAGCACCAGCATGGAGGTGAGCAGCGCGTTCCAGGTGAAGATCGGCATACGGAACATCGTCATGCCGGGTGCCCGCATGCAGAAGATCGTGGTGACGAAGTTGACGCCACCGAGGATGGTGCCGAGGCCGGACAGCGTAAGGCCCATGATCCACAGGTCCGCGCCGATGCCCGGTGAGTTCGTCGCGCTGGTCAGCGGCGCGTAGGCGTACCAGCCGAACGCGGCGGAGCCGCCGGGGGCGAGGAAGCTGCCGAGCACGATCAGCCCGCCGAACAGGAAGAAGTAGTAGCTGAGCAGGTTCAGCCGCGGGAACGCCACGTCGGGCGAGCCGATCTGCAGCGGCACCAGCTCGTTCGCGAACCCGACGAACAGCGGGGTGGCGAACAGCAGCAGCATGATCGTGCCGTGCATGGTGAACAGCTCGTTGTAGATCTGGTCCGACAGGAAGTTGCTCGTCGGCGACATGAGCTGGATCCGGATGAGCAGCGCCATGATCCCGGCGAACAGGAAGAACACGAACGACGTGATCAGGTACATGTGCCCGATGATCTTGTGGTCCGTGGAGGAGAGCCAGCCGGCGAGCACCGAGCCCTTGCGCTCGGTGCGCTGAGCGCGGGCGGCCGCTCGCAGCGCGGCCGGGTTTTCTAGGGTCGTCACTGGGTGCTCCCTGAGGCCGTCTGCTGGATCGCCTGCTGCTGGCTGATCCATGTCTTGAACTGCGCAGGAGTCACGATCTTGAGCGTGAACAGCATCCTGCTGTGGTAAAGGCCGCACAGCTCGCTGCAGTGCCCGGTGTACGTACCGGTCTTGGTGGCGGTGATCGCGAAGTGGTTCGGGTGGCCGGGCACGACGTCCCGCTTGAACAGGAACTCCGGCACCCAGAACGCGTGGATCACGTCCGGCGAGGTCAGGTTGAACTGGACCGACTCGCCCACGGGGATCTCGAGCACCGGCAGCGGCCCCTGGCCCCACATGTACCCGTCGGTGGTGACGGACCCGCCGCCGGCGGTCTTGTACTGCGGGTAGTTGAACTCCCACGACCACTGGAAGCCGGTGACGTTGACCGTCACGGCCGGGTTGCTGGGGATCGCGTCGATCGTGTTCTCGTCCTTGGCGGTGTAGTAGAAGAGGACGGCGATGAGCACGAACGGCACGACCGTGTAAAGAATCTCGATCGGCATGTTGTAGCGCACCTGGGGCGGGAGCTTGTCGCCGCGCCTGCGGTGGAACATCACCGCCCACAAGATCATGCCCCACACCACGGCGCCGACGAGCAGGCCGGCGACCCACGAACCCTGCCACAGGGACAGCGCGACCGCGCCCTGCGTGGTGATGGGGTTGGGGAAGCCCATGCGGGTGAAATCGTTATTCCACGCGCAACCGCTGAGCGGCAGCAGCATGGCGGCAAGCGCGCCGACGCGCACCGCGTTAGCCCGGCGGCTGCGCGGGGCTCGCGTGCGGTGGCCAATACCGGTTGATCCGGTGCCCTGCGGGCAGGTGCTGGGTGTCCCAGCCCCGCGCGGGGCGAGACCGCGCCCGCCTGGCGCGGCCTGCCGGCGAATCAGAGTCAAAGGAGCGCCTTCCCAACAACGTCGCCCGGCCGCCTGTTATCTCCTTCAGGCGCCGGTCTCCGGTCTTCTACAGCGTGTCGTGCAAACAGTATCGCGCGCCCGGTGCGGTGTGCAGGGGACCCCCGGCGTTCGGGCCGCGGGCGGGAAGCCGGGCACCGAGCGCGGTCACGGTACTTCTTTGCGTATTCGCCGGCGTAACCGGGCGGGGGCGGGGGCACTATGGACGTGTGAGGGTCATCGCATGAGCCGCGTGCCGTGGCTGGGCCGCGGGCGCCGGCCCGTCGGGCGGCATGCCGCGGGCCCGCGCGGGCGGGCGGGAACTGAGGCCGGCCAGCAAGCCCCGCAGGCTGACGCCGCGCCGGCCACGGAACTTCCCCCGCGAGCGCCCGGGCCCGCCAGTGCCGCGGGTGCCACGGGAACCGCAGGTCCCACTGGCGCCGCTGGCCTGCTCGGCGCGCCCACGATGGCCGACTTCCCCTCGGGCTCCCGCTGGCCGCAGCCGCCGGGACCTGAGCCCCTGGTCTCGCCGGTGACCGATGCGGCGCGGGCCGCGGCGGCCTCCTCGGCGGCGTGGCTGCCGGCCTACGTACCGCCAGGGGCGGCGCCGGCCGTCACCATCGACGCGCTCGGCCGCAAGTGCCCCATCCCGATCATCATGCTCGCCCAGCAGATCGGCGACGTCCCGGTCGGCGCGGTGATCGCGGTCCTCGCCGACGACCCCGCCGCCTACAGCGACATCCCAGCCTGGTGCGCGCTCAAGTCGCATGACTGCGTGTTCCGCGCCGACCACGCCACCGGCTGGTCGTTCGGCATTCGCCGCCGCTACTAGCCCGCGGCCGCCATGGGCAGTGCGGGGTTCTTGCCACTCGCCGCGCCGCCCTGACGGCAGGTTTTCGTGAAGGATTTCGGTTTTATGTAGACTTAGTGGCGTGATAGCGCTATTAACCCTACATGATCATGGTCGCGGGGCCGCTAGGCCTGCTTGAAGCGGTCGGTGATGCGGGGGTCTGACTCCCACCACGGGCGGTCGGGCGCTTCGGCATCTTCATGCTCACCGGTCACGGAGCCGACGACCACGGCCGGCTGGTCACTGGAGGCCGCGCCGGGACCGGCCGCCGGCGCGGTCCCGGGGCCGGGGCCGGGGGGCGTCTCCCTTGCCGCGCGGGCGGCCGCGCGCTCGGCGTCGCGCGCGTCGAGGACGGCGTCGATCTCGGCGGCCTCGCGCTTGTCCGCGCGCATCATCTGGATGAGCTGGACGGCGAGGAACGGCAGGCCCACGAAGTCGCCGAGGATCCAGATGATGCCGCCGCCGATGACCTGGGCGGTGGCCAGGCTCGGCCCGTAAGGGTAGCCGACCGCGTGGTAGTGCGCCGCACCGATCAGCGTCTGGTCCGCGATGACCGCGATGCCGAAGAACGCGTCGCCGATCACCTCGGCGGCGGTGATCCACATCGCGACGCCGTACGGGTACTCCCTGGGCACCGGGTCGACGCGCAGCAGCGTCCAGAAGAACACGTACCCGGGCACCATCAGGATCAGGTAGGTGAGCTCGCGCACCGTGCCGCTGGCGAAGACGGCGGTGTACCAGGACGTGAAGTACATGGTCATCGGCACCGCGACGAGCAGCAGCGTGGTGATGGCCGGGAACGTCACCACCTTCGCGACCCGGCTGCGCACGGCCCGCTCAACGGGCCGCCCGAGCTTCGGCTGCGCCTCGGTGAGCAGCGTGAGCGGCTTGCCCATCGCCAGGAACAACGGCACCACGAGAACGAGCAGCACCGTCTGCGTGGCGCGCGCGTAGAACAGCACGCTCTCGTACGCGCCGGGCCAGGCCATCGTCGCGATCAGCAGGAACCCGAGGCCGAGCACGACGAACGCGAAGGCACGCCCGCTCCCCCACCGGCCACCGTCCCGGCGGACCTTCCGCGCCGACCACAGGTACCAGGCACCGAGCGCCACGATCAGCACCAGCGCCGGCACGTCGAGGCGCCACTGCGTGAACGCCGTGGTGAGGGTCAACTTGGGTGGTCCGCTGTAAGCGGTGGCTCGCGGTGCCATACCGCAAAACTACCCCCTGTCGTAGACGGCCGCGATGCTCCGGTCCCCGCCACGGACTCCGCCGGCCTGACAATCCGGCGGAGCACGCGCCCGCTGGCGCGTCATGATTCTCCAGGGGCTTCGGGAACGCGAATACCCCGCCCCGGAGATGGCTGCTCCGTGCGGGGTATTCGGTATGCCGCGGGTTGCCCGGTGAGTTAGGCCGGGAGGTGGACGGCCAGGTCGGCGGCCGCTTCCTCACCGTAGGAGTGCTTGGCGCGGTCGGCGAGGGCACCCGGGGTGAGGTCGTACTCCTGGGGGCCGACGACCTCCAGGGCGTGCACCGCCATCAGGTTGCCCAGCTGGATCGCGCGCTCCAGCGGCAGGCCCCAGGCCGTCGCGGCGAGGAAGCCGCAGCGGAACGCGTCGCCCGAGCCCGTTGGTTCGACGAGCGTCGCGTCCTTGACCGGGCCCACGACGACGGGCTCGGCGCCTTTGCGCTCGACGCGGGCGCCGGCCGAGCCGAGGGTGACGATCCGCGTCTCCACCCGGTCCAGGATGTCCTCGCCGGTCCACCCGGTCTTCTGCTCCACGACGGCGGCCTCGTACTCGTTGCAGAACAGGTACGCGGCGCCCTCGATCAGCGTGCGCATCGAGTCGCCGTCGAGGAAGGCGACCTGCTGGGAGAAGTCGGCGGCGAACCGCACGCCCGCGGCGCGGCAGTCGGCGGTGAACCGCTGCATCGCCGCCGGGTCGCCCGCGCCGATCACCACCAGGTCAACGGCGTGAGCGCTGGCGAGCGAGATGATGTCGATCTCGCCGTCCTCGCTCATCGCGCCCGGGTAGAACGAGGCGATCTGGTTGCCCGTCTCGTCGTTGGTGGCGGTGAACCGGGCGGTGTGCCTGGACGCCGACGTGCGCACGCCAGAGGTGTCCACGCCGTGCGCCGTCAGCCAGGACGCGTACTCCGCGAAGTCCTGGCCGACCGAGCCGACGAGCAGCGGTCGCAGGCCGAGGCAGCCAAGGCCGTACGAGATGTTCCCGGCCACGCCGCCGCGCCTGATCTCCAGGTCGCCGACGAGGAAGGAAATCGAGATCTTGTCCAGCTTCTCGGCGATCAGGGTGTCCGTGAACTTGCCAGAGAACATCATCAGGTGGTCGGTGGCGATCGACCCGGTGACGGCTATCCGCATCGTGGGGGGACTCTATTCAGCTTTGCGGGCCTGACGGCCGCGATTAATGGAAGGAGTCGCCGCAGGCGCAGGAGCCCGTCGCGTTCGGGTTGTCGATCGTGAAGCCCTGCTTCTCGATGGTGTCGACGAAGTCGATCGTCGCGCCCATCAGGTACGGCCCCGACATCTTATCGGTCACCACGCCGACGCCGCCGAACTCCTTGACGATGTCGCCGTCGAACGCGCGCTCGTCGAAGTACAGCTGGTACTTCAGGCCCGAGCACCCGCCCGGCTGAACGGCCACCCGCAGCCGCAGGTCATCCCGGCCCTCCTGGGCGAGCAGCGCGGCGACCTTGGCCGCGGCGGCCTCGGTGATGATGATGCCCTGCTGCGTCACTTCGTCCTGAACGGTCATCTGTGACTAGCTCCCGTCTTAGATAGGCCCTTGTTCGCTGTGGACGGCGCCCGCACGCGGCACCGTCGTTCGCTTTCAACTGTACGCACGCCCGCGGCATTCCTGCCAATGGGCGTCAGGCCAAAAGGATGCTGCGTCCGCGGCCGTCACAGGCCCGGGGCGCCCCAGACCGGGAACCAGCGGCCCAGGTCCTGCTCGATCTTCAGGTCTTCGCCCAGGATGCCCTTGACCTGGAGTTCCAGGGCGTTGTCGCGGCGGTCCTGGCTGCCGGGGACCGGGGCGAAGGGGTAGAACGTACCGCGCTTGTACAAGTAGACGAGCGAGAGGCGACGGTGATTATCGTCACTGAACGCCACCAGCGTGCACAGCAGCTGCGGGCCGAAGCCGCCGTCCACGAGGGCGGAATTCACCGCGTGCAGGTCAGTGACCAGTGCGTCCATCTCGTCGCTCAGGTGGTTGCTGACGATCCAGGTGTAGCCGTAGCTGTCCTTGGTCACCTCGACCGGCAGGCCGCCGCCCGGCTTGCCGTTGTCCATGTCGAGGAGCTCAAGGACCTCCTTCTGGATGTCGGCGAAGGGCCTGCCCTCCGCGGCGCGGAAGCTGACCGAGCCCGAGCCCGTGGGCTTGAACCCGGTCGCCGCCTCCAGCTGGACCGCCGCGGACGGCAGCCCGAACAGGTCGTCGAGCTTTGGCTGGACAGGCTTCGTCCGGCCGAAGAGGGTGTCCAGGATGCCCATTACTGGATGCCGCGCGGGTTGCCCGCGCCAGGCTGGCTCAGCTCACGCTGGATCTTCTCGAGCTGCTCGATCCGCTGCTTCAGAGACGGGTGGGTGGAGAACAGGGCCGAGAGGCTCTTGCCGCCGCCGCCACGAGTCAGCTTCATCGCGGGCGTGAAGTAGAAGGCGTTGAGCGGTTCCGCGGCCCGCAGGTCCTGCGTCGGGATCCGGTTCATCCCCTCGCTGACCTTGGTCAGCGCGGACATCAGCGCGCTCGGGTTCTGGGTGAGCAGCGCGCCGCTGCGGTCCGCGGCTAGCTCCCGGTACCGCGACAGCAGCCTGATCAGCAGGAAGCTGATCGCGTACACGACCGCGGAGCCGAGCATGATCAGCGGGATCAGCAGCGCGGCGTTGCCGTCGTTGCTGCCGCGACGGCCGCCGCCGAACAGCTCGGAGTAGAACGCGAACCGCACCAGCAGGCCCGCGACGATCGCGAGCAGGCTGGCGTAGGTCATGACCTGGACGTCCTTGTGGGCCACGTGGCTCAGCTCATGGGCCAGCACGCCCTCAAGCTCCTCCTGGGTGAGGTCGCTGTAGCGCAGCAGGCCCTCCGTGACGCACAGCACCGAGTTCTTGCTGTTGCGGCCCGTCGCGAAGGCATTGGGCATGCGGGTCGGCGCGATCGCGACCCGGGGCTTGGGCATGTCCGCCAGCGCGCACAGCCGGTCCACGATGCCGTGCAGTTCCGGCGCCTCCTGCGGAGAGACCACACGAGCGCCCGCGGCCGCCAGGGCGATCTTGTCGCTGTAGAACAGCGAGACGAACGCCGAGCCGCCGCCGAAGATCACCGCGATGAAAATGATGGCGCCCGCGCTCGCGTGCGCGGCGCTCATAATCCCGATGATCAGGGCAACGAACGCTACGAACACCAGGCCGAGGAGGAACATCGTCGCGGTCATCCGCACGGTCAGGCCCCGGTCGGGCGCGTACCTCGTTGGCGTCGCCATAACGCACCTCCGCTCAGCCAGGCCCGCGACCTGTGGGGGTTCGCCGCGTCGCGCCTGGTTGTCAATGGCAATCTATCTCAGTTAACGCTGCCGGCCTCCGGGGGAATCCCGGGTGGCCGCCTCACCCGGAGGCCGCGAGGCACCCAAGCGAGATCTATCTCAATCTATCCGTAGAACGCTGAGGACAGGCTGAATCGTTCCGCTAAGCCGCCTCAACGTACCCGGAGACGGTTCTGCCCACGGCGAATCGCGCGGGTGACGCGATTCGCCGTGGGCAGAAGGTCCGACGGTGACGGCCGGGGCCGGGCGAGACGGCGGCTTGCCGCGGCGGACTGCCGCGGCCGAACTGCTACGGCAGTCCGATGGAGTCGCCAGGGATGGTGCCGTCCGCGAGGAGCTTGCGCACCTCGTCGATCGTGGCGTCGGAGAACGGCAGGATGTAGTCGGCCGTCACGATCTCGTCCGCGGCGAGCGGTGAGCCTGACGTCCTGACCAGGGCCACCGCGGCGTGCAGCGAAGCGGCGAAGGCGGCCGCCTCGTCGTCGCGGACCGCGGCGTCGAGGTCCTTGTCAAGCGCGGTCAGCTTCGCGGCGGTGTCGCCCTCGACCCGGAACTGGCCCTCACCGAGTATGCGTACGATCACAACCCGTCACCTGCCTGCTGATCGGCTGGCTCGGCCTCCTGCTCGGCCGGCTCGGCCGGCCGGGCGCCGTTGCCTTCGATCTGCTTGGGGGCGCTGGCGGCGATCTCGTTCTTCATCCGCGCCAGGTCGGACTCGATCCCGGCGCCGGAGCCGAGCTTGTCGAGCTCGGCCTGGATGTAGTCCTGGTTGCCGCCCACGTGGTCCTCGAGGGCGCCGGAGGCGAGCAGCTCGTCGATCGCGCCGGCCCGCGCCTGCATCTGCGCGGTCTTGTCCTCGGCCCGCTGGATGGCGAGGCCGATGTCGCCCATTTCCTCGGAAATGCCGGAGAAGGCCTCGTTGATGCGGGTCTGCGCCTCGGCCGCGGTGTACGTCGCCTTGATGGTCTCCTTCCGCGTGCGGAAGGCCTGCACCTTGGCGTCGAGCCGCTGCGAGGCGAGGGTCAGCTTCTCCTCCTGCTCTTGCAGGTTGGCGAACTGGCCCTCCAGGTCGGCGTACTGCGTCTGGAGCTGCGCCTTGTTCTGCAGCGCCGCGCGCGCCAGGTCCTCACGGCCCTTGCCGAGCGCGTCCCGCGCCTGGGTGTCGCGCCGGGTGATCTCCTTCTGCAAGGAGTTCATCTGGAGCTCGACCCGCTTGCGCGACGTGGCGACGTCAGCAACACCGCGCCGCACCCTGGTCAGCATCTCGACCTGCTGCTTGTAGGAATAGTCGAGGGTCTCGCGAGGGTCTTCCATCCGGTCCAGCGCCTTGTCGGCCTTGGCCCGGAATATCAGCGAGACTCGCTTCATCACGCTCATAGACGCGGCCGTCCCCTTCGTTTACCTGAGCGCCGCACCAGGCGGCACACGCCACCAGGCGACGGCGATTCGCCGCCGGCTCACCGTCATCAACCCTACGCGCTGCTGCGAGTGGTAGCCACTGATCCACGGCTGTATCCCCGCAGAGAATCGGGGCAAATCACCCGGTACGAAGATCGGCCGGCCCCCGGCGGGCAAAACAGCCACTAAGCTGTCTCCGTGTTCCGACGTAGCAACGCCGGCGCTACCGAAGGCAAGGCCCAGGGTTCTCAGAGTCCGCAGGGCGCGCAGACCGCGGAAGCCCCGGAAAAGAGCAAGTCCTCCGTCCAGGCGGGCAAGGGGCGGCCCACGCCCAAGCGCAGCGCGGCCGAGGCCAGCCGGTACCGGACGATCACCGGCTCAACCACCAGCGGCCGCGGGCCCGTTAAGGCACCCGACCCGCGGCGCAAGCTCACGCCCGATGAGAAGGCCAAGGCGCGAGACGACCGCAGCCGGCAGCTTCAGGCGATGCGCCAGGGCGAGGAGTGGGCGCTCGGCCCGCGTGACCGCGGCCCGGCCAAGCGGCTCGCCAGGGACTACGTGGACGCCCACCGGCGGCCGATGGAGTTCTACATGTACGCGCTGATCGTGCTGATCATCGCGCTCTTCGCCGGCAAGTCCAACTCGGCCGTGGGCAGCTACATGCAGCTCTTCCTGCTGGTGATCATCGCCGTCATCGCCGTGGACGCCATCCTGCTGCGCCGGTCGATCTTCAAGGTGCTGCGCGAGCGGATGCCGAAGGAGTCGACGCGCGGGCTGGCGTTCTACGCCATCATGCGCGCCCTGCAACTGCGCCGCTTCCGC
Organism: uncultured Streptosporangiaceae bacterium; assembly: GCA_964581815.1. GTDB lineage: Bacteria > Actinomycetota > Actinomycetes > Streptosporangiales > Streptosporangiaceae > Trebonia. The sequence goes on along the minus strand of CAZORE010000014.1, from coordinate 57,264 downwards.
ACCCCGGCGCCGCGGCTCAAGCCAGGCGACGAGTTCTAACCGGCCGCCGCCGACCCCGGTTTCCCACTCAGCTTTCCGGGTGCAAGGACATGGGGCCGTACTCCTTGCGGGTGTCATCGAAGAGGGTGACCTGGTCCACCCCGCTGTCGAGCAGCTCGTGCCAGTTCTCGCCGAGCCAGCTCTCGGCGTCCCCCTGGTTGGCGAAGATCGCCTCCTGCAGCCCCGCGTCGCTCACCACAGCACCGTCCGATTTCTCGTACCGCCAGGTCCATGGCATTGCGCCGCGCCTCCTCATCTCCCCTTGCGTCATGCGAGGTTAGCATCACGCGTTCCACCGCTAACCGCCTGACCCGGCACTCCCCTCCTCGGGTCGGCTCAGGCGGTTAAGCGGAGGCAGCGGTCCTGCTCAGGCGCAGAACAGGATCGCCCAGACCGCCTTGCCGCGGCCTGCTACCGGGGACCAGCCCCATACGTCACTCAGCGCGTCGACCATTTGCAGGCCACGACCGGACTCCTCGATCGAGCCGGGCGCCCGGAGCACCGGGGCCGAGTCCGAGGGGTCGAGGACGGCGCAGATCACCTCGCCGGTGCGGCGGACCAGTCGCAGCCCCAGGTTCTCCGCCACCTCCCGGCGGGACAGTTCGCCTGCGGCCGCGTGAGTGACCGCGTTCGCGACGAACTCGCCGACGATGGTCTCCGCGTCCTCCGTGAGGAACGACAGGCCCCACTCGCGCAGCGTGTTCCTGGTCAGCCGACGGGCCGTCCGCGCGGACTGCGGGCCACGGGAGAGCGGGCAGCCAACCGCGGCGGGTGAGTCCCACCAGTCCGCGGGCATCCGCATCATCCGCGGGCGCCTGGGTGCCGGCGCCAGCCGGGCGGACTCATTGAGCGGCTGCCTGGCGGCGGGATGGACCCGAGTGCGGGTAGGCAGCGTGTCCAGTTGGTGCAGACTCATCGTGACCCCGAGGAGCTGTCTGCGTCATCCGGGTGATTGACGCAGACACATCATGGCGCATGAGCGCATGCACCTGCAAGGGCTACTGCACGTTCAATATGCACGTGCAACTTAACGTTGCGCCCGGGCGCCCCTCATCTGTCCCACCACCACAAGGACGACGATGCCGATCGATACCCACAGCCCGTACCTGGAGATCGTCTCCGCGACGGACACCGCGTGCTGCCCGAGCGCGTAGCCAAGGCCGGCCAGCATCCCGGCCCACGCGAGCGAGCCGATCGCGTCAAGGATGAGGAATGTCACCCAGCTCATCCCCGTCCACCCGGCCACGGCGTAGACGATCGCGTTGGGCAGCGGAAGGAACGGCGTGATGATGATCGCCGGCCAGGTGAACTTGGGGCCCCAGCGGTTGACCCGCTCCACGAACTTGAGCCCGCGCCGCCGCTGCCGGCCGCTCTGGCCGGCGAACAGGTGGATGACCCGCTCTCCCCACAGCCGGCCGGCCCACCAGTAGATCAGGTCGAACTTCATCAGCCCGGGTACCGAGGCGAGCAGCACCACGGCGAGCGAGCCGTGGCCCGTCCTGGCGAACGCCGCGGCCGACACGATCCCCTCGGTCGACCCGTTGAGCAGCACGAGGATCACCGGGTGGGTGCCGACAAGGCTGGCACGGAACGGCAGCAGCGCCAGGTAGTAGAGGCCGCTCAGGGTGATCGCCGCCCAGCACGCGATGTCCACCCGGCGCGGCCTGCCCTCCCAGGGCAGCCGGGGGTCGCTCCACGGGTCGGCTGTCCGCGCCGGCCCTGGATCTGCCGACACTGGTCCCGCCTGCTCCTCGGCCGTCACCGCGGCCACGGGCGCGTCCCCCGCTATCGGCTCGTCACTCACGGAGTTACGTTATCCGCGGGGACTACCCGATCACAAACGCGTCTCACCGGCGGAGGCACCCATGTCGAGCCAGGCAGCCAGGTCAACGGCGTGCTCCGCGCTTCGGCCCACGGCCGCGCGACAGGCACTTCTTGCTGTTATCAGTTTTTCAGAAAGACTGGGGGTACTTTGCACCCGAATTCGGGCCCTAAGTACCCCCAATCGTTCTCGCTACCTCAGCGCTTGACCATCTCCAGGAAGTCGCGCTCGGCCGGGCCGGTGTAGACCTGGCGCGGGCGGGCGATCTTGGTGGCCGGGTCGTGGACCATCTCGCGGTAGTGAGCGATCCAGCCCGGCAGCCGGCCGATCGCGAACAGCACGGTGAACATCTTGGTCGGGAAGCCCATCGCCCGGTAGATCAGCCCGGTGTAGAAGTCGACGTTCGGGTACAGCTTGCGGCTGATGAAGTACTCGTCGCTCAGCGCCACTTCCTCGAGCTGGGTGGCGAGGTCGAGCAGGTGGTCGTTGGGGGCGAGCTTGGTCAGCAGCTGGTCGGCGAGCTGCTTGACGATTCGCGCGCGCGGGTCGTAGTTCTTGTAGACCCGGTGGCCGAAGCCCATCAGCTTGACGCCCGGCTCCTTATCCTTCACCCGGTTGACGTACGCGTTCACGTTGCCGCCCTGGTCGCGGATGTCCTCGAGCATGTCGAGCACGGCCGCGTTGGCGCCGCCGTGCAGCGGGCCGAACAGGGCGTTGATGCCGGCCGAGATGCTGGCGAACAGGTTGGCCTCGGACGAGCCGACGACGCGCACGGTGGAGGTGGAACAGTTCTGCTCGTGGTCCGCGTGCAGCACGAACAGGATGTCGAGGGCCTTGGCGACCTCGGGGTCGACCGCGAACGGCTCGGCCGGGATGCCGAAGGTCAGCCGCAGGAAGTTCTCCACGTAGTTCAGCGAGTTGTCCGGGTACAAGGTCGCCTGGCCGACGGACTTCTTGTAGGCGTAGGCAGCCAGCGTCGGCACCTTGGCGAGCAGCCGGATGGTGGACAGCTCGACGTTCGGCTCGTCGAACGGGTTGAGCGCGTCCTGGTAGAACGTGGACAGCGCGGAGACCGCGCTGGACAGCACCGGCATCGGGTGCGCGTCGCGCGGGAACCCGTTGAAGAAGTCCTTCAGGTCCTCGTGCAGCAGGGTGTGCTTGGAGATCTGCGCGGTGAAGTCCTCAAGCTGCGCCTGGGTCGGCAGCTCGCCGTGGATCAGCAGGTAGCTGACCTCGAGGAAGCTGGACCGCTCGGCCAGCTGCTCGATCGGGTACCCGCGGTACCGCAGGATCCCCGCGTCCCCGTCGATGTACGTGATCTCGGAGGAGCACGCGGCCGTGTTAACGAAACCGGGGTCGAGGGTGACCATTCCGGTGGTGGCCAGCAGCTTCGACACCTCGATCCCCGCGGAGCCTTCAGTTGCGGGTTTCACCGGCAGGTCGAGTTCACGGCCCTCGCCGTAACTTAGCGCTACTTTCCCATTACCGGACGGTGCTTCGGGCATTCGCGTCCCTTTCACGCTCTTCGACGGGACGCGCACAAGATGAGCGGCCGGGATCGCCGGTCGCGGCACCGCCCCGTTTAGGGTCCTCATGTCTTATACCCGTACGCTAGTCCGCCTTATGCGCAGCCGAAACCGTGGGGTAATGGGACAACCATCACAGTTATCTTCCGGGGGGGCGACCCCCCGTACCCCCCGATGTCCGCGGTTGTGCGCCCGATGGCAAAAAGCGCCATTTTATCGGGCGCACAACCGCGGACCAGGGCGCGGGGCGGACCGGCCACGTCGGGGCGCAACTTCGGGCGGCGGGGCGGGGCGGGGCGGCTTACGATGCGGGCATGAGGTTCGCGATCGCCATACCGCAGGACTGCGCCGACGGATCGTTCTCCCCCCAGGACTTCCGGTCTTATTTCGCCCGGGCCGAGGAACTCGGCGTCTTCGAAAGCGCGTGGACGCAGGAGGCAATACTCGGCGGCGCGCCGCGGCTGTCGCCGCTTGAGGCGATGACGTACGCCGCCGCTTGCACCACGACGCTGCGGCTCGGCTGCACCGTCTTCGTGACCACGCTGCACGGCCCGGCACACCTGGCCAAGGCGATCGCCTCGCTTGACCAGATGTCCGGCGGGCGCGTCGAGGTGGGGGTGGGCTCCGGCGGACCGCGCCGCCCGTTCGCTGCGTTCGGCATGTCGAGCGACCGATACGTGGCCCGGTTCACCGAGGGCCTAGCGCTGATGAAGCAGCTGTGGACGTCACCGTCGGTGACGTTTGACGGGGAGTTCTTCCAGCTCTCCGGGGCCATGATGGAGCCCAAGCCGTTCCAGAAGCCCTACCCGCGGCTGTGGTTCGGCGGGTCGGCGGAGACCGCGGTGCGGCGCGGCGTGCGGCTGTGCGACGGGTTCTTCGGCGCGGGGTCGTCAACCACGGAGGCGTTCGCCGGGCAGGTGGCCGTCGTGCGGTCGGCGCTCGCCGACGCGGGCCGCAAGGAGGGGTTCGGCGACGGCGAGTTCCCGGTGGCGAAGCGGGTCTACCTGGGGATCGACTCATCCGACGGGGCCCGGGCGCGGGAACGAATGAACGGGGCGCTCGCCGCCATGTACGGGCAGCGAATCCCGGCCATCGAGGCGGCCACGGTAGCGGGCACGCCGGCCGAGTGCCTGGCGGGTGTCCGGTCGGTCATCGCCGCGGGAGCCGAGATGATCCTGTTCACGCCGCTGTTCGACCTGACGGAGCAGATGGAGCTGATCGCGGCGGAGCTCATCCCCGCGCTCGTCTAGCGGGGCGATTGGCCGACCGGGTGCCAGATCGTCTTGGTCTCCAGGGTGGCGAACATGCGCTCGAGGCCCGGCTCCGCGGTCCAGTCGGTGGCCGGGAAGCGGACCACGCGCTTAAGGTTGCCGGCGGCGGCCACGGCGAGGTCGTCGGCCAGCGGGCCGGGGGCGCCGGCCAGGTCGATCGCGTTCACGTCCTGGTGGGCGGCCAGCCAGGGAGATATCTCGGCCACCTCGCCCGTCAGCACGTTCACCACCCCGGCCGGGAACTCGGCGGCGGCGAGCGCCTCGGCGAAGGCCACCGCGGGCAGCGGGTAGCGCTCACTGGCGACGAGCACGGCGGTGTTCCCGCTGACGATCACCGGGGCGAGCACGCTGACCAGGCCGAGCAGCGCGCTCTCCGGCGGGGCGAGCACGGCCGTCACGCCGACCGGCTCGGGCAGCGAGACGGTGCCGAATGACCCGGCTACCGGGTTGACGGTGCCGCGTACCTGGGTGATCTTGTCCGCCCAGCCTGCGTACCAGGTCCACCGGTCGACCGCCGCGTCCACCTCGGCGGCCGCCTCGGCTGGGTCGCCTCCGGCCTGACCGAGCTGGGCGGCGAACGCTCCGCTGTGGGCCGCCATGACCTCGGCCACCCGGTAGAGCGCCTGGCTGCGCTGGTAGCCGGACGCGCGCGACCACGCGGGGAAGGCACCGCGCGCCGCCACCACCGCGTCGCGGGCATCGCGGTCAGCCGCGAGCGCGGCATTGGCGAGGAAGGCGCCGTCCGTCCCGTGGACCGGGAACGTCCGGCCGCTCGCCGCGCGGGCGAAGGCACCGCCGATGTAGAGCCGGTAGGTGGTGCGGGGAACGGGGGTCGCGCGGTGGGCGGGCCCGCCCGGCGCCCGCTCACCGCCGGGCGGTGGGGCGTCAGACATCGGGCGTCCACGCGCCCGGCAGGTCGAGGTAGGCCTCAAGGCCGTGCCGGCCGCCCTCCCGGCCGAACCCGGACTCCTGGAAGCCGCCGAAGGGCACCGCCGGGTCGAGCCCGCCGAACGAGTTGACCCAGACCACCCCGGCCCGCAGCCGTGCGGCCAGCCACGCGCTCAGCTCGCCCTGCCGCGTCCAGACGCCGGCCGACAGCCCGTAGCGCGTGCTGTTGGTCCGGTCGACCACCTCATCGGGCGTGCCGAACGACGAGACGGTGAGCACCGGCCAGCAGAGTTCCTCCCTGGCGATGCGCTGCTCCTGCGTTACCACGGCGAACATGGTGGGCGGGAACCAGAACCCGCGATCTGGCGGCCGGTGCGGCGCCGACCAGCGCACCGCCCCGTCCGCCTCCGCCGAGCGGGCGAGCTCGGTGATCTTGTCGAGCTGACCGTGCGAGTTGACCGGGCCGATGTCGGTCGCCTCGTCAAGCGGGTTGCCGGAGCGGAGCGCGGCCATCCGCCGCCTGACCGCGGCGACCAGGTCGTCGTGCACTTCCTCCGCGACGAACACCCGGGAACTCGCACAGCAGGCATGACCCTGGCGGATGAAGACGCCCTCGACGATCCCCTGGGCCGCCGCCTCGATGTCCGCGTCCGCGCACACGATGTTCGCGGACGTGCCGCCGAGCTCGAGGGTAAACCGCTTGCCCCACAACGCGGCGGACTTCGCGATCTCCTTGCCGACCTCGGGAGACCCGGTAAACGCCACCTTGTCGATCCCCGGGTGGCGCGCGACGAGCTGCCCGGTCTGCCCGTCGCCGGTGACGATGTTGACCACGCCCGGCGGCAGGCCGGCCTCGGCGCAGATCTCCGCGAACGCGAGCGCGGTCAGCGGCGTGCTCTCGGCCGGCTTGAGCACCACGGTGTTCCCGCACGCCAGGGCAGGGGCGATCTTCCAGGCGAGCATGAGCAGCGGTGAACTCCAGCCGATGACCTGGCCGACGACGCCGAGCGGCCGCGGCAGTGTCGGATTCGGCAGTGTCGGATTCGGC
>CAZORE010000014.1:38978-50570 GCA_964581815.1 uncultured Streptosporangiaceae bacterium | reverse complement strand
GCCGACGACGCCGAGCGGCCGCGGCAGTGTCGGATTCGGCAGTGTCGGATTCGGCGGGGCCGCCGCCGCCGCGCCGAATCCCGCGTAGGCCAGCTTGTCCGCCCACCCGGCGTGGTAGAAGAAGTGCGCCGTCACCAGCGGCAGGTCCACATCGCGCGTCTGCCTGATCGGCTTGCCGCTGTCGAGTGACTCGATGACCGCAAGCTCCGGTGCCCGCTCGCGCAGCAGCCGCGCGATCCGCAGCAGGTAAGCGGCACGTGTCTTGCCGGGCAGCAACGACCAGGTCCGCTCGTAGGCCTGCCGTGCGGCCGCCACCGCCCGGTCCACGTCCTCCGTCGTCCCGTGCGTCACCTCGGCCAGGACTTCCTCGGTGGCCGGCGAGACCGTCTTGAATACCGCGGACCCGGGCACGAACGAGCCGCCGATGAACAGTCCGTAAGAGCCGCGCAGCGTTGCCGGTGGGCTGCCCTCGGCCGCACCGTACTCAAGCCCCATCACGACAAGCCGTCCTACCGGGCTCGCAGTACACGGTCTGGTGCCGCCGCCAGGCTCACCGGAAGGACCCACCTTGCGGAGCGCGCGCCTGCCGTCCAGAACATGCCGAACAGGTCAACTTCACAACCCCCGTATGCATGGCTAGCGTGACCGGAAGCGTAGCAGCGGCCGTGGCCTGGCCGGCAGGGTCTGGACGAAGTCCGTTCTGACCAGCGTCGACCTCGGGCGGGTCTCAACCAGCTTGGGCGGCCTCGATCGCCCGGGCGAACGCGAGCACCCGCTCCTCCGTCATCCCGATCACCTGCATGGACGCGATCACACCGCCGGCCGCGGGCACCGGAAGGGTCAGCGCGGGCAGCCCGGCCAGGCTGACCGGCGCGGTCAGCGCGGTCAGCTGGAAGCCGCGCCCGCCGAGCAGCGGAGGCGGGCCGAGCAGCGTGGGCAGCACAAGCACGGGGAAGTCGGCGAGCAGCGCGTCGAAGCTGGCGCGCACCGCCGTCCTGCCCCGCTCCGCGGCCGCCCGGTCAGCGGGGGTGAGCCGGGCACCGCGCTCCAGGTTGCGCCGCACGTGCGGGCTGAGCTGCTTGAGGTACGGCATCAGGTAAGCGTTGGACCTGAACCCCTCGGCGTCGATGAGTACGCCGATGGCGCTGAGCGCCACGTCGGCGTCCCACCCGGGCACGTGCGTCACGGCCACGCCCGCCGCCGCGAGCGCACGGTCGACGGCCGCGTCGACGGCCGGGTCGGCGTCACCGGTCGACGCGGGCACCGTGACCCGTCCCGCGGTCAGCTCGCCGACCCAGTCGGGCACTAGGAACCCGGGCTCGAGCAGGCGCATGCCGAGCTCGACCGCCGCGACGTCCGGCCCGATCGGCCCGACGGTGTCCAGGGTCGGCGCGAGCGGGTACACGCCCTTGACCGGGATACGGCCGTGCCTGGTCTTGAGGCCGGCCACCCCGCAGCAGGCCGCGGGTACCCGGACCGAGCCGCCGGTGTCGGTACCGAAGGCCACGTCTGCCTCGCCGGTGGCGACCGCCACCGCGGACCCGGTCGACGACCCGCCCGGCAGCCGCCTCGGGTCTCGCGGGTTAACCGGCGTGCCCGCCCAGTGATTGATGCCGCTTGCCGACCAGCACAGCTCGGTAAGTCCCGTCTTGCCGACGATCCGCGCGCCGGCCTCGCGGGCCGACGCAACGACCGCCGCGTCGGCCACGGCGGGATCGGCCATCTCCGCGACGACCGGGCAGCCCGCCGTCGTCGGCAGCCCGGCCATGTCGATGCAGTCTTTCACCGCGAGCCGAGGGCCGGCGCCGTTGCCGCCCGCATCGGCGGCGATGCGGATCACCCAGGTACCCATCCCCCCATGATCACCCAGCTAGCTGAAAATAGAACATACGAACGTCCATGCGCGTCCCTGCAAAGGGCAAACGCGCGGGAGCAACCCGCCATGAGCCCCGTCGCGCGGCCCCGGCCGGGCGCGGCGGGCACGCTCCGGACGCGGCCCGCTCTGTCGGCGATAGGGCGGGTCGCCGATAGGGTAAGCGGCATGCGGTTGGCCAGGAGTGCGCGAGTTGCGGTGCTTGCAGACATCTGCTGCGTGCTCGTCTTCGTGGCGATCGGGCGCGCCAGTCACACCAAGGGCGAGGCGCTCGCCGGGATCGCGTCGACCGCCTGGCCGTTCCTGTGCGGCCTCGGGGCCGGCTGGATCGCGGCCCGCGCCTGGCGGTATCCCCTGGCGCTCCGCCCCGCGGGGATCGTGATCTGGCTGTGCACGGTAACGCTCGGCATGATCTTGCGCGTCGTCTCCGGCCAGGGGACGGCCGCCGCGTTCATCGTCGTCGCGCTGGCGTTCCTCGGCCTGTTCCTCCTCGGCTGGCGCCTGCTCACGCGGCTGACCGCCCGCCAGTGACCCGCCACTTGACGAGCGGTCACCGGCCGCCCCCGGCCGCCGGTCCCCGGGTCACGCGGCTGCTAGGCGGTGACGGGGGACGGGAGGCGGCCCGCCAGGCCTCGCGGTTCACCCGCGTCGAAGCCGTCCGTCACGTTGACGATCTCGGCGAGCTCGTAGCTGCTGAGCACCTCGAGCGACAGGTCGTGCAGGCGGCGGGTCTTGGCCGCGCAGCAGTCCCCGAGCAGGGTGACGGGGAAGTCACGCATGAAGGCGGAGCGGGCGGTCGTCTCGACGCAGATGTTGGTGACCACGCCGCAGATCATCAGGGCGGTGACGCCGAGCCCGCGCAGCAGCGGCTCGAGGGACGTCCACTGGAAGGCGTCGAAGCGGACCTTGTCCACCACCAGGTCCTGCGGGGTGCAGCCGAGCTCGTCGCACACCTCGGCGTCCCACGTGCCGACGGCCAGCCCGGACACCCCGGCCAGCTCAGGGCTGTTCCTGATGAGCGCCGCGCCCTCGTCAGGGCGACCCGGCCGGTAAACGTGCCGGGTGAAGACGACGGGAATGCCCGCCGCCCGCGCCTGTCCGACCGCGACAGCCGCGTTCGCGACGGCTTCCATCGCGCCTTCAAGCCCGCGGCCAATCCGCGGGAACGAGCCGTCCGGATGGCAGAATCCGTTCTGCATGTCCACCACGAGCAGCGCGTATCGGTCGTTGTCCATCAATCGGCTCCTTTCGTGCGTCGCCTTAACCTAACACCAGGTAACGCCGCGCTGGCGAGCCCGACCTCCGCCGGGCGCCCCTCAGGAGCCCGCTGAATTAGACCGTTTCTGGGACCAGAGCTAGCAGGTTTTACCTGGTCACAGGCAAACTGTTACGCCGCAGCGTGGCAAATTCAGCAAGCTCCTGGTACACCGGTATCGTGCCGGGAATGGCGAAACGTGTTGTGCTCGCGGACATCCGCGACGCGTTTGGCAGTGAACTGGACGCAGGGCAGCAGTCGGCGCTGATCAGCTGGCTGGCGTTCACGGCCACGTTCAGCGGGGTGCGCGGGATCACCCACGCCATCAGGGCGGGCAAGGGGCCGTTCAAGAACCTGAGCGTCGGCGGGGAGCACCTGCACCACTACATGTGGGGCATCGGCCTGCTGGCCGGCGTCGGCGCCGTCGCTGTCAAGGGCGACGAGAAGCTCCGCCGCCACCCGGCCACCGCGCTCGCCTACGGCGGCGGCCTTGCGCTCATCGTTGACGAGTTCGCGCTGCTGCTCGACCTCAAGGACGTCTACTGGGCCAAGGAAGGCCGGGTCTCCGTGGACGTCGCGGTCGCGGGCAGTTCGCTTGCCGGGACCTACTTCGCCGGGTTGCCGCTGATCCGCGAGGTGGGCAGGCGGCGCCGCCGGGGCTAAGGCGCCGAGCAGAACCTGGCCCCGGCACCGTGATCACCAGCCCGAGCCGGACGACCTTACCCGGCTGGGTCCGGACCGTCCTGCTCGGAGGCGGGCGGCAGCGCGGCTGGCCCGGTATTCCCTGAGACGGCCCCGGCGGAGACCGGGAGTGCCTTGGGTGCCTGCGCGCTCAGCCGCGGGCGCTCACCGGGGCCAAGGGGAATCGCCCGGACGGCCTGGACGGCGTCCCGGGGCAACGGCCCGGGCCGCGATGGACCGGCCGCCCACGGCACCTCGTCGCCTGGCCTTTCTGGATCCGGCCCCTCGGCACCCGGCTCCGGCGGCGCGCCCGGCTCCGGCGCGCCCGCGGGCCACGGCGCTGGTGCGGGCGGGGGTACGGGCGGCGCGGCGCGGACCGCGGTGTCGAAGGCCGCGCGGAGCTTGGCCAGTTCCCCGCCGGGGTCGGTGAACCAGGCGGTGGACCAGAGCCGGTGCACGTGCCAGCCGAGCCGCTCCAGGTGCTCCTTACGCAGCCGGTCGCGGTCGCGCACGCTCCCCGAGTCCCGGTAGCCCGCACCGTCGGCCTCGATCGCCAGGATCATCCGCGCCGGGTCGTCGGGGTGCGCGGCCGCGAAGTCCACCCGGTAGCCGCCGACGCCGTACTGCGGCACCACCGTGATGCCGAGCGCCGCGAGCCTGGCCGCCACGTCCGACTGGAACGCGCCGGCGGCGGCGCCCGCGCCGTCCTCACCCGACTGGCCGTCGCCGCCGGCGTAGCCGGCGGAAGACGCCGGCACCGGGGCGACGGGGACGCCGCCGGCCCGCGCGTACTCCAGGTACTCGGCGAGCATCCGCGCGCCTGGGGCGGTCAGCCGGGACGGGTCGACGTCGTGGCTGGAGAACGAGCTGACCACGGTGAGCCGGCGGCGCGCCCTAGTGGCGGCGACGTTCAGCCTGCGCTCACCGCCGTCGCGCAGCAGCGGCCCCCACTGGTAGCGCATCCGCCCGTCCGGGTGCTTGCCGTAGCCGACGGAGATGATGATCGCGTCCCGCTCGTCGCCCTGCACTCGCTCCAGGTTCTTGACGAAGAACGGCTCGGGCACGTCTTCCGCGAAGTACGCCTCGAGGTCCCTGGCCGCGTCCCTGGCCGCCGTGGCCGCGGCGAGCGCGACGGCGCCGGAGGACCCGGCGGGCGGGGGCGGGACGGGCGGCGCGGCCGCGGCCGCGGCGAGCGCGGCGCGCAGCGCGGTATCGACGCGCTCCGCGTGCTTGACGCCGAGGGCGATCACGCCGAGCGACTCGGCCGGGCGGGTCCGCGCGTGCTCGAGGACCAGCCGGACCACCTCGGCGACCTCGGCGGCCACGGTGTCGCCCGCGCCGTCCTGCCCGCCGACCACCACGTGGCGCAGCACGTCGTCGCGGGCCACGCCAGGGAACGTGGTCAGCGCGCCGCCGTAGATCCGGTCGTTGGAGAACGCCACGAGGCGCTCGTCGCGGCTCCGGTAGTGCCAGGTCAGCGGGCAGGTAAGCAGCAGCGGCCGCAGTGCGTCGAGCACGGACTCGAACCCGGCGCGCAGCGAGACGAGCCCCTCGTCCGGGTCGTCGTCGTCCGGGTCGCCCGGGTCGATCTGGTGGAAGAAGCTGGTCGGCGGGAGCTGCCGGTCGTCGCCCGCCACCACCACCTGGTGCGCCCTGATCATCGAGCCGATCGCGTCAGCGGGCACCACCTGGCTGGCCTCGTCGAAGATCACCAGGTCGAACAGCCGGGCGAGCGGCAGCACCTGGCTGACCATCAGCGGTGACATCGCCCAGCACGGCTTGAGCGCGAACAGCACGTCGCCCGCCTGGTCGAGCAGGCGCCGCAGCGGCAGGTGACCGCGGCGCAGCGCCGCCTGCTTGCGGATCACCCGGGCCTGCAGCGGGTGCTGGTCGACGGTCTGACGCAGCCGCCTGGCCCACGCGCCGCGGACCCGGGCCCGGTTGGCCGCCAGGTGCTCGGCGTCGTAGCGGCGGAAGTCGTTAGCGAGCTCGTCGAGGGCCTCGCCCAGGTCATGCCCGGTGCCTTCGGCCGCGTAGTCGGGGTCGCGGACCCGGATCTGGTCGAGGATCGCCCGGTACCACGCCCAGTCGAAGGCCGCGGTCACCAGGTCGGGCGCGGTCATCCCGGCGGGTACCCCCGCCGCCGCGGGCATCGCGTCGTCGGCCAGCGGCGCGATCTCGTCGAGCAGCGGCCCGAGGCTGAGCCGGGCGAAGTGCCCGGCGAGCTCGTACAGCCTGGGCAGCCGCCACGGCGTCTCCTGGTCGGCGACCAGGGCCGCGAGCGCGGAGTCCGGGTCGGTGTCCAGGCCTGCGAGCGGCGCGAGCGCGGCGAGCTGCGCTAGCTGGCTCATCCACTCCTGCCAGGCCCGGGCAAGCGCCGGGTAGCCCCCCGGCAGCCGCGGCTCACTGTCTGGCGCGGCGCCGGGCAGCTCCTGCCACCGCGCGCGGACCTCGCGCCGCAGCGCCCTGCGCTCGAGGAAGCTGTGCTTGCCCTGCTCAAGGTCGTTCACCTGCGCGAGTACCTCGGTCAGCGCCTCCCGCGGCCGCTGGCTGGCGAGCAGCTCACCGGACGGCAGGCCGAGGTCGCGGCAGGCGGCGGCCAGCCGGGCCGTCACCGCGGGCAGCGTCCGGCTGCCGATCGTCACCGCGAGGTCCACCGCGGCGCGGGCCTGCTCGCGGCTGCGCAGCGGTGCGCCGAACCAGGGGGTGCTGCCCGGGATGAACCCGAAGCCGCCGAGGCGGGTGAACTCGCGTAGCTCGTCGCGGACCTGCTCGGCGACCTCGGCGGTGATCCGCTCGGGCGCGCCGAGCCGGGTGGCGACGCGCACCTGCTCGGGCACCCCGAGCAGGGCGGACTGCACCTGGTAGGCGGACAGCCGCCATGGGTCGTGCGCCCGGTGCAGCGCCGCCGCGTGCCTGGCGAGCCGTTGCTGCCGGTCGGTGAGCCGACGGTGCAGCGCCGCGGTGTTGGGGTCGGCCGCGCGGGCCGCCTGGTCAAGCGTCGCGCCGAGGCCCGCGGCGATCCGCTGCCGGTCGCGGGCGCCCTCGTGGATGTCGAGCACCAGGTCGGCGAGCCCCGCCGCGGACAGCCTGGAGAGCACGGCGTCGATCGCGGCGCGCTTCTCCGCGACGAACAGCACCTTCCGGCCGCGGGCCACCATCGCCGCGATCAGGTTGGCGATCGTCTGGGACTTGCCGGTGCCCGGCGGACCGTGGATGACCAGGCTGCGCCCGGCGAGAACGGCATCGATCGCGGCGCGCTGGGAGGAGTCGGCGTCAAGCACGGAGAAGTCGGCTACCGGGTCGTCCGGCCCAGCCGAATCGGACACTGCCGCGCCCGGTCCTGGCCGGTCAGGCCCGATGACATCCGGGTCCGCCCAGGCGGTGACCGGGTCGTCGGTCACGTCGGGGCTGGCGTCCGGCGCGACCACCTGCTGCGCGTGCGGGTCGCCGGCGATGGCCGCCACCAGGTCACTGTCCGCCAGCAGGTCGCCCGCCGCCTCGAGGTCGCGGACCATCGGCAGCTTCGCGTAGGTGAAGGTGCCGATGACCTTGCGCTTGTCGATGCGGAAGCCGGGGACCTCGGCGTCGTGGGCGGCCTTGGCCAGCTGGCCCGCGATGCGGTCGGGCGCGGGCTTGTCGATCGCCGCGCCGAACACGGTAGCCAGCTTGTGCAGCAGGACCGGGTTCACCTCGGTCTCTTCGTCCAGGCTGAGGTCGAAGTCGTCGTACCGCGCCCGGGTCGGGCTGATGGTCAGCGGGCGGAGCAGCACGGGGGCGGCGGGCTCGAGGAAAAGCTCGTCCCACCGGGCCAGGCCGGTAGCCAGGTAGCCGGCCTTGATGCCGCGCTCCTCCTGCAGCTCGCGGGCCTTGCGGTAGATCGCCTGCATGCGGCGGATGGCGTCGGCCCGGATGTCGGGGTCCCCGGGGAACAGCCTGGTGAGCCTCGCGTGCCCCGACTTCTCGAACCGTTCCACGGCGTCCGGGTCGGCGTCCGCCAGGTCAAGCGTTCCCGCCCGGCGGTCCTTGTAATACAGCAGCGTGTTGCGGCCGCCGAGATCGGTCAGCAAGTCGATCCACTGCCGCTGGGCGGCGGCGACCAGGGCGGCGCGCCTGGCGTCGCCGGCGTCCGCCTGGTCGGTCTCGCCCTGCTCGGCGTCAGCGTGCTCGGGGGGTTCGCCCAGCTCGGGGCGTTCGCTCGGCTGGGTCATGACGGCCCTCCGCGGTTCTGCGCTGGCTCTCCATGGGAGCCGTCGGCTACCCCGGCCAAGCCGGGGTAAACCGCGCATAACGCCCGCCCGCGGGGGCGGTCATTACGCCGACGGCGAGCGGAGCCGAGCCACGCACTCGTTCTGGCCGATGATGGCCGGAACCCGCCGCAACGGGCCAGCTAGCCAGCCGCGGCGGCGGAAACTCGGCCGGCGCTGACCTCGCGGCCTAGCGGCCCCTGGCCGCCGCGGCGACCAGCTCGAAGGAGCGCCGCCGGTCGGCCGGGTCGTGCGTCTGGGTGGTGATCATCAGCTCGTTCACCTCGGTGCGCTTGACCAGGTCGGCGAGGCCGGCGAGCACCGTGTCCGGCGCGCCGATGTGCTGGGTGGCCTGGCGGTCGGCGATGAAGGCGCGCTCCAGGTCCGAGTAGGGGTAGGCGGCGGCTTCCTCGGGGGTCGGCACCCGGCCCGGCCGGCCGGTGCGCAGCTTGAGGAAGGACAGGGCGGAGGCGCCCGCCAGGAACCTGGCCTGCTCGTCGGTGTCCGCGCAGACCACGCCCGCCGCGATCATGCTGTAAGGCTCGCGCAGGGCCGCCGACGGGCGGAACGAGCTGCGGTACAAGTCAAGGGCGGGCAGCGTGTTGTGCGGCATGAAGTGATGCGCGAACGCGAACGGCAGGCCAAGCGCGCCGGCCACCTGCGCGCTGTAGCCGCTCGAGCCGAGCAGCCACAGGTCGGGCCCGTTGCCCTCGCCGGGTACCGCGTGCACCTGCCGGTAGGGATGGTTCTCCGGCCAGCTGCCGGTGAAGAAGCCGAGCAGGTCGGTGAGCTGGCGCGGGAAGTCGTCGGGGCCCCGGCCTTCGGAAGCACGGGGGTGCAGCGCCTGCGCGGTGGCCTGGTCGGTGCCCGGGGCGCGGCCGATGCCGAGGTCGATGCGGCCGGGGTGGAGCGCCTCGAGCATGCCGAACTGCTCGGCGACCACCAGCGAGGAGTGGTTCGGCAGCATCACGCCGCCCGAGCCCACCCGGATGGCCCGCGTCGCGTCGGCGATATGCGCGATGAGGACCGGCGGCGAGGAACTCGCGACGCCGGGCATGCCGTGGTGCTCGGCGACCCAGAACCTGGTGAAGCCGAGGCCTTCGACCTCCTGCGCGAGCGCGGTGGTGGCGCGCAGCGCCGCGCCCGCGGTCGAGCCCTCCGGGATCGGCGCCAGGTCGAGCACGCCGAGCGGCACGCCGGAAATAGTCAGCGGGACATTCGCGCCAGTATCGGCGGCAGCAGTATCGGCCACGACTAGCGCCAACATCGGCGGGCGGCGCGTTCTTCCGGCGCGGGCGGCGTGTTGTCCGGTTCGCATCGCCCGCGGCCCTTGCCGCAGCGCGGTGGCCCGATCGCCCGCGGCCCTTGCCGCAGCGCGGCGGCCCGATACGATGGCGGTTTTTGCCATCGGGCCGCCGCGCGAGGACACCGGGGGTACGGGGGTCGTCCCCCGGGTGGTAAGAGCTTCATCGATCGTTCGTTTGGGTGTAACGGCGTCGTAGCTGGATTCGAATGTCGCATGTCGGATCTTGGGGTTATGAGGATCGCCATCATTACGGAGTCGTTCCCGCCTGACGTAAACGGCGTCGCCCACTGCGTAGTGCGCGTGGCGGAGAACCTCGTGCGCAAGGGCCACCACCCCCTGGTCATCGCACCGGAGCCGGGGCGCTCCGCGGCCGACGACCATCTCCCCTACCCCGTCGAGCGCGTGCCGTCCGTTCCCCTTCCCGGCTACCCGACCTTCCGGCTCGGCCTGCCCACGCCGGCCACCCGCAAGGCCATCGTCCGGCACAGGACCGAGGTCGTGCACCTGGCCAGCCCGGTCGCGCTCGGCGCCTGGGGCACCCGCGTCGCGCGGGCTGAGCACCTGCCGACCATCGCCGTCTACCAGACGGACCTGCCGAGCTACGCCCGCGCCTATCACCTCGGCCGGGCGACCGAGGCGTTCGCCTGGCGCTGGCTGCGCGACATACACAACGCGGCGGGCCGCACCCTGGCCCCGTCCAGCATGACCGCCGCTGACCTGCACGCTCACGCCCTCGAGCGCGTCTGGCGGTGGGGCCGCGGCGTGGACACCGAGCGGTTCCGCCCGAACCTGCGCGACGAGCGGCTGCGCGCCGAGATCGCGCCGAACGGCGAGGTGATCGTCGGCTACGTGGGGCGGCTGGCGATCGAGAAGCGGGTCGACCTGCTCGCCGCGGTCGCCGCGCTGCCCGGGGTGAAGCTGGCGGTCACCGGCGGCGGGCCGATGGAGGAGGAACTGCGCGCCGCGCTGCCGTCCGCGGCCTTCCTCGGCATGCGCTACGGCGCGGACCTGGCGCGGATCTACGCGTCGCTCGACGTTTTCGTGCACACCGGCCCGTTCGAGACGTTCGGGCAGACGATCCAAGAGGCGTCCGCCAGCGGCCTGCCGGTCGTCGCGCCCGCCTCGGGCGGCCCCCTCGACCTCGTGGACGACGGCGGGACGGGGTACCTGATCCCGCCGGGCGACCCGGGCGCGCTCGCGGCGGCGGTGGACGCGCTGGCCGCCGACCCGGCGCTCCGCGCCCGGCTCGGCGCCGCGGCGCGGCGGCGGGTGCTCGGCCGGAGCTGGCCCGCGCTTACCGAAGAGCTTCTCGGGCACTACGCGGCCGTCATCGAAGCGGACGCGCCGCCTGCGCGGCTGGCGGCATAACTGTGACCCCTCGCTCCCTGGCAGGTAACGCATGACGCGAATCGTGACGCTCGGCGACTCGATCACCCTCGGCATGGGCGACCCGGCGCCCGACGGCGGCTGGCGCGGCTGGACGCGCCACCTCGCCGCCGGGCTGCCAAAGCCGGAGCTGCACAACCTCGCGGCGATCGGCGCGCAGGCCAAGCACGTCGAGCGGGACCAGCTCCCTGACGCGCTGCTGCTGCGGCCGCACGTGGCGAGCGTCGTCGTCGGCATCAACGACACACTGCGGGCCGGGTTCGACCCGGTGCGGACCGGCCAGGCCACCGCGCGCACGGTCGCCGCGCTCACCGCGAGCGGCGCGACCGTGCTGACCATGCGGCTGCCCGACCCGGCGCAGATGTTCGGCCTGCCGTCCGGGCTCGCGCGGCCGCTGTCGCGGCGGATGCGGGCGGTCAACGCGGAGCTCGACCGGATCGCGGCGCACTACGGGACGTTGCACTGGGACGCCTCGACCGACCCGGAGACCTACGACCGGCGCAACTGGTCGGTCGACCGGCTGCATCCCAACGAGCGCGGTCACCGGCTCGTCGCCTGCCGGATGTGGGACCGGCTCGCGGCCGCGGGCGTCCCGGTGACCGACCGGCCA
The DNA here is from genome assembly GCA_964581815.1 of uncultured Streptosporangiaceae bacterium. Classification (GTDB taxonomy): domain Bacteria; phylum Actinomycetota; class Actinomycetes; order Streptosporangiales; family Streptosporangiaceae; genus Trebonia. Next base: position 39,212 of record CAZORE010000014.1, on the reverse strand, counting down.
GGCGGCGAGCCGACCAGCCCCGCGGCGACCCGCGGCGACGACGTGCGGTGGATGGCGACCAAGGGAACCAAGTGGTTCCTGCGCCGCTCGGTCGACCTGATCCCCTACATGCTCTTCATGGCGGCGCGGGAGGCGCTGGTCCAGCCGCGGGAGTGGACCGGCGCGGGGGTGCCCGACTGGCTGCCGCCGGTCCGCGACCGCCAGGCCGCCATCCCGCAGACCGCGGAGCCAGTG
>CAZORE010000014.1:4186-38878 GCA_964581815.1 uncultured Streptosporangiaceae bacterium | reverse complement strand
GCTGCCGCCGGTCCGCGACCGCCAGGCCGCCATCCCGCAGACCGCGGAGCCAGTGGCCGAGTAGGTCTACGGAGACCGCATTTCGGTGACTGAAATGCCATCCGGCACGTGCATTGTCCCGGTTAAGCACTTACGCTTTGATGGCGATGAAAGCAGGGGCGGACAGCCGCGTTCTGGTACCGCCGCTGCTGCGGAACCAGGTGTTCCGGCGTTACTGGGGAGCATCGACGGTGTCGATGTTCGGCGACCAGGTTTCGTCGGTTGCGATCCCGCTCACCGCCGTCCTTGTCTTGCACGCGCGGGCTTACGAGATGGGCGTGCTCACCGCGCTGCAGTGGCTGCCCAGCCTGCTGTTCGGACTGCACGCCGGGGCCTGGGTGGACCGGCGGGGCAAGCGGCGCCACGCCATGATCCTCGCCGACATCGGCCGCGCCGTGGCGTTCGCGACGATACCGCTGTGCTTCGCGCTGCACGTGCTGACCTTCGCGCAGATGTGCGTGGTCACGTTCGCGGCCGGCTCTCTTTCCGTGCTGTTCACCGTGTCCGACGGGACGCTGTTCGTGTCGATCGTGGAGAGCGACGAGTACGTCGACGGCCAGTCGCTGATCTACGGGAGCCGGGCGCTTTCCTTTCTCGGCGGCCCGTCCGTCGGCGGGCTGCTCGTGCAGGCGCTGAGCGGGCCGTACGCCATCGTGGTGGACGCCCTGTCGTTCCTCGGGTCGGCCTTTCAGCTCGGCCTGATCCGGCCGAAGGAGCCGCCCGCCGCCAACGGCGAAGACGGCCTCACCGCCGGGCTGCGCTTCATCGCCGCCTCCCCGATCGTCCGGGCGTCGCTGACCGGCGTGGCGGTGGTCAACTTCTTCAACTTGATGTTCGAGGCGCTGTTCATGCTGTACGCGGTGCGCAGCCTGGACGTCAAGCCGGGGCTGCTCGGCGCGGTCATCGGGGCGGCCGCCGTCGGCGGCATCCTCGGCTCGCTGCTGTGCAAGCGGCTCACCGCGCGGCTCGGCGCCGGGCTCGTCTACGTGGCGGGGTGCCTGGTGTTCACCGTTCCGCTCGCGCTCGTCCCGCTCGCCGCGCCGGGGCCGGGCACGCTCACCCTGGTGATGCTGTTCGTCGCCTGCGCGTGCAGCGGGTTCGGCGTCATGGTGCTCGACATCAGCATCGCGGCGATCTTCGGGGTGGTGATACCCGACACGATGCGGTCCCGGGTGTCGGGGGCGTTCCAGTCGATCAACTACGGGACCCGGCCGGCCGGGGCGCTACTCGGCGGGTGGCTCGGTACCGTGCTCGGCCTGCGGCCCGCGCTGTGGATCGCCGTGGCCGGCGGCGTGCTCGGCTCGCTGCTGCTCGTGCCGTCCCCGCTGCCGCGCTTCCGCATGCCGGCCTGAGCGCTACACCACGGTGCGGAGCAGGCGGACCGGGGGCGAGCCGTGGGCGAGCATGCCGTCGTGCGCCGCGCGCTCCGGCAGCCCGCGGCCGAGCAGGTCGGCGGCCAGGTCGGCGACCTCGGTGTAGCCCACGTAGTAGGTCGACAGCTGGGCCGAGGTGAGCTGCGCGCGGCGCCACTTGCCCGATGCCTCGCCGTCCTCCTGGAAGCCGCGGCCGGTCATCAGGGCCATCGCCTGCGCCTCGGTCATCCCGTGCGCGTGCACCCGGGCGTCGAGTATCGCGTTGATGATCATGCGCAGCTGCATCTTGAGCTGCTGCATGCGGACCGCCGCCGGGTCGCCCTCCCCCGGGTACCCGTGCGCCGCCATCAGTTCCTCCGCGTAGACCGCCCAGCCCTCGACGAACGGCCCCGACCACAGCGCGGCCCGCAGCCTGGTCGCCCCGGTGAACCGGCGCGAGTGCTGCAGCTGCAGGTAGTGGCCCGGCATCGCCTCGTGCACCATCAGGTTGTGCACCATGTGCCGGTTGTACTCGCGGTAGAAGGAGGCGACACGCTCGGTCGTCCAGTCCTTGGGCGTCGGCGAGACCGCGATGAACGTCGCGCCAGGGACGGGCTCGAGCGGCCCGGGCGGGTCGCAGTAGGCCACCGCGATGCCCCGGTTGATCTCCGGCATGTCGATGACCTCGACCGGGTCGTCATGCAGCGTGACCAGGTCATGGTCGCGGACGAAGGCGATCTGGGCGGCGAGCGCGGCGGCGCAGAAGGCGAGGATCGTCGCCTCGTCGGGCGCCGCGACGCTCAGCCGGGCGAGCACCTCGCGGGGCGTGCCGCCGAGTCGGCCCGCCACCTCCGTGATCTCGCCGGTGACCCGCTCCAGGTCGGCCTCGGCCCTGGCCAGGATGGCGTCGGAGTCGGACGCCGCGGACAGCGCAAGCGACAGCTTGCGGGAGAACAGTTCCCGCCCGATGCGCGGGTCGGCGAACCCAGCGCCGCCCGCCGCGGCGTCATCGCCCGCCAGCCGGGCCGAGAGCCAGTCCCTGTGGTCGGCGAGCGCCGCGAGCGCGGCGGGCCGTACCCGCTCGACCGCGGCGGCCGCCGCGGCACTGGCCGCCGGGTCGCCGGCGTTGGCCGCCTGGCCCAGGGCGGCGTTCACCTCCTCAGTGACCAGGGCGATCGTCCCGCCGAACTGGGCGATCGCGGTCTCCAGGTGAACCTCGGGCATCCGGCCGAGCGTGCCGCGCGCGGTTTCGAGGGTTTCCGGGACCGCGGCGAGACGCCCGGCCAGCGAGTGCAGCCGGTCGGCCAGTGGCGCGTAGTCCCGGGCGAGCAGCAGGTAGATCGCCTGACCCGGGTTCGCGACCAGCGGGTTCCACTCGTGCTCGCGCAGCTCGGTGATCTCGAACAGGCGCCGGGCCACGTCGTTGCCGAGCACGGCCGCGTCGACGAGCAGCTCCCGGTCAAGGCCCGCGTGGTCGATGGCGGCCAGCCGGGCCGCGAACTCATCGAGGCCGCGCCGCTCGTCGTCGAGCGCCGCGGCGCCGCGCTCGGGCAGCCGGTGGTCGTAGCGGTGGTCGCCTAGCTCGGTCGCGATGTCGGGGTGGCGGTACGCCAGGTCGTCGAGGTAGTCCTCGGCCAGCCGGCGGAACTGCGCGGCGGCAAGCCCGGCCGCACCGGGCTCCCGGCCCGCCGCGGCGGCATCCCCGGCCGGCCCGGCCGGGGAGGATTCTGCGCTCACGTGTGCTCCTGTCAAGGGACATGGGTTGTCATGCGGGCCGCCACGCACGCTGCGGCTAACTCTACGGAGTGCACCAGGGGTCAGCGCAACCATGCCCTCACCGGTCTTGACGTTAAACCTACAAATCCATATCTTTTACCGCTAAGGTCGGCAGTCTCTTTCATAACGGACTGCACAGCAGCCCCTTAAGTTCACAGCAAGCACCCCGGTCTCAGCACAGGCTGATGGAGGATTTTCATGCAAAAGGAGCCCGCCTCCGTCCGGTAGCAAGTCAGCATCATCCCGAACGGGCGAGCTCTGCGAAGTCAGTTCGATCTTGTTTGAAGTTGGCGCTTTGCGGAACACCCATGGCGGGCGAGGCGTTATGGTTCTGTGAGTTGCGGAAGCTGACCGGGGCGACTGTTGCGGTTTCACCGTCACGGTGCGGCCGATGCGATAAGTTGCCCGGCGCACGCCGGCACTTCGCGCGATCGTGAGCGGAACTCAAGGTTGCTGAGGAAAACCTCAGGTAACCAGTAGGTCCGGCTCATGGTCTTTTCGGGGTCCGCCAAGGTTTGCGACCGATTCTTCCTGTGTAGCTAAAAGCAGGGCTGCCAACCGGAGCAGAGCGCAAGGGCTGCGAACAGGATTCGGGGTGACAGGACCAATGAGCGAACCATTCGCACAGTATCCGCAGGGCCAGTACCCGCCTTACGGACAGTACCCGGAGCCGCCGCGGCGGCACCACGGCCGGACATTTCTCGGCCTGACGGCGACCGCCATCGTGGCCGCGGGGGCCGGCGCGGGCGTGGCGCTTGGGCTGTCGCACGGGTCGCCAGCCGCGTCGTCCGCGACGTCGACCTCGAAGAACGAGCTGACCAGCGCGCAGATCGCCAGCCGGGTCGACCCGGCGATCGTCGACGTCACCTCCACGCTCGGCTATCAGCAGGCGACCGCCAAGGGCACGGGGATCGTGCTGACGTCCAACGGCGAGATCCTCACCAACAACCACGTGATCAACGGCGCCACCTCGATCAGCGTTACCGACATCGGCAACGGCAAGACCTATAAGGCGACCGTGGTGGGCTATGACGAGTCACAGGACATCGCGGTGCTCCAGCTATCCGGCGCGTCCGGGCTGACCACCGCGTCGACGGGCGACTCCTCGACGGTCGGCGTCGGCGACGGCGTGGTCGCCCTCGGCAACGCGGGCGGCGTGGGCGGCGATCCCGCGGTCGCGCCGGGCACGGTGACCGCGCTCAACCAGTCGATCACCGCCACCGACGAGGGCTCGGGCTCGTCCGAGCAGCTCACCGGGCTGATCGAGACGAACGCGGGCATCCAGGCGGGCGACTCGGGCGGCCCGCTGGTGAACTCGCACGGCCAGGTCATCGGCATCGACACCGCGGCCTCGACGAACTACCAGTTCGGCGGGTCAGGGAACGGCGGCTTCGGCGGGCAGGGCGGCTTCGGTAACGGCGGTTCCGGGTCCTCCGGCTCGTCGGGGTCCTCCGGCTCGGGCGGGTCGTCCACCGGGTCCACGACGCAGGGCTACGCGATCCCGATCAACACGGCGCTGTCCATCGCCAAGCAGATCGAGGCGGGCCAGGCGTCCTCGACGGTGCACATCGGCGAGACCGCGTTCATCGGCCTGCAGATCTCCAGCCAGCAGTCGGGCTACACCCAGGGCGTGCTGCTCGCCGGAGCCCAGGCGGGCACCCCGGCGGCCCAGGCGGGCCTCGCCGCGGGCGACACGGTGACCGCGCTCAACGGGCACTCGGTCACCAGCGGGACCCAGATTCAGGAGGCCCTCGTCGGCCTGCGCCCCGGTGACAAGGTGAGCATCAGCTGGACCGACACCTCGGGCCAGTCGCACACCGCGGACGTCACGCTGGCCACCGGGCCCGCGGCCTGACCACTCCCCCGCCCCTGTACGGCAGCACCGGTGCCGCCGGCCTCACGCTAGAGGCCGGCGGCACGGTCATTTCCGCCGCTGGTTAGTCGGCGGCGGAGCCGAGCGAGGTGAAGAGGGCGGCCCGCGCCTGGGCGAGGGCCGCCTGCATCGCGCCGCGGAGAACCGGCTCGCCGGGGACGGAGGTGGGCCGCACGGCGGGGCGGGCCAGGCACAGCCGGGGGACCTCGGCCGCCACGCGGCCGGCGAGCTCGCCGGCGCCGGCCTCGCCAACCGTGCCGCCGAGGACGACGAGGCCGGGGTCAAGGACGGAGCAGACCGCGGCGACACCGATGGCCACGCGGTGCGCGAGGTCGTCGAGGAACGCCGTCGCGGCCGGCGCCTGGGGGTCGCGGGCCAGGTCGGCGACCGCGGCGGCCACCGCGTCGGCCGGCGTCACCCCGCCGAAGCCGTGCTCGGCGGCCAGCGTGTGCACCGCGAGGCCGCCCGCCAGGGCCTGCAGCCCGGCCTTGCCCGGGTGCTCGTTGCCCGCCGGCAGGGGCGCGCCGTGCACCGGCATCCAGCCGATCTCGCCCGCGGCGCCGCCGACGCCCCGGCGTACCCGGCCGTCGATGACCGTGGCGAGGCCGAGGCCGGTGCCGAGCCAGATGAACGCGAAGTCGTCGATCCCGGCCGCGACGCCGTCGGCGCGCTCGGCCATCGCGGCGAGGTTCACGTCGTTCTCGATCACCACCGGGGTGTGCAGCATCTCGCGCAGCGCGTCGAGCACGCCCTCGTGCCAGGTGGGGAGGTTCACGGCGAGCCGCGGCGCGCCGGTCCGCGGGTCGAGCACGCCGGGGATGCCGAGCACGACGGCCGACAGCGCGGAGAAGCCGATGCCGGCGCTCTGGCAGGCCCGGCCGATGGCATCCCGGACCATGCCCACCGGGTCGTCAGCGCCGTTGGGGTCCACGCTGACGTCCGCGACCCGGCGCCCGGTCACGTCCGCGACGGCCGCGCTGACCAGGTCCTGCTCCACGTAAAGGCCGGCCACGTAGGCGCTTGACGGGATGACGGCGTACAGGGCGGCGTTGGGGCCGCGGCCGCCCGCCTGCTCCCCCGCGATCATCACCAGGCCGCGTTCCTCCAGCCTGGCGAGCATCTGGGAGACGGTGACCTTGGACACGCCGGTGCGCTCGGACAGCTGCGCCCGGGTGAGCGGCCCGTCGGCGAGCAGCAGCTCAAGCGCGGCCCGGTCGTTCAGCTCGCGCAGCAGGCTCGGCGTGCCCGGCTTCTGCCGCTGCCCGCCAGCGCTGGCCCTGCCATCAGCCCTGCCATCGGGCCCGCTCTCACCGAGATGTACGGTCATCGGTCCGACCCCCGTGTTACCCATCCAACCGCCAAACTCGGACAAAAATTGATATAAGTGTACATCTCGCCAGAACCGCACGTTCGATCGGCCGAGTCACCCCCCGTACCCCGCGGACACCGGGGGGTCGAGTACTCCAATCTTGGCCCGCCCACACGGATCAAACCATCGGGCAACGGCAAGATTGGAGCACTCGTCCGGGGGGTCGCCCCCCCGGGCGAAAACAGCAGCATGAGCGTTTCCCCTCCGACGAGATACCACGGGTCAGGGCCGGCCACAAGTTGGGCGGCCTTTGTTAAGTTCTGGCAACAGGTCTATCTTATAGGAAAGTTTCCAGTTAGTTTCTGTTCATCGGTCACACCAAAGTCTGACCGCAAGAGTTCACCCTCGCAGAAGGAGTGCCAGTAGTGGGACTCAGGAAGAGATCGGCCGCGCTCGGCGCGGTCGCGGGCGCCGCCGCGGCGGCGCTGGCAATCGCCGGCTGTAGCTCAGGCGGGTCCAGCAGCTCGACTGGCTCGACGGGCAGCACCGCAAGCAGCACGGCAGGCAGCACGTCGTCGGCCCCCTCGACGCTCACCGTCTGGCGGATGGGCGGCTCCGTCCCGGCCCAGGTCACCTGGATGAACGGCGTCGAGGCGCAGTTCCACCAGCAGTTCCCGCAGTACGCCAAGACGCAGGTCGTCGTGAAGTGGATCCCGTGGGGCGACCGCACCACGGACTGGAACACCGCGCTGTCGTCCGGCAAGAACATCCCCGACATCACCGAGCTCGGTAACACCGACACGCCTACCGAGGCCGCCAGCGGCATCCTCTCCTCGCTCAACAGCGAGCTGAGCTCCTGGTCCGGCACCGGTGGCCTGGTCAAGGGCATGCTGGCCAACGACACCCAGGACGGCACCACCTACGCCGTGCCGTGGTTCGGCGGCGTGCGCGCCGTGTGGTACCGCACCGACCAGTTCAAGAAGGCCGGCATCACCTCCACCCCCACGACCTGGGCGGAGCTGCAGGCCGACGCGGTGAAGCTGCAGGCGGCCTACCCCGGCACCACGGGCTTCGACGCGATCACCAACGACACCAACGCGTTCGCCAGCTTCATCTGGGGCGCCGGCGGCCAGATCGCCACCCAGGACTCCAGCGGCAAGTGGACCGGTAACCTGACCGCCCCGAAGACCGAGGCCGCCATCAAGTACTACGTCGGCCTCTACACCACCGCCAAGGTCTCCGCGTCCAAGTACCTCGGCGAGACCGAGCTCGGAGTCGCCGGGGCGACCTCCGGCGGCCCGAACGAGGACTTCGGCCTCGGCAAGCTCGACATGTACATCGACGGATCGTGGGCGAAGGCGACGCTGCCGAAGAACTCGGTGGACCTGGCCAACATCGCTTCCTTCCCGATCCCGAGCGAGAACGGGCCGGACCCGGCCCCGGTCTTCGCCGGCGGGTCCGACCTCGCGGTCTTCAAGACCAGCCCGAACCAGACGGCGGCCTGGGACCTGATCTCGGTCATGGACAACCCGACCAACTCCACCAGCTTCGCCACGCTGTCCGGCTTCTTCTCGCCTTACTCCGCGCAGATCACCGCGAGCGAAGCCGCCGGCGGCGCGTTCAACGCGGGCTTCGCCAAGGCGGCGCTGAACGGGCAGACCGCTCCGCTCAACGCCAAGAACTGGCCCACTGCCGACAACGGCAAGCTCAACATCATCCCGACCATGCTCAAGCAGCTGATGCAAGGGGCGCCGTTCGACTCCACGGTGGCGGCCGCCAACACCCAGCTGGCAAGCGTGCTCAACACCGGCAGCTGAAGCTAGCCGTACCTTCCTATGGTGACCTCTTCGCAGAGCCGGCCGGGGAGCCCCTCCCCGGCCGGCTCCACCCCTCACGGGCACGAGCCGGACGGCTCACGTAACACAGCCGGCCGTTCGGTATCGTCCGCTTACCGCTTGTCATTCCGGCAGCGCCTCGGGATCTGGATCAAGAAGCGGGGAGTGAGCCCGTACCTGCTGCTGCTGCCCGCGACCGCGGTCATCGGCCTGCTGATCCTGTGGCCAGCCATCCAGGTCGGGCTGTTCTCCTTCCAGAACTACGGGCTGATGCAGATCAGTGGCGTCCTGCCCGCCCAGTGGGTCGGGTTCTCGAACTACAGCCAGATCCTGCACGACCCGGAGTTCTGGAAGTCGCTGAAGACGAGCGTGTACTTCGCGCTGGTCGTGGTGCCGCTCACGCTGATCGTCGGGACGCTCGTCGGGCTGCTGCTCGTGCGGCTCGGGCCGAAGATGCGCACGTTCGTGTCCGTGTCCGCGCTGCTCGCCTGGGCGACGCCGGCCGTGTCCGCCAGCGTGATCTTCGTCTGGCTCGTCGACCCGGACGGCGGCGTCGTCGACTGGGCGCTGGCCAAGCTCCCGTCCTGGCTGGGCGGCGGGGCGCACTGGGCCGGCTTCTCCTGGACGAACGCCACGCTGCCCGCCTACACCGTGCTGACCGTGATGCTGGTCTGGACCGGCTTCCCGTTCATCGCGGTCACCGTGCTCGCCGGGCTTCGCACGCTGCCGTCCGAGCTGCTCGAGGCGGCGCGGGTGGACGGCGCGGGTCCGTGGCGGACCTTCTGGCGGGTGACGTTCCCGATCCTGCGCCCGGTGTTCCTGGTGCTGGCGCTGCTGTCGACGATCTGGGACTTCGGCATGTTCACCCAGGCGTACATCGTCACCGGTGACCTCGGGAACCGGGACGAGTACAACCTGGGGCTCTATGAGTACTCGCAGGCGTTCACCCAGCCGCCGCACTACGGCCTCGCCTCCGCGGCCGCGTTCGTCCTCACGATCATCCTGCTCATCGTCACGGTCGGGTACGTCCGTGCCGCCATCAAGCAAGGGTCACTCGCATGACGTCCGTCCCTCTGCCAGGTAGCACTGCGCCGGCCAGAGCCGTGTCTGGCCGTGCTGTTTCTAGCCGTGCGGTTTCCGGTCGCGGTGGCCGACGCCTGCGCCGCGGGTCGCGCAAGGCCGCACTGAACCTGGCCGGGTTGCTCGTCGCCCTGTTCGCACTGTTTCCCGTGCTGTGGATGATCTCCACGGCGTTCAAGCCAGCCAGCGAGATGTACTCGCTGACGCCGCACCCGATACCGCTGCACCCGACGCTGGCGAACTTCCGCACCGTCTTCAGCGGTTCGGTGATCGGGCTGTCGTACTGGAACTTCCTCAAGAACAGCCTCTTCATCACGATCGTCGCGGTCGCGGTGTCGTCGCTCGTCGGGCTGCTCGCCGCGATCGCGCTCGGGCGGTTCAAGTTCAGGTTCCGCACCACCTACCTGATCATGCTGCTGATCGTGCAGCTGCTGCCGCAGCAGGCGCTCGTCGTCTCGCTGTTCATCGACTTCCGCAAGCTCAACCTGCTCGACAGCCTCGTCGGGCTGATCGCCGTCTACACCGCGTTCGCCCTGCCGGTCACGATCTGGATGCTGCGCAACTTCGCGGCGACCGTGCCGAAGGAGCTCGAGGAAGCGGCGGCGATCGACGGGGCCGGGGCCTGGACGCGCTTCTGGCGCATCCTGCTGCCGATGGTGTCCCCCGGGCTCGTCACCACCAGCGTGTTCGCGTTCATCTTCGCCTACAACGAGTTCGTGTTCGCGCTGACCTTCCTCGGCACCGATACCGCTAAGTTCACCCTGCCGTTGTATGTGCAGTACTTCTACGGCCAGAATTCCACCGACTGGGGCGCGATCATGGCATCCTCCACCCTCTTCACCATCCCTGTCCTCGCGTTCTTCCTCATCACCCAGCGGCGCCTCGCCAGCGGCCTGGTCGCGGGCGCGGTGAAGGGATGACGGCTCTGGATTCCCTGGAGCCACTGGAACCAGATATCGACCCCTCGCTCGCCGCACTCGCCGACGCGATCCTCATCCCGCCGTTCTTCGGCACGACCCCTCCCCCTTGGCTGCTGCGGGCGCTTGACCGCGGGCTGGCCGGCGTCACCTTCTTCGGCTCGAACATGACCGGGGACACCGCCTCGCTGACCGCGACCCTGCGGGACGCGGCCAAACACGGGGAGACGGGGGCCGAGCCGGTCATCGCCATCGACGAGGAGGGCGGCGACGTCACGCGGGTGACGTACACGTCAGGTTCGCCCTACCCGGGCAACGCCGCGCTCGGCGCGGTGGACGACGTGGCGCTCACCAGGTCCGTCTACGCGGCGATCGGCACCGACCTGGCGCGGCTCGGCATCAACACCAACCTCGCGCCCTGCGCCGACGTGCTGGCACCGGACGGGAGCCTGGTGGTCGGCACCCGGTCGTTCGGCTCCGACCCCGCCCTCGTCGCGCGGCACGTCGCCGCCGCGGTGGCCGGCCTGCAGTCGGCCGGCGTCGCCGCCTGCGCCAAGCACTTCCCCGGGCACGGCAGCACGGCGGGCGACAGCCACCATGAGCTCGCCACCGTGGCCGGGACGATGCAGGACCTGCGCGCCCGCGACCTGCCGCCGTTCGTCGCGGCCATCGGGGCCGCGTCGCTCGCCATGATGCCCGGGCACCTGCGGGTGCCCGAGCTGACCGGGGAGCTGCCCGCGACGCTGTCGCCCGCCGCCATCACCGGCCTGCTCCGCGGCGAGCTCGGCTTCGACGGCGTGGTCATCTGCGACGCGCTGGAGATGAAGGCCGCCAGCGCCGCCTTCGGCATCCCCGAGGCCGCGGTGCTCGCCGTGATCGCCGGCACCGACCTGCTCTGCCTCGGGCGGGACACCGACGAGGCGATGTACCACGGTGTGCGCTCCGCGCTCGCCGACGCGGTGACGTCGGGCAGGCTCTCCGCGCAGCGGCTCGAGGAGGCCGCCGCCCGGGTCGCCGGGCTGCGGGCCCGGCTCGCCGCCGGCCGCGGCGCGTCGGGCATCCCGGCCGACGGCGCGGTCGGCGCGGGCGACGGCATCGGGCTGGTCGCCGCGCGGCGCGCGCTGCGCGGCTCAGGTCCGGTCCCAGGGCCGCTCACCGACCCGCTCGTGGTCGAGGTCGAGCCGGAGGAGAACATCGCCGCCGGGCGGTTCCCCTGGGGCTTCGAGCCGTGGGCCGACGTGCTCCGGGTCGACGTGGCGGCGGGCGACGGCCCAGTGCTGGCTAACACGGTGCTGGCTAACACAGTGCGGACTAACTCCGCGGCGGCGGCCATACTCACGGCGGCCGCGGGCCGGTCCCTGGTGCTCGCGGTGCGGGACGCGCGCGGCGTGCTGCCGCTCATCGGCGAGCTGGTCAAGGTCCGCCCCGACACGGTCCTGGTCGAGATGGGCGTGCCCGCCTGGACGCCGCCGCCAGGAACGTCGTACCTGGCCAGCTACGGCGCGTCCCGTGCCTGCGCCCAGGCCGTCGCGGAGGCGCTCGGCCTGCACTGACTCCGCACCCGCCCCGCGAGCGAAGACCGGGGCAGCCGGACCATCGGGGTCGCCGGCTGCCCCGGTCTTCTCATGGTCCGACTACCGTCAGGCGCCTCCGGTCGCGACAAGGGGCGAGAATGGCCTCATGGTTGATGTCAGGGGCAGGCTGCCCGGTGGGCCGGGTGTTCGTCCGCTTTTCCGTTACGCCGCCACGGCGGTGGCGGCCGGGCGGGTGGGGCTTGGCGCGGCCGCGCTGGCCTGGCCCGCTGGGCCGGCCAGGCCGTGGGTGGGCTCGTCGGCCGACGAGCTCGGCGCTCAGGTGTTCGGGCGGGCGCTTGGCGCGCGTGACCTGGCTCTCGGCCTGGGCGCGCTCGTCGCGGTACGGAAATCGTCCGCCGACCCTTCGTCGGCTGGCGCGTGGTTCGCCGCCGGGGCGCTGTCCGACGCCCTGGACGTGGCGGTGACGGTGGCGGCGTGGCCGCGGCTGCCGCGGTTTACCCGGTGGCTGGTGGCCGCGTCCGCGGCCGGCGCGGCGGTCGCCGGCGCCGCCGGAGCGATAGCCGCCTTCCAGGAGTGCACCCCCCAGGCTCCCCGGTTAACGGGTATCCCTGTCGTCGTGGCTGGCCGCTTGGGCTAAATCGCCGGGGTCGCCCGGGGGACGATGGACTCGGTGGGGGTGCCCGCGGGGAGGGTGCCGTAGGCGCGGCCGCCGCCGTCGGCCAGGCGGGTGGCGGTGAAGGCGTCGGCGACGGCGGGATGGCCGTGCCGGATGAGCAGGGACGCCTGCAGGGTGACCGCGAGGGACTCGGCGAGGCGGCGGGCGGCGTGCTCGGAGGGGTCGGCGGCGTCCTTGCGCAGACGGGCTACCGCGTCATCCAGGCGGCGGTCGGCGCCCTGCGCCTGGTCGAGCTCGGCGAAGAAGGCCTCGGCCGTCTCGGGCTGGCGGGTGAGCGCGCGCAGCGCGTCGAGCGCGGCGACGTTGCCCGAGCCCTCCCAGATCGACTGCAGCGGCGCCTCGCGGTACAGCCGGGGCATCCCGGACTCCTCGACGTACCCGTTGCCGCCCAGGCATTCCAGTGCCTCGGCGGCGTGCGCGGGCGCCAGCTTGCAGACGTGGTACTTGACGGCGGCCAGGGCCAGCCGCCGGAACGCCTGCTCGGCCAGGTCGCCGCCCGCCGCGCGGTCGGCCGCGGCGGCCAGCCGCATGGCGACCATGGTGGCGGCCTCGGACTCGATGGCCAGGTCGGCCAGGACGTTGGCCATCAGCGCCTGGTCACGCAGCTTCCGGCCGAACGCCGCGCGGTAATTCGCGTGGTGCGCCGCGTGGATGACGCCGAGGCGAAGGCCGGTCGCGGCGGCGAGCACGCAGTCAAGCCGGGTCGCGTTGACCATGTCGAGGATGGTGCGCACGCCGCGGCCCTCCTCGCCGACCAGCCAGGCCGTCGCGTTGTCGTACTCGACCTCGGCGGAGGCGTTCGACCGGTTGCCCAGCTTGTCCTTGAGCCGCTGCAGGTGCATCGCGTTGCGGGTGCCGTCGGGCCGGACCGCGGGCAGCAGGAAGCAGGTCGGGCCGGACGGCGTCTGGGCAAGCACCATGAACAGGTCGCCCATTGGCGCGGACGTGAACCACTTGTGGCCGGTAATGCGGTACGTCCCGTCCCCCGCGGCGGTCGCCGTCGTGGTGTTGGCGCGGACGTCGGAGCCGCCCTGCTTCTCCGTCATCGACATGCCAGCGGTCAGGCCGCGCTTGGCGGCCGGCGGCCGCCTGCCCGGGTCGTAGGCCGGCGCCGCGAGCAGCGGCTCGTACTGGGCCGCCAGGTCCGGGGCGTGGCGCAGCGCGGGGACGATCGCGTAGGTCATGGACACCGGGCAGAGATGGCCGGCCTCGGCGTGGCCCCAGACGTAGAGCCCGGCGGCGCGCCCCAGGTGCGCGCCTGGCCGCTGGTCCCGCCACGGGGCCGCGTGCAGGCCGTGGCCGATCGCGGTCGTCATCAGGTCATGCCACGCCGGGTGGAACTCCACCTCGTCGACCCGGTGGCCGTAACGGTCGAACGCGGCGAGCTTCGGCGGGTTCTCGTTGGCGAGCCTGCCCTGCTCCTGCGCGTGCGCGGCCCCGGCTAGGCGGCCGATCTCGCCGACCCGGGCCAGGTCCGCCCGGGTGCCGAAGACCGCGAGGGCGTCGAACAGGGCCGGATCGTCCGACGCGTCATAGCCGGCCAGCGGCGGCGGCTGGTTGGTGACCTCATGCGTGGGCATAGTGCCGAATCTAGGCGGTCAGCCGCACGGCCATCCAGTCGGCCATCCGGGAGCGGGACTCGAACGCGCGGTTGGTCACGCCGTGGCTGCCGTCCGGGTACACCACGAGCTCGGCCGTCCTCACCTCCTTGGCGAGGCGCTCCTGATGGTAAGCGGGGGCGATGACGTCCTTGCCGCTGCCGACGACGAGCAGCGGGGTGTCGATGTGCCTGACGGCCTCTTCCAGGGTGAGCGTGCCCGCCAGGACGCGGGCCTCGTCCGCGGAGCGCGCGCCGGAGCGGGCCTGGAAGGTGGCCTTCGTCTGCGGGGGGAGCTCGTCCCAGTCCAGGTCGAGGCGGTACGGGGCGGCCAGCGAGACGACCGCGCGCAGCCGCTTCTCGTACGCGGCGGCGCGGGCCGCGTAGTAGCCGCCGAGGCTCACGCCGAACAGGCCGATCCGCTCCCCGTCCAGGCCCGCGCGGTCTTGCAGGAAGTCGACCACGGCGGTGGCCACCTTCTCGTAGGCGGGCTCGATGGGCAGCTCGTACTCGGACTCCCCCTGGCCGGGGCCGTCGATGGCGAGGGTGGCGAGGCCGCGGGCGAGGAAGTACTCGGCGGTCGCCTGCAGCTCCTCCTTGACCGAGTCGAGGCCGGGGACCATGATCACGACCGGAGTTCTGGCCAGGCCGGCCGCGGGCGGCACGCGCAGGTAGCCGGGCAGGGTGGTCGACCCGTAGGGGACGCGTACCAGCTCGGCCGGCGGGCTGAGCGCGGGCGCGGCCCGGCGGAAGCAGGCGACCGTCCGCTCGTGCGCGGCGCGCTGCTGGGCCGGGTCGTCAGTGAACACGAACTTGCCCCAGTGCCAGGCCAGCGCGGCGCGCTGCCAGGCGCCCGCGGCGGTCTGCCGCTGTCCCGCGTCTTCGGAGGCCTCGGCGAGCTGCTCATAGCGCGTCGCGGTGACCCCCCACTCCCGGCACCAGTCGGCCCACCGGGTGATCCGCGCCAGGGTCGCGGTGAAGTCGCCGTAGTCGGTGCCGTTCGAGGTGAACCGGTTGCCCCACTGGGCGAGCGCGACGGCCACCCGGCGGTCGGGGGGGCCGGGCTCGCTGGTGCCCGCTGCCTGCTGATCATGCGCCATGGGGCGATCCTAGGCGGGCCTCGGCGACAATGGAGGTATGACCGAGCCACAGCAGGCCATTCCCGCAACCCCGGCGCCGGCCGGCCGCGACCCGGCCGGGCCCGGCCCGGCGGGTAACGGCCAGCCGGGTAACGACCAGCCGGGCACCGCGTGGACGTCGAGCGGGCGGACGCCGCTGCGGAACTTCCTGCGCACCGAGACCGGCTCGGCCACGATCCTCGCCCTTGCCACGCTCGCGGCGCTGATCTGGTGCAACGTCGCCGGCGGCAGCTACGACCGGCTGTGGGCGAGCGAGCTGTCCGTCCGCGTCGCCGGGCACGCGATCACCATGGACCTGCACGAGTTCGTCAACTCGGGCCTGATGGCGCTGTTCTTCCTCGTCGTCGGCCTTGAGGCCCGCCGCGAATGGGACATGGGCGAGCTGCGGGTGCGCAGCCGGGTGACGCTCCCGTTCCTCGCCGGGCTCGGCGGCATGGTGGTGCCGATCGCGATCTTCCTGGCGATCAACGCCGGACGGCCGACCGCGCACGGCTGGGGCGCCGCGGCGTCCACCGACACCGCGTTCGCGCTCGGCGCGCTCGCCCTCGCGGGCGGGAGCCGGCTGCCCGACCGGGTGCGCACCTACCTGCTCACCTTCTCGGTGGTCGACGACCTGCTCGGGCTCGCGATCATCGCCGTGTTCTACAGCAGTGACGTTCGTTTCGTGCCGCTGCTGATCGGCGTCGCCGTGCTTGCCGTGTACTTCGTGCTTACCCGGCGCGGCGTGCGCAACGGCCCAGCCTACCTGGTCATCGGTGTCGGCGCCTGGGTCGCCTTCTTCGAGTCCGGGGTCGACCCCATCGTCTCCGGCCTGGTCATCGGGCTGATGACCTGCGCCTACCCGGCGGCTCGGGAGAACCTTGAGCAGGCCAGCGACGCCTTCCGGCTGTTCCGCGAGCAGCCGACCGCGCGGCTCGCGGCCGAGGCGCGCCAGGTGGTACGCGGCGCGATCTCGCCGAACGAGCGGCTGCAAGAGCGGTACCACGTGATGACCAGCTACCTGATCGTCCCGCTGTTCGCGCTGGCCAACGCGGACATCAGGATCAGCGGCTCGTTCCTCGCGCACGCCTACACCTCGCCGGCGACCCTCGGCATCATGATCGGCTACGTGGCTGGCAAGCCGATCGGCACCGCGGGCACGGCGTGGCTGGTGAGCAAGGTGACCAGGAGGCGGCTCGCGCCGCCGGTCGGCTGGGGCGCGGTACTGGGCGTCGGCACGGTCGCGGGGATCGGGTTCACGGTGTCGCTGCTTATCGCCAGCCTCGCCTTCACCGGCACCGACCTCGCCGAGGCGAAGCTCGGCGTGCTGTCCGGCGCGATCTGCGCCACGCTGCTCACCTGGGCGGTGTTCCGTGGCATCGGCAGGCTCTCGCCGCGCACCCGGCTGCGGGCGCTGTACGGCACCACGGCCACCGTCACGGACCTGGCCGTCCCCGTCGACCCCGAGCGCGATCACATTCGCGGCCCGGTGGAGGACGCGCTTGTCACCCTGGTCGAGTACGGCGACTTCGAGTGCCCGTACTGCGGCCAGGCCGAGCCCGCCGTCCGCGGGCTCATCAGGGAGTACGGCGAGCTGCGCTTCGTCTTCCGTCACCTGCCGCTCACCGATGTCCACCCGCACGCGCAGCTCGCCGCCGAGGCCTCGGAGGCGGCGGCCGAGCAGGGCGCGTTCTGGGAGATGCACGACTCGCTGATGGACCACCAGGGCGCGCTTACCTTCGGCGACCTGGTCCGGTACGCGGGGGACCTAGGGCTCGACACCGCGAGGTTCGCGGCCGACCTGCGCAAGCACGTCGGCTCGGCGCGGGTCGCTGAGGACATCGACTCCGCGGACCTGGCCACCGTCTCTGGCACGCCGACGTTCTTCATCAACGGCATCCGCTACTACGGCGCGTACGACCTGGCCGCGCTGAAGGAGGCGGTGCGCGCCGCTAAGGCCCGCGCGGTCCTCGTCGCGCGGTAGGCCGGTGAAAGGATGACGAGGCACCAGTTGGCCGGACGAAAGGCGGTCGAGTGACCGGCAGCCAGCTACGCGGCAGCATCGCGATCGCCGGCGGGTACGTCGTGCCCGTCGAGGGCGAGCCCATCGACGGCGGCACGGTGCTGATCACCGACGGGCGGATCGCCGCGGTCGGCGGCCCTGACCTGAACCTGCCGCCGGGGGTGGACGTCCACGACGCGTCCGGCCGGTGGGTGCTGCCCGGGCTCGTCGACGCGCATACCCACCTCGGCGCGCGTGAGGAGGGCGAGGGGTGGGCCGGCCACGACACCAACGAGCTGACCGGCCCGGTCCAGGCGCACGTCCGGGTGCTCGACGCGATCAACCCGGCCGACGAGGGATTCCGCGACGCCATCGCGGGCGGCGTGCTGGCCGCCGGCGTCACCCCCGGTTCCGGTAACCCGATCGGCGGGCAGACGGTCGCCATCCGCTGCTGGGGCCGGACGGTCGACGACATGGTGCTCCGCTCCCCCGCCGGGATGAAGTCCGCGCTCGGCGAGAACCCCAAGCGGGTACTCGGCGAGCGCCGGGTCAACCCGTCCAGCCGGCTCGGCACCGCCGCCGCGATCCGCGCCGCGCTCATCGACGCGCTCGGCTACCTGGAGAAGGAAAAAGACCGCGATCAAGGTCAAACACGTGACCAGCCAACACGTGAGCGGCCTGCTCGGTCACGCGACCTGAAACTCGAGGCGCTCGGCCGCGTGCTGCGCCAGGAGATCCCCTGGCGCCAGCACTGCCACCGCGCGGACGACATCGCGACGGCGCTGCGGCTCGCCGACGAGTTCGGTTACGACCTGGTGATCGACCACGGCACCGAGGGGTACCTGATCGCGGACAAGATCGCCGCCGCCGGGGTGCCGGTGGTGACCGGGCCGTTGATCACCGCCAGGTCCAAGGTCGAGCTGCGGAACCGGACGATGGCGAACCCCGGGCTGCTCGCGGCGGCCGGGGTCACCGTGGCCATCGCCACCGACCATCCGGTCGTCCCGGTCCACCTGCTGATCGTCCAGGCGGCGCTCGCCGTCCGCGAGGGCCTGGACCGGGACACCGCGCTGCGCGCGGTCACCATCACCCCGGCCCGGATCATGCGCGTCGCGGACCGGGTTGGCTCGCTTGAGCGAGGCAAGGACGGGGACGTGGTCGTCTGGTCGGGCGACCCGTTCGACGTGATGTCCCGCGTCGAGTCCGCCTACATCGGCGGCCGTGAGGTGTACCGCTACGACTACGCCTCCCGGTCCGGGATCTTCGCCGCCCCGTGACCGGCTGAATGCGGCCCGCCCGGGGGTGGCGGTCCCGCGGGCGGTCTTATTCAGCGGGCGCTCAGGTGTTGGCGAAGGTGCCGGTGGCGATCACGGTCCCGTTGGCGGAGACCAGCCGGGCGCCGGTGAGCTCCCCAATGGTGCCGGGGTCAGGGCTGCCCCACGCGCCGTAGCCGTCGGCGAGCTTGAACGAGCCGACCGTGGCGACCCGCCCTTCCCCGTCAATGACCTGGCAGGTCACGAGCCCGTCGCCCGACCCCAGGTCGACCGACATGTACAGCCACTCGGGGTCGCGCGAGTAGTAGAAGACCCGTCCCACGTGCTCGCTGCCGGCCGACACCAGGCTGGCCGACATCAGCGGGCTGGCGGCCGGGGCCGAGCCGACGCCGATGCGCCAGCCGCCCAGGCCGGCCCCGATGACGGCGAGGCACACCACGGCGGCGGCGAGGACGCGGCGCATCCGGCCTGGCCGGCTGGCGCCGCCGGGTCCGGCCGGCGGGGCGCCGGCTTGCCTGTCCCCAGGTCGCACCGTGTCTCCGTCGGCCCGGCGGTGACGCGGCCCGTTTGTAGGGCCGGGCAGCCCCAGCGGACGCGGATCCTTGGCACCCGGTTCACCATGCTCGTCTCGCTTGTCCCACCCGTCCCGCTCCTCCCGCCCGTCACGGCGGCCCTGGCGGTTCCAGCCGTGCTGGCTGCCCTGGCGGTTGCGGGCGTCCTGGCTGCCTTGGGCGTCCTGGCCCGCGGGCACGGGCAGCCCAAGCCGCTGGAGCACCCGGGTCTCGAATCCGGCCGGCGGCTCGGCGGGCGGCAGCAGCTCGCGCAGCTGCTCGCCGGTGGCCATCAGCTGCCGCACGTCCTCGCGGCACGCCTCGCACGTGTTCAGGTGGGCGATGGCGACCGCGCGCTCACGGCCGGTCAGCACCCCGAGCGCCAGCTCGGCGGCCACGTCGGCCAGTTCCGCGCAGCTCATGTCGTTCAGCTCATTCATCTCCCGCCTCCTCCGGGAGGAAGGCAGCCCGCAGTCTCTGCATGCCGTCTCGTATCCGGGTCTTCGCCGTGCCGAGGGGTATTCCCTCGGCATCCGCGACCTGTTTCGCCGTCATGCCGTATATCCCGGACATGGCCACCGCCCGCGCCTGGGGCGCGGGCAGCCGGGTGAGCGCGCGCCGCAGGCCGGCCGCGCTGTCGTTGGCGACCGCCAGCCGCTCTGGGCTCTCCGTCATCGCGGCGAGCAGCACCGGCAGGTCGTCCGGGTCCATCGGCAGCGCCGACCGGGCGCGAACCACGTCGATCGCGAGGTTGTGGGTAATCGTTGTCAGCCATGCCCGGACCGACCCGCGCCGGGAGTCGTACAGCGAGGCATGCCGCCATGCCTGCTCGAAGGCCTGCTGCGCGACGTCCTCCGCGGTGCCCGGGTCGCCCGTGACGGCCAGGGCCACGCCGAAGACGATCCGCTGGAAGCGGCGCACGAACGCCACGGCCAGCTCGGCGTCGCCCGCGCCCAGGCCAGCGAGCAAGCCTTCATCGGCTTGCCGCTCACTTGCCGTACCCATGTATCCCATTGTCGGGGCAACTTACGTCCGTGTGGGCACTGGTGACGAATTACTCGACACCAGGGCCGGCCGGGCGAGTGCGAGCACGCACGCCGCGACGAGCAGCACGAAGGCGGCGGTGAACTCCACCGCGAGGGAAAGCGTCGCGTAAGGCACCGACAGGCTCTCCTTGAAGCCGAACAGCCCGACATGGGCGCTGAGCAGCAGCCCGACCGCGGTCGCGGCGCCGGTCGCGGCGCCAACGGCGAGCATGGCGAGCCAGCGCAGCGCCACGATGGCCAGCGCGATGACGATGCCCGCGATGGCCTGGACGAGGAACAGCGGCCCGATCACGCTGACGTCCTTATAGCCGTCCGACCACAGCATCAGGTGGATCACGGCGGACCAGACGAGGAACGCGGCGCCGGTCACGGCCAGCACCAGGACGGTCAAGCGGGCGATCCACGAGTTCAGTGCGCCAGGCCTGCGCAGCAGGAACCGGATGGCGCTGTCACGGTTGAACATGGCACATACCCCCTAAGCTTCTGCGGAAGACGATCTGGTCGTTGAGGTGGCAACGGTCGTCCACCGGCCACGGCTTCCCCGGTGAAGGCCCACTGGCCGACCGGCGTGGCCGGCCCGAGGAGAGCGTGCGCGCCCCCCTCGGGCCGGGTCTGGCCGGATCCCCTCATCCGGGCGAGTAAACGTCGTCATCGCTGCGTCAGTACCCGCCGCCGGCGGCCTTGCTCGACGCGGGCGCGGCAGGCGCGGACCCGCCGCTGCTCACGGTGAACGCGGACACGGACGCGGTGACGTCGCTGCCGCTCGGGGACACGAGCCACCACTTGGCGCCGAACGAGTCGCTGCCCTGGCCGCTGGCCATACCGGAACCCGAGTCGCCGGCGTAGTAGTACAGCGGGTGCCCGTCGTAGGTCACCTGCTTGGTGCCGTCAGACCGGGTGATCGTGCCCAGGCCGCTGGCGCTCGCGCCGCCCGTGGCGGTCACCGTGCCCGTGGCCGTCACCGGGGGCCAGGCGCCCGCGCACGCGCCCGCGCAGGTGGACGCGTCCCCGGTGTCCTTGACCCACAGGTACACGGCGCGGCCCGAGCCGTCGATCAGGAACGTGCCCGCCGACGACGTGGCGGTCGTGATGACCGTGGCGCCTGACCCGCTCCCGCTGGCGGCGCTCGCCGCCGGGCTGGCCGGCGCCGAGCTGCTGCCGCCCCCGCTGGAGCACGCCGCGGCGAGGACCACCACGGCAGCCGCGCCACTCACGCCCGTGGCCAGCCTGGCTACGGGGGACATCCGTATCCACATGGAGTCTCTCATCTGGTCATCTCCTGTTCAGCGCGGTCCGGCCGCCCTAGTCGCGACGCCCGCGGCAACTTTCGATACAGATACGGGACGAGGAGCGAAACGGGATTGGATACCAGGCGAGAAAAAGGAAAGGAGTTACTCAACTACCAGCCGGTACCGGCGTCGCGGACGGGCAAGACGGAGGGCCGCGTCGCGGGCGGACAGGGCGGGGCGGGGTCGCGGCACCCGCCTCGGCGCTAGCCCTCGGGGACGGTCTCGCGCAGCTCGCGGAAGGCCTCGGTGAGGCGAGGGAGCGTCCAGGAGGCGTTGAGGCCGCTGGGGTTCGGGAGGATCCAGAGCCGGGCAGCGCCCAGGGGTTCGGGCTGAGGGCCGAGGCGGGCCTTGGGCTGGGCGAAGGCGGTGCGGTAGGCGGTGACGCCGGCGATCGCGACGACGCCGGGGCGGCGGGCGGCAACGAGCGCGCGCAGCCGGGCGGCGCCATCGCGAAGCTCGGCGGGCGTCAGCTCGGCGGCCTGCGCGGTCGCCCGCGGTGCGATGTTGGTGATGCCGAGGCCATAGCGGGCCAGCTCGGCCTGCTCGGCCGGGCGGAGCTGGCGCGGGGTGAAGCCGGACGCGTGCAGCGCCGGCCAGAACCGGTTGCCCGGCCTGGCGAAGTGCCAGCCGGTGGCCGCCGAGTACAAACCGGGATTGATCCCCGTGAACAGCACGCGGAATGCGTCCCCCGGCGCGGGCAGCACGTCGGGAATCGTGGCGTCCTTCGCCGCCTCAAGGTCCAGCATCACCGCAGGTGGTCGCGCCAGGAGTAGCGGGGCTGGTAGCCGATGAGCCGGCTGGCCCGGGCGGTGGACAGCAGCGAGCCGAACTCGGCGACCTCGCCGGTGAGCGGGACGTCGGGGAAGACCTCGGCGAGCAGGTCACGGGACGGGCGGTTCATCACGGTGTCGGCGGCGGCGATGATGACGTTCTGGCTGCCCGTGACGTCGGCTTCCAGGCCCAGGCGGCACGCGGCGGCGACGTCGCGGACGTCGACGTAGCCCCACAGGTTCCACTTGCGCGCGTGGGGGTCCGGCCAGTAGGAGGGGAACCGCTCGTAGTCGCGGGTTTCCATGATGTTGGAGATGCGCAGGCCGACAAACCCGATGCCCGACCAGCGGGAGATGTGCTCCGCGATGGTCTCGCTGGCCACCTTGGACAGGGCATAGGTGGTGGCCGGGAACGGGAAGTGGTCCTCATCGACCGGGGCGTAGCGCAGCTCGCCCGCCGCGCCGGGCGACTGCTCGGGGCCGTGGCCGAACGGCAGGCCGAGCGTGGTCTCGCTGGACGCCCAGACCACGGCGGACAGGCCGAG
Organism: uncultured Streptosporangiaceae bacterium; assembly: GCA_964581815.1. GTDB lineage: Bacteria > Actinomycetota > Actinomycetes > Streptosporangiales > Streptosporangiaceae > Trebonia. The sequence continues at coordinate 16,294 of CAZORE010000014.1, read as the reverse complement.
CGCCGCGGCGGCGTGGAAGACGTTGAAGTTCATCGTCGCGTTGGCGGCGAACGTGACCGCCGGGGTAAACCGGCCGGGCGCTGGGATGTTCGCCAGGTGCACCACCGCGTCGGTGCCGCGCAGCACCTCGGTCGCCTGGCCGTAGTCGGTGAGGTCCGCGGCCAGGATGCCCGCCGCCGCGTCGTCGCCCTGAGCGACGTCGGTCGCTACCACGTCGTAGCCGTGCTCGCGCAGGTGCAAGACGGCGGCCGTGCCCGCCTTGCCCGCCGCTCCGGTGACGCAGACCCGTCCTAGTGCATTCGCCATACCGATGAGCCTAACGGGGCGCGACCCGCCGCCGGTAACAGCCGGCGGACGGAACGGGGGCAACCACGCTCCGTTCTGGATGATCGGTCTTGTTGAGCTGGCTAGCCGGCACCGCGGCTGGCGGGGACGCGCTCGGGCTCGGGCGGCGGGCCCGGCGGGGTCCCGTCGCCGAACGGGCGGCCGCCCAGGTCTTCCCGGTGGTGCGGAGTGAGCCAGCCGGACCGGTCCGGGCCGTCGGGGACGATGCCTGAGGGGTTGAGGTTCTTGTGGACCAGGTAGTAGTGCTGCTTGGTCTGATCGAAGTCGATGGTGTCGCCGAAGCCGGGGGTCTGGAACAGGTCGCGTGCGTACGCCCACAGCGCGGGGAACTCGATGAGCTTGTTCCTGTTGCACTTGAAATGGCCGTGGTAGACGGCATCGAACCGGGCCAGGGTCGGCCAGAGCCGCACGTCCGCCTCGGTGATCGTGTCGCCGACCAGGTAGCGGCGGGCGGTAAGCCGCTCCTCAAGCAGGTCGAGTCGCGCGAACAGGGCCCGGTACGCCTCGTCGTATGCCTGCTGGCTGGTGGCGAACCCGCAGCGGTAGACGCCGTTGTTCACCTCACGGTAGACCGGGCCGGCCACCTCCTCGATCTCGTCGCGCAGCCGGTCCGGGTACAGGTCGGGGGCGCCGTCACGGTGGTAGGCCGTCCACTCGTCCTCCAGGTCCCGGGGGATCTGCCGGAAGTCGGAGGTCACGACGGCGCCGCTCGGGATGTCCACGATGGCCGGGACGGTGACGCCGCGGTCGTAGCCGGGCACCGCCTTCTCGTAGGCCTCACGGAGCCAGTGGATGCCGAGCACCGGGTCCTTCTCCCCCGGGTCGAGGTCGAACGTCCAGGACCGCCAGTCGTGCACCGGCCCGCAGATGCCCATGGACAGGGCGCCCTCCAGGCCGAGCAGGCGCCGGACGATCATCGCGCGGTTGGCCCAGGGGCAGCCGCGCGCCACGACGAGCCGGAACCGGCCCGGCTCGGCCAGCCAGCCGTCCCCGCCGTCGGCGGCGATCCGGCCGCCCAGGTAGGTGGTGTCGCGCTTGAACTCGCCGCCGTTGCTACTCATGCCTTTACCCTAGACCGCCAATGCTTACCAGCTGGCGGGGCGGGTCAGTGGGCCGCGGCGACCGACTCCACGTAGGCGGCGGCCTTGGCCGGGTCGAGCAGGAAGTCGTGGATGGTGGCGGGGTGGATGAAGATGTCGGCGAACCGGTCGGCGATCTCCTGGAACTGCGCGGCCGCGCCGAGGACCTGCTGCGCGTGCGGCGGCATCGGCTCGAGCATCATCCGCGTGAGGATGCAGGAGTTCTGCGCGTGCACCCAGAAGGTGTCGAACGTCTCCTGCATCCACTGCGGGGTGAAGGGCGCGTCGCCGTGGTCGAGGATGGCCTTGAGGTAGATGCCGGCCGCGTGCGCGGCGTTGTTCGCGCCCTGGCCGCTGATCGGGTCGTTGACCACCACGACGTCACCGATGCCGAGGACGTAGGTGCCCGGCGCGACCTCGGCGCAGGGGCGGCGGACGGTGCCGGGGAAGGCGCCGATCAGGGAGGCGCGCGCGTCGGTGGGCTCCGCCTTCTCGTAGAGCTCGCCCTCCCACGGGAAGTGCTCGAGCAGCATGGACCGCAGCCGGCGCAGGTGCTCGACGGGCGACGGGCGGTCGGTGAAGAGGTCGAACGGGCCGCCGGGGATCGCCTCGACGAGCAGCACGTCGCAAGGGCCAGTTAGCGTGTGAGACTGCATGTGCAGGTACTCGCCCGCGCCAGGCCGCAGGTTCACCCGCATCCGGGGCTCGGTCACGCCGTCGGGCACGGCGATACCGTTCAGGTAGATGGCCGCCAGGTTCCTCGCGGGCCGCGTGTAGAGCGACCGCTCCGCGTCCCGGTCGAACAACTCCACGATCTCGCCCTTGCCCGCGGCGATGATCGTCAGGTCGTACATGGGCGCCAGGCCGGACAGGTCGGAGGTCATCACCGAGTGGTAGATCACCCGGCCGCCGCGCTGCTCGAACAGCTCGATCCAGGTGGACATCTTGAGCCGCTGGTCCACGGAGTTACCCGGGCGCGCCCACGCGCCGGAGAAGGAGAAGGCCGAGACGCCCGGCGCCGGGGACAGGTTGAAGCCGATTCCCCCGATGGGCGTGGCCTCACCGTCCCACATGTTCAGCTTGACCTCGCGCTCACGGTCCAGCGCCCGGTACATCATGACCTGGGTGGAGGTCGGCCACCCGTTCCTGATCTCATCAGGCGTCCGGGCCGACATGACCGTCACGTCGTAGCCCTCCGCCTGCAGGCTGAGCGCCAGCTGCAGCCCGGCCTGGCCAGCGCCGACGATGAGGATCTTGCGCAAAGAAACACTCCTTGCTGTGAGGTCGGTTTAACCACCGCCGGCCAGGGTCAGCGGGCGGTGACCGGTGACGTCTTTTCCATGGTGTGGGTCAGGCTGGCGAGCAGCCCGAGGACGGCGGACCGGCGGTCGCGGGCGTCAAGGGTGACGAGCGGCACCGAGTCAGCGACGCCGAGGGCGTCGCGCACCTGGTCGAGCGCGTGGGTCTGGCGGCCGTCGAACAGGTTGACCGCCACGATGAACGGCACGTCCGAGTCGTTCTCGAAGTAGTTCACCGCGGGGAAGGAGACGTCGAGGCGGCGGGTGTCCACCAGCACGAGCGCGGCGCTCGCCCCGCGGCACAGGTCGTCCCACATCGGCCAGAACCTCGGCTGCCCCGGCGTGCCGAACAGGTAGAGGATCAGGTCCCTGGCCAGGGTGACGCGCCCGAAGTCCATGGCCACCGTGGTGGTGGCCTTCTCATCGGAGCCGTGCAGCGCGTCGACCGTCCTGCTCGCCTGGGTCATCCACGCCTCGGTGTTGACCGGCGGGATCTCGGATACCGTGCTGACCAGGGTGGTCTTCCCCACGCCGAACCCGCCCGCGACGACGATCTTCGCGGAGGTGATGGTCGGCGTCACGCGGTCAGGCGAACTCGCGAAGGCCATCGATCACTCTCTTCAGCAGCCTGTGGTCGTAAGGGGACGCGTAGATCTCGTCGTTGATCTGCACCCGGTCGGCGGCGGCCAGGTCCTCGAGCAGCACCCGGGTGACACCGAGTGACACGCCGCAGTGGGCGGAAAGCTCCGCTACCGACTGCGCGCCGGCGGACGCCCGCTCGTACAGCTGCCGCGCCTCGGGTGACAACCGGAGCGATGCCGCGGGATCGTAACGCTCGACCGAGACGAGCGTGTGCACGTAGAGATGATGCCGGGTCCGGGTCCGGCCGCCGGTCAGCACGTAGGGCCGGACCCAGGGGTTGGCGCTCATCGCCCGGCGCCTCCGGTCATCATGTTCAGCCGGCGCAGGTCGTCACGGAGCTGGGGGGTCAGCACGTGGCCGACCGCATCGACAAGCTGCGCCATCTGGTGCGCCACGACGCCGATATTCGCGCCATCCCGGACCAGGACGGCGAAGCCGGCCAGGCTGCCGATGCCCATGAAGAGGAAGTGACCGGACGGGAACTTGAGCATCACCTGCTCACAGCCGGCCTCCCCGACCTTGCCCGCGATGTTGTTGCCGAGGCTGATGATCCCGCTGGTCATCGCGGCGAGGGGATCGGCCAGGTCGGGCGACATCCCGCCGGCCGCGATCAGCGGCAGGCCGTCGGAGGAGACGATGAGCGCGTGGGTGACGCCCGGCGTCGACGCGGCGAAGTTGTCGAGGAGCCAGCCGAAGTCCTGTGGGTCGCGCGGCAGCACGGCCTGGTTCGTCACTCCTGTGCCTCCTGTTCGACGGCGGTGTCGCCGGCGCTGTCCTGGCCGCCGGCCGCCCCCCGGGCGAAGGCGCTGAGCTCTTCGGCGAAGGCGCGGCGCGCCGCCGCCTGCTGCTCGGGCGTCCGCGCCGCCGCGGGCCCGGCCGACTTGGGCCGCGGCTCATCACCGCGCAGGCTGGCGCGCTCCCGGCGGGGCAGCTCGCCGCGCTTGCGGGCCTGGTCGCGGTCGGGCAGTTCGGGCGGCTCCCACTGCGGCGGCCGGGCCGGCCCGGCCCGGGTCAGGTCGGTGACCGCGGCGGGCCGCGCGCCCGGCGGTGACGCCGCCCCTGGGGCCGGGGCCGGACGGCGCCCGGCCTCTTCCGCTGGAACCTCGCAGAGCAGGTGGGGCGGCACGGTCACCATGACCACCGTGCCGCTGCTCGGCAGCGGGCGCGCGGCGAGCCGCACCCCGACCGAGTGCTTGCGCGCGATCCGGTGCACCACCGGGAACCCGGTGTGCCGCCCGGTCCGGTCGTCCACGTCGGGCACCTGGCCGGCGAAGGCGGCGTTCAACGCGGCGACCTGGTCCGCGCCGATGCCGATCCCGGTGTCCTCGACGCGGAACATCACGCTGCCCTCGTCGAGCAGGTGCGCGCTCACCGTCACCGTGCCTGGCGAGTACCTGGTGGCGTTGTCGAGCAGGGCCGCCATCAGCGATCCGATGTCGTCGGCCGCGTAGCCGAGCACGGCGAGGTCGGTGACCCGCCCGACCGTCACCTGGGTGTACCGCTCGATCCCGGAGGCCGCCATCCGGATGATGTCGAGCAGCGAGGTGGTGAAGCCGGCCAGCTCCTCCTCGCTGCGGCCGGCCAGGGTGCGCAGGTCACGGCAGCCACGTCGCATCCGGGTGACCGCGTGGTCCACCTGGTACAGGCGCCGCAGCCGTTCCGGGTCGTCCTCGTCGGCTTCCAGCTCATCGAGCGAGGCCCGCAGCTGCTCGGCGAGGACGAGCAGGTGCAGCCCGAACTGGTCGCAGATGTCCGGCCAGGGCCCGTCCGTCGGCGGCAGCGCGGCCTCCGGCTGGGCCGGCTCGGCGCGCGGGTCGCGCGCCGTGGCGGGCAGGGCCTCGGCCGGCTCCTGCGCGGGCGCCGGCGGGGCGAGCAGGGCGACCGCGCCCGGCTGGCTCACGCCGTGCGGGCTTCCCCCTTGCGGTGCGGGCGCGTGCCTGGGAGCCCGGCCCCGGCCCGGCTCGAACCAGCCGACCGCTGGCTGGCCGTGAGCCCGGTGGCTGGTCGGCGGGGACTGCGCCGGTTGCTTGGCGGCCTGTGGGCGCCCGGCCGCGGGCTCCGCCGTCACCGGCCGGTCATCGCCCGCAGAGTCCTGAGTTCCCCCAAGAAGGCGTCTGAGGCTCCACCGAGTCATGGCCGCAAGCTCTTCCCGCATCGTCGGATTTGAGGACGCTGTTCAGATTGACACAGACTGCTCGCAATTGCGCACGCTTCGCTCGGGAACCACCAACAGCATGAGTGAATTGTCAGCCAACGGAACCGCCCAATGCCGTCAATGAGGATTCTTTGCCAGTAAATGGCTGATAATCGACATAGTGCCTCAAGGTTCACCATCCGGGACGTGGCCGGCCCACGCTGGAGTCAGCCGCCGGCCACGGCGGCCATGCGCCGGACGATCTCCGCGAGTACCGGGCGCGGCGTCCCGAAGTTCAGCCTGACGTGGCCGCCGCCCCCCTCCCCGCAGGCCGCCCCGTCGGTCAGCATGACCCGCGCCTGAGCGAGGAAGAAGGCCGCCGGGCTGGCCTCGCCCGCCGCCGCGCCCGGCCGCTCCCCCGGCGGGTACCCGCCCCCGGCCAGCCCACGGCAGTCCAGCGCGCGGCAGTCCAGCCAGGCGAGGTAGGTGCCCTCGGGCGGCAGGAAGCCGGCCTGCGGAAGATGCTCCGCGAGCAGCGCGGCGAGCAGCGTGCGGTTCCTGTCCAGGTAGCGGACGACGTCCTCCAGCCAGGGCCCGCCGTCGCGGTAGGCCGCGATAGTCGCCCACACGCCGGGGGTGGACGCGCCGTGCTCGAACGTAAAGCCGCGGTCGGCCCACACGGCCGCGTCCGCGTCGTTCGTCAGCAGCAGCTGCGCGCACTTCAGGCCGGGCAGGTTCCAGCCTTTGGAGGCGGCGGCGGCGGTTACCGTGTGCGCCGCGGTCACGGGGCCGAGCGACGCGTAGGGGACGTGCCCCCGTCCCGGGTAAATCAGCGGCGCGTGGATCTCGTCGGCGAAGACCCGGCCGCCGTTGGCCTCGACCACCTCGGCGACCGCGATCAGCTCGTCCCTTGAGTAGACCCGGCCGACCGGGTTGCCCGGGTTGCACAGCACGAGCAGGTGGCCGCCGCGCTTGAACGCCGCGTCGATGCCGCCGATGTCGAGCACGTAGCGGCCGCCGTCGCTGGCCATCGGAACCTGGATGATCTCCCGGCCCGCGCGCACCGGGTAGGTGAGAAATGGCATGTAGGCGGGCGTCGGCAAGATCACCGGGCTGCCCGGGCGGGAGAACACCGTGATCGCGGCGGTCAAGCCGGAGATCACGTCGGGCAGCGGCCGGATGCGCGCTGGGTCCACCGCCCAGCCGTAGCGGTCTCGCTGCCACCCCGCGCACGCGTCGGCCATCTCCGCCACCGCCCGCTCGGTGAGGTAGCCGAAGTCGGCGCGCCGGATCGCGTCGAGCAGCGCGGCCTCGACCGGCGGCGCCACGCCGAAGTCCATCTCGGCCACGAACGCGCCGATCACCCCGGGGCCGCCCGCCGTCCACTTCCAGCTGCCGCGGGCGCGCAGCTCCTCCATCGTGGTCCGGTCGATGACCTCGGCGAACGTATCCATGGCCCCGCAACGGTCGGTCTCGGCGGAACGAGCGGCCGCCCTTGCGACCAGGCTAGCCTTCGGCGTCGTCCGTGCGCTTGTGCCGTCCCGTCGGGCGCGCCTTGAGATCGAAGCTGGCCAGTTCGGCGAGGCTCAGCCGGGCCGCGTTCATGTAGCGGTCGAACACGCGGAGCAGCAGGTACTGGGCTCGCTCCAGGCTGCTGGCCCGCCCGAACGGGCCGCCGGCCAGCTCGTCGGCGCACCACTGCCAGCCGGCGTCGGAAAGCTCGTGCACGAATGACCGCCCCGGCTTCTCCGACTCGACGAGCTTGAGGTCGTTGAGCTTGCGGCGCTCACTGCCTTCAAGGCGGATGCCGATCAGCGCCTCAAGCTCCCCGTTGGAGAGCTTGCGTGCCTGGGAGAGCAGCGTGAACAGCACAGCCCGCTCCCTGGCGGACAGCTCATCGTGATGCACGGTCGGACAACTCCTATCGTCGCCAGGGAGAACGGGAAATCTACCTGCCCGCGGCCGGTCGCCCTGAGGATCTGCCGCGGTAAGGCTATCGGGGCGAAAGGGTTGATTCTAGAGGTACACACCATTGCAATCCCGCGAAAGCGAAGAATTTGCGCGGCGGCGGGGTTGCGGGTTCACTCGCCCGGCACCGCGGCCGGCCCGGCCCGGCGTAGGCTGGGGCAATGGCGTTTGGTGGCTGGCCGGCGGAGGCGCTGGCGTTCTACGCGGGTCTTGAGGACGACAACTCCCGGGAGTACTGGACGAGCCGCAAGGCCGTGTACCAGGAGAAGGTACTGCGGCCCATGGAGGAGCTCCTCGAGGAGCTGGCCCCCTCGTTTGGCGAGACGAAGATCTTCCGGCCGTACCGCGATATCCGGTTCAGTCACGATAAAACCCCCTATAAGACACATATCGGGGCAACGCTCGGCTCGACCTGCTACGTGCAGCTGTCGGCGGACGGGCTGTCCGCCGGGGCGGGCCGGTGGCACCTGGAGCCCGACGAGCTCACCAGGTACCGCGCCGGGGTCGCCGGGCCGGACGGCGCCGAGCTCGCCGCGATGGTCGCCGAGCTGTCGGCGGCCGGCGTGGAGGTACACGGGCACGGCACGCTCAAGTCCGCACCGCGCGGTTACTCCGCCGACCACCCGCGGATCGACCTCCTGCGGCACAAGGGGCTGACCACGTGGCGGCACTGGAACCCGGAGCCCTGGCTGTCCACGCCGGCCCCCCTGAAGAAGACCAGGGAGTTCTTCGCCGCGAGCGCGGCGTTCTGCGACTGGCTCAGCGGGCACGTCGGAGCGTAGGAGCCCGCGCAATCCGTTGAGCGTTAATTCGCTCGCGCCCGGCCGGGCCGGCCCGGCACCATGAGCGCCATGGTGCTGGTGCGCGAGATCACCGCGGACGACTGGGAACTGATGCGGGACGTGCGGCTGTCCGCGCTCGCCGAGGCGCCGTCCGCGTTCGGCTCCACGTACGCGCGCGAGGTGGCCTTCGGCGAGCCGCAGTGGCGCGGCCGGATCAACGAGCGTTCCGTCATCTACTTCGCCCAGGGCGCCCCGGACGAGGCGCCGGCCGGACTGGCGGGCGTTTACGTGGAGGACGGCACGCCGGACCTCGTGTCCATGTGGGTGCGCCCGGGCTGCCGCGGCCAGGGGGTCGGCGGGGCGCTCGTCGAGGCGGCGGCCTCCTGGGCGCGGGGGCACGGCTTCTGCACGCTGTTCCTCTGGGTCACCGAGTCGAACCCGGCGGCCATGCGGTTTTACGAGCGGTGCGGTTTCGCGGTCACCGGCGAGCGTCAGCCGCTGCCCTGGGACCCCGCGGTGGCCGAGATCCGGATGAGCCGGCCGCTCTAGCCGGCGGCCGCGGCGCGGGGTACCGCGACCGCGGTCGCCACGGCACCGGGGAGCGCCTGCGGCGGCATACGGGTGGCACCGGCACGGCACGCGGCTTTCGGAGATCGTCAAGAACGGGGCCGACGGCTTGACCGGGCTTCAGGTGGTACGGAGGGCCTCGGCTGGGGAGAGACGGGCGGCACGGGTGGCTGGATAGAGGCCGGCCAGGGCGGCGACCGTCACCGCGACCGCGAGCCCGGCCCAGAGCGCCGCCTGCGGGATGAGGGGGGTCCAGTGCCTGGCGTGGGCGAGCGCGACCGTGATGACCGTTCCCGCGGTGAGGCCGGCGATGCCGCCGAGTGTGCCGAGAATGATGGCCTCGGTGAGGAACTGAGCGGCGATGTGAATCCTGGCCGCGCCGAGGGCGCGGCGCAGGCCGATCTCCGATCTGCGTTCCAGGACCGCGATGACCATGACGTTGGCGATGCCGATACCGCCGACAAGCAGCGCGACCGCGCCGAGGCCGAGGAATAGGGCGGTGGACGCCTGGGCGACAGCGAGCCGTGCGGTGAGCGCGGCGGAGGGCTGGCTCACCGCGGCGCCTCCCGGCGTCTCCGGATCCGCTGTCGGGCCGAGGAGTGCGGCTACCTGGTTCGTCGCGTTGACATCGGTGCGGACATAGATCCGGCTCGGATGGCCGTCGTAGCCGAGGTCGGCCGCGGCGACGGGAAAGCCGACGAGCGCGGAGCGGTCGATTTCCGGGGCAAGCGGCAGCGGGTTCAGGATGCCCGCGACGGTGAACCACCGTCCGCCGATGAAGACGCGGGGCGGCGGGCCGCCGAAGGCGCCGATGCCGAGGGACCGGGCGGCCTGGTAACCGAGCACGGTGACCGGGTAGCGGTCTTCGGCGGCGTTGAGGAAGGTTCCCTGCCGTAGGGTGCCGCCGAGCACGGCGAGCAGGGACGGGTCTGCCGCCCGCGCGGCCAGGCCGCCGGTGTCGTAGGGCGAGACCTTGTCGGTGCGGTAGACGCGGGCACTGGCGAGAATGGCCGTCGGGGCCGCCTGCTCGACGCCCGCGATGCGGCGGATCATCGGGGTCGCGGTGACCGGGAGCTCGGCCTCCTGCCCGTCGAACGTCTGACCGTTGGTCACGGTGAGCAGGTTGGTGCCGAGCTGGTCGATCTCGGCGAGCAGCGCCGACTGGCTGGACCTGGTGATGCCGAGCACGGCGACCAGGGCCGCGATCCCGATGGCGATCCCGAGCGCCGACAGGGCGGCGCGGGCACGGCGGTAGCGCAGGCCGAGGAGACCGGTGCGCAACGTGTCGCCGGGTCGCAGGGTAGATCGCCGCAGGGTGGGCCGCGGGGCGGCGGGGCGGGTCATCAGTGTGCTTGCCTTTCGCGGTGGTCGGCAACGACGCGGCCGTCGCGGAGCTCGATGCGGCGTGACGCGGACGCGGCGATCGACGGATCGTGGGTGATCACGGCCAGGGTCACGCCATGGTCGGCGTTTAGGGCGCGGAGCAAGGCCATGATCTCCTGGCCGGTTGCCTGGTCTAGGTTGCCGGTCGGCTCGTCGGCGAGGACGACGGCCGGATTCCCCACCAGCGCCCTGGCGATCGCGACGCGCTGCTGCTCGCCGCCGGACAGCCTGCTGGGCTGGTGAGTCATCCGGTGGCCGAGGCCCACCAGGTCGAGCATGGCCGCGGCGGCCCGCCGCCTGCGCCCTGCGGGAACCCCCTGGTAGAGCATTGCGGCCGCCACGTTATCCAGGGCGGTCAGGGCGTCGATCAGGAAGAACTGCTGGAAGATGACACCGACTCGCCAGGCGCGCAGGCCGGCGAGCTCGCGGTCGGACAGCGCGGACACGTCCTGGCCCGCGATCGCCACCGAGCCGGCGGTGGGACGGTCGAGGCCAGCGGCGAGGTGCAGCAGGGTGCTCTTGCCTGAGCCTGACGGGCCGACGATGCTGACCAGCTCGCCGGGCATGACGTCCAGGGTCACGCCCCGGACGGACTCCACCGGGGGCGTACCCGGATAGCTCTTGCGGACGTCGCGCAGGCTGAGCGCCGGGGTACGTCCAAGTTCCGTGGCCATCGGCGGGCTCATCGGCTGGCCCGTCATCACTGGGCCACCGTGACGGCCAGGCCGGGCGCCAGCCCGGTGCCCGTGACCGCGACGAGGCCGCTGGCGTCATCGAACAGGCCCGTCGTCACCGGGATCAGCCGTTCGCGTGCGCCCGCGGCTTGGACCTCGTAGCCGCCGCCTGGCGCGGCAAGCAGCGCGGTCACCGGGACGGCGAGGACGCCGTCGGTCCGCCGCTCGGTGATCGACACCTGCACGGGCGCCTGGTCGAGCCCGGCAGGGATCGCGGCCCTGATGGTAATCGTGACGGGGATCTCAGCGGCCTGGCTGCCGCTTGAATTCGCACTGCCGCCCTGGCCATTGCCGCCCGCCTGGCCAGCCGATGCGCCGCCGGATGCGCCGGGCACGGTGGCCACGCTGCCGACGGCGGTCACGTCGCCGGGGACAGTGGTGGACCCGTCCGGCATCGTGACTGTCACCTGATCGCCAGTCCGGATGGGCGGGCCGCCGACTGGCAGCCAGACCTGGACCCCAGCCGTCAGCGACGTTCCAACCACGACGCTGGCGCCGGCGGCGACAGGAGCGCCTGGCTGCTCCGGCGTAGCGGTGACGCGCAGCGGCCCGGGCAGGAACGCGACCGCGCCGAGGGGAATCGTGCCGGTGACGGTCTCGCCGCGGGCCTGCTGCCACCGCTGCACCGCGAGCACTGTGCCCCAGCCGAACACCCCATCAGCCGGGCCGGGATCGAAGCCGAGGGCGGCGAGGTTGCGCTGGAGCTGCCGGACGTCGGGACCGGCGGTCATGCCGGGGACGAACGGCCGCCATGCGGGGAGTGCGCCATACAACAGCGTCACCGGCTGGTCGTCGACGGAGAACAGCGGCTGCCCGCGGCGCACGATGTCTCCCCCGGCAGGCAGCCAGGTGATGATCCCGCCGTCCGACTCGTTGGCGACGGTGAAAAAACCCTGGTAACCGAGGGTGCCGGCCACCAGCTGGCGAGCGGACAGGTCGGTGCGCACCACGAGAGCGGTCGCCGCTGTGACGGCCGACGCCGCGGGCGGATGCGTACCGCCCGGCCACAGCCCGCGAGCCGCGAAGCCCGCCACCGCGGCGAGCGCGACTCCGGTCGCGGCCACCGCAAGCGAACGCCTGCCGCGGGCCAGCGGAGGTGGCGGCGCGGCACGGGGCGGCTCCGTCGGCAGTGTTTCCGCGCGTGCCAGTGTTTCCGCGCGTGCCAGTGTTTCCGCG
>CAZORE010000014.1:0-4086 GCA_964581815.1 uncultured Streptosporangiaceae bacterium | reverse complement strand
CGTCGGCAGTGTTTCCGCGCGTGCCAGTGTTTCCGCGCGTGCCAGTGTTTCCGCGCGTGCCAGTGTTTCCGCGTGCGCCAGTGCTGCCGCGTGCGCCGGGCCCGTGCCCGGCGAGGGGTCAGGAGACAATGTGGACATCGATGTGCCCGCTGCTCGGCAGGTACCGCTGGCAGGCGACCCCTGCTGCCCTGTTCGCGGCGTCCTTCGGGTTGAGCGACGACGGCAGCGGGAACGAGCCGTCCGGATCCGGGTCAGGCCAGTTGGGCACGCCATGCTGCCTGTAGCACTCGGCCAGCCGGACAAGCTGCTGGAACTGTGCCTGCGGGACGGGCGGCGAGGCGTTGCTAGACGGGAACAGGTGCTGGCAGGCCGCCTGGGTGCTCGCCGGAGCGGAGCCCGGTGAGATGGCGAAGTGCCAGCGGCCGTCGCTCGGGTCATAGACGGGATCGGGGAAGGACGGATCGCCGTGCGTGCGGTAGCAGGTGACGATCGACATCGTCTCGTCATCCGGTGTGCCGCTCCCTGCCTGAACGGTCGCTGTGCCGCCGGAGCCACAGCCAGCCAGCACCATGACGGTTGCCAGCATGGCGCCGGACGCGAGCAGCGCCCGTCCGCGCCTGGGGCGCATCAGCGCGCTACGAGACCGCGTGGACATCGATGCCTCCGTTCGGGATGTACTGCTTGCATGCCCCCAGGGCCGCCCCGTCGGCCGGCGTCTTCGTCTGGAGCGATGGCGGCAGCGGGAACGAGCCGTCCGGGTCCGGGTCAGGCCAGGTGGGCACGCCGTGCTGCCTGATGCACTGGGCCAGGCGGACGAGCTGCTGGAACTGTGCCTGCGGTACGGGCGGCGAGGCGTTGTCCGACGGGAACAGGTGCTGGCAGGCCGCCTGGGTGCTCGCCGGAGCGGACCCCGGCGAGACGGCGAAGTGCCAGCGGCCATCGCTCGGGTCGTAGACGGGATCGGGGAACGAGGGGTCGCCGTGCGTGCGGTAGCACGTCACGATCGCCATGGTCGAGGCATCCGGGGTTCCCCCGGTCTGGGCAGCGGAACTGCCGCTGCCGGCGCCGGAGGCGCATCCGGCCAGTGTGAAGCTCGCGACCGCGACACCGGACGCCATCAGGCAGCCGGCCAGGCGCAGTCGGGTGATCCGCGTCATATCTGCTTCTCCTGCGATTGGTCCCGCCGGTGCGGGAAGGTGCCACCGAGACTCGCATCGCCACCAGGCACGGGTCATCGCGGCGCGGAGCGAATGCGGCTCCCCCTTTTCCGTGAGTCCCTCTCCCCCGTCAGCGGGTGGAGCCACGCTGATCAGCGGGTTAGTCTTCGGCCATGGAAGCTGCTGCGCCGTGAAGGGCCGACCATGAACAGGCGCTGGGGGCTACAGGCGGCGATGACCGCGACCTACGTCGCCGTGACCGCGGCCGCCGTGCTACTCACCGAGCTGGTGATCTTCGGGGCGGCGGCGCTCAGCCCGCCGACGCCGCTCACCCCGGTGCAGGTGCAGGGGCTCGCTCAGGCAGGAGCGACGGGGCTGGCGGCGAAGCTGGCCGTCGGCGTGACCTCGGCAGGCGGGCTGCCGAGCACGACCATCGGCCTGCCGGGCAGCCCGGTCACCCCAGGCAAGGCGCAACCGGACGGCAGCGGCGGCGTGCTCATCCCGTACACCGCCGATCCCGCTTGTGACCTGGCCGCCGCGTCATTCGCCGTCGTCGTGTCCCGCGACGGCACGGTGCTCGCGAGCTCCTATCCGGCCTGCTTTCCGGTGGGCAGCCACGGCTCAGACGCGCAGGCGGGGGTGCCGCGGAAGGTGCTCACGTTCGCGCGCTGGCCAACGTCGGGAAGCGGGCTTGTGCCGCTGCCGGGCGGCAAAGTGGCGTGGGCGAGCGCGCCCGTCATCCTCTCCCAGCCTGGCCAGCCCAAGGGGACGGCGCCCGCGCCGGGCGCGGCCCCGTCCGGTTCGCCGCCAGCAGGCAGCGGAAAGGTTTTCGGCCTGCTCTACCTGGAAGTTCCCGCCATCGCACCGGGAACTCGGGGGATCACCGCATCGCCGACGCTCATCTGGGCCGGCGCGGCGGTGCTCGCCGCTGCCATTCCGGTCGGGCTGGCGTTCGGGCTGCTGTCCACCAGGCGGCTCACCCGGCGGCTTGGGCGGCTCGCGACGAAGACCCTCAAGGTGGCCGACGGGGACTTCGGGCAGCGGGTACGAGTCTCGGGTCACGACGAAGTCTCCCAGCTAGAGGAGAACTTCAACCGGATGGCCGGCCAGCTCCAGGCGTCGCTCGACGCCACCAGGCAGCTCGCCGGGGCGCACGCCCGGCACGAGGAACGCGCGCGGATCGCCCGCGAGCTGCACGACTCCATCTCCCAGGAGCTGTTCTCGCTCAGCGTCCTGGCCGGCGGCCTGCGCCGGACGCTGCCCGCCGGCTCCCCCGGGCTGCCTGAGGTGGAGACCATGGAACGGACGGCGGGTGACACGATGCGAGAGATGCGGTCGCTGCTGCTCGCGCTGCGCCCGGTCGCGCTTGAGGAGGCCGACCTGACCCGCGCGGTCGAAGGCGTATGCAATAGCTACAGCGAGCGACTCGACATCCCGGTCCGCTCCGAGGTCGACCTGGCCGGACCAGGCCCTGCCGAGCTGCCGACAGCGCTTGAGCACGCGGTGCTGCGGGTGACGCAGGAGGCGGTCGCCAACGCCGCCAGGCATGCGGAGCCTCGCCAGGTTACCGTCCTGCTCCGGGCGGACCGGCGGCACGTCCTGCTTGAGGTGGCCGACGACGGCCGCGGCTTCGACGTGATGCGGCCGCCGAACGCGGATGGTCTTGGCCTGCAGACGATGCGGGACCGGGTCACCGAACTCGGCGGCCAGCTCGTCATCGACAGCGTTCCAGGCGAGGGCACCCGCGTGCGCGCGTCCTTTCCGCTGCTGGAGCCCCGATGATCGCGGTGCTGATCGCCGATGACCACAAGGTCGTCCGGCAGGGCCTGCGATTCCTGCTGTCATCCGAGCCAGGCATCGAGGTCGCGGGTGAGGCGGCCGACGGGGTGGCCGCGCTCGACGCGATCCGCGCGCTCCGGCCTGATGTCGTGCTCCTCGACCTGCTCATGCCCCGGCTCGACGGACTTGGCGTGCTCGCCGCGATGCAGGAGGAAGGCCTGACCGCCGTCGTCCTTGTGCTGACCTCCTCTCCCGACGACCAGCACCTCATCAGGGCACTCAAGGCAGGGGCACTCTCTTACCTGCCCAAGACCGCCGGCGTGGACCAGGTCATCGACGCGGTGCGTGCCGCCGCGCGCGGCGAGAGCGTCCTGCAGCCGGGTGCCACCGCCCGCATGCTCCGCGAGCTGCGCCAAGCCGCCGCCGACCCGCTCGCGCAGCTCACCCCTCGGGAAACCGACGTGCTCAAGGGACTGGCCCAGGGCCGGTCTAACCGCGAGATCGCGAAAGCGCTTTCCGTTTCCGAGGAGACCGTGAAGAGCCATGTGTCCAGCATCCTCGGCAAACTCGGGCTCGCCGATCGCACTCAGGCCGCCATCTTCGCCCTGCAGCGTCACCTGGTCCCCCTTGACCAGGCACTCGGGCAATGATCTTCGCCGGGCGGCGAAGGCACGCACCCGTTCGGTGGCGGCTGTTTCTTGTTCTTGACCTGCTAGAGAAGACCAGGGAGTTCTTCGCAGCGAGTGCTGCGTTCTGCGACTGGCTCAGCGCGCACGTCTGAGCGTCATGGTGCAGTTTCGTCCCTGGCCCCGCGCACGCTAGCTGGGGTTGTCGGCGAACTCCGCGCGGACGCCGAGCAGGCGGACCGGGCGTCCCGGGGTGAACTTGGCCAGCGCGACCGCGGCGGCTTGTTCGATGATCGCGGCCCAGGTGGCATCGGCGGCCGCGGGGTCGGGCGGATTCGCCCCTTCGCTCTCGGCGGCGGGGTCTGCGCGGCCTGGTGAGGCGGGGGCGGACGGCTCGCTGAGGGGAAGCGGCTCGCCGTACGGCTGCGGGATGCCTGGAGGCGACTGCGTGCCCGGGGCGAGCGGCGCACCGTGGGTGACGGTGACGAACGGGGCGTAGCGGACCTTGACCACGACGCGGGCCA
>CAZORE010000013.1:88812-94501 GCA_964581815.1 uncultured Streptosporangiaceae bacterium | reverse complement strand
GGGCATTGCGCACCCCCGCGTGATCGGAGAATCTCAGCAGAAGGACAAACCAACTTGACGGCCTCGAACACCCCGGACATCGGGGGGTCGAGTGCTCTAATTTTGCGCCTGCCGAGGAAGTTACTTTCCGGCCAAAGGCAAAATTAGAGTACTCGTCCGGGGGGTCGTCCCCCCGGGAGGTAACTGTGCTGCCTGACCTGGCCGGGAAGGTGGCCGTGGTGACCGGCGGCGCCTCCGGCATCGGCAAGGGGATCGCCACCGAGCTCGTCGCCGAGGGCGCGCAGGTGGTCATAGCGGACATCCAGCTGGACGCGATGGAAGCGACCGCGCAGGAGATCGGGGCGGCCGCCGTCCAGACCGACGTGAGCGACCCGGCCAGCGTTGACGCCCTGGCCCGTACCGTGCTGGCCCGGTACGGAGCCGTGCACGTGGTCTGCAATAACGCCGGCATCGGGCCGCTCGCGCCGGTCGCCGACCTGACCCTCGACGACTGGCGCTGGATGCTCGGCGTGAACCTGTGGGGCGTCATCCACGGCGTGCACACGTTCCTGCCCGTGCTCAAGCAGAACCGCGAGGGCGGGCACATCGTGAACACCGCCTCCATGGCCGGCCTGGTCGCCGGGCCCCGGCTCGGCGCCTACGCCGCCGCGAAGTTCGGCGTGGTGGGGCTGACCGAGGTACTGGCCGCCGAGCTGGCCGCGGACAACTCGCGGGTCGGCGTGTCGGTGCTCTGCCCGGGCACGGTGCACACCAACATCGGCACGTCATCGCGCAACCGCCCCGCCGACCTGCCGGACGCCGGCTTCAAGGACATCGACATCGAGCTCGAGGACAACCCCAGGTACCGGTGGATCTACCCGGAAGACGCCGGCGCGGTGGTGGTCCGCGCGATCAAGCGCGGCGACCTGTACGCCCTCACCCACCCCGACTGGTACCCGTTGGTCGCCGAGCGCCACGAGGCCATCGCCGAGGCATTCCGTGAGCAGGAGGCACTCCGCGAGGAGGCCCTGGGCCAGCAGGTTACCGAGGCGAGACCGCAGGGAGGCTAACCGCGATGCGCGCCCTGATCGCCTACTACGACCCGCCGCGGCGTCCCGCGGCGCAGGAGCGGCCAGACTTCACCGCGCTCCCGCTGACGGGCAAGCCGGTGACCGTCTCGAGCATGCGTGCGGCCGGCGGCGGGTTCTCCCTCGACCGCGAGGGATTCACGCTGGCCGACGCGCCCACCGCGGTCCGCGACTTCTACGACCGCGACGAGGTGGCCGCACGGTACATCGCCGAGGCACGCGAGCTCGTCCGCTCGCTCACCGGGTGCGCGGCGACCGCGCTGCTCAACACCCCCGTGGTGCGGGTCAGCGGCCGACTGGGCAGCCGGCCCGCCGGCACCACGTTCACGGGGGACTTCGCGCACGCGGACTTCAGCGCCCCGGCCGCCGAGTCGATGCTGCGCAGGAGCCTGCCCGCCGCCGAGGTCACGGAGCGGCTGCGTCACCGGTACTCGGTCTTCAACGTGTGGCGGGCCTTCTCCGGCCCCCCGCAGGACGTGCCGCTCGCGCTGTGCGACGTTCGCTCGGTCGCGCCGCAGGACAAGCAGTACTGCGAGATCACCATGAAATCAGCCGCCGACGAGCTGCTGACCTGGGAAAACATCACCTATTACCACAACCGGGGGCACCGCTGGTGGTACTGCCCGGACATGACGCGGGACGAGGCGTACGTCTTCAGGTCGTTCGACTCGGCGCCAGGCCACGCTGAGCAGGTGCCGCACAGCGCGTTCGTCAACGAGTCCTGCCCGACGTCCGCGCCGCCGCGCTCGTCCGTCGAGGTGCGCGTGTTCGCCTTCTACGAGTAGCAGGCGGCAGCCGGCTACGGCGCTCAGCGGCGGCCCGAAGGGCTGCGGGCAGTACATCGGGGCAGCCGGCTCGACGGCGGCCCGCGGCGTGGTCAGGGCCGGGGATCGTCCAGCAGGCCGGCCCGCTCGGCGACGGCGGCGGCCTGCGCCCGGCCGGAGACGCCGAGCTTGCGGAAGATGCTTGACACGTGCACGCTGGCGGTCTTGGGGCTCATGTAAAGCTCGGCGCCGATCTGCGCGTTGGTCCGGCCGCGGGCGAGCAGCCGCAGCACCGACAGCTCCCGGCCGGTCAGCCCGTGACGGTCCGGTTCCCTGGTCACGGCCGCCGCCGCGCCGCCGGCGGCGGGCCCGGTGAGGTCGATGCGCGCCCGCTCGGCGAGCGCGCGGACCTGGGCGAGCAGCGGCGTGTGGCCCGTGGCCTCCGTTGCGGCGGCGCGCAGCGCCGGGGCGGCCGCCGTGGCGGGGTGTCCCGCGCCGAGCAGCGCCTGCGCCTGCCGCCACCGCGCGTAGGCGGCGCGGTGCACGCGCCCCATATCGGCCCAGGTCTTCGCCGCGCCGGCCCAGGCGGCCTGGTCGCTGTCCCCGGTCAGCCTGGCGCGCTCGGCCTGCCAGGTGGCCCGCTCGGCGGGCGGGTACATGTCTGGGGGGTGATCGGTGAACGGCCGGACCTCCAGCCGGTCCACCCACGACTCCAGGTCCGCCGC
The DNA here is from genome assembly GCA_964581815.1 of uncultured Streptosporangiaceae bacterium. Classification (GTDB taxonomy): domain Bacteria; phylum Actinomycetota; class Actinomycetes; order Streptosporangiales; family Streptosporangiaceae; genus Trebonia. The sequence goes on along the minus strand of CAZORE010000013.1, from coordinate 91,945 downwards.
GGCGGCCAGGGCATCGGCCTGCGCGGCGTCGTCCCGGCGAGCTCGCGCCGTCTCGGCCAGGTCGGCGCAGGCACGCATGCCGAGCATAAGGAGCCCGCCTGCCGTACTCATGATGGGGAGGGAGAGTGCGTGCAGTGCGCTGGTGATTTCCGCGAGCGCCTCGCCTGGTCGTCCGGTCCACAGGGCCAGCTCCGCGGCCAGAAACGGCGCGTAATCCTGCCCGCGGAACCCGCCTGCCAGGCCAGCGGTCATCGCCCGGACCTGCCCGAGCCGCCGCTGTGCCGCCTCCAGGTCACCGCGCAGCAGGTCGATCTCGACGCGGCACAGGTGGGTGTACACGCCATGGAGGTCAGGCGGGCCGCCGGTCAGGGGATCGACCAGCGCGCCCGCCGCCGCAGTCTGGCCGGTCTCGATGAACACGCCGCAGGCATTGGCGGTCAAGTTCACCGCTGACAGGCTGTCCTGCAGACCGAGCAGGCGTGCGGTTCGCAGCCCGGCTAGTGCCACACCGAGCGCGGTTTCCGTCTGGCCTGAGGAGGAGTGCCGGAAGCATTCCACAACGGCTGCCAGCAAAAGGGACTCACCGTCCCCGCACGCCTCGGCAAGCTCGCGCGCCCGGGCAAGCAGCGCGAACGTCTCCCCTGCACCGCCGCACATTTCCATTTGTATGACCAATGTGACGAGGCTGCGCGGGACAAGCGCCGCCGCGCCGGCTGCCGCGGCGATCTCAGCAGCCCGTTCGAGGGCCGCCCGACTGCTCTCCTGGTCGCCTGCACCGGTTTCCTGGAAGACGCGGCCGTACCCGTACCATGCCTCAGCCTGGACGGCGGACGGCGGGCCCTCGCTGACCAGCCTGATGCCTTCCTGAAACAGCTGAAGGGCGGCATGCGGCTGCGACCCCATCCGGGACTCCGCCGCGCGGATGATGACCGCCGCCGCGGTGTCCTGGTCCGGGTGGCCGGCGAACAGGGAATAGGCTTCCTCGGCCAGCGCTCCGGCGCGCTCGATATCGCCCGCGATCCGCAGCGCGTCGACCGCTCGCACGTAGAGCCCGGGCAGGCCGGGCATGCCTGTTTCCTGTGGGCCGGTCCCGCGCGGGCCTGTTACCGAGGGGACGCTCGCGGGCCGGTCGCCCAGTCCGGGCAGGTCGCGCCACAGTTCGATCGCCCGCTGGAAGTGCGCCGCCGCCTGCCCGTAGCCGAAGACCCGCTCGGCGGCCAGGCCCGCCGTCACCCGGGCGGGCAGTTCCCGGTCCGGCTGGCCCGCCGCGAGCCAGTGGCCGGCCGCCTCGGCGGCCAGCATGTCATCGCCCGCCGACTCAAGCATCGCCGCGGTCCGCTCGTGCAGCACCGCCCGCTCGCCGGGCAGCAGCGCGCCGGCCACCGCCTCAGCGAGCAGCGCGTGCCGTGGCCGATTCGCCCTGGTCGGCTGGCCGCTTCCCCGCACGTCGGTGGCCTGCCCTGCCCCGATGGCCACCGGGACGGCCGAATCGCCCACGGGGTCTGCGAGCAGCCGGGCGGCGGCCAGCTCGCGCAGCCCCCGGCGGACCGCCGCCGGGCCCTGCCCGGTGACCTCGCTCAGCGCCGCCTCATCCAGCGGCCGGCCCGCGACCGACAGCGCCTCAAGCACCGCCTGCCCGTCGAGGCCGCAGCGTCCCGCCCGCGTCAGCAGCAGCTCCGCCAGCCGGACCGGAAGCGCCGTCGGCACCTTTCGCGGGCCCGCTGCGCCACCGGGATCCCGATTCTCGCCCGCCGCGCCGCGAGCTGAACGGTCGGGGCTGCTGCCTGCACTGCCGGCGCTGCCGTCCGGCTCCTCTTCGGCCAGCGCCGCCGTGACGAGCTGCTCGGTGAAGAACGGGTTACCCTCCGCCCGGGCGAACACCTCATCGGTAAGCCTGTCCGGGACCGGGCCGCCCGCAAGCGCCACGATCTGGTCGCCGGTCTCTGCCCGGCTCAGCGGCCCCAGCCGGATCTCCTGCACCGGGCCGCTGCCGCGCACGTGAGCCAGCCAGGACACCACCAGCTCATGCAGCGGCGCCTCGTCGCCGCGGCAGGTGGCCACCACCGTCAGCCCGGCCTCGCCCCGCGCCCGCAGCAGGTAGATAAGGCAGTCAAGCGTCGCGGCATCCGCCCAGTGCACGTCCTCGATCACCACACTGACCGGCGACCGTTCGGCCATCGCGGCGAGGACGTCCGCCACCGCCGAGAACAGGCGGTCCCGCTGCCAGCTGCCTGCCTCTGCGGCGCTGCCTCCGTTGCCTGCGCCAGGCCCGTCCGGCTCGAATCCGGGGACCAGCCGCGCCATCTCGGCGCGCGCGTAGCCGGGCGCCGCGCTCAGCGCGGCGGCGAGCAGGCGACCGTCCGAGCGGCGGGAGATCTCGCCCAGTGCCTGCACCACCGGCAGCAGCGGAAGCTTCTCCGTAAGCGGCAGGCAGCCGCCCCAGGCCGCGATCACCCCGTCGACGGCGGCAGCGCGCAGCGCCTCCGTCACGAACCTGGTCTTGCCCACGCCAGCGTCCCCCACCACGAGCAGCAGGCGCGTCTCACCGGCCAGCGCGCGCGCGAAGCGGGCCAGCTCACCCCGCCGGCCAGCGAACCCAGTCCCGGCCCCCACCAGACAAGCCCACCAGCCGGCGACGCCCGGCGTCAATCCCCCGTTTACTGGACGGGGACGGCGATCTCGTCCTCGGGCAGCAGGCCGTGCTGCACGGCGAACATCGCTGCTGCCGCCCGGCTGGACGCGCCGATCTTGGCGTAGATGTGCTCCACGTGATTCCCCGCCGTCTTGGGCGTGATCACCAGGTCCGCCGCGATCTGCTTGTTTGACGCGCCGCGGGCCAGCAGGATGAGCACCTCGACCTCGCGGGCGGTCAGGCCCGCCACCGCCGTCCTGCGCCGGGTCACCCGGTGGCCGGCCGCCTCGAGGACGGCGCCGACGGCGTCGGCGTCCAGGCGGCCCGCGCGGACGTCGGCCTGCAGCTCGGCCGCGGCGTCCGCGGCCGGCCGGGCGGCTCTGTACGGCCGCGGCTCGCGCATCGCCTGGTAGGCCTCGGCCGCGCCGAGGACCCGGGCCAGCCGGGAGATCGCGCCGCCGGAAAGCCCGCGCGGGTAGCCGCTGCCGTCTAGCCGCTCGC
>CAZORE010000013.1:81308-88712 GCA_964581815.1 uncultured Streptosporangiaceae bacterium | reverse complement strand
GAGATCGCGCCGCCGGAAAGCCCGCGCGGGTAGCCGCTGCCGTCTAGCCGCTCGCGGACCTGCACCGCGATCTCGCCGAGCGGCCCTAGCGCCGCCGACTGCCGCACCATCCGCTCGGTCAGGTAGGGAGACATGCGGACGCGCTCCCACTCGCCGGCGCTCAGCGGGCCCGGCCGGTCCAAGATCGAGTTCGACACGCCAAGGCGGCCGTAGCCGTGGACCAGGCCGGCCCGGCGCAGCAGGTCCGTCTTCCCGGCGGGCAGCCCGAGCCTGCGCCCGGCGTCCTCGGCCAGCTCCGCCACCGCGACCGAGTGACCGAGCGTGAAGGGCGACTTGAGGTCGACGAAGTTCGCGACCGCGGTCAGCGCGCCGTCCATCTCGGCCGGGGACAGCTCGACCGCGAGGGCCGGCTCGGCGGAGATCACCGCCTGCCAGGTGGGAATCGCGTCGAGGCCGGCGAAGATCTCGTCCGCGTCCGCGCACAGCAAGGCCGCCAGGTGCGGATCGAATTGCCCGCCCGACCGTGCGCGCGCCAGCGCCCGCGCCGCTTCGACGCCGCGTGTCCGGTGCGCGACCTCGGTGAATTCGGCGAGCTGGGCGATCCTGGCCGCGACCGGCACCGCCTCGGCTTTCAGCTCGCCCGGCCAGCCCCGTCCGTCCCAGTGCTCGTACGCGGCGCCGATCGCCTCGCGGATGCCGGCCGGCAGGCCGAGCTGCTCGGCCAGTGTCCCTGCCAGCCTCGAGTGCTGTGTGATCATCCCGTCGAGCTCCCGGTGCCCGGACATGGCGAACTCAAGTCCGACCCGGAAGCGGTGCAGCGGAGGATTGCCCGCCCCGATCAGCCGCAGCATCGCCAGCATCCCGCGCACACTGCCAAACTCGTGGTCGTACTTCCCGGATTTCAGCGTGATGTCGTCGCCGAACCACTTCGCCTGCTCATGCGCGTCTGAGTGACAGCCGACGTTGACGAGCAGGGCGGTGTAGTAGACCGCCGCGCGGTCCTGCTCGCTCAGCGTGCGACGCTCGGCGAGCCGCAGGGCGATCAGGCACTGGCGCAGCACGTGCTCCATCGGCTGGCCGAAGCCAAGGTCCACGCCGAGTGACAGCGACGCGACCAGCTCCGCCAGCCGGACCCGCGAATGCCCGGCACCCTCCATCGCATAAGCGTAACCCGCGGCCTCGGTTCGGCCGAGGTGACAACGATGAGGCAGCGAAACCGGCGCAGAAGATGAGGCATTGGCCCCATGCGGCCGGCGATGACGCGCTCGTACGGTCGGTAATCAAGAGGCTCTCCGCAGGGAGGGCACGGGAACGAAGCGAGGCAACCATGTCGCTGCGAGACAGCTTTTTCGCCATGACCTACGACCGGCAGATGGGCAAGACTGAGGAGGCAGGGCTACGCGACATGCGCAAGCGCCTGCTGGCCGGCGCCAAGGGGCGGATGCTCGAGATCGGCAGCGGCACCGGGGCGAACCTGCCCTGGTACGGTCCCGAGGTCGACTCGCTGACGATGACCGAGCCGGTCACGCCGATGGTGCGCCGGCTGGAACGCCGGCTCACCGAGCTCGGCTCTACCGCCACCGTGCTGCGCGCGCCTGCCGAGGACCTGCCGTTCGAGAACGCGACCTTCGACGTCGCGGTGTCGACCCTGGTCCTGTGCGGGGTTGATGACCAGCCGCGGGCGCTGCGCGAGCTCCGCCGGGTGCTGCGGCCAGGCGGCACGCTGCTGTTCCTCGAGCACGTGCGCGCCGAGGACGCCAAGCGGGCGCGGCAGCAGGACAAGATGAACTGGCTCAACCGGATCGTGGTCCGCTGCGACTGCAACCGGCCCACCCTGGACACCATCAGGCAGGCCGGCTTCACCGTCACCATGGTCGAGCACACCGCGCTGCCCAAGGTGCCGCCGTTCGTGAGCCCGGCCATCATCGGCGCTGCGACCACACCGGCCTGAGGTGCATTGGTCCTGTGGAACATCGGGCCAGAACGATACTGGCCCAGGGGAACCCTGGGCCAGATACCGGTACACGGGGGTAGGGATAGGCGGCGAGCCGTGCGCGGGCCGGGCGCCTTGGCGAGATCACTTGCCGGGCACTGCCTGGCGCTGTGGTGCGGCTGCCTGGCGGCGGTTGGCCCTGGCCAGGCGGACGATCGCGACCGCGGCGACGGCGGCCGCGAGCGCGGCTCCCACGACGATGAGGGCGATCTGCCAGCCGGGCGTGCCGCCGCCCGCCGGCGCGGAGCCGAACCCGGCGTTGAGCGGCGGGGTCCTGCTGGCGAACGCGGGAACGGCACCGACGGCTGCCAGCAGGACGGTGACAAGGCCGGTGAGCAGGGAAATGTGCCGGCCGATGGTACGGATGCGGTTCATGCTGGCCTCCGGGGAGTGATGGGGCTATTCCGTTACTCCCGAGAATGCGGATGAGGCCAGGCGGCGCGGATCGGGCGATCACGCCGGACCGCGGCCGGATTGTCCTTAGCTCCCAGGCTTAAGGTCCTTAGCCGCCCGGCTGGTCAGGCCTCGCGGACGGGGGCGGGGCCGGTCGAGCCCCGGACGACAAGCTCGGGCTCGAAAAGCAGCTCACCCGGGTGCGCGATGACCGTTTCCATCTGGTTAACGAGCAGCGCGACCGCGGACTTGCCCATCGACTCGATGGGCTGGCGGATCGTGGTTAGCGGCGGATCGGTGGAGTTCAGCCAGGCGGAGTCGTCGTAGCCCACCACGGACACGTCGCCGGGCACGGCCAGGCCGGCCCGGCGCGCCGCGCGGATCGCGCCGAGCGCGAGGACGTCGCTGGCGCAGATGATGCCGGTCACGCCCTGGCGCAGCATCCGGGTGGTGGCCGCCTGGCCCCCTTCGAGCGAGAACAGGGCGTGCTCGACTGGCGCGACGACGATGCCCGCGCGCTGCGCCGCCTCGGTGAAGCCGGCTAGCTTGCGGCGCGACGGCATATGGTCCTCGGGGCCGAGCAGCAGGCCGATGCGCTCATGCCCGAGCGCGGACAGGTGGGTGAACGCCTGGGTGGCGGCGGAGGCGTCGTCGGTTGCCACGCAGGGGAAGTCGAGGTTGTCGATCGCCGCGTTGATCAGCACGACAGGGACGCCCCGGGCGCGCAGCAGCCGGTAGTGGTCGTGCGGCGCGGCGAGCTCGGCGAAGTGGCCGCCGGCGAACACTACGCCGGACGCCTGCTGCTCGAGCAGCATGTCCACGTAGTCAGCCTCGGAGAGCCCGCCCGCGGTGCGGGTGCACAGCACCGGGGTGAACCCGCGCTGCGCGAGGGCGCCCCCGATGACCTCGGCGAGTGCCGGGAAGATGGGGTTCTGCAGCTCGGGCACGACCAGGCCGATCAGCCGGGCGCGCTGGCCGCGCAGCTTGCTCGGCCGCTCGTAGCCGAGCACGTCCAGGGCGGTGAGCACCGTCTCTCTCGTGCTATCGGACACGCCGGGCTTGCCGTTGAGCACCCGGCTCACGGTGGCCTCGCTGACCCCGACCTTCTTCGCCACCTCGGCGAGCCGTCGGGCTGGAGTACGCGTCATGCGCAAGAGTATGTCATATCAACGCAAGAAATTGCGTTATAAGAGAGATATTTTTATCTTCTACCGGCTGCCGGCGCTGCACCTTGCTGAACCGAAGCCGCAGGCAGGCTGGATCTGCGCCGCATGTGGGCGCTCACAAGCGCAGAGTCAGAGACCTGCGCATGAATGTTGTTTCTTTGCAACGGATAATCCGGATCTTGCCGGTAGATGTCCGGCTATGTATCTTCACCCTAACGGCGACGGCGCCCGACCGGATCGCAGCAGCGTAGCGGTACCGGACGCCCATCGCCCCCATCAGCCCATGGAAGGGATGGAGCGATGAGCAGCATGTACGACCGACTGCGTCACCGCCGGGTGGTCGCGGTCGCCGCAGTGGCGGGCACGGTCCTCGCCGCCGCGGCGTGCTCTAGCAACTCGGCCTCGAGCGGCGGCCCGGCCGGGTCAGGCGGCAAGGTCACGATCAGCATCAACTGCGCGCCGCCGGCGGCGCAGGCCCCGGTGCAGCACAAGGAGTGGCTGGCGGACGTGGCCACCTTCGAGAAGGCCAACCCCAGCATCACCATCGACAGCGTCTACAACTACCCGTGCGACGCGAACCAGGCGCAGTTCACCGCGACGCTGCGCGCGGGGACCGAGACGAACCTCTACTACACCTACTTCACTGACCTGCCGCAGGTGCTCCTCGCGGGCCAGGCCGCCGACATCACCAAGTACGTGAACTCCACGACCGTGCCGACGCTCAAGGACATCGAGCCGGGCTCGATGAAGGCGGTCACCGCGGGCTCAACCATTTACGGCCTGCCGACCTCCAACTACACCCAGGGTCTCATCTACAACAGGGCGCTCTTCCAGCAGGCGGGACTCAACCCCGATAACCCGCCGACCACCTGGGCCCAGGTCGAGGCCGACGCCACCGCGATCTCCAAGCTCGGCAACGGCATCGAGGGCTGGGGTGACTACAGCGCGGGCAACAACGGCGGCTGGCACTTCTCCTCCTACATCGACGCCGCGGGCGGCAGCATGGTTAACAACAGCGGCGCCACCCCAACGGCGAACTTCGACAACGCCAACGGGATCGCGATCCTGCAGGCGCTGCACGACCTGCGGTTCACCGACAACGCGATGAGCAAGAGCCAGGGCCTGGCCTGGGGCACGCTGCAGCAGCAGTTCGCGGCGGGCAAGCTCGGCATGTACATCGGCGCGCCCGACGACGTCTACAACGTGATCGTGCCGACGGACAAGGGCAACCTCGCTGACATCGGGATGGGCCCGCTGCCCAGCCCGGCCGGCAGCCCGGCCGGCTCGCTGTCCGGCGGCAACGACTTCATGTTCGCCCCGCACGACACCCCGGCGCAGATCGAGGCCGGCATCAAGTGGCTCAACTTCGAGGACCTGACCCCCGGTACCGGGCAGTTCAACTTCGCCAGGCAGAAGACGGACGGGTTCCCCGTCGGCTTCCCCGAGCCCGAGCTGTTCAACGGCGCGACCGGCGACAAGATCAACCAGCTGAGGGCGGCGTCCGCCACCATCAACACGGCGTACTACGAGCCGTTCGTCAAGGCGCAGGAGGCGGGCGACGGCGAGCCGACCGACGCGCAGGCGGTCTACAAGACGCTTGACCCGGTGATGCTCGCGGTGCTTACCGAGCCGAACGCGGACATCCCGACGCTGCTCAAGACGGCGGCGGCCAACGTCAACGCGATCCTGGCGAACAGCGGCGCGTGACGGGGTAGCCCGCCCTCGTTCTGACTCGTCATGATCGATCACCGACCGGGACGCGGGGCGGGCGGCGACCTCAGCCGCCCGCCCCGGGCCCGGTCGGCCCGCTGGCGTCACTGACAGGAGGGAAGAATGGCCAACGTACTCACCGGGGTCGCGCGGCGCACTCTGTTCGAACGAGCAGGGGCCTCGCCGGCCACGGCCGGCCGGCGGCCGAGGGCGGTGCTGCCCAGAGCCCGGCGGAACGCCGGGGCCTGGGCGTTCCTCATTGGCGCGGTGCTGTGCTTCTCGTTCTTCTCCTGGTACCCGATCGTCCGCGAGATCATCATGAGCTTCCAGAAGCCGGTGTACGGCGGCGGGTACGCGTGGGCGGGCTGGGTGAACTACACCCGGATCTTCCGCGACCCCACGTTCTGGCAGGCGTGGCGGAACACGCTCGAATTCACCGTGCTCGCGCTGGTCATCGGGTACGCGGTGCCGTTCGTGGTGGCGATCGTGCTGAACGAGCTGCGGCACGCGCGCGGCTTCCTTCGTGTGCTCGTGTACCTGCCGGTGATGCTGCCGCCCGCCTCGGCGCTGCTGCTGTTCGCCTACTTCTACAACCCGCAGTACGGGCTGTTCAACGACATCCTGCACACCCTGCACCTGCCGACGTCGCAGTGGGTGTTCCAGCCGGGCACCGGCTTCATCAGCACCGCGATGGTGTCCGTGGTGATCGCGTCGACCTGGATGAACATGGGCAGCGCCACGCTGATCTACCTGGCGGCGCTGCAGAACATCCCCGGCGAGCTCTACGAGGCCGCCGAGCTCGAGGGGGCGGGCATCCTGCGCCGGATCAGGCACGTGACGATCCCGCAGACCAGGCTGATCCTCATGCTGCTGCTGATGCTGCAGGTCGTGGCGACTATGCAGATGTTCATCGAGTCGTTCGTGCTCACCAACGGCGGCGGCGGCGTGGGCGACAACACCCAGTCCGTGGTGATGCTCATCTACCAGTACGCGTTCGCGATGAGCGGCGCGAGCAACTACAACAGCGCGTCGGCCCTCGGCGTGGTCCTCATGCTGGTGCTCGCCGTTTTCTCCGGCGGGTTCCTGTGGGCCACCCGCGAGCGCGGCTAGGGGGTTTGCGCAGCTCATGGCCAGCGTCTTTACCGCTACCCGGTCCAACCGGGCGTCCAAGTCCGCTCGGGCGGCCCGCCGCCCGGCGAGCTCTACCAGAACGCTGATCTCCGACGTTTCGCTGAACCGCCGGAGCGGCAAGATCATCTACCGGACCGTGCTCACCCTGGTGATCGTCGTGTTCACGCTCGTGTTCCTCGGGCCGCTGTACTTCCTGTTCACCGACGGGCTCAAGTCAACGCAGGAAGTGATCGCGACACCGCCGACGCTCTACCCGCATCACGTCTACCCGAGCAGCTACGTGCAGTCGTGGAACCGGCTCGACGTCGGGCTCATGCTGTGGAACTCGGTCTACTACGCGTTCGGAGCGCTGGCGTTCCAGCTCGTCTTCGACGTGGCCGCCGCGTACTCGCTGTCCAAGCTGCGGCCCGCGCTCGGCAACGTGGTGCTGTTCCTCATGCTCGCCACGCTGATGATCCCCGCCACGGTGCTCGTGGTGCCGCAGTACGTGACGATCGCCAACCTGCCGCTGCTGCACTGGAACCTGATCGGCTCGCCCGAGGCGATCTGGCTGCCGTCGGTGGCCAACGCGTTCAACATCTTCCTGCTCAAGCGGTTCTTCGACTCGATACCGACGGACTACATCGACGCCGCGTCGGTGGACGGCGCGTCCCCGCTGATGATCCTGTGGAAGATCGTGCTGCCGATCTCCCGGCCGATCATCGGCGTGGTCTCGATCTTCTCGCTGGTCGCGGTCTGGAAGGACTTCCTGTGGCCGCTGCTCGTCGAGTACGGCTACACCCCGACGAGGGAGACGCTCAACGTCGGCATCTGGCAGGCGGCGATCGGCACGCCGCAGAACCTGCTTATCGCCGCGTCCGCCATGGCCGCGGTCCCGACGATCTTGTTCTTCCTCATCTTCCAGCGCAACATCATGGCCGGTCTCACCGCGGGCGGCATCAGAGGCTGACCTTCTTACCTCCCGCCCTTCCCGCCCCTTCCCGCCCTTCCCGCCCCTTCCCGCCCTTCCCG
>CAZORE010000013.1:74360-81208 GCA_964581815.1 uncultured Streptosporangiaceae bacterium | reverse complement strand
TCCCGCCCTTCCCGCCCCTTCCCGCCCTTCCCGCCCCTTCCCGCCCTTCCCGTCGTAACCGGCCGGCGCCCCGGCCGTAGCTGCCGCGTGCCGTTTTTGGGTATCACGAGATCACGAGAAAGCAGGATCCCCGTGCAAATGCCGTCCGCCCCCGAGCCGTCCGGCCCGCGGCCCGATTCCCGCCGCCCCGACTCGTGGTGGCTCGACTCGTGGTGGCAGAGCGCCGCGATCTACCAGCTCTACGTGCGCAGCTTCGCCGACGGCGACGGCGACGGCATCGGTGACCTGGCCGGCGCGCGAGCGCGGCTGCCCCAGCTGGCGGAACTCGGCATCGACGCCATCTGGTTCAACCCGTGGTACCCGTCGCCGATGGCCGACGCCGGGTACGACATCTCCGACTACCGGTCCATCGACCCGGTCTTCGGCACGCTCGCCGACGCCGACGCGCTGATCGCCGAGGCGCACGCGCACGGGATCAGGATCATCATCGACGTGGTGCCCAACCACGGCTCCGACCGGCACCCGTGGTTCACCGAGGCCCTGGCGGCCGCGCCCGGCTCGGCGGCGCGCGCGCGGTTCTGGTTCCGGCCGGGGCGCGGCGCGGCCGGCGAGCGGCCACCGAACAACTGGCAGTCCATCTTCGGCGGGCCCGCCTGGACCCGGGTCACCGAGGCGGACGGGTCACCCGGCGAGTGGTACCTGCACCTGTTCGCGCCGGAGCAGCCGGACTTCAACTGGGACTCCGCGGACGTGCGGCGGGAATTCGAGGACGTCCTGCGCTTCTGGTTCGCGCGCGGCGTCGACGGCATCAGGATCGACTCGGCGGCGCTGCTGTGCAAGGACGCGGCCCTGCCGGACGTCACCGGCGAGCAGCCGCCCGGCCCGGCCCACCCGTACACCGACCGCGACGAGGTGCACGCTGTCTACCAGTCGTGGCGGGCCATCGCCGACGAGTTCGGCGACCGTGAGTCCGGCGACCGCGACCACCGGGAGCGGATGCTGATCGGCGAGGTGTGGCTGCCGGACGCCGCTAGGCTGGCGCGTTACGTGGGCCCCGGCGAGCTGCACACGGTGTTCAACTTCCCGTACCTCAACTGCCCGTGGGACGCCGCGGAGCTGCGCCGGGTGATCGACGAGACCCTCGCGCTCAACGCGCCGCTCGGCGTGCCCGCCACCTGGGTGCTGTCCAACCACGACGTGGACCGGGTGGTGTCCAGGTACGGGCGCCCCGACACGTCGTTCAACCTGGAACGCCGGCCGTACTTCCATGGCCTCCCCGTCGACGTGGCCCTTGGCACCCGCCGGGCCCGGGCGGCGGCGCTGCTTACCATGGCGCTGCCCGGCTCCGTCTACATCTACCAGGGCGAGGAAATCGGCCTGTGGGAGGTCCAGGACATCCCCGACGAGCTGCGCCAGGACCCGATCTGGCAGAGGACGGCCGGTGCCGACCCCGGCCGGGACGGCTGCCGGGTGCCGCTGCCCTGGTCCGGCACCGAGCCGCCGTTCGGCTTCTCCCCGCCCGGCGCGGCGGCCGAGCCGTGGCTGCCCCAGCCCAAGGAATGGCGCGAGCTGACCGTGGCGGCCGAGTCGGTGCACGGCGACTCGATGCTGTTGCTGTACCGGGAGGCGCTGCGCATCCGCCGGTCCGTCCCGGCGTTCGCGGCCGCGCCGCTGAGCTGGCGGCCGGCGCCGGACGGGGTGCTCGCCTTCGACCGGGGCGCAGGGGAAAGCGCCGCGGAGAGCACGACGGGCACGGTGCGCTGCGTCGCCAACCTGTCGGCCGCGCCGGTCGGGCTGCCCCCGCACACGTCGGTGCTGCTGGCAAGCGGCCCGCTTGACGGCGGGCGGCTGCCGCCGGACACCACCGCCTGGCTGCTCGCCGGCTAAACCGCGGGCACGGGCGCGGGCGCGCCGCGATTATCGTGTGCGTTTGATGTACGTTTTCCGCGATTAAGTGCACACGATATTCGGAGACAGGGCTCAGGAGGCCGAGACTGCACTGGCGGGCTGCCCGTCTCGCACGCGGGAGCGTAGTCTGCTGGTTCGCGGTGTCCATTTCGGGGGGAAGGTGCTTGGCCATGCGGCTGGTCCGCGACGGCGGTCCCCGCCCGCTCGCCGGGCCCGGGCGGCTGCCGCTGCCCGGCCGGCCCCGGCTCGGGCGTCCGTTCCGCGTGCTCGTACTCGGCGGCGCGCGGTCGGGCAAGTCGGTGGCCGCCGAGCGGATGCTCGGCCACCGGGACCAGGTCGACTACGTGGCCTGCGGCCCGCGGGAGGACGACAGCGACCCGTCCTGGGCCGAGCGGATCGAGCGGCACCGGGAACGCAGGCCGGCGAGCTGGACCACGCTCGAGACGCTGGACCTGGACGGCGTCCTCGCCAGCCCGGACCGGTCCCCCGCGCGGCAGGCCATCCCGGTCCTGGTGGACTGCCTGTCAACCTGGCTGGCCGGGGTCATGGACGAGTGCGGCCTGTGGACGGAGTGCCCGGGCGCGGACAAGGAGCTGGCCGCCCGCGTCGACGGGATGCTGCACGCCTGGCGCTCGACCCGGCGGGTCGTGGTGGGGGTGAGCAACGAGGTCGGCTCGGGCGTTGTGCCAGGCACCGCCTCGGGAATGCGCTTCCGTGACGAGCTCGGCCAGCTGAACGCCCTCGTCGCCGCCGAGTGCGAGCAGGTCTGGCTGTGCACCGCGGGCATCGCCCGCAGGCTGCGGTAGCGGGCGAACTCATGAGCGAGCGTCAGCCGCCCGCCTGGCGGGTCGCGGTCAGCCTCTTCACCACGATCCCCGCCGGGGTCGGCGGGGTCCTCGACGACGAGGTGGCGGCGCGCGCCGTGCTGTGGCTACCCGCCATCGGGCTGCTGGTGGGCGGCGCCGGGGCCGGCGTGCTGCTCGCGGCGGGCAGCCGCAACGCGACCGGGCCCGGGCGGCTGCTCGGCGCCGCGCTCGCGGTCGCGGTGATCGCCGTCCTCACCGGCGGCCTGCACCTCGACGGCCTCGCCGACACCGCCGACGGGCTCGGCAGCCGCCGCCCGGCGAGCGCCGCGCTCGACATCATGCGCCGCTCCGACATCGGCCCGATGGGCGTCGGCGCGCTCGTGCTCATGCTGCTCGTCCAGGTCGCGGCGCTCGCCGCGGTGCCGCGGCCCCCGCTGGCCGCCGCCGCGCTCGTGCTCGCCGAGGTCACCGGCCGGGTCGCGGTCGTCAGCGCGACCGGCGCGCCCGCCGCGCGGCCCGGCGGGTTCGGCGCCCTGGTGGCCGGCCGGACCACCGCCGCGGAGCGCGCGCTCACCGCCGCCGCGCTCGCCGTCGCCGTCGCCGCCGCCGGGCTGACCGCCGGAGAGCTGGCCGGCGGTGCGGCCGCTGGCCCGTCGCTCGCGGTGCGCGGCCTCGCCGCCGCGCTCGCCGGGCTGCTCGCCGGCTGGCTGCTGCGACGGACGGCGCACCGGCGGCTCGGCGGCCTGACCGGCGACGTCTTCGGGGCGATCCTCCAGGTCAGCGCCGCCGCTGTGCTGGTGACCGCGGCGCTCGCCGGCTAACGGCACCGACCAGGCGCCGGGCCGGCTCCGTACGGCGCGGCGCCGACCAGGGTGCGGAACGCCGCGGGCTCCGCTATCCGAGGCCGACCGCCGGCCAGGCGGCCGGGGGCGCGGACGGGGTGAAGACGAGGAGGACCCGGTCCTCGGCGATCAGGCCCGCGGCCAGCTCAGCGTCGCCCGGCATCGCGCGGCCGTGCTTCTGCCTGATCGCGCGGAACCGGGCGATGTTGGCGGTGACGTCCTCACGGATCTCGGCCGTGGCCGTGACCTGGACGTAGCGATAGCCCGTGGCGTCGTCCACGACAAGCTCGGCGCGCGGGTCACGGCGGAAGATGAGGTACTTGGCGCGCTTGCGGGTGGTGGAAACGTAGAACTTCTCGCCGTCCCAGTAGAACCAGTTCGGCGACAGGTGCGGGCGGCCGTCCTTGCGGATGCCGGCCACGATCACGTTGCGAGGCTCGGCCAGGAACGCTTCGAGCGCGGCGGGTGACGTCATGGTTAGCACTCTAGTTCCCGGCTTTGCCGCCTGGAATGATTGTTTTACGCGCGGACCGGGCGGAGCACGCCATCGTTCTGCGCGAAATAATGCGAGGATCCAGCGGACAGAACGAGGGCGTCACTCCCCGTACCGCGAACCCGGCACGGGGATGCGCTGGTGGGCCGCCCAGCAGGCGAGCTGGTCGGCGTAGTGCGGGCTCGCCGGGTCGCCCGACGCGCCGCCGGGGATGACAAAGCTGGCGGAACCGGGATCGCCGAGGTCTACCACCTGCCGGTACACCGACAGCGAGGTCACGGTGAACGGGCTGTCCTGGCGCCAGCGGTACCCGGCGGCCTGGATGGTGTCCGCGTCACCGCCCATCCGCACGCTGTGCGCCGAGGCGTCGGGCGACAGCTCGGTCGGCACGCCCGCCCCGGACAGCGGGTGCACCCGGACCGCCCGGTGCTGGTCGCCCCACCGCCACTGCGCGGGGTCGGGGCCCGCCTCCCGCACGGCCGCCGCCCAGGCGCCGGCCAGCGCGGCGGGCAGCACCGCGAGCACCCGCTCGCGCCGCTGCCTGGCGCCCGCGGCGTCGCCCGCCGCGGGCGGCACCGGGCCGCCGAGCAGCTCCCAGGTGTCGTTGCCGAGCCAGCGCCGCACCATGGAGATCATCGGGGCGAGCGTACCTGAAGCCACCCACGCCCACGTCTTCGCACCGAGCACCGGGCGGTACAGCGCCTCGGCGAGCGCCCGCTGGAAGCACGCGTAGAGCAGCGCCCAGGGCGCGTCCGCGGCCAGGTTCCCGTCGCCGCCCGCGAGCAGCCGCCGGGCCGCCTCGGCGTTCTCGTCCTCGAACGGGCCGAGCCCGGAGAGCAGCCGTCCCCAGCCCTCGGCCTGGACGGACACCGTATCCGCCTGCATCCCCGCCAGCTCGCCCGCGCTTCGCGGCCCGGGCCCGGCAAGCAGCGCGCGGAGCCGCTCGGCCCGCCAGGGCTGGGAGAACGTGTAGGAGATGTACGGCTGGCTGGCGTCGGTGAGCACGTTGTTGGCGGTCATCACGAAGCCGGCCGCGGGGTCGACCGTCCGCGGCAGCTCGGCGAACGGCACGGTCCCCGTCCACTCGCACCGGTCGTCCCAGCCGGGTACCGGTAGCCGGCGCGCACCGTCAGACGACCGCACCGGCAGCTCACCGCGGCACTGGTAGGCGATGTGCCCGCCGGTGTCCGCGCAGACCAGGTTGTTGACCGGGTCGACCCAGCCGTCCTGCGCGGCAGCGAGCCCGGCGGCGGTGCGCGCGGTGAGCATGGCGGGCATGACCTCGAAGCCACGGTTGGGCCGGTGCGTGCCCGTCCACTTGAGCACGAGCGCGTGGCCGTTCTCCGGGTTCCCGTGCACCACCGGCCCGTGGCGCGTCGCCCACACCGGCACGGTGACCGGGGAGCCGCCGCGCACCTCGATCCGCTCGTGCCTGACCTCCGCCTCCTGCCAGCCGTCTGCCGTCAGGTACCGGGTGCCGTTGAAACGCTCCAGGTAGAGGTCCTGCGTGTCGGCGTCCGCGTGCGTGATCGCCCAGGCGACCGACCCGTTGAAGCCGAAGTGCGGGAACCCGGGCAGCCCAGGGAAGGTGGCCCCGGTGACGTCGAAGTCCGGGCAGGTCACCCGGCACTGCCAGTACACGTTGGGCGTGTCTAGTGCCCGGTGCGAGTCGTTGCAGATCACCGCGGCTCCGTGTGCGGTCCGCCGCCCGCTGACGGCCCACGCGTTGGAGCCCGGCTCGATCTCCGCGAGGAAGCCGAGGTGCCCCTCGATGTCGCCGAGCGCCTCCTCGAGCAGCCCGGCGACCGGGCGGGTCAGCCTGCCGTCGGGCGGCACCGCGACCGGCGACCCGGGCACCGGCCGGGACTCGAGCCGTTCGAACGCGCCGGCGCCGGCCCGGGCGAGCAGCACCGCGTTCACCAGCTTGTGCTGCCACTGGCCCATCAGCACGTGCCGCACCAGGAACGCCGCGACGGAGTGCCACGCCCGCCAGGGCTCGACCGGGTACTGCCCGGGCAGCGGCTGCGCCCCGTCCGCGATGGCCCGGTTCACTCCGCTCGCATAGGCCTCGAAGGCCGACCGGACCGACGGCGACATCACTGCCACGTCGAGCTCGGCCGCGGTGGCCAGCCCGAGCCGCCGGGCGAGCACGTCGCCGCTCAGCGCGGCGAAGCCCGCGATCTCCGCCCAGCGCCCGCAGGCCCGGCGCCGGTCGTAGTCCAGCTGGAACAGCCGGTCCTGCGCGCAGGCGTAGCCCATCCCCGCCCACGCGCCCGCGGCCGACTCGGCCCGCACGTGCGGCACCCCGTACCCGTCACGACTGATCAGGAATTCCACCATTCAATTATCCCAAGACCAGGGCCGCCTGGGTCAGAAGACGAAGACCTCCGCGCCGACGGGAAGGTGAACGTTGTAGTAGCGGGCGCTGGCCGGGGTGAGGTGCACGCAGCCGTGCGACCACTGGGTGAGGCTGCCGCCGTGGAACGCGATGCCGCCGACCGCGAAGAACGTCGCCCACGGCATCGCGTCGCCGTAGATGTCGCTGACATAGGCCGGGCCCGCCTTCCACGCGACGTGGAACGTGCCGCGCGGGGTCTGGTGCGCGCTCCCCGGCTCGCCCGGTTCCATCTGGACCGGGCCGAAGGTGACCCGGCCGCCGGCCTGCAGCCAGGTGAGGTGCGCGGCCAGGTCAACGCACGCCATCGCCGCGGCGGGACAGTCGCGGCGGTCGGCGGCGGTCAGCGTCAGCGGGGCGGTCGCCCGGCCGCCGGGCGCGGCGGACGCGGCGAGCTCAGCGCG
>CAZORE010000013.1:60487-74260 GCA_964581815.1 uncultured Streptosporangiaceae bacterium | reverse complement strand
CGGCGGAACTGGCGGCGTGGCGCGCGGCGGAAAGCAGCGCGGGCACCTGGGCGCCCGCCCCGGCGGTGCCGGGGCGGGCGGCCTGCGCAGGCGCCGGGCTCGCGGCGAGCCCGCCCGCGACCATCGTCGCCACCGCCACCAGGGCCGCGACCGCCGCCGTCACGCCGAGCCGGGTCAGCGACCGCAGGCGGCCGGGCAAGAGTTCCGTCACGTGGCGGCGCCGCGGCCGCGTGGCATGCCTGCCCGCACTACTCATGTCACCACATCCCCGGCCCGCTAGCGAACAGTGAGTGCGAATCCGACTACGGATGGTTAGATTATCGGAGCTGACGTGCGAGCGACGGGATGTCGGCGGGATGCCGCCAATCGGGGAACAGCATTCGCCGGAATGCGTACCCTTTGTCCGTGGCGGCGTTCTGGGATCGGCTCATCGGCGTGCAGGGCGCGCCGCCGGACTGGGCGATCGCCGCGAGCGCCGCGGTCGCCCTGCTGATCGTGACGAGCCCCCGGCTGTGGCGGCTGGCCCGGATCGTGATCACGATCGCGCACGAGGGCGGCCACGCGACCGCCTCGCTGTTGTCCGGCCGGCGGCTCGACGGAATCCGGCTGCACGCGGACACCTCGGGCGAGACGGTCTCCCGGGGCAGGCGCAGCGGTCCGGGCATCGTGATGACGGCATTCGCCGGGTACGTGACGCCGCCGGTGCTCGGGGCCGGGGCCGCCGCGCTGCTCGCGGCGCACCGGGTGACGCTGCTGCTGTCGCTGTTCCTGCTGCTGCTCGCCGGGACGCTGCTCATGGTGCGTAACTGGTACGGCATGCTCGCCGTGCTGCTGACCGGCGGCTCACTGTTCGCGGTCAGCTGGCTGGCCGGCCCCGCGCTGCGCGCCGGGTTCGCCTACGGCGTCGTCTGGTTCCTGTTGCTCGGCGGCCTGCGGCCGGTCGCGGAGCTGGCGCGGATGCCGGCCAGCGGCGCCCGGCGGCCGCCGGGGCGGCGGGCGGTGGCCGGGCGGGCGGGCACCGGGGTCTCCGACGCCGACCAGCTCGCCGCGCTGACCCGGATCCCCAGGGGGCTGTGGGTAGGACTGTTCGCCTTGGTCGCGGTGGGCGCGCTCGTCCTCGGCGCGCGGCTGCTCGTTCCCTGGCCCGTGCACCTGCCGGCCCTGAGCTCACTCAAGGGTAAATAGCGACCGGCGCGGCGTCACCCGAGCAGGTGTACCGGTGGTGGTACTACGTTCACCACCAGATCATCTTCCCCGGTGACACGGGCATGTCGCGGACGATGCCGATGTCACCGGCCGGGTGAACGTCAGGCTCCGGGCGACCGCGGCTCGGGCCACCAGTTCCGTGCCCGCAGGTCGGCGCGGGCTGGCGGGTCCGCGCCCGGACGGGCGCAGGTGAGGGCCGCGACCGCGGCGGCGGTGCGGAGCGCGCCGCGGGCCAGGTCCTCGTCGCGGAGGTCCTCCCGGCCGAGGCCGTGCGTCGTCCACCAGGCGAGGAATCCGCCGCCGAACGCGTCACCGGCGCCGATCGTGTCCGCGACGGTGACGACGGGGACCGGCTCGGCCAGGACGGCGCCGGGCAGGAACGCGCGGGCCGGGTGCGGGCCGTCGGTGACGAGGACGAGCGACGGGCCGCCCGCGAGCAGGATGGCGGCCGCCTCCGCGGGGGGCACGTCAGGGTACAGGTAGGCCAGGTCCTCCACGCTCGCCTTGACGATGTCGGCGCGACGGGTGAACACGCCGACGCGCTTGCGGAAGGCGTCGTGGTCGGTGACCGCGCCCGGACGGCAGTTGGGGTCGAGCAGCACGAGGGTGCCCGCGGGCACGTCGGCAAGCAGCCGCTCGGTGGACGTGCCGACCGGCTCCATCAGCAGGCCGAGGGAGCCGAGGTGCACCGCGGGCACGCCGGCCGGCAGCGCCCGCCGGGCCGCCGGGTAGTCCAGGTCGGCGACGGACGTCCCGTCCAGGTAGAAGCTGTAGGAGGCGACGCCCGCGTCGTCGAGGGAGACCACGGCCAGCGTGCTCGGGCAGCCGGACGGCTCGGGGACGGCGATCCCGACGCCCTCTTCGGCCAGCCGCTCGCGCAGCAGCCGGCCGAATCCGTCGCCCGCGAGACGGCCGAGAAAGGTCGTCGGCACGCCGAGCCTGGCCATGGTCCGCGCGGCGTTGAACGGGCCGCCGCCCGGGTGCGCGTCGACCCGCCCGTCGGTGCCGACGACGAGGTCGATGAGCGCCTCGCCGGCGACAACAATCTCAGCCACCACAGTCCCCGCCCTCCAGGCTCCGCCGCCAGCGCCACCCGGCCTGCAGTAGCCATGGTTGCGGCAGCCATACGCCTATGACCGTATCGTTGCCACAACCATCGGGCCTGCCTGCGTGACTGTCACGTTATTGAGTCACGAGGGGCTGATGTGCCATTTGATTCCCTGGCCCGCGCGTACCCGGCGCAGTGCCTCGCCGAACTCGTCGAGTGAGAGCGGCACGGACAGCAGCGGGCGCGGGTCGATCACCCCGGTGCCGACCAGCTCGACCGCGGGAGCGAAGCTGCGCAGGATCGCCATCGACCCGGTAACGGTGATCTCGTCGTTGTAGACGCGGAAGGGGGACAGCCTCATGGTCGCCTCGGCCGGGGCCACGCCGAACACCAGCAGCCGGCCGCCCCGGTCGAGCAGGCCGGCCACTCCGTCGATTACCGCGGGCACGCCGGTCGCGTCGACCGCGACCTCGAACCGCTCGTCCGTCAGGTCGTCGAGGCTGGTCGCGACCGAGGCGGCGCCGAGCTTGCGGGCGACCTCAAGCCGGTCGGGTACCCGGTCGACCACGGTTACCGGCCCCGCCCCCGCGTGCACGAGCAGCTGCAGGAGGAGCAGGCCCATCGTCCCCGCGCCGGTCAGCACCACCGTGTCGCCGAACACCCCGCCAAGCCGGCGCAGCCCGTGGACCGCGCAGGCAAGGGGCTCGATCATCGCGCCGAGCTGCCCGTCGATGCCGTCGGGCAGCAGGTGCGCGTTGGCGGCGGGGACGGCGACGTACTCGGCGAACGCGCCGTCCACCGTGTCGCCGATGGCCGCCCAGTTCTCGCACAGGTTGTCCCGGCCGGACCGGCAACGGCGGCAGTAGCCGCAGTACAGCGAGGGGTCGACCGCGACCTTCGCGCCGACCGGCAGGTCGGTCCTGACATCGCTCGCGACGGCCGCGATCGTGCCGGCGAACTCGTGGCCCGGCGTGATGGGGTACGGGGTCGGCGGGAACTCGCCGTCCATGATGTGGATGTCGGTGCCGCAGATCCCGCAGGCATCCACCTTGACCACTATCTGGCCTGCCCCCGGCGTGGGATCCGGCACCTCTGCCACCCGGAAGCTGCCGGGACGGTCGAGCACGATGGCCCGCATAAGACCTCCATAAAGTCTGATCGGTAAAACGGCGTCCGCACCGGTGGGTTCGGCGCGGCGTCCATCAGGAGATGGCTTCGTCCCTGCGCTGGGCGCCGGGCGCGATATCGTCCCTTTTCATCGCGCCCGGCGGCCAGCGCACCGGGGTCGTCCCCCCGGGGGATAACTGCTCCTATCCCGCGAGGCGGGCACCCGTTCCCGGGTGGAACGCGAAGACGTCGTCCGGCTGCACACGGAGGGCGACCCGCTGCCCCGGTGACGGGGACTTGCGGCCCTCGGTCCTGGCGACCACGGAGCCGCCGTCGTCCTCCAGCCGGACGTGCAGCAGCGCGTCGGCGCCGAGCTCCTCCACCAGCAGCACCTCGCCGCCGAGCACGGTGCCGGCCGGCCCAGAGGTGGCCAACACGGGGCTCGCTAGCGCGCCGGCGGCCGCCCCGCTGCCCGCGGCGTCGGCCAGGTGCAAGTGCTCGGGCCGCACCCCGATGACGAGCTCGGTGAGCTTGTCCCGCGCGGCCGCGGCCCTGACTCCCGCCGACAGGGGAATGACCGCCCCCGCCAGCCTCGCGCCGCCGTCGGTGAGCGGGGCGGCCTGCAGGTTCATCGCGGGTGAGCCGATGAAGCCGGCCACGAACTGGTTCACCGGGTTGTCGTAAAGCTCACGGGGCGAGGCGCACTGGAGCAGCTTCCCGCCGCTGAGCACGGCGACCCGGTGCCCCATGGTCATCGCCTCCACCTGGTCGTGCGTCACGTAGACCGTGGTGATGCCGAGCCGGCGCTGCAGCTCGGCGATCTGGCTACGGGTCTGCACGCGCAGCTTCGCGTCCAGGTTTGACAGCGGCTCGTCCATCAGGAAGACCTTCGGCTCGCGGACGATGGCCCGGCCCATGGCGACCCGCTGCCGCTGCCCGCCGGACAGCTGCTTGGGCTTGCGGTCGAGCATGGACTCATCCAGGTCGAGGATGCGGGCCGCTTCCCGCACCCGGCGGTCACGCTCGGGCTTGGGCACGTGCTGCATCTTGAGCGCGAACCCCATGTTCTCGGCGACGGTCTTGCTCGGGTAGAGAGCGTAGTTCTGGAACACCATGGCGATGTCCCTGTCCTTGGGCTGCACGTCGCTGATGTCGCGGCCGCCGATCTCGATCCGGCCGCCGTCGAGCGGCTCAAGGCCGGCCAGCATCCGCAGCGCGGTCGTCTTGCCTGAGCCCGACGGCCCGACCAGGACCATGAACTCGCCGTCCTTGATGTCCAGCTCAAGCGCGTCAACGGCGGGCGTCATGCCCTTCGCGTAGACGCGGCTCGCGCCCACGTACCTAACTCCGGCCATAACCACGACCTCCGTGAAACACGCACTCGTTCGGGACGAAACTCTCGACCTACCGCGCGCCCGATACGACGGCGGCCGCCATCGGGCGCGCATCGGGGCCTCGGGGGGGTTTGGGGGGGGCGTCCCCCCGGGCTAGCGGAGTGGGGGGTCGTCCCCCCGGGAGACAACTGACCGTTCACTTGATGGCTCCCATCGACAGGCCGCGGACCAGGGAACGCTGCGCGATCCAGCCCACGATGATCACCGGGACCGAGGCGACGGTCGCCGCCGCGGACAGGTGCGCGATGTAGAGGCCTTCCTGCGGGACGGAGCTGATGAGGAACATCGGCATCGTCGCGGCGTTCGTGACGGTGAGGTTGAGCGCCAGGAACAGCTCGTTCCACGCGAAGATCACGCAGATCAGCGCGGTGGAGACCAGGCCGGGGGACACGACGGGCATGATGACCTCGACGATCTCCCTGATCCGGCCTGCGCCGTCGAGCCGCGCCGCCTCGAGCATCTCGCCGGGCACCTCGAGCATGAACGAGCGGATCATCCAGATCGCGAGCGGCAGGTTCATCGCCGCGTAGAGGATGATCAGCAGCCAGATGTTGTCAAGCAGGTGCGCCTTGAGCGCGATCACGTACAGCGGGCCGATCGCCGCGACCACCGGCAGCATCTTGGTGGAGATGAAGAAGAACAGCGAGTCGCGCCACTTGCCAACCGGGTGGATGGACAGCGCGTACGCGGCGGGTAGCGCGAGCACGAGCACCACGATGGTCGAGCCGACCGTGGCGATCGCCGAGTGCTCGATAAACGGGCCCATCCCGCTGAATACCAGCCGGAACTCGCTGAGGGTGGGACTGAAGGTGAACTGCGGCGGCCAGGTCTCGGCGGCGGACTCCGGCTTGAACGCGGTGATCACCATCCACAGCACCGGGATGAAGAAGGCGATGCCGACCACCCAGCCGAGCACCGTCCAGCCCGCCTGCCCGGTCAGCTCGCGGGCCCGGCGCTTCGCGCGCCGGTCCGTGACCGGCGGCGGCGACGGCGCGCCGGCTGCCGTTATCGCGGTCATTTCGCCTCCTCGAACTGGAAGACCCGGGCAAACATGCGCAGCGCGAAGCTGGCGACGATGATCGTCAGCACCACGGTCACCACGCCCGCCGCGGCCGCGCCGCCGATGTCGAAGGCGTAGTTCACCTTCTGGTACAGGTAGAAGGGCAGCGTGGTGGTCGCGGTGCCCGGCCCCCCGTTGGTCATCAGCCGCACCTGGTCGAAGGCGGTCACCAGGTAAATCGAGCCGAGCAGTACGCCCAGCTCGATGTACGGGCGCAGGTGCGGCAGGGTCAGCTCGCGGAACGTCGCCCACGCGCTCGCCCCGTCGACCTTGGCGGCCTCGAGCACGTCGGCCGCCTGGCCCTGCAGGCCGGCGAGCACGATGAGGGTCATGAACGGCGTCCACTGCCAGACCATCACCACGATGACCGAGCCGTAGGCGTGCGTGGTCAGCCAGGCGACATGGTGCACGCCGAACGGCTCAAGCAGCCAGTTGAGCAGCCCGAAGCTCGGGTCGAGCATCGGCCCTGACCAGATGAGCGACGCGGCGGCCGGCATGATGAGGAACGGCGTGATGATGAGCGTCCTGACGATCCCGCGGCCAAGGAACTTCTTGTCGAGGAGCACCGCGAGCAGGACGCCGAGGATCATCGCGACGATGACCGCGATCGCGGTCATCGTGACCGATCGGACCAGGGCGCTGCGGAAGTTCGGGTCGGTGAAGACTTCCTTGTAGTTGGAGACCCCGGTCCAGTGCGCGCCGCCCGGCTCGTTCCAGAAGTAGCTCTGGAAGCTGTACCAGAGCGTGACGAGGAACGGGACCTGGGTGACGACGATGGTGTAGACCAGCGCGGGCAGCAGCGGGAGGCGCCGCTGCCATCGCTCGCGCCGGCTCACCCCCCGCGGCCGGATCCCGGTCGCGGGGGGCGAGGTGACGTCCTCAAGAACGGCCATGGTGAGGGCTGTCCCTGCGTCAGCCGTTGGTTCCGGACAGTTGTTGCGGTGTGTAGGCCGAGGCCGCGGACTGTGCCGCCTGCAGCGCCTGCGTCACCGACTCCGTGCCGGCGATCGCGCCGGCTATCTGCTGGCCGACCGTCAGGCCGAGGGTCTCGAACTGCGGGATGTCCACGAACTGGACGCCCACGTAGGGCACCGGGTTCACCGTGGGGTGCTGGGGATCGGTGCCGTCAATCGACTTCAGCGTGATGTCGGCGAACGCGCTGGCCGCCTTCTGGTAGCTCGGGTTGTTGTACAGCGAGGTCCGGGTGCCCGGCGGCACCGCCGACCAGCCGTACTTCTGCGCGACCAGCGTGTCGTACTGCTTCGAGGTGGCCCAGGAGATCCACTTCCACGCCGCGCCCTGGTCATTGACGCCCTGCGGGATGCCGAGCGCCCAGGACCACAGCCAGCCGGAGGAGGAGGTCTTCTCGACCGGCGCGAACGCGTAGCCGGTCTGGGCGAAGACCGACGGGAACTCCGACGAGATGGAGGTCGCCGCGACCGTGGCGTCGTACCACATCGCGCACTTGCCCTGGCCGTACAGTGTCAGCAGCTGGTTGAAGCTGTCGTTGGAGGCGCCGGGCTCACCGTACTGCTTGACCAGGTTCACGTAGAAGTTCACGGCCTGGGAGACGGCGGGCGAGTCGAGCTGCGCTTTCCAGTTCATGTCGTACCACTGGCCGCCGAACGTGTTGATCACCGTGTCGAGCGCCGCCATGTTGTCGCCCCACCCCGCCAGGCCGCGCAGGCAGATGCCCGCGACCTTGCCCGGCTGGTTCACCTTCGCCGCCGCGGCCTGGACCTGCGTCCACGTCGGGTGCAGCGGCATGGTGACGCCCGCCGCACTGAGCAGGGCCTTGTTGTAAAAGAGCATCGAGGACTCGCCGTAGAACGGCGAGGCGTACAGGTCGCCCTTGTAGGACAGCGACTTGGCGATCGGGGGCAGCAGGTCGGACACGTCGTACGACGTGTCGCTTGAGGCGTACTGCTTGGTCAGGTCGACCAGCCAGCCGTTCTTGGCGAACAGCGGCGCGTCGTACGGGCCGATCATGACGACGTTGAACGAGTTGCTGTGCGTGCTGACGTCCTTCTGGATCGCCGCGCGCAGGTCGCCTTCGGTGTAGGTGACGAACTTGACCGTGATCCCCGGGTTCTGCTTCTCGAACACCGACTGGGTGAGGGGGATCATCTGGCCGGTCATCAGCGGGTTAGACACCACCGCGACCGTCACCGTGCCGGTGGCCCCGTTGCTTCCGCTCGCGCTGCTGCCCGAGCCGCCGCCACTTGAGCACGCGGCAAGGGCGGTGACCGCCGTCGCCACGAACACGGCGGCGGCGAGCCTGCGCTTCTTGAACCGGGATCTGGACGAACTCATGAATTGAACCTCCATCGCGCGCAGGACGCTCTGGCCCGAACGCCGTCGATCGGTATACGCTCATTTGAGCGGATCACTGCTCAGATGTGCCTGACATCACAGTGAACTCGCCGCTAGGCAATGTCAAGAAAAGCTGCAAATATGAGATAAGTGCGCTCAAATGAGCACACGACGGAGGCGTTGAATGGCCAGCTTGTCGGCGGACCGGCCGTCCGAAGTCGTCCTCGCCGCGCGGGTGGCGCGGCAGTTCTACCTGGAGGGCATCTCCAAGGTCGACATCGCCGACCGGCTCGGCATCAGCCGGTTCCGTGTCGCCCGGCTGCTTGACTCCGCACGGGAAAGCGGGCTGGTCCGCATCGAGATCGGCCTGCCCGGCGGCGCGCTCGACGCCGGGCTGTCGGCGGAGCTTTGCTCGGTGTTCGGCCTGCGGCACGCGTTCGTCTTCAACTTCCCCGAGGACGGGTCATCGCTGCGCCAGCGCCTCGGCGAGGCCGCGGGCCAGGTCCTGATGGACCTGATCGCGCCGGGCGACGTGCTCGGCCTGACCTGGTCCCGCACGCTGAGCGGGCTCACCGCCGCGCTCACCCAGCTGCCACCCTGCCCGATCGTCCAGCTCACCGGGGCCGTACCGCCGCCGGACGGACGGGACCTGCTCGAGCTTGTGCGGGGCGTCGCCCGCGTCGGCGGCGGCACGGCCCACGTGTTCTACGCGCCGATGCTGGTGGATGACGCCGCCACCGCGACCGCCATTCGCCGGCAGAGTGACATCGCCGAGGCTTTCGCCCTCATCCCGAGCGTGACGATCGCGGTGGTCTCGATCGGCGCGTGGGAGCCGGGACTGTCGACGATCTACGACGCGATAACCCCCGCCGAGCGCGTGGAACTCGCCGCAGCCGGCGTGCGCGCCGAGCTCGCCGGGGTCTTCATCGGCGCCGACGGCCGCCCGCTCGCGACGCCGCTTGACGGGCGGATGATCGTGGCGCCCGTCCCGCTGTTCACACGGATCCCATTCGTCCTCGGCGTCGCCTATGACGCCGCCAAGTGCGCCGCGGTCCTGGCCGCGATCGGAGGAGGGCTTGTCCATGGCCTCGTCACGCACACCAGTCTCGCCCGGGGCCTGCTCGCCCTCGCGGCCGGCCGCGACGACCTCGGCGACCGCAGCGTCCTCGGCGACCTCGGCGATCTCGGCGATCTCGGCGTCCTCGGCGGGCGCGCGGCTCAGCCCGGCGGTGCCTAGAGCGCGTGACCGCGACGACCGCCCGCCGGCTGGCCTGCCGCTGTCCGGCGGCACCGCCAACCGCGGCCGGGTCGTCCGGGTCGGCGAGACGGTGGTGCGGCCGACCGCCCCCTGCTGGCCGGCCACGCACGCGCTGCTCCGTCACCTGGCCACGGCCGGCTTCAGCGGGGCACCCCGGGTGCTGACCGCCGGCCCGGAGACCGAGACCCTCACCTACATCGCGGGCCGGGCGGCCGTCCCGCCGCTCACCGAGGACGTGCTCACCGACGAGGCCCTGGTCAGCGTCGCCGACCTGCTGCGTCGCTACCACCGGGCGGCCGCCTCATTCGACCCGTCGGGCTACGCCTGGCCCCGGCCGGTCCCGGCCCGCTATCGCACCGGCCTGGTCAGCCACAACGACGTGTACCCGGCCAACGTGGTGTTCCGTGATGGCCTGGCGGTCGCGCTCATCGACTTCGACCTGGCCGGCCCGGGGAGTGCCGCCTGGGACTTCGCCGCCGCGGCGCGACTGTTCGTGCCGTTGCTTGATGAGGCCGACGTGACCGACAGCCGTCAGGGACGCGCGCTTGACCGGTTCCGTATCTTCCTCGCGGCGAGCGGCCTGCCCCGGGCCGAGCGCCTTCTGGTGGCCGAGGCGCTGGTCGCCAACCACGACTGGACCTACGCGATCGTCACCGATGCGGCCGCCGCCGGGCACGCCGGCTTCGCCGACCACTGGCGCGCCGTCGCGCCGGCGGCCGCGCGGGCCCGCCGCTGGTACAGGCGGAACCGGCGGGCGCTAGCCGCCGTCGCCGCCTAACGCCGGCTGGCGGGCCCGCCAGTTAGGTGACGCCGACGTCGGCGAATGCACGGAAAGTAATATTCACTTGCGCATCTGCTTACACTCTAGACACCGGTCGCATCAGTGGTTCACACAGTTCACTACGGTCCAGATTCAGTTCCATTGACCAGCCAGCATTCTGCGGGTTGACTTATTCAGGAATATTTCTAAGTCAAGTATGTTCACGCGGGCGAAAGCAGGTTTCGCCAGCTGCCCAGACCGAGGCCGGGGTGACGGGGTTCATCAGGCAGGGTGGCCGCTCGGGTCTGGCTAAGCATTTACCGCCAAGTCGGCGGCGAACCCGGACGGGGAGTAAGAGATGGCCGAGATTCCGCTGGTCGGCGAGGAGTTCGCCGGGTACCGCCTGTTGTCCGTTCTTGGCCGGGGCGGGATGAGCATCGTGTTCCGGGCCGAGAACCCGCGGCTCGGGAACGTGATCGCGCTCAAGGTGCTTGATCCTGAGCTGGCGAATAATGACGTGTTCAGGTCCCGGTTCCTTGAGGAATCCAGGATCGCCGCCTCGATGAACCACCCGAACGTGATCCCGATTCACGACACGGGGTCGAGTGACGGGCTGCTGTACATCGCGATGCGCTACGTGAGCGGGACCGATCTACGGCAGATGCTCAAGCAGCGCGGGGTGCTGCCGACCGATGAGACCGTGTTCCTGCTCAGCCAGGCGGCCCGGGCACTCGATGCCGCGCACCGGCGCGGCCTGGTGCACCGCGACGTCAAGCCGGCCAACCTGCTGATCGAGCGGGGAACCGACGAGGGCGACCCCGAGCATGTGTACCTCACCGACTTCGGCATCACGAAGCACATGGACGGGGTATCCGGGCTGACCTCCGCCGGGGCGCTGCTCGGCACCATCGACTACATCGCGCCGGAGCAGGTCCGCGGCATGTCGGTGCTCGGCATGGCGGACCAGTACTCGCTCGGCTGCGTGCTTTACGAGTGCCTGACCGGCCGCCTCCCGTACGAGAAGGACTTCGGCACCGCGATCATGTGGGCGCACGTGGAGGAGCCGCCGATCCCGGCGACCAGGGCCCGTCCCGGCCTGCCGCCGGGCATCGACGACGTATTCGCCAAGGTCCTCGCCAAGCTCCCCGGTGACCGGTATGACAGCTGCCGCTCGTTCATGAACGACGCGGGCCATGCGCTCGGGCTGTCCGAGCCGATGCCAGGCAGCGGATCGATCGGCATGATGCCCGGGTCGGGTGCGGTGCCCTACCCGACCGAACTGGCCGGCGGCTATTCCTCGTCCGAGCCGAGCCGCGACCGGTACGAGTCCAGGGGCGATCCGACCTCAAGCTGGCCCGTGTCACAGCCCCTTCCGCCGCCGCCGACGACGGCGGACCCGATCGTGGCGCCGCCGGGTCCCGGCCGGCCGGGCGGCCACCGCCGTCGCGGCCGCGGCGGCGCCTGGCTGGTGGCCGCCCTGGCGCTGCTGCTGGTGGCCGGGGCCGCAGCGGGAGTGACGCTCGTCTTGACCGGAGGGCACAAGAACTCGGGGGCCAGCGGCGGGTCGTCGGCGTCCCGCTCGGCGACCTCAGCTGGCTCGGCGACCGCGTCCGGGTCGGCGAGTTCGTCTGGCTCGGCGACGGGCAGTGCGGCCGGCGTCCCCCTTCCCACGGTCGCGGGGAAGGTAACGGTCGGGCAGAGCCCTAACTACATCGCGGTCGCGCCGAACGGCAAGTTCGCCTACATCACCAGCGCGGGTAGTGGCGTGATCACCGTGCTCGACACGGCCACTAACAAGGTGACCGGCACCATGAACTTCCACCTGGGGCCGACCCAGTCCGTCTCGATCTCGCCGGACAGCCGGACCGCCTACGTCAGCGTGTACGGTAACCACGCGACCCCGCTCGTCGCGTTCATCGACACCGCTACCCGCACCGTGACGGCCACCGTGCCGGTGGACAACTTCCAGCCGGGCCCGTCGGCGACGAGCCTGGACGGGCGGTTCCTGTACGTGCCGAACCACAACCTGTCGCCGACCGGCGCCCACGAGAACGTCGTTGACGTGATCGACTTGGCGAGCAAGACCGTGGTACAGAGCATCCCCACCGCGGCGAACCCGCACTGGGTCGTCTTCGACAAGGCAAACGGGCAGATTTACGTCTCGGACCACCTGTCTACCTTTGTCACGGTCCTCAACGCCAGCAACAACAGCTTCGTTCAGAACATCGAGGTCGGCGAGACCCCGCACGCCGAAGCCCTCTCGCCAGACGGCAGCCGGCTGGCGGTCACCAGCTTCGACGGTAACGAAGTCTTCGTGATCAACACCGCGACCAACAAGGAGATCAAGGTAGTCCCGATCGGACGGAATCCGCTGGACGTCGTGTACTCGCCGGACGGGCGCTACCTCTTCACGTCAGACAACGAGGACAACTCGGTCACGGTGATCGACACCAAGACGTACACCGTCGTCGGCCACGTCGCGACCGGAAAAGCGCCATCGAGCATCGCGGTGCTGCCCAACGGGCAGCAGGCGTACGTCACCGACGAGAACGACGGCACCATCGAGATACTCAACCTCCCGAAGTAGCCGGAGCGGCGATCAGGAAAGGCGGTAATGACTGAGCTCACCCTCGGGCGGGACCGGGTCCGGCGGTGGGTACGCGCCGGTGCCGCCGCCCCGCCCGGGACGGACGCCCGCCGGGTGCTGCAGCTGACCTTGGCGGGCGCCTGGCTGCTTGACGGCGTGCTGCAGTTCCAGTCGTCCTTGTACACCCAGGCGTTCGGGCAGATGATCGGCGGCACCGCGGCGGGGAACCCCGCGGTCATCGCCCGCCCGATCGGCTGGAACGCGGCTTTCGTCGAGCAGCATCTGGCGCTGCTCAACACGGTCTTCGCCGCCTTTCAGCTGCTGCTCGGGCTGGGCATCGCTTACCGTCCCACGGTCAGGGTGGCGCTGGCCGCCTCGGTCGCGTGGTCACTGGCCGTGTGGTGGCTTGGCGAGGGCCTCGGCGGCGTGCTGAGCGGTAACGCGAGCCCGGTGAACGGCGCCCCCGGCGCGGTGATCTTGTACGCGCTGCTCGCCGTGCTGCTGTGGCCGTCCGACCGGCCGGGCGTCACCGCCACGTGTGTGGCGGCCCGGGCGGTCGGGGCACCGGTGGCCCGGCTGCTGTGGGTGGTGCTGTGGGGCAGCCTGGCCTACTTCGCGCTGACCCCGGTGAACCGGGCGCCGCAGGCGCTGCAGAACATGACCGCGGGCATGGCCGGCGGGGAGCCCGGCTGGGTGTCCTGGCTGGAAGAGCAGGCCGCCGCGCTGCTCGGCGGTCACGGGCTGGCCGCCTCGGTCGGGCTGGCCGTGGCGCTGGTCGTCATCGCGGCCGGGGTGTTCCTGCCGCCGCCGCTGGCCCGGAGCGCGCTGGTCCTGGCCCTCGTGACGGCCGCGTTCATCTGGGCGTTCGGCGAGGCGTTCGGCCAGATCCTGGCCGGCGGCGCCACCGACCCGAACTCCGGCCCGCTGCTTGCCCTCCTGGCCCTGGCCTACTGGCCGCCCGCCCCGGCCGCGCCCCGGGCGTGTCGCCCGCAGGCCGACGGGCCTGCCACCGACCCCGCCGACCCCGCCGACCCCGCCGA
>CAZORE010000013.1:24206-60387 GCA_964581815.1 uncultured Streptosporangiaceae bacterium | reverse complement strand
GGCGACGACGGCGACGACGGCCGTCCCGAAGGGGAATCCGGATGAGCATCCCCACCTCGGTCCTGGCGATATTCGCCGCGGTCATGCTCCTCGTCGCCGAGGTGAGCGCCGGGCAGCTGGTGATAGGAAGCGCCGGGGCCAGGCTCGACATCGCCGATGTCGGCATCGCCGGCTCCAGGCTGCTGGGCGGGATCGCCCTGGCGGGCATTCTGGTGCCGGGCCTGAGCGTCCTCCCGCACGCCGCCTGGACGGCTGTCTTCGCCGTCATGACGGCCTGGTTCGCCTGGTGCCTCTGGCGCGAGAACCGGGGACACGCCGCCGCCGCCCTGGCCCGCGGTCAGTACGCGCCGCACCTGGTGCACAGCGCGGCGATGCTCTACCTGTTCGCCGCGCTGGCGGGCCCGTCCCTGGAGGGCTCAACGCCCATGCCGAGCATGCCCGGGATGCCCGGGATGGCGGGCGGGACGCCCGGCGGCACGCCGACCCTCCACGCGCCGACACTGGCGCTGATCCTCGCGCTGCTGCTCATCGCGTCCACGGTCTATGACATGGACCGCCGGGCCGGCGTGGACGGCAATTTCCGGGCGGCGGGCCGCCCGCCCCGGCCCGCAGGGTCCGCGCTGACTGCCGCCGCGGCGCGCCTGCTGCTCTCCCCCGCCGTGGTGAAGGGATGCCAGGTGACAACGGGTATCACTATGGCCTTCATCCTGATCATCATGATCTGAGGTGACCGTGAACGGTCACGAGGGAGAACTGGTCACCGAGACGCTCCGCTACGACGGCGGCCGGCCGGTCACGGTGTACCTCCCGCCGGCTCCGCCCGAGGCGGTCGTGTTCGCCGGCGACGGGCAGGGCGTCTCGCGCTGGGGCAGTTCCCTCGAAGCGTCCGGCGTGCTGCCCGCGATGATCGTCGGCGTGCACGGGCTGGCGGATGAGGCGCTGCGGCTCCGGGAGTACTCGCCGGTCTTCGACGCGGAGCGGTTCGCCGCCCATGAGCGGTTTTTCGTCGAGGACGTCGGCCGCTGGGCGCGGTCGCGGTTCGGGGTCGCGCTGCCCGCCGAGCGTACCGCGGTGTTTGGTGCCTCAGCGGGCGGAGAACTCGCGCTCGCCCTCGGGCTCCGGCATCCGGATGTCTACGGTACGGTTCTCTGCGGCTCGCCGGGCGGCGGATACAAGCCGGCCGCCGCGATGCCGGGCCGGGTGCCGCGCACGTACCTCGTCGCCGGCACGCTTGAGCCGTTCTTCCTCGCTAACGCGACCCGGTGGGCGGCCGCGCTGCGCGACGCGGGCGCGGATGTCGTGCTGAGCGAGCGGGTCGCCGCCCACGGGGACGCACTGTGGCGGGCAGAGTTCCCGCTCATGGTGGCGTGGGCGTTCGGTCCGCGTGACCGAAGCTGACCGGTCCCAGGGGTCACACCGGATACCGGTAGGGGCCCGGACCGCCGTCGTCCGACGGACGGTCGCCTACTATAACGAGATCGATGATCGTTAAAGCTTTCGACTTCCCTTTCTTGGACATATTTACCTCGGCAGACTGACCGGATAATTCGGATTTTCAGGTACCATTCCCCGTCTAACCCAAAAGGACTTGCGGTGCGAGGGCATAGTTAGACGAGTGAAGATCGTGATACCGGGCGGCGCCGGCCGTATCGGCGAGCTGCTGACCCGGTCGCTGGCCGGTGCCGGGCACGAGGTCGTGGTGCTGAGCAGGCAGCCGCGGCATAGCGGTGAGATCGCCTGGGACGGCCGGACGCTCGGGCCGTGGGCGGCGGCGGTCGATGGCAGCGACGTGGTCATCAACCTGGCCGGCCGCAGCGTCAACTGCCGGTACACCGATGCCAACCTCAGGCAGATGATGGATTCCCGGGTGGACTCGGCGCGGGTCATCGGCGCGGCGATCGCGGCGGCCCGCCGCCCGCCCGCGGCCTGGCTGCAGATGAGCACCGCCACCATCTACGCGCACAGCCTGGACCGGCCGAACGACGAGGCGTCCGGGGAGGTCGGCGGCACCGAGCCCGGGGTCCCCGCGTACTGGTCCTATAGCGTGTCGATCGCGATGAACTGGGAGCAGGCGCAGGCCAGCGCCGCGACGCCGGGGACACGCAAGGTCGCGCTGCGGACCGCCATCGTGATGAGCCCGGAACGGGGCGGGGCGTTCGCCACGCTGTCCCGGCTGGCCCGGGTCGGCCTCGGCGGCCCGGTCGGCGGCGGGCGGCAGTACATGTCCTGGATTCACGGCGCCGACCTGGCCCGGGCCGTGTCGTTCCTCATCGCGCGCGACGACATCGACGGCGTGGTGAACCTGGCCGCCCCGTCCCCGTTGCCGCAGCGGGAGTTCATGCGCGAGCTCCGGATGGCATGGGGTGTCCGCGTCGCGCTCCCGGCGACGCGCTGGATGGCCGAGATCGGCGCTTTCGCCTTGCGCTCGGACACCGAGCTGCTGCTTAAGAGCCGTTACGTGCTGCCCGGGCGGTTGACCGCGGCGGGCTTCGCCTTCGACTTCCCGGCCTGGCCAGCGGCCTCCGCCGCTCTGGTCGACGAGGTGAAGGCCCGGGCCAAGTAGGTTCTGCTTCCCGTCCCTGGGCTCCCAGGCAAGCTCGGCCAGCTCGCCCATGACGAGCTGCTCCCAGGCCGCCTCCGGCATCCCCGCCATCACGTCACATCCTCGACAACCTTCTCCGCTCAAATCCTCGCTTTAGTTGAACGACTTCCTCTAGCCTGCGACTCCTCCACTCAGACATCGAGACGCTCGAGTTGCTCGCGGACGATCCGCTCTAGACGCGCCGACTCATCGAAGTGAGCGAAGAGTTCCTTGGTCAGTCGGTCGATCTTTTCCGCGATTGGCTCGCCGTCGGTGTCGTCGGTTTCCGCAGCGCCGACGTAGCGGCCCGGAGTGAGGATGTGGTCCTGCCTGCGGACATCTTCGAGGGCCGCCGAGTAACAGAAGCCAGGGATGTCCTCGTACTTGAGGCCCGCCTGACGAGCTGACGCGGTGCCGCGCCAGGCGTGGTAGGTGCCCGCGATCTTGGTGATGTCGTCGTCGGCGAGGATGCGCTCGGTGCGGTCCACCATTGTCCCCATCGAGCGAGCGTCGATGAACAGGATGTCGCCACGGCGGTCGGCCAGGTGCTTCGCTGCCTGCGGGCCTTTGTTGCTGGAGAAGAACCACAGGCAGGCGGGGATCTGGGTGGTGCGGAAAAGCTGCGCCGGCAGCGCGATCATGCACGCGACCAGGTCGGTTTCGATGAGGGCCTTGCGGATCTCGCCTTCACCGGACTGCTTGGAGGACATCGAACCGTTCGCCAGGACCACGCCGGCCGAGCCGTTGGAGCTGAGCTTGTAGACGATGTGCTGCAGCCAGGCGAAGTTTGCGTTGCCCGCCGGGGGAACGCCGTAGCGCCACCGCGGGTCGTCGGTCTTGCGTGCCCAGTCGGACATGTTGAACGGAGGGTTGGCCAGGATGAAGTCGGCCTTCAAGTCCGGGTACTTGTCGGCATGGAAAGTGTCCTCCCAGCGGGACGACAGGTTGCCGTTGATGCCGTGGATCGCCAGGTTCATCTTTGCCAGGCGCCAGGTCCGCTCGTTGGATTCCTGGCCGTAGACGGCCAGGTCGTCGCGGCGGCCCTGATGGGCAAGGACGAACTTCTCCGCCTGGACGAACATGCCGCCCGATCCGCAGCACGGGTCGTACACCCGGCCCGAGTACGGCTCAAGCACCTCCACCAGGACCTTGACGACGCTGGCCGGGGTGTAGAACTCGCCGCCGCGCTTGCCCTCGGCACGGGCGAACATCTCAAGGAAGTACTCGTATACCTCACCGAGGACGTCACGAGCCTTCTTCTCGCCGTGGCCGGTGAAGCGGGCGTCGCTGATCAAGTCGACAAGCTCGCCGAGGCGGCGCTGGTCGACGTTGTCGCGGTTGAAGATCTTCGGCAGCACGCCGGTGAGGGACGCGTTGGTCTTCATGATCGCGTCCATCGCGTTGTCGATCAGCTCGCCGATGCCCGCGCTCTTGGCCTGGGCAGCGAGGTTGTCCCAGCGGGCACCCGCGGGCACCCAGAAGACGCCGTTGCGGGTGTACTCGTCCTTATCGTCGAGGAACTCCGCGAGCCTGGACTCGGGTACTCCGCCGGCCAGGAGTTCGGCACGAACCTGGTCGCGGCGCTCGGCGAACGCGTCAGACACGTACTTGAGGAAGACCAGGCCGAGCACGAAGTCCTTGTACCGGGCGGCGTCCATCGAGCCGCGGAGCTTGTCCGCCGCCCGCCACAGGACGGCGTGCAGCTCGGCCGTGCTCTGGGTGCCCGGCGGCGCCGGCTGGTCGTTCTTCTTCCTACCGGGCATTACTCTTCCCATCCGCTCAGTTCGACGCCAGTGAGAGCCATCAAGCCACTGCCTGGGCGGTCTTCGCGGCGTCCCGCACGGGAATCTCACCCGACATGAGCTTCGGCAACAGCGCGTCCCGTAGCCGCGCCAAGGCCGCCGACTCGGCAGAAAGGCTCTCGCGCAGCAGGAAGAGCTGCCGTACTTCCTCGTGAAAGAGACGGAGCTCCGGTTCGCCGGGCACCCTTACCTCGAGCGCCAGAACGTTCGGCCGGTTGAGGCCGGGGACAGCCGAGTCGGAATTCATGCGTTCAAGCCCGAGGTGCCTGAGCATGAAGAAGGCGAACTCCATCGGCACGTCTGTTCGCAGCAGCTCCACGTAGAAGGTCGTGTCGATCGGGAAGAAACCCTGCTCCGACCAGTAGACCGCGCCGACGGTCCCCTTACGCCCGACGACGATACCCGGCCCCTCGACCAGGCCGGCGTCATGGAAGCCGGTGATTCCGCCGCTCCCGTATACCGGGAACTTGCCCGTCACCCGCCCGGCGGCAGGCAGCGCCTTGCCGTACTTGAGCTCGATCAGATCGCCGACCGGCTCTTTGCCCGCGGCGCCCGCGACGAGCCGCGCGTACCTTGCCTCGGCAAGACTGGACGCGGCCTGCGCCATCTGTCCGTTGACGGCGATCTTGTCGTCGAGCGCACCGAGCAGTTCCCCGATGGCCCGCTGGTCCCGCAGCGGCGGCAGGACAAACTCGAAATCCAGAATCTGCCTGCCGCTGATGTGCGGCACCGCGGTGCCCGTCTGCACGCCGAAGACGTAGGCCGTGAACGCCGGGCTGCCGATGAGACAGGCAAGGAAGCGCTGGTCCAGGGCGGGGAACGCACGAAGACAGGCAACCCGCTGCACGAGCAGGCTCGGGACGTCTTCCGGGCGCAGCTGCGCGTACTTGAGTCCGGCTTCGATCCACGGACGGTCCATCGCGAGGATAACGTCGCCGGTCCGGAGCTGATATCTCTCATAGGCGGCATCGCCAGCCCGCCAGTACTTGGCGTTGTCCCAGCGGATTCGGCCCGGTGCGACGTTGTCGCCGCGCAGCAGCCGGATCCCGTCCTGGGAACCCGTGTACTGCGCGCTCTTGAATGGGTTCCCCGTTATCAGGTCCACATGATCGCCGAGCCGCACCAGGCCAGGCATGGAGACAGTGTTCCATGCCTGGCCCGGCGCTCGAGCCGGCCTGGTCAGCCCCACTGCCCGGTCAGCTGGCGGCGGCGTCGAGCAGGTGGTAGTTCCGCTTGCCCTTGCGCAGCACCAGCCAGCGGCCGTGCAGCAGGTCGGCCTCGGTGAGCGCGCGGTCCTCCGGCACCACCTCACCGTTGACGGACGCGGCGCGCTGGCCGATCGTGCGGCGGGCATCGGACAGCGACGAGGCGAGCGGCGTCGCGCCGAGTGCCGCGGCGAGGGTCGCGCCCGGCACGAACGGCGACGTCGGGACCTCGGTCGCGAGGAACGTGAGCGCACGCTCGGAGGCACCCGCCGGCGAGCCGCCGAACAAGATCGCGCTCGCCTCCTCAGCGGCCGCGGTCGCCTCGGCGCCGTGCACGAGCGTGGTGGTCTCCCTGGCCAGGCGGCGCTGGCCCTCGCGCCGGTGCGGCGCCTGGGCGTGGGCGGCCGCGATCGACTTGCACTCCTCCACGGGCAGCAGCGTGAGCTGGAGCAGGAAGCGCTCGATGTCGGCGTCCGCGACGTTCATCCAGTACTGGAAGAACTGGTACGGGGAGGTACGGTCGGCGGCCAGCCAGATCGCGCCATCCTCGGACTTGCCGAACTTCTTGCCGTCGGAGCGGAGCAGCAGCGGCCAGGTGAACGCGTGCACGTGCCTGCCGTCGGCCCGGCGGATCAGGTCCACGCCCGCCAGCAGGTTGCCCCACTGGTCGGAACCGCCGACCTGGATCTCGACGTCGTGCTTCCTGCTTAGGTGCAGGTAGTCATTGGCCTGCAGGAGCTGGTAGCTGAACTCGGTGAACGAGATGCCGTTGTCGCTCTCAAGACGGGCCTTGACCGACTCGCGGGCGACCATCTGGTTGACGCTCGCGTGCTTGCCGACGTCGCGCAGGAAGTCAAGCAGCGACAGCGACTCGGTCCAGTCCAGGTTGTTGACGAGGGAAACCCCGGAGATCCGCTCCAGCTGGTCCGCGATGCGCCTGGTGTTCCGCGTCAGCGTCGCGGTGTCCAGGAGGTTCCGCTCCCTGGACTTGCCGCCGGGGTCGCCGATCATCCCCGTCGCGCCGCCGGCCAGCGCGATCGCGTTGTGCCCGGCGTCGGCGAACTTGCGCAGCACGAGCAGGCCGATCAGGTTGCCGACCTGCAGCGAGTCGTTGCTCGGGTCGCAGCCGTAGTACACGCCGACCGGGCCAGCAAGGATCCGGGCGCGCAGCGCGTCGCGGTCGGTACTGTCCTGGACGAGGCCCCGGGCCTCAAGGTCGGCGAGAAGATCCATGCTGCCTATGATCCCATATCCCGGGTGCTGGCCCGGCTGCATTTAGGCTCGTGCGCGGGCGTCACCACAAGCCTGCCCGTGCTCCACAGCAGCCAATTAGCGATACTCCCCGAAAGCCAGCCGGTCGATATCTAACCATGATCATCAGGAATCCTGTACATCTTCGGCTGGGAGGTGTAGACATCCCATCAACGTGGCCCGTGCTCGGGCCATCGATGCGAGGAGGCATCTGATGCGGATGAGGTTCAAACTCCGCAGGACCGTAACCGCGACGGCCGCGATCGCCCTGGTCGCGGCGGGAGCGTCGCTTGCGGTGCCTGGCGCGGCCCGCGCCGCCGGCGCGGCGCCCGGGACCCAGGTCACCGGGACGCTGGCGAACGGCACCGTGTGGATCGCGGAATACCCCGCCAACTGGAACGGCACCCTGATCCTGTACAGCCACGGCTTCGGCCCGCTCACCGCGGCGGACGCGCCCGACCCGAACACGCAGGCCGCGCTGCTCGCCGACGGGTACGCGCTAGCTGGCTCCTCCTACGATCCGAACAACTCGGAATGGGCGCTCGACACGGCCGTCAGCGACCAGTTCGGCACCCTGTCCGTGGTCGAGTCCACCGTGCTGCCGTCGCGTCCCAGGCACGTGATCGCGATGGGCTCCTCGATGGGCGGGCTGGTCAGCGCGCTTGAGGCGCAGTCGGGCCGGGGCAAGATCGACGGCGCCCTGACCACCTGTGGCATCGTCGGCGGCGGCGTCAACCTGAACGAGTACCAGATCGACGGCGAGTACGCGATCGCCCAGCTGCTCGGCAACCCGGCCACCCAGCTCGTCGGGTTCGGCACTACCGCCAACGCGCTCGGCACGGCCGCCGCGCTCAGCGCGGACGCCAAGACGGCGCAGCAGACCGCGTCCGGCCAGGCCAGGCTGGCGCTCGCCATGGCGTTCCTCAACGTGACGCCGTGGGACCCGTCCTCGCCCGCCCCGGCGAGCGGCCCGGCCGCGCAGGAGTCCGCGCAGTACGACGTGATGTTCGGCGGCTCGTTCAGCATCATGGACTTCATCGAGCTCGGCCGGGTCTCGATCGACCAGGCCGACGGCGGCCAGGCGACCTGGGACATCGGCACGAACTTCGCCGCGGTGCTGCGCCAGTCGCCGTACCTGCCCGAGGTCGAGGCGCTGTACCACGCGGCCGGCCTGAACCTGAACGCCGACCTCGCCAACCTCACGGCACACACCAACATCACGGCGAACCCGGCGGCGCTGTTCTCGCTCTACCGGACGTCCGTCCCGGACGGGCGGCTCGAGGTGCCGGAACTCGACCTGCACACGGTTGGCGACAACCTCGTCCCCGTGCAGAACGAGAACTACTACCGCCAGCTGGTCGACCAGGCCGGCCGCGGCGACCTGCTGCGCCAGGCGTACACGATGAGCTTCGGGCACTGCAACTTCAGCCCGTCCGAGCTGGTGGCCGGCGTCGAGGCGATCCTGCAGCGGGTCACCAGCGGGCGGTGGGGCGACGTGGCGACGGCAGCCGGCCTTGAGCAGGCGGCCGACGCCACCAACCTCGGCCCGGCCAACTTCACCAGCTACCACCCCGGCGCGCTGACCGGCGCGGTTCCGGCGTGGTAACCACGTGTTAACGGCGACTGGTTTACCCGCAACGAGCGGCGCGGGCTCGGATAACCTCGGCACATGCCTGGAACCGAACCCGCGCCGCTGCTGCTGTACCTGGTCAAGCGGGTGGAGCTCGCCATCCGCGCGCGGCTTGACGAGATCGTCCGGCCGACCGGGCTCACCGCCATCCAGTACACCGCGCTCACCGTGCTCGAACGGCACGACGACATGTCCTCGGCGCAGCTGGCCAGGCACTCGTTCGTCACCGCCCAGTCGATGGCCGACATGATCACCACGCTGCAGGGGCGCGGGCTGATCGAGCGGCACCGGGACCGCGCCGACCGGCGGCGGCTCGTGGTTTCGCTCACCGCCGCGGGACGCGTGGTGCTCGACCGCCACCGCGACGAGGTCGCCGCGCTCGAGGGTGACATGATCGCCGGGCTGTCCGGGCCGGAGACCGCCGGGCTGCGGGCCGCGCTGAACGCGTGCTACGACAACCTCTCGCTCACGGCCAGGTCCGCCGGACGGGAGCTGGCGGTCGGGGACGAGTAGGCCGCTTCCGTTCGGTATGACCGCATTGCGCCTCTGTTTAAGATCGCGGCAGGCTGGCAGGATGCGTTCCATGGAAACGCCGCTGTCTCCGCTTGAGTTCGCCCGCCGCACCCGCCGCCTGCACGGCACGCGCGAGGCCGTCGTCGATGGCGACCTCAGGCTCACCTACGAGCAGTTCTTCGACCGCTGCGACCGCTGGTCGGGCGCCCTGCAGGCGCTCGGCGTCGGCCAGGGGGACCGGGTCGCGACGATCGCGCCGAACACCCACGCGCAGCTCGAGGCGTTCTACGCGGTGCCGCAGCTCGGCGCCGTGCTCGTGCCGATGAACTACCGGCTCACCGCCGACGACTTCGTCTACATGGTCAACCACTCGGGTTCCACGGTGCTCTGCGTGCACAGCGACTACCTGGACGCGATCGACGCGGTCCGCGACCAGATGCCGGGCGTGCGGCACTTCGTCGCGTTGGAGGGCGCGCGCGACGGCTGGCTGGACTACGAGGCGCTGATCGCCGTCACCGGGCCGAACTTCGCCCGGCCGGAGATCGGCGAGCGTGACCTGCTGACGATCAACTACACGAGCGGCACCACGTCCCGGCCCAAGGGCGTGATGATCACGCACCGGAATGCCGCGATGAACACCGTCGGCACCCTGCTGCACCTGCGCCTCGGCGTCGGCGACCGCTACCTGTGGACGCTGCCGATGTTCCACGCCAACGGGTGGACATTCACCTGGACGGTGACCGCCGCCGGCGGCACGCACGTCTGCCTGCGCAAGGTCGAGCCGGCGCTGGTCTTCTCGCTGATCAGGGATGAGCGGGTGGGCTGGCTGTGCGCCGCGCCCACGGTGCTGATCTCGCTGGCCAACGCCCCGGCCACATCGCCGGCTGAGGGAGGGCGCGGTGAGGTGCCCGCCGGGGTGCGGGTGATCACCGCGGGCGCGCCGCCGGCCGCGGCCACCATCGAGCGGCTCGAGGGCGAGTTCGGCTGGGACATCACCCACGTGTACGGGCTCACCGAGACCGCGCCGTTCATCACCGTGTGCGACCCGCTGCCTGAGCACGCGGGCCTGTCCCCCGCCGACCGCGCGGTGCTCAAGGCCAGGCAGGGCGTTGAGCTGATCACCTCCGGTGAGCTGCGGGTTGCCGACGACGCGGGGGCTGAGGTGCCGTGGGATGGGGCGACGCTCGGGGAAATCACCGTGCGCGGCAACGTCGTCATGGACGGCTACTACAACGACCCCGACGCGACCAAGAAGGCGATGGGCGACGGCTGGTTCCACAGCGGCGACGCGGCCGTCGTGCACCCGGACGGCTACGTGGAGATCAAGGACCGGATCAAGGACGTGATCATCAGCGGTGGTGAGAACATCTCCTCGGTCGAGGTGGAGGGCACGCTGCTGCGGCACCCGGCCGTGGGCGAGGCCGCGGTCGTCGGGCTGCCGAGCGAGCGGTGGGGCGAGACGCCGCACGCGTTCGTCGTGCTCCTCGCGGGCGAGACGACAACCGAGTTGGAGCTCATCGACTTCGTCAGGGACCGGCTGGCGCACTTCAAGGCACCGCGCGGCGTCACGTTCGTGGCCGAGCTGCCCAAGACGGCGACGGGCAAGATCCAGAAGTTCGTGCTGCGCGGCGGCGCCGCGGGCATCTCCCATCAGTAGCGCAACGGCTGGCCGCCGGCTGTCCGGCGGCCACGCGGTGTTCACTTCCGTTGCCTAGCGTCACGGCCATGACCGATTCCATCCAGGCCGAAACGCCCGGGAAGCCCGGGTTTACCCGGCGCAGGTTCATCATCGGAAGTGCCGGGGTCAGCGCTATCGCGGCGCTCGGCGGCACCACCGTGCGCGCGCCGCGCGCCTTCGCGAGCAACCCGCCGAGCGGTCCGCCCACCACGACGCTGCCGCTGCCGACCACGACCGCGCCTGAGCAACTGCTGCTCACCTGGGGCGGCGACCCGGCCACGCAGGTCACCGTGTCCTGGTCCGCGCCGGGCACGGTGGCCCAGCCGGCTCCGGTGCTTGCCTTCTCCACCCGCCCGATCTCGTCGGCCAACCCCGGCTGGACGATCAAGCTGCCTGACCCGCAGCCGCTTGACGTCACCCGGCGGTACGGCGAGGCCGTTGCCGTCAGCTTCACCGACGAGCTGGGCGGGCAGACCACGTACTTCTACCACGTCCAGCTCAAGGGCCTGAAGCCGGGAACGCGGTACTACTACGAGGTCAGCGACGGCGCCGCCACCCCGGCCACGGCGGGCGCGTCGTTCGAGACCGCGCCATTCGGCCGGGCGGCGTACCGCTTCTCCAGCTTCGGCGACCTGGCCACGCCCTCCTGGGACCTGAACGCGTCGGGCAACATCTGGCACGAGTCCTGCGACAACTCCTGGTACGCGGTCACCGCCATCGAGAGCCCCGGCGACGGTAAGGGCGCGCCGCTGTTCCACCTGCTCAACGGCGACCTGTGCTACGCGAACCTGGACGTCGACAACGCGCCGGGCGTGTGGCGCGACTTCGGCATCAACATCGGACGCAGCGCGGCGAACCGGCCGTGGATGCCCGCGCTCGGCAACCACGAGTGCGAGTTCGGCACCGACACCATGGCCGGCCGGGCGGGCCGGGCGCCCGGCGGGATCGGCGCGCAGGGCGCGGCGGGCAACCACTGGGGCGGCCCGTACGGCTTCGGCCACTACCTCAGCCGGTTCCTGCTGCCCGACAACGGCATCACCAACTGGGACGGCAACCGGCTGCGCGGCAACTTCTACGCCTTCCAGGTCGGCACGGTCAAGTTCATCTCGCTCGACGCGGACGACGTCATCTACCAGGACGGCGCCGCCAACTACGTCATCAACACGGCGAACACCGCGCCGGAGACGACCACCACCGGCGCCCAGATCCCGAACGGCACCACCAACTACACCCGCTTCTACACCGGCGGCCTGACGCTCGACGCGAAGGACAACTCGCTCGTCCCCGACTACAAGAGCGGCCAGCCCAACCTGCAGACCATCTGGCTGGAGAAGACCCTCGCCGAATCCCGCCACGACCCGTCGGTGGACATGATCGTGGTATTCATGCACCAGGTCCCGCTGTCAAGCTCCGCGACCGGCAACGGCTCCGACCTCGGCATCCGCCAGGCCTGGCTGCCGCTGTTCGACAAGTACGAGGTCGACCTGGTGCTGCACGGCCACGAGCACGACTACGAGCGGAGCTACCCGGTCCGCGGCTACGACGCCGGCGAGTTCGGCACCGTCGTCGCACCCAACCCGGGCCAGGTCACGGGCGCGGCGGTGGACACCAGGCGCCCGTCGGTGGTCACCACCGAGCCGTACGAGTTCAACGGCATCCCGGCGTGGGACACCCGCGAGGGCACCGTGTACCTGGTGCTCGGCGGCGGCGGCACCAACGGGCCGACGAACAAGTACGGCACCGACACCGCCGACGACAAGCCGCAGGCCAAGGTCATCACCACGCGGAACGCGGTGACCGGCAGCGAGGCGACCGGGTTCGTCAAGAACGGCGCCGACTCGGTCGAGGACGCGCCCTGGTCCGCGGCGATCAACCCGACCGACGCCTACGGGTACGCCATCTTCGACGTCGACCCCGGCAAGCGCCCCGGCGAGACGACCATCACCTTCCAGTACTTCGCCATCCCCGCCGTGACCAACCAGGCGGGCAGCGCGCACGACGGCACCACCACGCTGCCGTCCGTGCCGACGGAGAAGTTCGTCTTCGGCCGCGCGGTCGGCAAGAACCACTAAGCGCGACCAGTCCGGCTTCTTGGTGGATAGTTCTGCACACGCCGGTGTGCAGAACTATCCACCATCTTCGGCTCTTCTGGCGGAGGCTCCCCGTTACAGGCCGAGGCGCCGGGACAGGTCGGAGGCGAGAATGCCGTGCGGGTCGAGCTCGGCGCGCAGCTTGCGGAACTCCGGCAGCCTCGGGTACATCTGCTCCAGCGTCGCCGCGCTGACCCGGGAGTCCTTGGCCAGGTAGACCCGGCCGCCGTTGGCGACGACCAGCTTGTCGAGCTGGTCAAGGAGCGGGCCG
The DNA here is from genome assembly GCA_964581815.1 of uncultured Streptosporangiaceae bacterium. Taxonomy (GTDB): domain Bacteria; phylum Actinomycetota; class Actinomycetes; order Streptosporangiales; family Streptosporangiaceae; genus Trebonia. Next base: position 47,366 of record CAZORE010000013.1, on the reverse strand, counting down.
AGGCCGGGGGTGCGGGCCGGGAAGTCGAGCGCCAGCGTCCAGCCTGGCGCGGGGAACGACAGCAGGCCGGGGTCGGCCTTGCCGAAGCGCTTGAGCACGGTGACGAAGCTCGGCGCGCGGTGCGCGCTGACCATCTCGAAGCTCTTCCTGACCGCCGCCTCCGCGCCGAACGGCATGACGTACTGGTACTGGCGGAAGCCGCCGGGCCCGTACACGCGGTTCCAGTTCCTGATCCCGTCGAGCGGGTGGAAGAACTGGCTGATCGTCTGCAGCTCGTGCTCGCGGTGCCGCGGGGCCTTGGCGTACCAGGCGGCGTTGGCCAGCCGGATCGAGTAGCGGTTCATCAGGCCGGGCGGGAAGGCGGGCGGCGCCGCCAGCCTAGCCCGCGGGTCGAACGCGAACGGGCTGGCCCGCTGGCCGTCATTCAGGTCATCAAGGGTCGCGAAGTCGCCGCTTGTGATGATCGAGCGGCCAAGGTTCCCGCCAGCCGCCAGGTCGTCCGACCAGGCGACGGTGTAGCCGTATTTCTTGTCGTGCTCGGCGAGCACGGCCATCGTCTCGTCGACGTCCCGCGTCTTGACGGTGTCGACCGCGACCAGGGACGTCGCGACCCGCTTGAGCTGAATGGTCGCCCGGGTGATGAACCCGGTCAGGCCCATGCCGCCGGCCGTCGCCCAGAACAGCTCCGGGTCAGCCTCAGGCGTCACGGTGTGCGGCCCGGCCTGCTCCGCGCCGGGAAAGAGGATGTCGAAGCTCGTGACGTGGCCGGCGAACGACCCGGCCACGTGATGGTTCTTGCCGTGCACGTCCGCCGCGATCGCGCCGCCGACCGTCACCTGGCGGGTCCCTGGCGATACCGGGACGAACCAGCCGTGTGGCAGCCCGGCGACCATGAGCTGCTCGAGGGAGACGCCGGCCTCGGCGACCACCACCCCGGCGGCGGGGTCGAGGCTGATGATCTTGTTCAGCCTGCCGCTGGAGATGACCAGGCCGCCCGCTGACTGCGCCGCGTTGTTGTAGCTGCGGCCGAGGCCGCGCGGTATCACGCCACCGTCAGGGCCGGCGAGCAGCGCGGCCGCCTCGGCCGCGGTGGCCGGCGCCGCCAGGTCGGCCGCGGTAGGCGCGATGCGGCCCCAGCCGGTCAGGATGACGCGCTGGGAGGGCACGGGGCGCGGTGCCGCCGGGCGCGGCGGTGCGGGAGTGCTCGGCATGGACGCATACTACTGACGGATTACCGGCTTACCCGCCTCAACCTCCGGGTGGAGGCGGTAAGTCAACCCGCTGGCTGATGGCAGGGCACGCCCCGTTGCGTACGGTTGGGAAGTGCCAGGGCATTGAACAGGGGCAGACCCAGGAACCAGGCAGTGCCAGCGAGGAGGCGTCAGCCATGGACAACCAGACCGGAAGCTACCCGCGCGCCGACATCCGGCTGTCGGATGCCGAGCGCGACCAGGCGGTCGCCGAACTGGGTGAGCACTTCCAGGCGGGGCGGCTGACGCAGGAGGAGTTCGACGAGCGCTCGGGGCGCGCGCTGCAGGCCCGCACCGGTCGTGACCTAACCGGGCTGTTCACCGACCTGCCGCGTCCGGTGGCGCCGGGCCAGTGGGCGGACCCCGGATACGGCTCGGTGGCCGGCCCGGTGCCGCCGCCCGGCGGACGCGGCGCGGGCCCGCTGCCGGCCGTGCGCTTCGTGCTTGGCGTGGTGATCGTGGCGATCATCGCGGGCAACGTGTTCGGCCACAGCCAGTCACTCGACTGGCTGGTGCCGGTGATCGTCCTCGGCTTCGTCCTGCTGCGGCTGAGCCGCATCCGCCGTTAGCCGGGGTGGAACCGGCGCAGCCGGAGGCTGTTGGTGACCACGAAGACCGAGCTGAACGCCATCGCCGCGGCCGCGATCATCGGGTTGAGCAGGCCGGACGCGGCTAGCGGCAGGGCCGCCACGTTGTAGCAGAACGCCCAGGCGAGATTGCCCTTGATCGTGAGATGCGTCTTCCTTGACAGCTCGATCGCCGCGGGGACCGTGCGCAGGTCGCCGCTGACCAGGGTGAGGTCGGCGGCCTCGATCGCCGCGTCGGTTCCGGTGCCCATCGCAAGGCCGAGGTCGGCCTGGGCGAGCGCGGCGGCGTCGTTGATGCCGTCGCCGGCCATCGCGACCGTCCGCCCTTGCGCCTGCAATTGCTTGATCACGTCGACCTTGCCGCTCGGCAGCACTCCGGCGATGACTTCGGCGATGCCCACGCTCCCCGCGACGGCGCGGGCGGCGCGCTCGTTGTCACCGGTGAGGAGCACCGGGTGCAGGCCCATGGCCCGCAGCCTGGCCACCGCCTCGGCCGAGGTGGGCTTGACGGCATCGGCGACGATCAGCAGGCCGCGGACCACACCGTCCCAGGCGACGAAGGTGACGGTCTGCCCGGTCCGCTCGGCCGCGTCGGCCCGCGCGACGAGCGGCGGCGGGATGACAAGCGACCACTGCCCGGTGAGCCAGCTGTCCCGGCCGACCAGTACCGCGCGACCGTCCGCGACGGCGGAGGCGCCTTGTCCCGCGTGGGCTTCGAAATCGGATATGCCGGTCATCGGCAGCGGCTCGCCGAGCCGCGCCCTGGCGCCCGCCACGATCGCGGCGGCGACCGGGTGCTCGGACGCAGACTCCACGGCGCCGGCGTAGCGGAGCAGCTCGTCCTCGGGCACGCCGGGCGCGACGGCCACGCCGGCCAGTGTCATCCGGCCGGTGGTGACCGTGCCCGTCTTGTCGAGCAGCACCGTGTCCACCCGGCGGGTGCTCTCAAGTGCCTCCGGTCCCTTGATCAGGATGCCGAGCTGCGCGCCCCGGCCGGTGCCGGCGAGCAGCGCGGTCGGCGTGGCCAGGCCCATCGCGCACGGGCAGGCGATGATCAGCACCGCTACCGCGGCGGTGAGCGCGCTCGCGGCGGGCTCGCCGGCCGCCAGCCAGCCGAGCAGCGTCGCGACCGCGAGCACGAGCACGACGGGCACGAACACGGCGGAGACGCGGTCCGCGAGCCGCTGTACCTGTGCCTTGCCCGCCTGAGCCTGGGTGACCAGCCGCGCCATCTGGGCGAGCTGGGTGTCAGCGCCGACCCGGGTGGCCCGGACGACGAGCCGGCCGCCCACGTTGACGCACCCGCCGGTCACGGCGTCGCCCGGGCCGGCCTCGGCCGGCCCGGGCTCGCCGGTCAGCATGGACGTGTCGACCGCGGAACGCCCGGCGATCACGATGCCGTCGGTGGCGACCTTCTCTCCCGGCCTGATCACGAACTCGTCGCCCGCGCGGAGCGTGCCGATGTCGACGGTGACCTCGCGGCCGGCGCGGAGCACGGTCGCCTGCCTGGCCCCGAGGTCGAGCAGCGCCCTGACCGCGGTGCCCGCCTGCCGCCTCGCCCGCGCCTCCAGGTACCGGCCGAGCAGGACGAGCGCGGTGACGGCGGTGGCGACCTCCAGGTAGGTGGCGTGCGCCCCGTCCCCGACGGCGAGCCAGGAGTAGGACATCCTTGTCCCGATGCGGCCGGCGCCGCCGAAGCACAGCGCGTAGAGCGACCAGAGGAAGGCGGCGGCCACCCCGACCGAGACCAGCGTGTCCATGGTCGCCGCGGCGTGCTGCGCGTTGACCGCCGCGGCGCGGTGGAATGGCCAGGCCCCCCAGGTCACCACCGGGACCGCGAGCGCGAGCGAGACCCACTGCCAGGACGGGAACTGGGCGGCGGGCACCATCGCGAGCACCACGACGGGGACCGCGAGCGCAAGCGACACAGCGAGCCGGCGCCGCGGTGCGCGTCCGCCGCCTTCGGTGTCCGCGACATTGCCCGGGGCGCCCGCGGCGGGAGGCGCGGGCAGTGCGGCGGTGTAGCCGGTGCGCTCGACCACCGCGATGAGGTCCGCCACTTGAAGCGACCCGGGGAACGACACGCGCGCCGTCTCGGTCGCCAGGTTCACCGTCGCCGTCACGCCGTCCAGCCGGTTCAGCTTCTTCTCCACCCGCGTCGCGCAGGACGCGCAGGTCATCCCGCCGATAACGAGGTCAGTGGTGCTCATGATCGTCCAGAACGAAGGCCGTTCAAACCGTCTCGTCCACGCGCCCGGCCAGCCGGTAGGCGCCGGCCTCGTCAATCGCGGCCGCGACCGCCGCGGCCGCGAGCGGCGCGTCGCTTGTCACGGTGACGGCGGACACGCCGCCGGGAACCAGCTCGACGGCCACGTCGCTCACGCCGTCGAGGGCCCGCAACTCGGCGCTGACCGCGCGGGCACAATGCTCGCAGGTCATGCCGGTCACCTGGTAAGTCGCGGCTGTCATGAATCGCTCCCGTCATCGTCATCGTCATCGTTGCTGTTGCCTGGCGCCGTCCGGGCAGCGGCCCCGGTACCGGCCGAGGCGGTCGCCGGCCGAGGCGGTCGCCGCGGCGCGCTATGACTTCACCAGGCGGGCGATCGCCTCGGACGCCTCGCGGACCTTCGCGGCGGCGACATCGCCGCCCTCGGCGGTCGCCTGCGCCACGCAGTGCCCGAGGTGGTCCTCAAGCAAGCCAAGCGCCACCGACTGCAGCGCGCTGGTGACCGCGGACACCTGAGTGAGTATGTCGATGCAGTACTTGTCGTCCTCGACCATCTTCTGCAGTCCGCGGACCTGGCCCTCGATCCGGCGCAGCCGCGTCAGGTACCGGTCCTTGTCTGGCGTGTAGCCGTGCATGCCTCACCTCTTGTTGCTCACCCCTACCATACCATACCCCCGAAGGGTATCGAGCAGTGAAGGGGGGGTGGGGATTCGTCGCCCGGGGACGGCCGCACCGGGTTCGCGGGCCGGACGCGGGTCGCGCCTGCGCGGGCTAGCGCTCCGCCGGCTCTCGGTCCACCGGGTCTTGGCCGACCGGGTCCCGCCGAGACGGCTGGCCCGGCGCGAACTTGCGGGCGAGGCGCCTGCGCATGGCGAGGAAGCCGAGTCCGGCCAGGACCGAGGCACCGCCGATGCCGAACAGCAGGCCGTCCTGCAGGCCCGCGGTGCCGCCACCGCCCGTCTCTGGCGCGGCCTGGGGGACGTCCGGTGGCGGGGCCACATGATGGGACGTGGACGTGGACGAGGCGCTGGCCGAGTGCGACCCGGACGCGGACGCCGACGCCGACGCCGACGCGGACCTAGAAGCTGACGCCGACCTAGAAGCTGACGCCGACCCGGAAGCGGGCGCCGACGTGTGGGTGTGCGGTGGGCTGGAAGCGGAGGCCCCGGCCGACGCCGACCTGCCCGTCGCCGGGGTGCTTGTGGCCGGGTGCGTCGTCGAGGAGCTGCCGCCGGCCGGTGACGGGGTATGGGTCGCCGATTGCGAGGCCGAGCCGGACGACGACGTCAGCGGTGTCGGGGTGAACGTAGACGGGACCGAGGAGCCGCCTGCCGTGCAGGCGGAGGCCGCCACCGTGAGCAGCACTGCCCCGGCGGCCAGGCGGCCGGCCATCAGCCATGCCTCCCGGGACGGGACGGCGGGCGTGCTCAGCCGCATGTTCATGGACCCTCCTCGTACGCGTCCGCTACACCCGCTGATCCGTCGGGCACGCCCGGGGGACGGAGAGCTGTCCTCCGGGGCTGGCTGCCCTCCGGATAAAGAATTACCCCGTAGCCGAGCGTCAATCACGGGCGAGGGCCGCGAAAGGGTAACGAGGCCCCGAGTTGAACGCCGGGCATGGTCCGGCCGGCAATTTCCGCGGCCGCCGCACGGCACTCGGGACAACCAGGAACGGCGGTGCCCGCCGACGGTCCGGCCGGGCAATGGCGCGTTTCCCACGGGGACATTACGCTACTTGAGTACCACGCCAACACGTAAGACGGATAAGCGCTGGTGCGAAGTCGCCCTCCCGGGAGGTAAAGGCTTTGGGACGCTGGCCGCGAATTGCCGGACTGCGCGTGGTCATGGCCTGGCCGGATGACAGCCACTTCGCTCCCGCGCCGCCGCCGCGAGGCCGCGCCCGGGTCAGGCTCTCGGGCATCGCCGGGGTCGTCCTCGTCGTCGTCGGCGCCGGCGCCATCGCCGTCGCCGTGCTCGCGCAGCAGCACGCGCCGTCCCCGGCATCCTCGGCCGGAGGCGCGGTCGGCGCGGCGGCCAAGGGGCCCTCGCTGGGTCGCTCGGTCCCGGTGTCCGTCTCCATCCCGCAGATCGGCGTGCGGTCCAAACTGCTCAGCCTGGGGCTCAACCCCGACGGCTCGATCGCGGTGCCGTCCCTGGCCACGAGCGCGGACGAGGCCGCCTGGTACAAGTACTCGGTGACGCCCGGCCAGGTCGGCGCGGCCGTTATCGAGGGCCACGTGGACAGTTACCAGGGCCCGGCGGTCTTTTTCCGCCTCGGCGCGCTCCGCCCGGGCAATCAGATCGACGTGACGCTCGCCGACGGAATCACGGCCGTCTTCCGGGTCACCGGCGTTCGTGAATACGCCAAGGACAAATTCCCGGCGGAAATGATCTACGGTCCGACTGATTACGCCGCGCTCAGGCTCATTACGTGCGGCGGGGACTTCGACTTCGCGAGCGGCCACTACCTCAGCTCGGTGGTGGTATTCGCCGTCCTGTCGTCCGCCACCCGGCCCGCCGCCGCGGTCGCCGCGGCTCCCGGCGCGCCCTAGCGACCGGGCCACCGCACCGTTCCTACCCTGACTGGCGCCACCGCCGCCCCTGCTCCACGGACGCCGGGCGGGATGCCCGGGTGACATATACATAAGCATTTGATATAAATATCTTATGGATCTGTCAGGAACGACGGCGCTCGACTCGATCGCCGTCGCGCTCGCGGCCGACTTCGAGCGGATCGTCGGGCTGTACCGCTCGCTGAGCCCGGCGAGCGGGCTGTCGATGACCGCCGCCGCGACGCTGGCGAGCATCGAGCGTCTTGGCCCGCAGCGGCTGACCCTGCTCGCCGCCCGCGAGGGCGTCACGCAGCCGGCCATGACCCAGCTGATCAGCAGGCTGGAGGAATCCGGGCTTGTCCGCCGGGAACCCAGCCCTGATGACGGACGGGTCGTCCTTGTCGCGATCACCGAGCAGGGCCAGGCGACGCTCGCGCACCGCCGGTCCGCTCGGGCCGAGCGGCTTGCCGGGATCATCGCGCAGCTCAGCCCCGATCACCGCGCCGCGCTTGCCGCCGCGCTGCCGGCGCTCGACGCGCTCGCCGGCGTGCCGCGCGAGGACGACCCGGCCAGGGCCACGGCACGCTAAATCTCCCCGTGCACTGGATCAGCGCGGCACGGAAACGCACTGTACTGAGGAGTACGACCCCCAATGAGTGGTGCCCATCACGGCTCGACAGTGAGCCCGTTCAAGCAGCCCAAAGCGGTATTCGCGGTAGCGTTCGCCTGCGTCGTGTCCTTCATGGGCATCGGCCTCGTCGACCCGATCCTGCCCGCCATCTCCAGCCAGCTGCATGCCTCGCCAAGCGAGGTCACCCTGCTGTTCACCTCCTACCTGGTCGTCACCGCGGTCGCGATGCTGATCACCAACTGGGTGTCAAGCAGAATCGGCGCGAAGTGGACGCTCATCTGCGGCCTTATCCTGATCGTGGCGTTCGCCGCGCTGGCCGGGTCGTCCGGCTCGATCAACGAGATCATCGGCTTCCGGGCCGGCTGGGGCGTTGGGAACGCGCTGTTCATCGCCACCTCGCTCGCGGTGATCGTCGCCTCGGCGAGCGGCGGGTTCGCCGGCGCGATCGTGCTGTACGAGACCGCGCTCGGCCTCGGCATCGCGGTCGGCCCGCTGGTCGGCGGCACCCTCGGCGAGATCTCCTGGCGCGGCCCGTTCTACGGCGTCTCGGTGCTGATGGCGATCGCGCTGATCGCGACCGTGGTGCTGGTGGAGGACATCCCCAAGCCCGCGCACACGACGAGCCTCACGGCGCCGTTCAAGGCGCTGCGGCACCGCGGCCTGCTCACCATGGCGCTCACCGCACTCTGCTACAACTGGGGCTTCTTCACCATCCTCGGTTACGCGCCGTTCCCGATGGAGCTGTCCCCGATCAAGCTGGGCCTTGTCTTCTGCGGCTGGGGCATCCTCGTCGCGATCTTCGCGGTATTCGGCGCGCCGTGGCTGCAGGCACGCCTTGGCATCGCCCGGACGATGTACGTGAACCTGTCCGTCTTCGCGCTGATGTCACTCGGCATCGCGATCTGGACGCTGAACAAGCCGGTCCTCATCGTCCTCGTCATCGCTAGCGGCATCGTCTGCGGCGTGAACAACACCGTCACCACCCAGGCGGTCATGACGGTCTCCCCAGTCGAGCGCCCGGTCGCGTCCGCCGCCTACAGCTTCGTCCGGTTCATCGGCGGCGGCCTCGCCCCCTACGTCGCCGGCCGGCTGGTCGTCGACATGAACATCCACGTCCCGTTCTACCTGGGCGCCGGCGTGATCGTCCTGGGCATCGTCATCCTGTCCACCGGCCACAAGCTGCTCGACCAGGCCGAGCGCGTCCAGGCCGCCGCGGCGTCCGCGGCACTCCACGGCAGCGCGGACGAGGTCGCCGCGGAGGGCGAGCTCGAGGCCGAGCTCAGGGCCGAGGCCCTCGCGGGCGACGCCGACTAGGCAAAAGATCATGACCGTTCGCCAACACGTGGGCGGCTGATACCGGCCCCTCAGGCGACATCCAGGCGGCCCGGGGAGCGCCAAAGGTGCGTCTCCGGGCCGCCGATATACATCCCGGGACAACTCCGTATCAGTTTCTGCGTCCTATAACGGACATAACGGGCGCGGAGATCACCAGAATCGATACGAAGACGGAAGGACTGGCAGGAACTGATACTAAGTGCGCGCGTCCGGCAGGAGTCGTCAGGTGGCGGGCGAGGAAGGCCAGCGAGCCTGGCGGCCACCGTGGCGAGGACCGGCAGGGCGGCGAGGACGGCGAGAGCCAGCAGCGCGAGGATGGCGGCCGAGGCGCCGAGGGTGGCGTTCCTGTCGGCGGCGAGCAACTGGGGTGCGCTGTCCGGCTGCTGCTGCCGCAGCCTGGCCGCCCATACCCAGCCGATCACCAGTTGGGACCACTGGGCGGCGCCGACGACGAGGAACACCGCAGTTGCCGCACCGAGGGTGCCGAGGCTGGCGGCGGCGTGCCGCGCCCTGGCCGCGGCCAGTTCCCCCGCACCGCCGGGCCCCCCGGCGGGCGCGCAGCCGGTCAGTCCGGCGCCGGCCAGCCGGGCGAGCAGGCCGGCCCGGGCGACGTCGAGGGTGCGGGCCAGCGAGTCTGGCCGCTCGGCGATGTCACTGACGAGCAGTTCGGTGAACTCTTCCCCGTACCGGTCCCGCCACTGCCGGGGGTACCAGCGGACGAGGCGGGCGGCCCGCAGCCGGGCGGCCGCGTCGCCCCTCGGGCCCTCGCGTGCCGGACCGCCGTGCCCCGGGCCCTCGCGCCCCGGGGTCATGCGCTCCCCCAGTTGGCCGCCAGACGGCGCAGCCCGGTCTCGGCGACCCGGCGCTGCGCGGCCAGGTGCGCCCGCAGCGCCGCCGCGCCCGCCGCCGTCAGCCGGTAGGGCCGCCGGCGGTCCTCCGCCTCAAGCGCCTCGATCATCCCCTGCGACTCGAGGCGGGACAGCGCCTCATAGAGCGTTCCCGGCGCGAGCCGGACCCCGGCGAACTCCTCGACGTCCTTGGTCAGCGCGTACCCGTGCTTGGCGCCGTCGGCCAGACTGGACAGGATCAGCGTGGCAGGCCCGGCATAGCGCCCGAACCCGGCGAGCCCCGTCTCGTCACGCGGTGCCAATCGATCTCGCTTCGGCATGACGCCACTTTATACCGGCATCCGATATATCGGATGCCGGTACAGCAAACCGGGGATCGCGCCGCGGACCTCGAGGCCGTAACGTTGCGATTACAGCGGGTTTACTAGTTCTCGGGGGGCTTCATGCTTGATGCGTTCTATGGCGCTCTTTCACCGGCATGCCTGGCGCTGCTCGGCCTCTGGCTGGTGGCTGTCCAGATGCGGGCCGACGAGGTCCGGGCAAGTCCCGGACTGAGGCGGCGGACCTACAGCGTGGCGCTGTTCTTCGCGCTGCCCGGCCTGATGAGCGTTATCGCACTCATCGATACGGCCGTTCCAGCCTTCTGGCAAGTGTCGTTCGCGATCATGGCCCTGGTCGGTGCGGGCGCGCTGTTCCCCGCGCGCGGTCTGCCCGGTGCCGCGAGAGTCAGGAACACGGCCGACATCGTGGCGCTGGTCCTCTACCTGGCCGTCGCGGTACTTGCCGTGATCGGCGGCTCCGCGGTGGAACGCGCGATAGCCGTGCTGCTCACGGCCCTGGTCTTCCTAGGCTTCAACGTGGCCTGGCTGTTCCTGTTCACTCCTCTCGGTGCACCAGTCCCTCACGACCAGCCTGAGGGAGCTAGCGCGCCGCCACCCCAGTGAGCCGGCGCCCCGATCCTGGCTCGTCTCGGCTGGCCAGGCCGCTCAGACCTGCGCGCGGGACTCGACCGCGGCCACGATCTCGTCGATCGCGTCCGCGACGGGCACGCCGTTCTTCTGCGCGCCGCTGCGGTAGCGGAAGGAGACCGCGCCCGCGGCGACGTCGTCGTCCCCGGCGAGCAGCATGAACGGGATCTTCTGCTTCTGGGCGTTGCGGATCTTCTTCTGCATCCGGTCGGCGCTGTCGTCGACCTCGACCCGGATGCGGCGCGCCACCAGGCGGTCCGCCACCTCGGCCAGGTAGGGCACGTGGGCGTCGCCGATCGGGATGCCCACCACCTGGACCGGCGCCAGCCACGGCGGCATCGCGCCGGCGTAGTGCTCGATAAGCACGCCCATGAACCGCTCGATGGAGCCGAACAGCGCCCGGTGGATCATGATCGGCTGCTGCCTGGTGCCGTCGGCAGCGGTGTACTCAAGGCCAAACCGGGCCGGCTGGTTGAAGTCGAGCTGGACGGTCGACATCTGCCAGGTCCGGCCGATCGCGTCGCGGGCCTGGACAGAGATCTTCGGCCCGTAGAACGCCGCGCCGCCCGGGTCGGGCACCAGCTCGAGGCCGGACGCCTCGGCGACCGTGCGCAGGGTGTTGGTCGCCGACTCCCATTCCTCGTCCGAGCCGATGAACTTGTCCGAGTCACCGCGGGTGGACAGCTCTAGGTAGAAGTCGTCGAGGCCGTAGTCGCGCAGCAGGTCGAGTATGAAGGCGAGCACCGACTTGAGCTCGTCCTCCATCTGCTCCCTGGTGCAGTAGATGTGCGAGTCGTCCATGGTCAGCCCGCGCACCCGGGTCAGCCCGTGCACCACGCCGGACTTCTCGTACCGGTAGACGGCGCCGAACTCGAACAGCCGCAGGGGCAGCTCACGGTAGGAGCGGCCACGCGACCGGAAGATCAGGTTGTGCATCGGGCAGTTCATGGCCTTGAGGTAGTACTCGCTGCCCTCAAGCTCCATCGGCGGGAACATCGTGTCCGCGTAGTAGGGCAGGTGCCCCGAGGTCTCGAACAGGTGGCCCTTGGTGATGTGCGGGGTGGCGACGAACGAGTACCCCGCGTCCTCGTGCCTGCGGCGCGAGTAGTTCTCAAGCTCCCGGCGGATGATGCCGCCCTTGGGGTGGAAGACCGGCAGCCCGGAGCCGATCTCCTCGGGGAAGGAGAACAGGTCGAGCTCCGCGCCGAGCTTGCGGTGGTCGCGCCGCTCGGCCTCCTCGAGCATCTTCAGGTAGTCGTCCTGCGCGGCGCGCGACTCCCACGCGGTGCCGTAGATCCGCTGCAGCTGCGGGTTCTTCTCGCTGCCGCGCCAGTAGGCGCCGGCGTTGCGCATCAGCTTGAACGCCGGGATGTGCCTGGTGGACGGGACGTGCGGGCCGCGGCACAGGTCCTTCCAGCGCAGCTCGCCGGTCTTGCCGTCCACGTTGTCGTAGATGGTGAGGACGCCCGCGCCGACCTCGGTGGCCGCCTCGTCGTCGGATCCGGCCCCGTGCTCGCCGACCCCGTGCTGGCCAATACTGCCCTTGATGCCGATCAGCTCAAGCTTGAACGGCTCGCCGGCGAGCTCGGCACGGGCCTCGGCGTCGGTGACCTCGCGGCGGACAAACCGCTGCCCCTGCTTGACGATGTCACGCATCCGGGACTCGATCGACTTGAGGTCGTCGGGGGTGAACCCGCGGTCGACCTGGAAGTCGTAGTAGAAGCCGTTCTCCACCGGCGGGCCGATGCCGAGCTTCGCCTCGGGAAACGCCTGCTGGACGGCCTGCGCCATGACGTGCGCGGTGGAGTGCCTGATCACCGCGCGGCCATCAGGCGAGTCCGCGGTGACCGGCTCCACCGCGTCTGCGTCGGACAGCACCCAGGCGAGGTCACGAAGCTGGCCGTTGACCCGGGCGACGACCACGTCCCGGTCGCCGTCGAAGAGGTCGCCGGCGGTAGTCCCCGTCGTCACCTCGCGCTCACTCCGCTGAGCCTGGCGGTCGAGCACTTGGATCTTGATCTGGGACACGGCTTTGCCTCACGTTGACGTCGGGACGGATGTGCCGCGACAGAACCCGGCCGCCGCGGCGCCAGCGCTGAACCAGTTGCGCTGGCCTCAGCATGATGCTACCGGGGGCGACACCGGGCACCGAACCCATATCTCAGGTACCGAACGGCGCCCGCCGGTTACCGCCCCGCCGTCCGGTGCCGGAACAGCCAGCTGGCCGCGGACGCGGCGGCCACCAGGATGGCGGCGCAGTAGACCGCGGCGAGCCACGCCTCGTGGCCGACGGCGGCCCCCGTCGAGGTGTGGCCCATCCACAGCCCGCGCATGGTCTCGATGACCGGCGTGAACGGCTGGTTGGCCGCGATCGGGCGCAGTCCCGCGGCCATCGTGCTGGCCGGGACGAAGGCGCTGCTCAGGTACGGGATGAACATCAGCGCGAAGGTGGCCCCCGTGGCCGCCTCCGGGCTGCCCACCACCAGCCCGAAGCAGGCGGCCAGCCAGGACATGGCCAGGATGAACGCGACGATCATGGCGAGCGCGCCGGCCCAGGCGAGCGGGCCCGCGACCGGGCGCCAGCCGACGGCCAGCCCGACGGCGATCACCAGCGCGGTGGCGAGCAGGTTGCGCACCAGGCTGGCCACGATGTGCCCGGCGAGCACCGACGCCGACGCGATCGGCATCGAGCGGAACCGGTCGACGATGCCGCTGCTCATGTCGGTGGCCACGGCGACCGCCGTGGTGCCCGCGCCGAAGCCCGCGCACAGCACGATCAGCCCGGGCACCACGTAGTTGGCGTAGCCGCCCGCGGCGCCGACCCCGGCGTTGAACGCGCCGCCGAAGACGTAGACGAACATCAGCATCAAGATGACGGGGAGGGCGAGCGCGGTGATGAACGCCTCCGGGTCGCGCACCGAGCGGCGCAGGCCGCGGGCGATCATCACCCGGGTGTCGCTCAGCGCGTAACCGGGACCGTAGCCGGGGGTGAGGGCGGTCGTCATCGGGTTACCTCCGAAGGGTGGCGGGTCGCTGGGTGAGTGGCGCGGCCGGCGTCGCCGGCATCATCGGCTGTGTTGTCATCGGCTGGGGCGGTGAGCGCGAGGAACACCTCGTCGAGGCTGTCGGCGCCAAGGCCCGCCTTGAGCTGGCCGGCGGTGCCCTCGGCCACGATCCTGCCCTGGTGCAGCACGGCGACCTGGTCGGCGAGCTGCTCGGCCTCGGCGAGGTACTGGGTGGTGAGCAGCACAGTCACGCCGTCGTCGGCCAGGCCCTTGACGGCGGACCACAGCCGCTCCCGGCTGCGCGGGTCCAGGCCGGTCGTCGGCTCGTCGAGCACCAGCAGCTCCGGCCGGGCGATCAGGCTGGCCGCCAGGTCAAGGCGGCGGCGCATGCCGCCCGAGTAGGTCTTCACCAGGCGGCGGCGCGCGTCGGCCAGCTCGAACGCGGCGAGCAGTTCCGCCGCCCGGCCGCGGGCCGCCCGCGGGGGCAGGTGGCGCAGCCTGGCCATCATCCGCAGGTTCTCCTCGCCGGTCAGCATGTCGTCCACGGCGGCGTACTGGCCGGTGAGGCTGATCGACCCGCGGACGCCCCTGGGATCGCCGAGCAGGTCGTGCCCGGCCACGGTGGCGCGGCCCGCGTCCGGGCGGAGCAGGGTGGCGAGGATGCGGATCAGCGTGGTCTTGCCCGCGCCGTTCGGCCCGAGCAGGGCGGCGATCCGGCCGGCCGGGACGGCGAGGTCAACGCCGTCGAGGACTGTCTTGCCGCGGAAGGCCTTACTGATGCCTTCCACCTTTACTGTGTATGTCATACACTAAATAGTATGCGTCGTACACAGTTAGGTCAAGGGCGGGACCGGGCCGGCCCGGTCCCCGGGCCGGCGTAACGTGATCGGCGAACGCGGGCGCGTGGAACGGGATAAGAGCAGTGGAACGCGGGATGAGGGCAGGAGAGTAGAACGGGGTATGAGAGTCAGCCGCACTCGTTCGGGCGGATGGTTTTGGTCTTAGGAGGGCACATGGCCGAGGCGACGCCGGGACGGGCCGCGCCCCGCCCGCTGCCCCCAGGGCTTGACCTGCTCTGGGGGCGGCGCGAGCGCGGCAAGCGCGGGCCGCGGCCCGGGCTGTCGGCGGACGCCATCGCGACCGCCGCCATCCGGCTCGCCGACGCCGAGGGCCTGGACGCGGTCTCCATGGCCCGGGTGGCGGCCGAGCTCCGCGTCACCACGATGGCGCTGTACCGGTACGTCGCGAACAAGGACGAGCTGCTCCAGCTCATGTGGAACGCGAGCGCGCTCGGCGCGGAGCGCCTGGTGATCGAGGGAGACGGCTGGCGGTCCCGGCTGCGGTCCTGGGCGGTCATCCAGCGGGACATGCTCGACCGGCACCCGTGGATCACGCAGATGCCGATGGCGGCGCCCCCGGTGGGACCGAACTCGATGCACTTCGTGGAGCGCGGTCTTGAGGCGATGGACGAGACCGGCCTGCCCGATGGGATGAAGATCCGGATCATCGGCCTGCTCGCCTCCTACTCGCTGAGCGAGGCCCGGATGGCCGCCGATGCGACGCGCGCCGCGAAGGCCGCCACGGCGGCGGCGGACGCCGGCGCTGGGCAGCCCGGCCCCGGACCGGACGGGGCCGGGGATTCGCCGGGGCCGCCGCCGAGCTTCGAGGCCCTGCTGCGTGAGCTGGTCGACGAGCGGACATACCCGCGCCTTTACCGTCTCGCCTGGCAGCCGGAGCCGGCGACCTCGATGTCAGAGCACGAGGAGTTCCTGTTCGGCGTGGACACCATCCTTGACGGCGTTCAGGCCCTCATCGACCGGACCGGCGGAGGATACTAGCCCCATGGCCACGGAGAACACCGCACGGCTCGCGGTGCTGATCGACGCGGACAACGCGCAGCCGTCCATCACCGAGGGTCTGCTCGCCGAGGTCGCCAAGTACGGGACCGCGCACGTCAAGCGCGCCTACGGCGACTGGACCGGGCCGAACCTGCGCGGCTGGAAGGACCAGCTGCTCGCCCAGTCGATCCACCCGATACAGCAGTTCGCCTACACCAAGGGCAAGAACGCCACCGACGCCGCCATGGTGATCGACGCGATGGACCTGCTGTACTCGGGGCGGTTCGACGGGTTCTGCATCGTGTCGAGCGACTCCGACTTCACCCGGCTCGCCCAGCGGATCCGCGAGTCCGGCCTGACGGTGTACGGGTTCGGCGAGCGTAAGACGCCCAAGCCCTTCGTCGCCGCGTGCGACAAGTTCATCTACATCGAGAACCTGCACTTCGCCGAGGATGAGGATGACGTCGAGTTCGCGGCCAGCACGGGCGGTGCCAAGCAGGCCAGGCCGGCCCCCGCCAAGGGGGTGCAGCTCAAGGGCGACGCCGCGCTCATCGGCATGCTTCGCAAGGCGGTCGAGGCCGCGTCGGACGACGACGGGTGGGCGCCGCTTTCCGCGGTCGGCAACATCATCACCAACCAGCGCCCCGACTTCGACTCGCGCAGTTACGGCTACGGCAAGCTCAGCGACCTGATCACGGCCACCACCTTGTTCGAGATCGAGCGGCGCAGCCCGGGCGACGGCAAGCAAGCGCTCATGTACGTCAGGGAGAAGCGCCGCGCGACCGCCCGACGGCCGCGGAACGCGACCGTCACCGTCGGGCCGGACTGACCGGCCGCCTGCCAGAAAGGGTGGTCAGCCGCGGTGGGCACCGTAGAGGTCGCGCAGCAGCGCGATCTCGGCGCCGTGGTGCAGCACCTCCTGGTTGACCCACCAGACGATGTCGATGAACGCCTCCTCGGCGTCGCTGCCGTAGGGGTAGGCGCTGTGGCCGACGGTGTCCAGGGCGGCGTCGTCGCAGGCCAGCAACGTGCCGCGCCATGACTCGACGGCGGCGGCGAGTGCCGCGACCGCGCCCTCCGCATCCCCCTGCACCACGTAGCTGTCCTTGGTCAGCGACCGGCTGCCGGTCGTGTAATCGGCGCGCATCGCCAGCATCTCGGTGAGGTGGCTGGCCCGCCAGGCGATCGTGGTGAACGGCGGCGGGTAGGGCTCCTTGTCACGGTAGCCGTCGCGGCCCCACTCCCCCGCGCCGACCAGCCACGTCGCGCCCGGCCCGGGCCCGTCGGCGCGGCGGCGCACCGACCAGCTGCCTGGCACCGGCTCCCAGAGGTACTCCGCGCTGGTGATCGGCTGCACCGGGACCGGCGAGCCGTTACCGCTGTCCACTTCGGGGCCCGTCATCCGGTTGAGCAGCCGCAGGCACCCCCAGTCGAACTGCTCGAGCAACGGGGCCAGGCGCGGGGGGATGTCCATGGCTCCATCATGCCCGACACCGCCGGAGCGGCGGAGCGGGTAGCGGGAGGGGCGGGTGGCTAGCCCTGCGGCCCGTCCCACGACCAGCGCGGCAGCGGCAGCCCGGCCGGCACGTCGGTGTCGTGCGGGTGGGACAGCGCCACGGCGGCCACGGCCCAGTCGATGTAGCCGCGGATCACGGCGCGGAACTCCGGGTCACCGGGCCAGCCGGCGTCGTCGGCGGCCAGCATGAAGCAGTCGGCGAACCGGGCGCCCAGGTCGCTCATGTCTCCATTGCCCGCGTGCAGCCACACCACGTGGGCCTGGTCCGCGCACCCGGCCGTGTACCTGGCCGGGCCGCCGAACGCCTCGGCCAGGTACGCGGCGAGCCGCTCGACGTGCTGCGGGTGCTGCCCGGGGTGCGAGAACGGGTGATTCAGCTCCGGGTCGGCCAGGCAGCGAGCGTGCAGCGCCGCCGCGAAGGGCCCGAACGCCTGCTCACCGCCGGCGAACTCGTACAAGGTCGGTCGCATGCCCCGAGGTTAAACCACCTCGCTGAGCTTGCCGGTAGCGACGTCGAAGACGAAGCCGCGGATCACGTCCTTGTGCGGGATGAACGGGCTGGCCTTCAGCCGGCCGATGGACTGCCGCACATCGGCTCCGGCGTCGGTGAATGCTTCCACCGCCCACGGCGGCCTGATCCCGGTCTCCGCCTCGATCGCCCCCTTGAACTTGTCCTCGGTCGTCTTAGCCAGGCCGCAGTCCGTGTGATGGATGAGCATGATCTCCCGGGTGCCGAGCAGCCGCTGGCTGATCGCCAGCGACCTGATCACGTCATCGGTCACCACCCCGCCGGCGTTCCTGATCACGTGCGCCTCGCCCCCCGTCATGCCGAGCATGGGGAAGATCCTCATCCGCGAGTCCATGCAGGCGACCACCGCGACGTGCTGGCCGGGCTGGACTGGCTGCCCGCCGACGTGGGTCGGCGCGTACTCCGCGTTGCGGGCGAGGTAGTCGTCGATGGCGCTCATGCTTGTCCTCCAGCTCGTTACGGGTCCGGCCGGAGGGTACCCGGACGTCACGGCGCTCATGCGGCACCGTCCCGGGACACCGATGAAAATGGAACCCGGGGAGCGTCCGGTTTCCGGGAAGACGATGACGCGGGAGGAAACCCATGGCAGGCGGATTCACCGATGAGGGGCTCGCGGCGCTCGACGCGGCGCTGGCCAGGCACGCGTCGAGCGGTGCGGTGCCCGGTCTGGTGGCGCTCGTGGCGCGCGGCGGCCAGGTCCACGTGACGACGGCCGGGCACCTGGCCGCCGGCGACAGCGCGCCGATCGGCCGGGACGCGATCTTCCGCATCGCGTCGCTGACCAAGCCGGTCACCGGGGCGGCGGCGATGCTGCTCGTCCAGGGGTGCTCGGCAAGCGCGTCTTCGAACCGCTCGGCCTGACGGACACCGCATTTCACGTTCCCGCGGCCAAGCTGAGCCGGTTCACCAGCATGTACGCGCCTGCCGAGGCCGCCGCCGTGGTCGGCGCGAGCGCGGCGGCCGCGGACGGCGCGGGACCGCGCGGCGAACCCGTGGTTCTTCGGTGAGCACCTCGGCTGGGGGCTGACGATGTCGGTCCCGCTGGCCAGCGTCGACCCGCGGACCATCCCGGCGGGCCTGCCGCGCGGCTACGGCGGGGAGGGCGGCAGCGGCACGGCCTGGCGCACCGACCCTGCCACCGGCCTCACCGGCATCCTGCTCACCCAGCGGATGGTTACCTCACCCGAGCCGGAGGAGGTAACCAGGGACTTCTGGTCCGCCGCCTACGCCGCGGTGGAGCCGTAGGGGACGGGCGCCCCGCTCCCCGGATGCGCCGGGCGCCGGCGCCGGCGCCGTTTAGCCGCCCGGCTACGCGGTTACCCGCATGACGACGACCGGGGTGGTGGTCGGCTGGGCGGTTCCGCCAGCAGGCTCGACGGTGACCCCGAGCCGGTCGCCGGGCAGCACCCCGTCGGCGAGCAGCGTCGGCGGCGAGCCGGGGCTGCTCGTCGCGAGCAGGCCGGCGGACCGGGCGGACCCGGCCGCGGTCATCACCCAGAGCTGGTACACCCGGGTACCCGGGAGCGCCGGCAGATCCGCCGTTACGACGGCCTCGCGCTGGCGAAGCGACATGACGGCGGTGACCGTGCCGCCCGTGATCCCCGGCACCGACTCGATCCGCGCGTCGGGCGCGGCGAGGACGGCGGCGATCGCGCCGTTGCTCGCCTGCGCCTGCTGGAGCTGCCTGCTCGTGGAGAGCTGCGTGACGAACAGGAAGGCGACGGCGGCGGCCAGCGCCACGACGGCCGCGGTGAGGCCCGCCCGCGACCCCGGGCGGCGCCGCCACCCGGTCCGCTGGCCGGCCACGGCGAGCGGGTTCCGGCCCGGCGGCGGCAACTGCCTGCCGCGGGGCGCGGCGGCGAGCACCCGCGCGCGCATCCCCGGGGGCGGGGGAACCGTGGCCGCCATCGCCAGCCTCATGGCGGTCTCCCGCAGCCCGCGGACTTCCTCCGCGCACGAGGGGCAACGGGCCAGGTGCTTCTCGACCTCGGCCCGTTCGGGCTCGGTCAGCGCGTCGAGGGCGTAGCTGCCGGTCAGCAAGTGCACTTCGGGACGCTGGGCGCTCACCAGGCCACCCCCATGCAGTCACGCAGCCGGATCAGGCCGTCCCTGATCCGGGTCTTGACCGTCCCGAGCGGGACGCCAAGCAGCTCGGCCACCTGAGAATAGGTATAACCGCCGTAATAGGCGAGGGTGACCGACTCAGCCTGCAGCGAGCTGAGGGAGTCCAGGCAGTGCAGGACACGCTGCCGGTCAAGTGTTCCCTCCACAAGCTCCGCGACGTCGTCCCCGGCCTCCTCCTGGAGCGGGATCAGCTTCTGCTCGCGCACCGCGGCGGCATTCTCTGAGCGGACCCGGTCTACCGCGCGGCGGTGCGCGATCGTCATCACCCAGGCGGACGCGCTGCCCCGGCCCGGGTCGAAGCGCGACGCGGTCCGCCACACGTCGAGCAGCACCTCCTGGGCCACCTCCTCGGACTGGGCCGGGTCGCGCAGTACCTTGCGCACAAGCCCGTAGACCGGCCCGGCGAACTGGTCGTACACGGTCTCGAACGCCGCCTGGTCGCCGCGCGCCACCCGGGCAAGCAGCGTCGCCGGGTCTTGTCCGCTCCCCTCGCTGCGGCCATGACCCGGCTGCTTCTGGCTCGCCGTGGGCTTATTCATGTTCCTTATTCGTAGGCACCCGGATGCCGGACTGGTGCGGGCGGACGGAAACTTCCCGCAAAAGTATTTGGCGTCTAGCCCAATCCGTAGCCGTCATACCCGCGAATGCGGAGTGTGATAACGAGACGACGAGCGACCATCCGGCGCGGCCTCCTCACCGGGGCGCTGGCCGGCCTGCTGTCCGGCGTGCTCGCCGCGGCGGTGGCGCTGGGCGTGGCCCAGCTCGTGGCCGGGCTCACCGGACCGCTTGGCAGCCCGGTCGAGGCAATCGGCGAGGTCGTGATCAACCACACGCCGGTTGCCTTGAAGGAGTTCGCGATCGCGCACTTCGGGTCCGACGACAAGAATGCGCTGGTCACAGGAATCCTGCTCATCCTGATCGGCGCCGCGGCCGTGGCCGGGATACTCGCGGCCCGGCGACTCTGGCAGGGACTCGGGGTGCTCGCGGTTTTTGCCGTGGCTGGCGTCGCCGCCGCCGTCAGCCAGCCAGGCGCGACCGGGGCGGACGTCGTGCCCACCCTCGCCGGGATGGTCACGGCCGCCGCCGCGCTGGTGATCCTGGTCCGCCTCGCCCGCTCGGCGTTTCCTGAGGTATCACGGAGAGTAATAGATGACGGGTCGGCCGCGGCGGGCATCCCGGTCACGGCGGACGGCGCGGCCGCCGCGAACGACCCGGCCGCGCCGCCACCGCCGCCGGGACCGCGGGCCGGGCCGGGACAGCCCGCCGGGTCGAGCAGGCGACGCTTCCTCATCACCGGGGCGGGCGCGGCGGCGGTCGCCGCCTCGGGCGGCGCGGCCGGGCAGCTGCTGCTCGGCCGGTTCAGCGTCGCCTCGTCCCGCGCCCAGGTGCGGTTGCCGGTCCCCGCCGTCGCGGCCCGCGCCGTTCCCGCGGCCGCACAGCTCCGGGTCGGCGGGCTTAGCCCGTTCTTCACACCGAATGCGCAGTTCTACCGGGTGGACACCGACCTGGTGATCCCGCAGGTCGCGCCGGACAGCTGGACTTTGCGGATCGACGGGATGGTCAGCCGGCCGGTCGAGATCACGTTCGACGAGCTGCTCAGGATGCCGCTGGCCGAAGCCGACATCACCCTGGTCTGCGTCTCCAACGCGGTGGGCGGCCCGTACGCGGGGAACGCCCGGTGGCTCGGCGCGCCGCTCGCGATGCTGCTGCGCCGGGCCGGGGTCAGGGCCGGCGCCGACCAGGTGCTGTCGGCGGGCACCGACGGCATGACCATCTCGACTCCGCTCCAGGCGGTACTCGACGGCAGGAACGCGCTGATCGCCGTCGGCATGAACGGGCAGCCGCTGCCCGTCGCCCACGGGTTCCCCGCCCGGATGGTGGTGCCCGGCCTGTACGGGTACGTGTCCGCGACCAAGTGGGTCACCCGGCTGACCGTCACCACGTTCGCGAGCCAGCGGGCCTACTGGACGCAGCGCGGCTACGCCGCCCAGGCGCCGATCAAGACCGAGTCGCGCATCGACGTGCCCAAGCCGCTCGCCCAGCTCCCGGCCGGGCGCGTGCCGGTCGCCGGGGTCGCCTGGGCGCCGCACCGCGGCATCTCGGCCGTTGAGGTCAGCGTCGACAACGGGCCGTGGCACGCCGCCAGGCTCGCGGCCGCGGACGGCATCGACACCTGGCGCCAGTGGATGTGGGCCTGGGACGCGGTCCCGGGGCTGCACTCGCTGCGGGCCCGGGCTACCGACGGCACGGGCGTCACGCAAACCTCACAAGAAGACCCCCCATTCCCCGACGGCGCGAGCGGCTGGGACTCCGTCGTCGTCACCGTCACCTGAGCGTCAGGAGGGCAACCGAGGGCAACCTGCCATCTCACATCAAGGCCAGCACAGGAACGAAACGCTAGTTAGGGAGAAAACCTTGAAGAACCTCCGCCTGCTCGTCGTACCGGGCATCGCCGCGAGCCTCGCCTTGGGTGCCGCCGCGTGCGGCTCCTCCTCGTCGAGCACCACGGCAGCGGCGCCGGCCGCGTCGTCGCCCATGGCGTCGTCGTCATCGCCGGCGATGGCGTCCGGCGCCTCCGGCTCGGCCGCGAGCATGACCGACTTCGGCCCGGGGTGCTCATCGGTGCCCCAGACCGGCGCGGGCAGCTTCACCGGCATGGCCACCGCGCCGGTCGCCACCGCCGCGTCCGCCAACCCGGTACTGTCCACCCTCGTCACGGCGGTCAAGAAGGCCGGCCTCGTCGACACGCTGAACGCGGCGAGCGGCATCACGGTGTTCGCGCCGGACAACGCCGCGTTCGCCAAGATCCCGGCCTCGACCCTGGACAGCGTGCTGGCCAGCAAGCCCGAGCTCACCAAGATCCTCACGTATCACGTCGTGTCCGGCCGGTACACGCCCGCTCAGCTGGCGTCGGGCAAGACGCTCAAGACGCTGGAAGGCGGCACGGTCACCACCGCCATGAGCGCCGGCACCTACACCGTCAACGGCGCCGACGTGGTGTGCGGCAATGTCCAGACCGCCAACGCGACGGTCTACATCATCAGCTCGGTGCTGATGCCCAAGTCCTCCTGAGCGCTGCGCCCGACGCCGCCGCTCCTTCGAGCACCGCTGCCGGGCGGGGAATGCCCATGCACCCCGCCCGGCGGCCACCGGTGGTGCGGCCTCACGTGACAGCGGGCAGGTTCAACGCCGCCTCGTTCACCAAAAAGCGGTTCGGCCCACCTAATGTTGGGTCATGGCCCGGTCTCAGTGGCACAAGTTCTATACATCCTCGATTCAAGCGCCGGCCGACCTGCTGTTCCGGCTGCTATCCGACCTGCCGAACTACGGTGAGTGGCTGCCGGGATCCGCGGCGTACGGCCAGACGACCGATGTCGAGCCGTACCCGGTGCAGCGCGGTAGCCGGTACCACGACGGGAAGCCGGGCGAGGCCGGCAAGGACTGGTGGGGCACGGTGACCGGGTTCCAGCCGCCCGGCTCCGTGGACTTCCAGCACACGATCCACGTCAGGCAGCTCGCGGCGGCCATCGACGTGCACATCCACTACTCCATTGAGCAGCAGGACGGCGCGACCGCGGTCAGCCGGTGGCTGGTACTCGATTTCACGATGCCGTTCGTGTTCCGGCCGCTGCGGCGGCTCGCGACCGCGAGCTTCGACAAGGAGAACCTGCGCACCATGGCCGCACTCAAGCAGTACGCAGAGGCAAAGGTGAGCCAGCCCGGCTAGCCCGGCTAGCCCGGCTAGCCCGG
>CAZORE010000013.1:20852-24106 GCA_964581815.1 uncultured Streptosporangiaceae bacterium | reverse complement strand
ACGCAGAGGCAAAGGTGAGCCAGCCCGGCTAGCCCGGCTAGCCCGGCTAGCCCGGACGCACGGCAAGCGGCCGGACGGCGGGCGCCCTCCCGGCCCACCCTGGAAGGCACCCGCCGCGTTCAGGCGGCGTCGGGCCGCGCGCCGCGCAGGACGACGACCGGGCACTCCGCGTGGTGCACGCAGTGCTGGCCGACCGAGCCGAGCAGCGCCTCGGTGAACCCGCCGTGCCCACGGCTGCCGACTACCAGCAGGTCCGCGCCCTTGGCGGCGTCGAGCAGCGCCTGCGCCGGGTTGTCCTCCACGACCACCGGCCGGATGTCGACGCCCGGCGCCAGGTCCGCCACCGCGGCGATGGCCTCGTCAAGGGCCTCCCGGGCGAACTTCTGAAGGTCGGTTACCGGCAGGACCATCGCGTAGCCGTACCCGTAGCTGTAGGAGACCGGATTGCGCCACGCGTGCACCGCGTCGACCTTCGCCCCGGTCAGCGCCGCCTGCCGCACCGCCCAGGCCAGGGCGGCCTTGGACGACTCCGACCCGTCGACGCCCACCACGATCCGCCCGCTGCTCTCAGTCATCGTCATCCTCCGCGCCTCGTCGCTCCGGCCGACGGCCCCGCCTGCCAGGTCCGCCCGGTAGTTCCCGCCTTCACACGATGGCCCGGCGACGGGTAACTCAACCAGGGACGACAGCCCTGCTGACCAGGACGAACGTCCCGAATTTGCGGCTACCTGGCCGACTCGAAGGCGCGGCCGACCTGGGTGACTGACGGGCCTGGGCCGAACAGGCCGGTCGTCCCGCTGCCCGCCGAGGTAGGCAGTGCGAACCAGGCGTAGCGCTGCACGTAGGACAGCCCGTCGAGCATCGTCGTGGCCGCGGAGAGGAACGCGGCCTGCTGCGCCTCGCTCGGGAACGTCGCCGCCGCGCCGCTGTAGCTGGTGAGGGCGAACTCGGTAACCCAGACCGGCAGATGGTACCGGCCGTAGATCGCCTGCAGGTACGACTCGAGTTCCTGGACGGCCGGGCCGGTGCGGAAGTCGCCGCCGTACCAGTGCACGGTGATGAAGTCCACCCGGTAGCCGCGCGCTTTGGCGCCCGCCATGAACTGGTCGAGCCAGCCGCCCGGTGTGGCCGCGCCGGACGCGACCGCGGGGCTGCCCAGGGACATGCCGGTGGCCATGAGCCTGGGCCATAGCGCGAGCGCCTGCGCCACGCTCATGTTCGACTGGCTGGCCAGGTCGGGCTCGTTGAAACCGAGCAGGACGTGGCCCTCATCGCTGACCTGGGCCAGGTTCGCGTCGGTGACGCTGGCCGCGCCCCAGATCATCGGGACGTAGCTGACGCCAGCCGGCCCGGTGATGCCGTTCGGTGTCGCGCCCCAGTTGTAGTACCAGGACGCGCCGGAATCGGCGAGCGCCTGTTGCACGCCGCTGAAGTTCCATGTGCTCACGCCCTTACGCTGGCTGGTCGCGGTCGCGGTCGCGGGCGGCGGGGGCGGGGGCTTGGCCGCCGGGTGCCGCGCGCGGGCCGACTGCGTGACCAGCGGCACGGGGCGCGCCGCGAGCGGTGACGCCGTCACGCTGCTCGTCGGGCGCGGCGGGGCCGGCCGGCCCGCATGAACAACCGCGAACGTCCCCCCGGCTGCGCAGGCCACCACCGCGAGCGACACCGCGATCAGCTTGGGCGGCGCGGAAAGGGCAGCGCCATGCGACAGCAGCCGGGCGTGCCGGGCGTGCCGGGCGTGCCGGGCGGCGCTCAGCCCCCTCGCGCCGCGGCTGACCTCCAGCTGGCCGTGCGCCCCCAGGTGCCCGGGCGGCGCCGGCGGCCCGGTCATCGCCGCCTGGCCGGACAGGTGGCCGGACACGCGCGCGAGCGTCCGGCCCGCCAGCGCGGCCGGCACCGTCAGCAGCGGCAGCCCGCCGAGCAGTTGCTCCGCCGGGATCATCTGGCCGGCGCCGGCCAGGCACCACGGGCAGTCCCTGACGTGCCGGGCGAGCCGCTTGCGCCAGAGCGGGCTCGGCGCTTCGTCCCCCGCGCCCGTGATGGCGGCGAGGGTCTCGCACCGCGGCCGCCGCCGCAGCGCGTGCACCACCATGCGGGACGTGACCAGGCGCTCCTTCATCCTCGCCACCCGGACGGCGGCGTGCGCCGGCGTCAGGCCGAGCCCCGCGGCCAGCTCGGCCCGCGTGATCCGGCCCGCCGCTTCCTGCCACCACAGGGCAAGCACCGGCCGGTCATCGTCATCCAGCCAGCGGATGGCCTCCGCCGCCGCCAGGCGCTGGCCGGACAGGCCGAGCCGCTCGATGGCCTGGTCGGCGAAGTCGGGTGCTGGCACATCGCAGTCGACCGCGGGCGGCCGGGCCAGGCGGTCCCGGTAGGAGTCGCGCACCTGCCTGATCGCGATCGCCACCAGCCACGCACGGAACGCCGCCGGGTCACGCAGCTCGCCGATGCCGCGGACCGCGCGCAGCATGGTCTCCTGCACCACGTCGTCCACGTCCGGGTGGCCGTTCATGGCCCGGCCGACGACGTTGTAGACGAGCGGCAGGTAGCCGGCGGCCAGGGCGGCAATCGCGCCGCGGTCACCGTGGCCCGCGGCGACGACGGTGGCGAGTTCCTCGTCGGCACCAGGCGGAGTTCGCATCACGACTAGGAGACACCACGCGGCACCCTGGATAACGGAAAATCCGGATGGTTTTCTGTTATCCGACCGCCTTCCGCCCCGTCTCCAGAACGGAAGCAGACAAGCACAGGGAGGACGCGGGTGACAACCGGCGGTCATAACGAGGCGGGCAAACCCGGCCGTGGCAGGCGGCGGCCCTGGCGAGCGCGGGCGTTCGCGGCGACGGCCGCGCTGGCCGCGGTCGCCTTCACAGCGGGCTGCGCGGGCCTGGGCGGCGGCGCGGCGAGCGGGCCGGGAACCGCCGCGGCGGGCAGTCAGGGCACGGGCGCGACCGCCGCGACCGCCGCCTCGGGCGGTGCCGCGTCAGCCTCGGCCGCCGCCTCGGCCAGGGCGACGGCCGCGGTCGGTGCGTCACCGGGCCTGACGGCCGCCGCGACGGCCGCGACGATGCCGCCGTCACGGCGTCCCGGCCCGGCCACGCCGGCGCCCACGGGGTCCGCCGCAAGCGGCGGCGCCTCCCAGTCAGCCCCGGCGGCCTCCGGGCCACCCCCCTCGGGGGCCGCCGGCCAGCCGTCCACAGGCCAGCCGTCCACAGGCCAGCCGTCCACAGGCCAGCCGTCCGGCGACCGGCGCC
>CAZORE010000013.1:18899-20752 GCA_964581815.1 uncultured Streptosporangiaceae bacterium | reverse complement strand
GGCCAGCCGTCCACAGGCCAGCCGTCCACAGGCCAGCCGTCCGGCGACCGGCGCCTGGTGACGTTCGTCAACCAGATGTCACAGACGATCTGGGTCGCCGCCGCGCCCAACGCGAGCACGCCGCTCGCGGCCACCGGCTGGGTGCTGCCCGCCGGGCAGAGCGTCACGATCACCACGCCGAACAACCTGAACACGCGCTTCTGGGGCCGCACCGGCTGCGTCTTCAATAGCGCCGGGACCGGGCACTGCCAGACGGGCGACTGCGGCGGCCTGTTCCAGTGCAAGGGCTGGGGCACGATCCCCGCCACGCTCGCCGAGGTCAACTTCGACGCCTGGAAGGGCCTCGACTTCTACGACGTGAGCATGGTCGACGGGTCGAACCTCCCGATGTACATCAACATCACCAAGTCTTCCGGCGGGACGAAAGACAAGATCAGCCCGAACGGGTGCGTGCCGGCCGGCTGCACCAAACCCGTCGCCTGCCCGAGCGCGCTCGACGTCACGGCGGGCGGCGCGGTGGTCGGCTGCATCTCCGCGTGCGCCCGGCTCGGCGGCGACCAGCTCTGCTGCCGCGGCCAGTGGTCGTCCCGGTCCGCCTGCGACCCGGCGAAGTGGCCCGTCGACTACGCCGCGGTCTTCAAAAGCGCCGAACCGTACGCGTACTCCTACGTGGACGACGACGCCACCAGCGTCTTCACCTGCTCGGGAGTCTGCGACTACCGGATCACCTTCGGCCTCAGCAAAACCTGAAGCCATCCCGGCGGCTGGCTCTCGAGGGCGCCGAGGGCCAGCCCGGTCCCGCGCGGTCCGCACGGTGAGAGGTCAGAACTCCTGCTGGAAGTTCGCGATCCACTCCGCCGTCGTCTTGAAGCCGCCGAAGGTATAGAAGTGCAGCTTGACCTCGCCGTGCTTGGCCGGGTCGAGGCCGGCCTGCAGGTCGCGGATGAACCGGTCGGGACCCGCCTTGCCGAGCAGGTTGGTGACCGACAGGCCGTATTTCTTCGCGATCGTGGTTGACGTGGACAGGCCAAGCCGGGAGGCGAAGCCGAGCAGCAGCTTGACGCTGGCGGGGCCGGGGACGCCCACGCGCACCGGCAACTCGACGCCGTGCTCGCGGACCTCGCCGAGCCACTGCAGCACGCGGTCGACGTCGAAGTCGACCTGGGTGATGATCGTGCCGGGGATGCCCAGCCGGGACAGCGCCGCGGCCTTCCGCTGCATCGCCGACCAGAGCACGTCGCCCGGGATGTTCGGGTCGCCAGACGGGTGGCCGCCAGTGGAGATGTGCCGGACGCCGTACGGCTGGAGCACGCCGGACTCGATCACGGCGAGGGATTCCTCGTACGGGCCCATCGCCACGGTCGGGTCGCCGCCGATGACGAGGACGTTCTCCGCCGCCCCGACGTCGCGCAGCGCCTCCAGGTACTCCTCGAGCATCTCCTGCGACTTGATCCGCCGGGAGGAAATGTGCGGGACCGGGGTGAAGCCAAGCCGCTTGACGGCCGCCGCGGCACCGACCCGCATGGCCAGGTCCTCGTTCTCAAGGAACGTGACGTTGATCCTGGTACCGGGCGGGATCACGTTCGCGGCGGCTTCCACCTTCGACACGTCCTTGCCGGTCATCTCCATGGAGAAGTCGTCTAGCACAGTGCTCACGTGATGCCCATCCCGATCCGATATGTCCCTTGTGCCTTCATGGTATGGGTTCACGTGCGGAAACTTAATCCCGTGGAGCATTGACTGGGCCACACCACAAGCGTTAACGCGCCGGTTAGTGGCGCCGGTATTGCGTCGCTGCGTACGCGTCGTCGGGCGCGGGCGCGACCGTCGCCCGGATCAGCGGGAAGCCGAGG
>CAZORE010000013.1:4661-18799 GCA_964581815.1 uncultured Streptosporangiaceae bacterium | reverse complement strand
GCTAGTCCTCGCCGTAGTCGTGGTCGGGGTGGTTCTGCTCGCCGGCGCGCCAGTAGCCGCGGGTGACCAGCTGGCCGACCGGGACGCCCCGCTCGCGGGTGAAGTAGCGGCGGATGTCGCGCATCGCGCCAGCCTCACAGGCCACCCAGATCCGGGTGCCGTCGGGGACGTCCGCCTCGCGGGCGGCCGCGGCCAGCTCGGCGCCGAACGCCGCGGGGTCGCGCCGGTGGTGCCAGGTGACGCTGGCCTTCGCGGGCCCGCCGAAGTCGATCTCGTCGTCGGGACCGTCGACCTCGATGTGCGCCTCGACGGTGACGGACTCCGGCAGGGAGTCGAGCAGGGTGCCGACGGCCGGAATGGCGGACTCGTCGGCGGCCAGCCACCAGTGATCGGCCGCCGGCTCGAGGGAGAAGCGGCCGCCGGGGCCGGCGACCGCGAGCTTGTCGCCGGGCTTGGCCCGCTCCGCCCACGCCGACGCCGGGCCCTCGCCATGCAGCAGGAACTGGATCTCCAGTGTCTTGCTCGCCGGGTCGTAGCGGCGCGGGGTGTAGGTGCGGACTGTGGGCCGCGGGGCGTCCTCGTCGAACTCGGCACCTTCCGGTGCGAACTCCGGCAGGTTCGGCTCGTCCTGGCCGTCGGCGGGCAGGAACACCTTGAGGTGCGCGGTAGGGGCGGCATCGGTGAAACCGTCGAGGTCATCGCCGGTGACGAGCACCGACACCAGCCGGGGCGAGATCCTGGACACCGACACTACCTCGGCGCGCCTGGGCGGCTTGCGCCGCCGCGGTCCGCCGGGAACTGCTGGTGCTGCTGGAGTGGTCACGCACAATCCTCTCGTTAAGCCGGCCTGGCTAGAACTTCTCGACCGCCGGGATGACCCGCTCGGCGAGCAGGTCGAGCTGGCCCGGCCGGCTGACGCGCAGCAGCGAGCCGTGCACCTGGCTGAAGCCGAGCTCCGCCACCCGGTGCAGGTGCTCGATGACCCGGTTGACGTTCTCGCCGTTCTCGCCGAGGTCGTACCTGGTCTGCGCCGTCTTCTCGATGTCGTCGTAATCGCGGCCCTCATTAACGCAGTGCTGGCGGAGCACGTCGAGCTTGCGCGCGGTCTCGTCGAGCGAGTAGGCCGCGATGTTGCAGGCGTCGGCGTACCTGGCGACCAGCTTGAGCGTCTTCTTCTCGCCCGCGCCGCCGATGAGAATCGGCGGGTGCGGCCGGGACAGCACCTGCGGTGAGTTGAGCGTGCGGGCCAGGTGATAGTGCTTGCCGTCGAACGGTCCCTGATCGCCGCTCCACATCTGCTTCATGATCAGGATCGCTTCCTCGAGGCGCTCGAACCGCTCGGACACCGGCGGGAAGAGCAGGCCGAGGCCCTTGGACTCGTCCTCGTTCCACGCGGCGCCGATGCCGAGGATCGCGCGCCCGCCGGACAGCACGTCCAGCGTGGTCACCGCCTTGGCCAGCAGGCCGGGCTCCCGGTAGACGACGGCGGTCACCATGGCGAGCAGCTTGACCCGCTCGGTCTTAGCTGCCAGCCAGCCGAGCGCGGTGTAGGCCTCGAGCATCTCGTGCTCGGGCGGGCCGAGCGGGCCGATCTGCCAGACGTGGTCCATGACGCTGATCCGGTCGACGCCGGCTTCCTCGGCGCGCCGCGCGATCTCGCCGAGCTTGCCGCGCAACTCGGGCGCGCCGCCGTCCCAGGTGAAGTCCGAGATGTGCAGACCCAGTTTCATGCTTCAACCCTAACCCGCGCACAGAGGCGGTCCGCCGCTGCATTTGCCCGTGCGGGCGGGCCTGCTGGGCTGGCCGGCCGCGGCTGGCTAGCCTGGGCGCGGAGGAGGAGCCCACGATGACAGAGAAGTTCCGCGCCGACCAGGTCGGGAGCCTGCTACGGCCCGAGGCGCTGCTTG
Source organism: uncultured Streptosporangiaceae bacterium (assembly GCA_964581815.1). Lineage (GTDB taxonomy): Bacteria > Actinomycetota > Actinomycetes > Streptosporangiales > Streptosporangiaceae > Trebonia. Next base: position 16,892 of record CAZORE010000013.1, on the reverse strand, counting down.
CGGCAAGGCGCGGCCATGACGCCGCCGTGCGGTTCGCGTGGTAGCCAGGGACGCCGCCGGGACCGGCCCGGTCGGCATTATCGGGGCCGGCATCGTCGGACTCGCGGTCGCGCGCCAGCTCGCGGCGTCGGGGGTGGCGGTGACGGTCTTCGAGAAGGAGACCGAGGTCGCCAGGCACCAGACGGGGCACAACTCCGGGGTCGTGCACGCGGGCATCTACTACGCGCCAGGGTCCGCCAAGGCACGGCTGACCCGGCGCGGCGTGGGCCTGCTCAAGGCCTACTGCACAGACAAGGGCCTGCCCTACTCCGAGCTCGGCAAGCTCGTCGTGGCCCGCGACGCGGGAGAGGTGGTCAAGCTCCGCGAGCTCGAGCGGCGCTCCAAGATCAACCAGGTGCCCGGCCTCACCTGGCTGGACACCGCGGAGCTGCGCGAGTTCGAGCCGGACGTGGCCGGCGTCGCCGCGCTGCTGTCGCCGTCCACCGCGATCGTCGACTACCCGGCGATCGCCCGGTCCTTCGCCGCGGACGTCACCGCCGCCGGCGGGCAGGTGCTGCTCGGCACCCCGGTGACCGGGCTGCGGGTGCGGGGCGACTCGGTCGAGGCGGACACGCCCGGCCGGTCCTTCGCCTTCGGCAGGCTCGTCATCTGCGCCGGCCTGCAGGCCGACCTGCTCGCCGCCGTCATCGGGGACACCCGCGCGCCGGAGATCGTCCCGTTCCGCGGCGAGTACCTCCGGCTGACCCCGCAGGCCGCCACGCGGGTCAAGCGGATGATCTATCCCGTGCCCGACCCCAGGTACCCGTTCCTCGGCGTGCACCTGACGCCGCGCGTGGACGGGACCGCGGACCTCGGGCCGAACGCGGTACTGGCGCTGGCCCGCGAGGGCTACCGGCGCACCGACGTCAACCTGGCCGACCTGGCCAGGCTCGGCCGGTCAGGGGCGTTCTGGCGGCTCGCCCGCAAGCACTGGATGACCGGCGTGCGGGAGTACCGCGGGTCGCTCGTCAGGCGTGCCTACCTGGCCGAGGCAAGGACCTACCTGCCGTGGATCACGCTCGCCGACGTGACAAGCGCGCCCGCCGGGGTACGCGCCCAGGCCGTCGACTCCGACGGGGCGCTGGTTGACGACTTCCGGATCAGCCGCGTCGGCCCGGTCACCTCGGTACGCAACGCCCCGTCGCCCGCGGCCACGGCCTCCATGGCGATCGCCGAGTACATCATCGGGGAACTCAAGCTTCCGCTCAGCAACGAAGAAAGGTAACCCTCTGTGTTCTGGAAGGGAGCACGCCCCCGTTCCGGATAAAGATCTCGGGAAATCTCGCCGCGGCCTGTCGATTAGCGGCCGCTGGCGCCGTGGTTATGGGGAACCATGACCATGGGAGGCGCAAAATCATGAAGTACGCACTGCTGATCTACTCACAGAGCACGGCAGAAGAGTACGCGAGCATCCTCGCGGCCACGCGGCAGGTGGCGGCCGCCACCGCCGACGGGCCCGCCGACGGGCCGTGGGTCGACTACACCAAGGCGGCGCGTGAGGCTGGCGTGCTCGCCGGGGCCGAGCAGCTCACGCACAGTGAGACGGCCATCAGCGTCCGGGTGAGCAACGGCGACCGGGTGATCACCGACGGGCCGTTCATGGAGACCAAGGAGCACCTGCTCGGGTTCTACCTGGTCGACGTGGACGACCTGGACGCGGCGCTCGACTGGGCCCAGCGGATGCCGGCCCACCCGGGGCAAACGGTCGAGGTGCGCGCGGCGCTGTCGGGGCTGCCGTGGCAGCGGGCCCTGACGGACTAGCCGGGGCGACCCGGCTGGAACGGGCCTTCAGGGAGGAGTGGGGCGCGGTCGTCGCGACCCTGGCCCGGCGCCCGGGCCGGCCAGCCCGCCGGCCGCGTCCACCGGGAATCCCGAATTCCCGCCTTCATGCTTTAGCTAGCCTATATCGCTATAATTCAGTCCTGGATTACATTTTCCTGCCTTGACACTCATTATTCGCGCAAGCTCGGAGTTCTTTCCTGAAATATCGAACGTCATCGATTCGCGCGGCGTATCGTTTTATCTGGGACGATTGCTAAGGAGAAGCAATAGGGGACATATCTTACAAATCCCTGGCGTGGCCAGGGCCTACAAAGGAGGGGCCGCAGATGACCGACACCCAGTGGGCCGACATCTCGGAGTGGCAGGCACCCGTCAACGACAGCTATCCCCACGGCTTCATCTGCATCCGTTCCAACGACGGGAACCACATCGACAAGAACATTGCGGCCAACCTGTCGTGGTGCAAGTCCCGCCGGTCGAGCGGGAAGCTGTGGGGCTTCATGGTCTACTACTTCTACCGGCCCGGGGTGGACGGCGCCAAGATCCTCATGGCCCAGGTCGGCACTCCCGACCCCCGCATGGTGGCCATGATCGACGTCGAGGGCGCCGGCGGCCAGGTCAGCGGCAACCAGAGCGCTGCGATCAACGCCCAGTTCAGCGAGCTCGCCTCCTGGCTCGGCGATCCAAGGCGGGTGGTGGGCTACGGCAACACCTCCGACCTCGGCAGCCTGTGGCCGGCCAAGCCCTCCGGTCTCCGGCTGGTCATCGCCGCGTACGGGTCCGACCCGAGCTACCCGGGGAAGTTCGCCCACCAGTTCACCGAGACGGGTACCTGCGTTCCCTTCGGCACCTGTGACTTGAACTCGGCCGACGGCATGGGCCAGCAGGACCTGGAGAACATGTTCGGCTTCTCCGGTTCGGCGGCTCCGCCCGCGCACCCTCCCACCGCCATCGCGCCCGGCTTCCCGTACCCCGCTACCGATTACCTCGGCATGCCGTCCTCCGACCCGCACTGCCATTCCGGCCAGCACGGAGCGCCTGATTCGGACCACGTCAAGGCCTGGCAACGGCAGATGGCCGCGCGGGGCTGGACCATCACCGCGGACGGCCAGTTCGGCAGCCAGTCGCAGTCGGTCTGCCGCCAGTTCCAGCAGGAGAAGGGCCTGTCGGTCGACGGGTCCGTCGGCAGCAAGACCTGGCAGGCAAGCTGGAACGAGCCGGTGACGTGACCATACAACGGCCCCGGCGGAGCGCTCCGCCGGGGCGGGGAGGCAGCGGCTAGTAGCGGGGTGCCGGGGGTTCTCGCCCCGGGAGGGCTAAAGTTCGTGCCATGACCACTCCTGAGATTCCTGAATCGCACAAGGGCCTGCTCGGCGCGCAGGTCGGCGTGCTCGGCACCGTTGGCGCGAGCGGGCGGCCGCAGCTGTCCGCCACCTGGTTCCTCGCCGAGGGCGACACCGTGAAGATCTCGCTGAATACCACCAGGCAGAAGGTGAAGAACCTGCAGGCGAACCCCAAGGCGAGCTTCCTCATCTTTGACCCGGAGAACCCGTACAAGTACCTTGAGCTGCGCGGCGACGCGGAGATCGCCCCGGACGACGACTACTCGTTCGCCGGCCAGCTCGGCGCCAAGTACGGCGGCGCCGACCTGCGTGAGCGGGACCATCCGGGCGAGACCCGGGTGGTCGTGGCGATTAGCCCCGTGCGAGTCATCGCCTGGGGCTGAAGCGAGGACCGGCAGCGGCGCATGGCGGGCTGCGGGGGTCACGGGAAACCGGCGGCCACCGCAGCCTTTGCTGGAATGGGACGGGGAGAAATCCTGGTCGTCCTAGCTCAGCAAACTTCTAGCGCCCGTGCTCGCCGAGCCAGCCGGCCAGCTTGCCCGCCCGGCTGACCGCCCGCAGGCGGCGCTCGGTCGCCTCCCGGGCCGCCACGGGCACGACGATGAGCAGGCGGTCCCCGGTGCGCAGCACCGTGGTCGGGCCGGGCACCAGGCCGTGGCCGTCGCGGACGATCAGCGCGATGCTGGCCTCGGCGGGTAGCCGGAGCTCGAAGATCTCCACGCCCTGCAGCTTCGAGCCGTCGGGCACCTGTGCCTGGAGCAGGTCGGCGTGCAGGTCGTCGAGCGGCGCGGCGTCCACGATGATCTCGAGCGGCTCGGCGGGCGCGGTGACGTCGAGCCGCCTGGCCACCCAGGGCAGGGTCGGCCCCTGGAGCAGGGTGAACGCGACGACGATCACGAAGACCTGATCGAACAGCCGGGCCGCGCCCGGCACGGCCGCGCTGAGCGGGATCGTGGTCAAGACGATCGGCACCGCGCCGCGCAGTCCGGCCCAGGAGAGGAACGCTTGCTGTCGTAGTGGCAGCCGGAACGGGAGCGTGCTAGCCAGGACCGCCGCGGGTCTCGCGAGCAGCATGAGGATCAGCCCGGCCGCCAGCGCGGGCAGCACCTGCCCGGGCAGCCGGGACGGCGACGCGAGCAGTCCGAGCATGACGAACAGGCCGATCTGCGCGAGCCAGCCGACGCCTTCCGCGAAGCCCCTGGTCGCCGCGCCGTGCGGCAGCCTGGCGTTGCCGAGGAGGACGGCTGCGGCGTACACGGCGAGGAACCCGCTCGCCCGGGCCAGGGACGCGGCGCCGTAGCCGGCGACGATGAGCGCGAGCACCGCGACCGGGTACAGGCCGGTGGCAGGCAGCGCCACCTTCCGCAGGAAGGTGACGCCGAGCAGGCCGGCCGCGACGCCGATCGCCGCGCCGCCGGCCAGCTGCCAGGCGACCTGGCCGGCGATCAGCAGCGGCGACGTCCCGTGCCCGGCGTGCTCACTGAGCAGGGTTACGCCGAGTACGGACAGCGGGTCGTTAAGGCCGGACTCCCCCTCGAGCATGCCGCTGAGCAGCGGGGGCAGCGGCAGCCTGCGCAGCACGGAGAAGACCGCGGCCGCGTCGGTCGGCGCGAGCACGGCGCCGAGCAGCAGCGCCTGCCGCCAGCCGAGGCCGAGCATCCAGTGCGTGCATACGGCAACCACCCCGATGCTGACGGTGACACCGACGGTGGCCAGCAGCACCGCGGCCGGCGCCGCCCGCCTGGCGTGCTCCCACTTGGTGGTCAGGCCGCCCTCGGCGAGGATCAGCACGAGGGCACCGAGGCCGAGGGCCTCGGCGAGCCCCGCGTTATCGAACCTGATGCCGATGACGTTCTCGCCGAGGGCGAGGCCGAGCCCGAGGAAGACGAGCAGCGCGGGCAGGCCAAGGCTGTGCGCTAGCCGGGCCGCCACGATGGCCGCGATGACCGTGGCCGAGCCGGCCAGCAGGTACAGTCCGAGCGCGCCCGCCGTCACAACGCTAGTATGGCCGGACTTTCGTTCCGTCCTCGTGCCAGGCAGCCACGACGCGGTTCACGGCGTGTTGCCGGGGACGTCACTCGGGCCGCCGCGCTCAACCGGTCGCACGGGGGCGATGACCGGGTGGCCGTCGTCGCCGGCGATGACCCGTACCCGCGCCGCGTAGACGGACTCGATCAGCGGGGCGGTGAGCACCGTCGCCGGGCTGCCCGCGGCGACCACCCGGCCCGCGTCGAGCAGCACGAGGCTGTCCGCGTACTGGCCGGCCACCGTGAGGTCGTGCAGGGTGGACACCACGGTGAGGCCCGCGTCCCGGCGGAGGTCGTCGACCAGCTCGAGGACCTGCTGCTCGTGACCGACGTCGAGCATCGACGTCGGCTCGTCGAGCAGCAGCACGGCGGGATCGGCCGCCAGCGCCCTGGCCAGCACCACCCGCTGGCGCTCGCCGCCGGAAAGCCGGGCGAGCCTGCGCTGACCGAACTGCGCCACGTCCAGCCGCTCCATGGCGGCCAGGGCGCGCTCCCTGTCGTGACGGCCGGGGACGGCGAGATAGCTCAGGTGGGGGGTCCGGCCGAGCAGGACGTACTGGGTGACGGTGAGGTCCGGCGGCAGCACCGGCTCCTGTGGCACGTAGGCGAGCAGCCGGGCGCGTTCCCGCGCCTTGAGCGCGCGCGCGTCGGCCTGGTCGACGGTCACCGTCCCCGTATAGCGGACGAGCCCGGCCATGGCGCGGATCAGCGTCGACTTCCCCGCGCCGTTCGGGCCGAGCAGCGCGAGCCAGCCGCCGCCCGGCACCGCGCAGCTGACCCCGTGCAGCACGGGCGCGCGGTCGAGGGTGACGGAGACGCCGTCGGCAGCCAGCGCGGTCATGTGCTGACGTGGCTGGTGCCGCGCAGTACCCAGACGAACGCGGGCGCGCCCACCAGGGCGGTGACCACGCCGATCGGCAGTTCCGCCGGGGAGAGCACGGTGCGGGCCAGGGTGTCGGCGAGGACGAGGAAGGCGGCGCCGCCGAGCAGGGACAGCGGCAGCACGCTGGTGTAGGACGGCCCGGCCAGCCGGCGGGCGACGTGCGGGATGACGATGCCGACGAAGCCGATGATTCCGCTCACCGCCACGGCGCTCGCGGCGGCGAGCGCGCACGCCGCGACGACGATGCCGCGGACCAGGTCCGGGCGCAGGCCGAGCGCCCTGGCCTCCTCGTCGCCGACCGCGAGCACGTCAAGGTGCCTGCCGTGCAGCAGGATGACGACCGAGCTGACCGCTGCGTACGGCAAGATCGTGGTCACCTGCTGCCAGGACGCGGCCGACAGCGAGCCGAGCAGCCAGCTGTAGACCGCCCCGATGTCCGACGCCGAGCGCTGCAGCACGAACGTCTGCACACTGATGAGGAAGCTGCCCACCGCGACGCCGGCCAGCAGCAGCGTCGCCACCCCGTCGCCGAGCACGCTGTGCCTGGCGGCCGCGGCGCCGGTGCCGTAGGCGACCGCCACTCCGGCGAGCGAGCCGGCGAACGCGGCGACGGGAACGGCCTGCGGTCCCGCGCCGCCGAGGTAGACGATCGCGAGCGTCGCGCCGAGCCCGGCGCCGGCGGACGCGCCGAGCATCCCCGAGTCGACCAGCGGGTTGCGGAACACGCCCTGGTAGCCGCCGCCCGCCAGCGCGAGCAGCCCGCCGACCAGCGCGCCGAGCACCACGCGGGGCAGCCTGATCTGGAACAGCACCGCCCTGTCGACCGAACTGAGGCTGGACGGAAGGCGGAGGAACGGCAGCGCCTTGTCGATGAGCGCGGCCGCCGTGGCCAGCGGGTTCAGGTCCGCCGCGCCCACGAACGCGGCGACGAGCGCCGCGACGACCAGGAAGGCCGCCGCGGCGCCCAGCGCACCGCTCTTTCTCACCCGCCCGCCTCCGTCCAAGTGACGCGGGTCACTTCGACGCCTGCTCCACCGCCTGGGCGATCTCCGCGACAAGTTCGGGCAGGCGCGGGCCCCAGCGCGAAGCGACGTCGTCATTCAGCCCGATGACCTCGTGGTCCTGCACCGCGGGGATCCCCGACCAGCCGGGGCGCTTCCCCACCACGGCGGGCGCCTGGCCGCCGTCGGCGGCCTGGTTGTCAGCGAGGAAGATGACCTGCGGCTTGGCGGTGACGATGTACTCCTGAGACAGCTGGGGGTAGCCGCCGTCGGCCGGCTTGCTCGCCGCGTCCGCGATGTTCTTGAGCCCGAACAGGCCAACGACCTGGCCGATGAACGTGGCCGACGTCGCTGTGTAGAACGGGTTCGCGCTCAGCTCCCAGTAGTAGGTCAGGTCATGGTGACCGCTGCCCGCCTGCTTGACGTCGGCGGCGATCTGCTGCTGCATGCCCGCCACCACGCTCGCCGCCTGGCCGGCGTGGCCGGTCGCCTGGCCGACCTGGACGATCTGCGCGTACGCCGCGGCGATGGTGGCGGCCGCAGGCTCGATGAGCACCGGGACCCCGAGCTTGGCCAGCCCGCTGACCAGCCCCCCGGAGTTCTGCGAGGCGATGACCAGGGACGGGCTGTACTTCGCGATCGCCTCGATGTTGGGCGTGAGGCCGGACAGGCCGGTCTTGGGCACCCCGGCCGGGTAGTTGGAGTCAGCGTCGACCGCGACCACCTGCGGTCCGGCGCCGACCGCGTACAGGTCCTCGGTCAACGTCGGCGACAGCGACACGATCCGGGCCGGCGCGGACTTGATGGTGACCGCGCCGTTGGCGGCGGTGACGGTCACCGGGAAGCTGGCCGCGGAGCTCGCGGCGGACGCGCTGCTCACCGCGGACGCGCTGGTCGCCGGGGCCGAACTCGTCGCCGCGGCCACGCTGCTGCTCGCGGATGACCCGCAGCCCGCGAGGACGGCGAAGCCGGCGGCGGCCGTCCCGAGGACGGCCGTGATTCTCAGGGGGGTTCTCATTGAGGGGTTTACTTCCTCCCGTAATGGGCGGGAAGGAAGGCGAGACCGCTGGCTCGCCTTGGCCGGCAGACCAAGGCTTGGCCATGACGGATCGCCCTTCCCACGAGGGCCGATGTCGTCGCACGTGCCGTAGGCGACCTGGCTTGGACCCCGCGAGCGGGATCGTCACAGTTGCGGGACAGCGCCGGAATGTTCACCGGCTTCGCTAGCTGGCACGTTGTCAGCCTGTAGGGGGATGACCGTACAGGCTGCGCCTTGTAATCTAACACGCGGTTCACGAGGCACGGCGCACGAGCCGGAGCGGGTGACGGCGCGAGCGAGCATGAAGGGGCCTGGATGGGCTGGATACGGGAGCTGATAAGGCGGCGGGTGTTCCCGCTCGTCGCGTCGGCGGGCCTGATCGTGATCGGGATGTACACCACCACCTGGGGTCCGGCGCTGCTCGGCCGGACGGAATGGGCGCTGCCCTACGACCTGTGGGGGACGCTGGTCGCCACGACGCGGCTCGCGCACGGGAACATCGGCGGCATCTACGCGCCGCCGACCGGCCTGATCTCGCTGCCCGGCGCGGCCGTCATCCTGCTGCCCTGCGCGGCGCTGATCTCGGCGCTCGGCCTGTCCCTGGCCATCCCGGGCCCGCAGAACCTGCATCCCGACGTCTGGCTGGTGGCCGGCACGTACCAGATCGCGCTGTGCTGCGTCACGCTGTTCGCCGCCGACGCGCTCGCGGAGCGGCTCGGCGTGAACTTCTGGAAGCGCGGCCTGCTCGCCGCCGCCAGCGCCGGGATCCTGTGGTCGGTATCCGCGCGCTGGGGCCACCCGGAGGACGCGGTCGCCGTCGGGCTGCTGCTTTACGCGATCCTCGCGCAGAGCCGGGCCCGGCTCAGCCTGGCTGGCTGGCTGGCCGGGGCCGCGGTCTGCGTCCAGCCCCTGGTCCTGCTCGCGCTGCCGGTGATGCTCGCGGTACTGCCGTGGCGGCGCATGGTGCCGTTCCTGGTCCGCGCGGCGTTGCCTTCCGTGCTGCTTCTCGGTGCGGTGGCGATAGCCAACTGGCATGACACCTACCGGTCGGTCACCAGCCAGCCAGACTCCCCGGTGATCAACCACCCGACCGTCTGGACATCCCTGGCACCGCAGATGGCCGGGCAGAACGTGGCCGCTGGCCCGTTCCGGCTGGCCACGATCCTGCTGGCCTGCCTGTGCGCGCTCGCGGTGCGCCGCCACTGGCAAAGCCGGATGAGCCTGGCGGGGGAGGCCAGCCTGGCCGGAGCGGGATGGCGTGACGGTGCTGCCTGGCCGGCGGCGCTGCTCGCCGACGTGCTCTGGTGGGTCGCGCTGACGCTGGCGCTCCGCTCTTTCTTCGAGCCCGTCATGGTCTCTTACTACCCGTGGCCGCCGATGGCCGTCGCGCTGATCGCGGCCGCCACGCTGAGCTGGACGCGCCTGTTCGCCGCGGGCCTGCTGGCGGGCGGGCTCACCGCGGCGGCCCAGGGCCCGTCGCACGCGGTCTGGATCTGGTGGGTGCCGATCGTCGCGGGCCTGGCCGTCCTGCTGGCCATCTGCTGGCCCAAGGCGAGCGTCCGCACGGCGGCGCTCATCCGTGAGCCGGTGACGACCGGCGAGGCCTAGGCGCGTCACATGACGACCGGCGGCAGCATCTCTTCCAGGGACGGCCGCTTGGCCGTCCGGCCGTCGCCCGATGACCTGCCGTGCAGCCGGCGGTTCACCCACGGGGCCAGGTACTCCCTGGCCCACCTGGCGTCCTCGCGGCGGGCGGTCATCCAGGCGGCCCTGGCCACGGCGGGCACCGGGGCGAGCGGCGGGTCCGCGTCGAGCGGGTCGCGCCAGTCCTCGGCGACCGGAACGCCGAGGACCTCGCAGGCGCGCAGCGCGATTCGCTTGTGCGACTGGCCGGTCAGGTGCAGCCGGTCGGGTGACCAGGCGGACGGGAGGCGGAGGAAGCGCATCGACCACAGGTCGACGAGGTAGCAGCCGCGCGCGTCGGCGATGGCCCGCAAGTGCATGTTGAACGCCGCGATCCGGCCGCGCAGCAGCCGGATCACCGGGACGCCGCCCGGGTCGAAGCCGCTGAACATCAGCACCCGCGCCCCCGAGCCCTGCAGCCGGGCCACAGCGACGTCAAGCAGCTCCGCGAGCGTGTCCGGGTCCGCCCCCGGGCGCAGCAGGTCGTTGCCGCCGCCGGCGATCGAGACAAGGCCGGGCGACATCGCCGCCGCCGCGGGCACCTGCTCGGCCACGATCTGCCGCAGCAGCTTGCCGCGGACCGCCAGGTTCGCGTAGCGCAGCCCCGGGTACTCGGCGGCGAGCAGCCCGGCCGCCCGGTCAGCCCAGCCGCGGTACCCGCCGCCCGCCGCGACGTCATTGAGTCCTTCGGTAAAGCTGTCGCCAATCGCCACGAAGGACGCGCCGCTGGGGGGTTGCGGGAATAGCTTGTCGTCCATAGGTCACCCATCATGCCAGGACACTTGAGTTACCAACCGATTGCGGGGTGTAGCTGCCTTGATTGGGTCAGAGTTCGCCGGGGCACCGAGGACGGCGCAGCGCCCCGCGCGCCGGACATGTCGCCGGGCGCGGGCCGGCTGGGTAGCGCCCGCGGCGGCCGTCCTCGCTCTCGCGGCATGCTCCGGGACGGGCACCGCAACGAGCAGCGCAACCGGGGCGCCCACGAGCGCGCCGGCCGTCACCGCGAGCGCCGGGGGCACCACGACCGCGGTCGCCAGCACCGGCGGCAAGGGGCGCAGCGCGAGCCCGAGCGCCGCCGGGGGGGCGGGCGGCGGGGCCGGCTCCGGCTCCAGCTGGCCAGAATACGACGCGAACCCGGCCCGGACGGGTGTCGCCGCCGGCCTGCCGGCGGCGGGCCCGCTCAGCACCGCCTGGACCGCGCACCTCGACGGCGCCGTCTACGGCCAGCCCCTGCTGGTCGGCAACGAGGTGATCGCCGCCACGGAAAACGACAGCATTTACGCGCTCAACCGCGCGACGGGGACGGTGACCTGGCACGCCAAGGTCGGCACTCCCGTCCCCCGGTCGGCCCTTCAGTGCGGCAACATCGACCCGCTCGGCATCACCGGCACCCCGGTCTACGACGCGGCCAACGGCCTGGTCTACGCGGTCGCCGAGGTCACCGGCTTCCAGCACCTGCTGGTCGCGCTCGACGCGGCCACCGGCGCCGTCAAGCTGAGCCGTGCCCTGGACAGCCCGACAAGCGCGAACCAGCCCGCCAACAATCAGCAGCGGCCGGGGCTGACGATCGACAACGGGCGGGTGTACGCCGCGTTCGGCGGGCTGTACGGCGACTGCGGCGCCTACCAGGGCAGCGTCGTCAGCGCGCCGCTCACCGGCAACGGGCCGCTGGCCCGCTGGGTCACCCCGACGAGCCGGGAGGGCGCCATCTGGGGACCCGGCGGGCCGGTCACCGGTCCCGACGGCAACCTCTGGGTCTCCATCGGGAACGGTGCCGCCGACTCCGGGGCCTATGACGGCAGCGACTCGGTGACCGAGCTCACCCCCGCGCTGCAACGCGTCGCCTATTTCGCGCCGGCCAGCTGGGCGGATGACAACGCCAATGACCTCGACCTCGGCTCCACCCAGCCGGTACTCGCCGCGGGCGACGCGGTGTTCGTCATGGGCAAGCGCGGCACCGGCTACCTGCTGAGCAGTACGAACCCCGGCGGGATCGGCGGCCAGCTCGCCGAGCGGAGCATCTGCGACGCGGAGGGCGCCGCGGCGGTCAGCGGCGCCACCGTGTACGAGCCGTGCCAGGACGGCGGCATGGCCGCCATCGGGGTCAGCGCGGCGGACAAGACGATCAAAGTGCTGTGGCGCGGCCCGGGAGACGCCGAGGGCTCCCCGGTGATCGGCGGCGGAGCGGTCTGGGTCACCGCCTACTCCGACAGCGGCGGCGGCACGCTGTACGAGCTCAACCCGGCCACCGGGGCGGTCGAGCACCAGATAGCGATCGGCGACGGCCTGCCGCACTTCTCGTCAATGTCACTGGGGGGCGGGACCGCCTACCTCGGCACGAACGACGGCGTCACCGCGGTCAACGGCGTGTAGCCAGCCACTGGCCGGGCCAGCCGAGCCAGCCGGCCCGGCCCGAGCCGAGCCGAGCCGAGCC
>CAZORE010000013.1:0-4561 GCA_964581815.1 uncultured Streptosporangiaceae bacterium | reverse complement strand
AGCCGGGCCGACAGGCCGGCCTGCCTGGGGAAACGGAGGCGGGAAAGGGTGAAACAAGCTCCCGTTCTGAGTGGTGCTGATTTTGGCCTTTGATATGGAAGGTAATCATTTAGAGATTTAAAAGTAACAGTTTGGTGATGTTTTATTAGCGTTCTGCAAGGACGGCGCCCGCAGGGCAGATGAGGCGGTTGTATGACAGCACGGGCGCTGTCATGGCAGGAGGCGAGGCATCGTGGGCGCGGTGCACCGGATTGTCGTCGGGGTTCACGGGTCACTGGGCAGCTTGCAGGCGCTGCGCTGGGCGGCCGAGGAGGCGCGTGAGCGGCACCTGCCGCTGGTGCCGGTGATCGCCTGGGTCCCCCCGGGCGGCGATCTCGCCGAGCGCTCCCATCCCTCCCCCTACCTGCGACGACTGTGGCAGGACGCCGCCCGCGCCCGGCTGGCCGCGGCGTTCGACGAGGCGCTCGGCGGCGTGCCAGGCGACCTGCCCGTGCAGCCGCGCGTGGAGCGCGGCGACACCGGGCCGGTGCTCGTCGACGCCGCCTGCCAGCCCGGCGACCTGCTCGTTATCGGCACCGGCCGCCGGCATCCGGTCAGCCGTGCGCTGCGCCGCTCGGTCGGCCGCTACTGCCTCGCGCACGCCACCTGCCCGGTGCTCGCGGTACCGCCGTCGGCGCTCATGGACGAGATGCAACGCCACCGGCTGCCCTGGCCGCTCCGGAACCGGCACGCGTTCGCCCCGATTCCCGACATTTCGCTTCTGCCGGGCGAGTAGCCCGGTCCCCGCCACGGCGGGTCTTCCGCGCACGGCCCGGCGGGCCGGGAACGCGGTCCGCCGGGCTTTCGCATGGGGTCCGTTAGGAAGCCCGGCGGCCCCGCATGGGAGCCGTCAGGGAGGCAATTTATCGCCCTGATCAGGGCTTTGATGAAGCCATGAACGATTTGCTCGTCATCGGTATCACCATCGTGATCTTCGCCGCGCTCTTCCTTCTCGTGAGGGTGGTCGAGCACCTTGAGCGCTGAAAACTGGATCGGCCTGATCGCGGCCGTCCTCCTCACCATTTACCTGATCTACGCCCTCGTTAGGCCGGAGCGCTTCTGATGAGCAGTTCTCTCGCGGGCATCCTGCAGCTCGTGCTGCTTGTGGTCGCCCTGGCGGCCTGCTACAAGCCGCTCGGCGACTACATGGCCCGTGTCTTCACGTCCGACAAGCACTGGCGGGTAGAGCGGGGCTTCTACCGGCTGGTCGGCATCGACCCGGAGGCCGACCAGCGGTGGGGCGCCTACGCCCGGTCCATGCTGGCCTTCTCCGGCATCTGCGTGGTGTTCCTGTACCTGATGGAGCGGGTTCAGCACTGGCTGCCGTACTCCAACGGGATGTCCGGCGTCTCGCCGTTCCTCGCCTGGAACACCGCCGCCTCGTTCGTGACCAACACGAACTGGCAGAACTACTCGGGCGAGTCCACGATGGGCTACACCGTCCAGATGGCCGGCCTGGCCGTGCAGAACTTCGTGTCCGCGGCCGTCGGCATCGTGGTCGTCATCGCGCTGATCCGCGGCTTCACGCGGACCAAGACCGACCGGCTCGGCAACTTCTGGGTCGACACGACCAGGATCCTCATCCGGGTGCTGCTGCCGCTGTCGGTGATCGGCGGGATCATCCTGATGGCCACCGGCGTGATCGACAACTTCAACCTCACCCACGTGATCAGCACGCTGACCGGCGGCCAGCAGACGATGGTCGGCGGCCCGGTGGCCTCGCAGGAGGTCATCAAGGAGCTGGGCAACAACGGCGGCGGGTTCTTCAACGCGAACTCCGCGCACCCGTTCGAGAACCCGAACCCGTTCTCCAACTGGTTCGAGATCTTCCTGCTGCTGGTCATCCCGTTCGCGCTGCCGCGCACCTTCGGCAAGATGGTCGGCGACAACCGGCAGGGCTACCTGCTCGTCGGCGTGATGGTCGGGCTCTGGCTGACGTCGGTCGGCCTCATCTCGCTATTCGAGTGGCAGCACGCGGGCACCGCGCTGCAGGCCGCGGGCGGCGCGATGGAGGGCAAGGAGGTCCGGTTCGGCATACCAGGATCGTCGTTGTTCGGCGGCTCGACCACCGTGACCTCGACCGGCGCCGTCAACTCGTTCCATGACTCGTTCACCGCGTTCGGCGGCCTGATCATCTTGTTCAACATGATGCTCGGCGAGGTGGTGCCGGGCGGCGTTGGCGCCGGCCTGTACGGCATGCTCATGCTGGCCGTGCTGACGGTGTTCATCGGCGGCCTGATGGTGGGCCGCACGCCGGAGTACCTCGGCAAGAAGATCCGCCCCACCGAGATGAAGTGGGCGGCGGCTTACATCCTGGCCACGCCATTCTGCGCGCTCGTGGGCGCGGCGATGTCGCTGGGCTTCAGCGTGCCGCAGCGGTCGATACTGAATCCCGGGCCGCACGGGCTGACCGAGATCGTCTACGCGTTCACCTCGATGGCCAACAACAACGGATCGGCCTTCGCGGGCCTCACCACCAATACCGGCTGGTACAACCTGGCGGGCGGCGTGGTGATGCTGGTCGCCCGGTTCGTGCCGATGATCTTCGTGCTTGCGCTCGGCGGCTCGCTCGCCAGACAGCAGAAGGTGCCGGAATCGGTCGGCACGCTCAAGACATACGGCCCGCTGTTCGCCGGACTGCTCGCCGGCGTGATCCTCATCCTCGTCGGCCTGACCTACTTCCCGGCGCTCGCGCTCGGGCCATTCGCTGAAGGACTGCACTGATGGCTGACATCCAGTCAAAGTCACACTCCCCGGAATCCGTGGCAAGCTCCGCCGGCGGTGCCGTCTCCGGCAGCGTCGTGACCTCCGGGCCGGCCACGCCGGTCCGCCGGGTCGGCGGCGGGCTGCTTGACCCGCACATGCTGTGGACGTCGCTGCCGGACGCGTTCAAGAAGCTGGACCCTCGGGTCCAGCTCAGGAACCCGGTCATGTTCGTCGTCGAGGTCGGCTCGGTGCTGACCACCTACTCGGCGATCATCCACACCTCGATCTTCGGCTGGACAATCACCGTCTGGCTATGGCTCACTGTGCTGTTCGCCAACCTGGCGGAGGCCGTCGCCGAGGGCCGGGGCAAGGCGCAGGCGGAGACACTGCGCCGGACTAAGCGCGAGACGGTGGCGCGCAAGCTGATCGGCTGGAAGCCGGGCGACACCGCGTTCCGCATCGAGGAGGTGCCCGGCACCCAGCTCGCCGTCGGCGACCTCGTGATCGTCGAGCCGGGACAGACCATCCCCGGCGACGGCGACGTCGTGGAGGGCGTCGCCTCGGTCGACGAGTCGGCGATCACCGGCGAGTCGGCCCCCGTCATCCGCGAATCCGGCGGCGACCGCTCCGCGGTCACCGGCGGCACCAAGGTGCTATCCGACCAGATCATCGTGCAGATCACCGCCAAGCCGGGTGAGACGTTCATCGACCGGATGATCGGCCTGGTCGAGGGCGCGTCGCGGCAGAAGACGCCGAACGAGGTGGCACTGAACGTGCTACTGGCCTCGCTCACGCTGATCTTCGTGATGGCGGTCGTCACCCTGCAGCCGATGGCCTACTACTCCAAGGCACCGCAGAACCTGATCATCCTGGTCGCGCTGATCGTCGCGCTGATCCCGACCACCATCGGGGCGCTGCTTTCCGCGATCGGCATCGCCGGCATGGACCGGCTCGTGCAGCGCAACGTGCTCGCGATGTCCGGCCGCGCCGTGGAGGCGGCCGGCGACGTGAACACGCTGCTGCTCGACAAGACCGGCACGATCACCATCGGCAACCGGCAGGCGACCGAGTTCCTGCCGGTGGGCGGGGCCACGGTGGAGTCGCTCGCCGATGCCGCCCAGCTCTCGTCGCTGGCCGACGAGACGCCCGAGGGGCGCTCCGTGGTCGTGTTGGCCAAGGAGCAGTTCAACATCCGCGAGCGCGGCCCTGGCGAGCTGCCCGGCGCGGTGTTCGTGCCGTTCACCGCGCAGACCCGGATGAGCGGGGTGGACCTGGCCGACGGCCGGGAGGTCCGCAAGGGCGCGGCCAGCTCGGTCGCGAACTGGATCAGGGAGAACGGCGGCACCCCGCCGCAGGAACTCGGCGACGTCGTCGACGGGATCTCGGCGGCCGGCGGCACTCCGCTTGTCGTCGCGGAACGTCCGGCCGGCGGCGGTGCCGCTCAGGCGCTCGGCGTCATCCACCTCAAGGACATCGTCAAGCAGGGCATCGCCGAGCGGTTCGCCGAGATGCGGGCGATGGGCATCCGCACCGTCATGATCACCGGCGACAACCCGCTGACCGCCCGGGCGATCGCGGAGGAGTCCGGCGTGGACGACTTCCTCGCCGAGGCGACGCCGGAAGACAAGATGGCGCTGATCAAGAAGGAGCAGGAGGGCGGCAAGCTCGTCGCGATGACCGGCGACGGCACCAACGACGCGCCCGCCCTGGCCCAGGCTGACGTCGGCGTGGCGATGAACACCGGCACCTCGGCCGCGAAAGAGGCCGGGAACATGGTCGACCTCGACTCCAACCCGACCAAGCTCATCGAGATCGT
>CAZORE010000012.1:42080-95618 GCA_964581815.1 uncultured Streptosporangiaceae bacterium | reverse complement strand
CTTCGACCAGCTCACGCAGGCGGCTGCGGCGCGCGTTGGCGTCAGGAACGAAGGGGGCGCAGGCCGGTGCGGATTTCGCTGACCAGGATCTCGGGCTGTTCCAGGGCCGCGAAGTGCCCGCCCTTGTCGGCCTCGGCGTAGTGGATCAGGTTGCTGTAGGTGTCTTCGATCCAGCTTCGCGGGAAAAGTGGGATGTCCTTCGGGAAGACGGTCACCGCGACCGGGAGCGTCAGCTTCGGGCCGGCGAAGGTGCCTGTTTTGTTCTCCCAGTAGATGCGGGCGGACGACGCCGCGCTGTTGGTGAACCAGTACAGGGATATCGCGTCGAGCATGTCGTCCCTGCTGAGGGCGTCCTCGGCGAGCCCGTGGTTGTCGGTCTTGGACTGGAACTTGTCGTAGATCCAGGCTGCCTGGCCGGCGGGAGAGTCCGCCAGGGCGAATCCGGCAGTCTCCGGCTTCGTGCCCTGAAGGTGGTTCGCCCCGCCGAGATCGCCGGTGTAGAGGGCAACGGTCTCCACGGCGTGGCGCTGCTGCGGCGACAAGGTGCCTTCATTGCCCTCTCTTCTCCTGAGCTTCGGAGCACAGCGCAACTCTCCGCTGCACACTGGTGTGCAGTCTACTTCATTGCACACTGGTGTGCAACAATGGCGTGGTGCCTACCGAGTCCTCCCGTGTGCGCTCGATGAACGAGACACGCGATCGCATCCTCGACGTCGCCCTCGATGTGCTGGGAGAGAGCCCCGACGCCGGAATGGGCGACATCGCCTCCGCTGCCGGCGTCGTCCGCCGCACGGTCTACGGCCATTTCCCCTCGCGCCTCGACCTGGTCCGGACACTCACGGAACGGGCCGTCACCGAGGTGACAGCCAGGTGCGCAAGCCGGGCCCCGGCGCCTGGCTGGCGCACGCCGAGGCCGTGCGGCGTCTGCGCCCGCACGTGGCGCTGATGGACGTCCAGGATGCCGCGCCTGGCGGAGACCACGGTGACAAGCCACGTGCAGAGCATGCTGGGCAAGCTCGGCATGCGCGTTCGCCTTCAGGCCGCGGTCGCCGCCTACGATGCAGGGCTCGTGCGGCCGTGCGGGCCATGACGCATGAGCAAGACCCGGGCGACAAGGGCGACGGAGACAGCGAGCAGGCACCAGGAGCACCAGGAGCACCAGGTCAAAGGGGAACAGCCGGGTGGTTGGTGATTTTCTCGGTAAGAGCCTGCTGGCCTCAGGCTGCGGGGACTTGGACGCGGTAAGCGATGAGGGTGGCCTCCTGGGCGGCAGTCCTGGCCTTCTCGTCGAAGTCCGGAGCGGCGCAGGCGTAGAGGGTGCGGCCGTCGGCACCGCCAAGCGCGCACGCGTAGACGGGGGAGCCGGGGTACAGCTCGTCGGTGATCTCGCCCCCTTCCCTGACCCGGAGCAGGCGGCCGCCGAGGGCGTCGGCGATCCACAGCGCGCCCTCGGCGTCCAGGCAGGCACCGTCGCCCGCGACCGTGGCGTCGGCAAGCACCTTATCGAGCGCGCGGTCAGCCGGCAGCGGGCCGAACTCGGCCCAGGCGCGGCGGTTCACCAGGTGCCCGTCAGGCGTCAGGTCGAATGCGGTGCAGCGGTTGCCGAACGTCTCGTTCACGATAAGCACGCTGTCGGGCGTGATCACGCTGCCGTTGGGGAACCACAGGTCAGTCGCCGCTTCGGTCACGGTGCCGTCGGGATCCACCCGGTGCAGCGACGCGGTCTCCAGCCCGGCGCCGCTCATCAGGTCGAAGCCGAAGTTGCCGACGTACGCCCTGCCCTCGGCGTCAACCGCCATGTCGTTGGCATGGCCCGTGGCGTGGGAGCTCAGGTCGGCGTGGGTCACGAGCGTGCCGTCGGCCTCGCGGCGCAAGACCTTGCGGTCGCGCATCGACACCACGAGCAGGCGGCCGTCAGGAAGCCAGCCAAGGCCCGCAGGCTGCTGCGGGACGCTCGCCTCCGTCCGCAGGTCCGAGCCGTCCTCGCGAGCCGAGAGCACCTGGTAGGTGTAGAAGTCAGAGAACCAGATCCGGTCCTCGTGCCAGCGCGGTGCCTCGAGGAATCCGAAGCCGCTCGTGATGGTGGCCGGGGTAGCGGTCATAACGCATCCTTCCTTGGACAGGTGATCTGAACCGCGCTGGTCATAGTGAGATGCCTCCGGAGGTTCGTCATCAGGACAGCCGCTCGACGATGATGGCCATGCCCTGCCCGCCGCCGACGCACATCGTCTCAAGGCCGATGCTCTTGTCCCTGGCCGCAAGCCCGTTGAGCAAGGTGGCCGTGATCCTGGCACCGGTCATGCCGTACGGGTGACCGAGGGCGATCGCCCCGCCGTGCACGTTCACCTTGTCACCGAACGGGTCGAGTCCCAGGTCGCGGGCGGACGGGATGACCTGCGCGGCGAACGCCTCGTTGATCTCGACGAGGTCGACATCGTCCATGGTCATGCCTGCCCGCTTCAGCGCCTGCCGGGAAGCCTCCACCGGGCCGAGTCCCATGATCTCCGGGGACAGCGCCGTAACGCCGGTGGAGACGATCCGCGCGAGCGGGGTGATGCCCAGCGCACGCGCCTTCGTGTCCGACATGACGATGAGCGCGGCGGCCCCGTCGTTGAGTGGGCAGCAGTTGCCCGCGGTGACCAGGCCGTTCGGCCGGAAGACGGGCTTGAGCTGTGAGACGGCGTCGTAGCTGACCCCGGGCCTGGGGCCGTCATCGGCGGTGACGAGCGTGCCGTCGGGCAGCGTGACCGGGGTGATCTCGGCGTCGAAGAACCCGCTCTTGATCGCTTCCTCGGCCAGGTTCTGCGAGCGGACGCCGAAGCGGTCCATCTCCTCGCGGGTGATGCCGCGGGCGCGTGCCAGGTTCTCCGCGGTCTGGCCCATGGCGATGTAGACGTCGGGCAGCTGCCCGGCATCCCGCGGGTCGGACCAGCTGTCGGCACCCGCCTCGGCAGCGGCAGCAGTCCGTTGCCCGGCCTCGGCGAACAGCGGGTTGCACGTGCCTGGCAGGAAGTCCGACGAGCCCCGGTCGAACCGGGAGACGGTCTCCACGCCGGCCGAGATGAACACGTCACCCTCGCCAGCCCGGATGGCGTGCAGCGCCATCCGGGTGGTCTGCACCGACGACGAGCAGTACCGGGTAACCGTGGTCCCGGGGACGGTATCGAGGCCGAGCAGGACGGCGACGACCCGCGCCATGTTGTAGCCCTGCTCGCCGCCCGGCAGGCCGCAGCCCAGCATCAGGTCGTCAATCGCGGCCGCGTCCAGGGCCGGAACCTGGTCGAGCGCGGCCCGCACCAGCTGCGCGGCCAGGTCGTCGGGTCGCATCCGGGCCAGTGAGCCCTTCCCCGCCCGCCCGATGGGCGAGCGGGCGGCAGCGACGATGACGGCTTCAGGCATGTGTCCCCTGCTCGGTGCGGGCGTCAGTGTCATGAGCGCGGTCGGCGCGCCTTGTGCGGGTGCGCGCTTTGAGCCGGTCCAGGTCCTCCCGCAGGCCGGGCGCGTCGACCGCGACGATGATGCCGAGCAGCGAGGCGTAGAGCAACTCGGTGAAGTCGTCGGGTATCGCGGTGATGGCGTCGATCTGCCCGAGCAGTGCCACCGACAAGGCGCCGGCCAGCAGGCCTGCGGGCAGGCCGCGGCCGCCGGCCAGTGACACTCCTCCGACAAGGCAGCCCACGGTAGCGAGGATCAGCGGCTGGAACCCGGGATCGGGGTTGGCGGTGGCGTAGCTGTAGTTATAGAGCGCGCCGCTCAGCGCGGCGAGCGTGCCGGAGACGGCGAACAGCCCGGCCAGGGTCCGGTCCACCCGGACGCCAGCGACACGGCTGGCGCGGCGGTCGCCGCCGATGGCGCGAATCTGCCTGCCGAGCCTGGTACCGCCGAGTATCACCGCCGCGATGGCGAACGCGGCCACCGTGACCAGGCTCGGGACCGAGAAGATGACCGCGAGCGGCCGGTCAATCCACAAGGTCGCGGCGGCGTTGCCGTAGGTCACGTCGAGCCCGCCGGACATCGCGCTGGTGAGCCCGAGCAGGGCGATGTAGGTCGCGAGGGTCACCACCAGCGACGGGATGCGCAGCCGGGCGATGATGCCGCCCTGCACGACGCCGATCGCCGCGCCGGCCGCCACGGCCGCCAGCACGCCGAGGACGGGTGAGGACTGGCCGGCCTGCACGGCGATCATCCCGCCCAGGGCGTAGACGCCGATGACCGACAGGTCGAACTCCCCGGCGATCATGGTCATGCCCAGGCCGAGGGTGAGCAGCCCGAGCTGAGCGAGCCCCTGGAAGGTGTTGTAGACGTCGAAGGTGGACAGGGCCTTTCCGCTGATCGCCGGCGTGCACAGGAAGGCGATCAGCGTGACGCCCAGCGCCACGGCCGGGACGACGACCTCCAGCCGGGAGGCGAGCCGGCGGATCATCGCCGTCCCCTGGCCGAGCGGACGTGGACGGCGATGACCACCAGGAGCACGAGGATGCCCTTCACGAGTAGCTGGATGCCGGTCGAGAACCCGCGCAGCAGCAGCAGGTCGGAGATGGCCGAGATGAGCACGGCGCCGCCGAGCGTGCGCAGCGCCGAGCCCTTGCCGCCGCCGATCGCGGTGCCGCCGACCAGGACCGCGGCGATCGCGTCGAGGCTGAGCGTCCCGCCGAGGGCGGAATTCGCACCCGTGTTGAACGCGGCCAGGAATATGCCGGTCACCGCGATGCACGCGCCGAAGAACGTCCACGCGATCACGGTCACCCGGGCCACGGGCAGCCCGGCTGCCCGGGCCGCCGCGGGGTTCTCGCCCATCAGGTACATCTGCCGGCCGGCGGTGGTGCGGCGCAGGAACCACTGGGTCAGGACGGTGACCCCAAGCAGAACGTAGACAGCCAGCGGCAGGCCAAGGGGCGTGTCGTTCAGCCCGTTGAACGCGGTGACCTTGGGGTAGACCGTGCTGCCGCCGCTGATCCATATCGCCACGCCGTCGATCGCGAACCCGGCAGCGATGGTGAGGACGATGGGGTTGGCTTTCCAGAACCCGATGACCGCGCCCTGGAGCGCGGTGATCGCCATGCCGCTCGCCAGCGCACCGGCGATCGCCGCGGGCAGGCCGAACTGCTGGGTGGACAGGAAGATCATGGCCGCGACGGTCGCGGTCTGCGCCACGGCCAGCGAGACGACGGACCCGGCGATCATCACGCCGGTGGCCCCGATCGCGGTGATGCCGACCCATGCGCTGGAGGCAAGGATCGCGCGGGCGTTGGCCAGGCTGAAGAACCGCGTCGTCAGGATCCCTGCCACGATGACGGCGAGCACGACGACGGCGATCCCGATGTCGAGCGAATCAGGGCGCCAGCGAGCGGAAACGCGGCTGAGCGCGCCCCGTGCCGAGGCGGGCGGCACGGTGCCCGCCTCGGCCTGCTGCGCCGAGGAGGCCACGGCAGGGCGATGGTCGTTATTGGCTGTCGTCATGCCGCGTGAGCTCCGTGGGTCATGTCGCGCATCAAGAGGGCGCCGTCGACACTATCCTCGTACCTGGCGACGATCCGAGCCTCGCGCATGGTGATGATCACGTCGCCAAGCTCAAGCAGTTCCTCAAGCTCAGTGGAGGAGAAGATCACCACAAGGCCGGCGTCGGCTGCGGCTCGCAGCAGCCGGTGGATGGCCGCACGGCCGCCGATGTCCACGCCGCGCGTCGGCTCGTCAAGGAGAAGGGCCCAGACGTCGTCGCGGCCAAGGCACCGGCCGACGAACACCTTCTGCTGATTGCCTCCGCTGAGCGCGGCGGCCGGGTCTGCCAGCCGGTGATCGGGGATGCCGGCCAGCTCCGCCAGCGACCTGGCCGCCTGCCGCTCACGGCGGGAGCTGAGCAGGCCTCCCCGGCCAAGAGACGGCAGCCGGGTGGCGGTCAGGTTGGTGGCGACCGGCTTGTCCATGAACAAGCCCTCCGATTTGCGGTCATTGGATACGAAGGCCACCCCGGCGCTGGCAGCGCCGAGGGGACTGCGGAACGGCACGGCCCGGTCGCGCAGCCGCACCGCTCCTGTCGCTTGCGGATGCAGTCCGGCCAGCGCGCGCAGCACATCTGACGCGCCGCTGCCCAGCTGCCCGGCCAGTGCGTAGACCCGGCCGGCCTGGGCGGTGAGGCTGAAGTCCGCGAGCCTTCCTGGCACCCGCAGGTGCTCGATCCGCAGCTCGTGGCCAGGCCGCGAGTCCGCAGGCCGGGTCGCCACCAGGCGGTGCGGCGCCTCGCCCAGCATCTGCACGATCAGGTCGTTCACGGTCAGCTCGGCGGACGCAGTGGTGGCGACCCTGCGCCCGTCCCGCAGTACCGTCACGGTGTCGCACAGGTCGAGGACCTCCGACAGCCGGTGCGATACGAAGATCACCGAGCACCCCTGGGCGGCGACCCGGCGGATCGCCGCGAAGACGTGCTCGGTCTCCGCGTCGCTGAGGGTGGCGGTCGGCTCGTCCAAGATGACCAGCCGGGCGTTCTGGCTGAGCGCGCGGGCGACCTCGACGAGCTGGCGCTCGCCGATGCTGAGCTCCGACAGCGGCTGCTGCGGCCGGAGCCGGTCAAGGCCCATGTCGCTCAGCACCTGGCGGCACCGTGCCGCCGCCGCGCGCGGCCGGTTGACCAGCGGCACGGAGACATCGCCGAGGAGCAGGTTGTCCAGCACCGTGAGCGCCGGGATAACGCTGAGCTCCTGGTCCACCAGCGCGACGCCGAGCCGCTGGGCGGCCTGCCGGCTGCCCAGCTGCACGGGCCGGCCGTCGATGATGATCTGGCCGCTGTCGGGGGTGAGCTGACCGGAGAGCATCTTCACCACCGTGCTCTTGCCGGCCCCGTTATGGCCGCACAAGCCATGGATCTCCCCGGTGCCGACGGCGAAGGACACGTCCCGCACCGCCGGCGTGCCGCCAAAGCTGCGGCTCAGCCCCTCGACGCTGACCTGGGGCCGCGCCGGGTCGCTGACCAGCGCGCTGGTCGCGTCGCTCATGCGTGGCTGCATTGCGCGGCGAACTGCGCGACGTTGGCCGCGGTGATGCGATACTCCTGAATCAGCTCGTGCTGCGGCGGGTTCTTTCCGCCGAGGTACTGGGTCACGTACGCGGCGGTCTGGGTGGCGATCGTGATCGGATCCTCGGTCGCCGTCCCGTACAGCTGGCCTGCCTGGATCGACTGGATGCCGGCCTTGAAGCAGTTGCTGCCCGTGACGATGATGCCGTCCTTGCCGCCTACCGTGCAGCCGGCCTGCTTGGCCGCCTGGACGATCGGCAGGGCCATGTAGTCGGCCATGCCGTAGGCGCCCTGCACCCCAGAGCAGCCGAACTTGGCGAGCAGCTGCTGGGCGTCCGTCCCAGACAGGGTGGGGTCCCAGTTCGAGTCATCTTCTGCTACCACGTGGTACTGCGGCGCGGTGCTCATCACCTTGTTGAAGCCGACCATGCGATCCTGAGTCACCAGCATCGACTTCGTGCCGGTGAGGACGATGATCTGGCCCGAGTTGCGTCCCTGCGCCTTCAGGCCCGCGATGAGGTTGTCCGCCGCGTACTCACCGAGCTGCTCGTTGTTTGACAGCACCGACATCACGTCGCCGGCTACCGCGGGCGTGGTCGGGCCATCGAAGACCAGCACCGGGAGGCCGGCCTGCTTGGCCTGCTGGATCGGCACCGCCATCGCCGTGGTGTTGTCGAGCGCGGTAACGATCAGGTTCGGCTTGTCCGCGATGGCCTGGGCCATGTACCGGACCTGGGTGCCGGAGTCCTCAGTGGTCAGGGCGATGATCTTGACCCCGGTGGCGGCAAGCTGGCTGGTGAACTGCTTGTTGAACGCGGCACCCCACGGGTTGCTGTCGCCGTAGCCGACCAGCGCGATCGTCTTGCCCTTCAGGCTGCCCGCGGCAGCGGTAACGGACGTGCCGGCGGCGGAGCTCGATGCGGGCGTCGTGGACGAACTGGAACTGGTGGCAGAGCTGCTGCATCCGGTGGCGGCCAAGGCCAGCCCGGCCGCGCTGACAGCAAGGCCGGCACGGAGGGTTCTTATTCGGGACATGCCTCTCCTTTGAGGTGGAAGGCGTAGTGACGTGGATCGGGTGGTCACCGTCGGTGAGCGTATGCCGATGATGACTAAGCGCATAGTCATCTAGTACGCTTGGTGTGTCAAGATGCACGTTGTGAGTCGGGTTAGCCTTTTACCGGATCGTTGTACCAGGGGGTTGCTTGACCCGTGGACGATGCGGCTGACCCAGGGACGAGGAGAGGGCCTTAACATGCCCAAACGGCAGAGCCGGTTCACGCCGGAGGAGATCGCGGCCGACCCCCGGTTGGAGGACGAGTCTCAGGACCTGTGGAACCCGGAGCTGGGCGATGTCGACAGGGGCTTGCTGACATCAGCCGTGCGCTGCTTCGCCGCGAATGGGTACCACGCCACGACCACGCGTGACATCGCGGCAGGGGTTGGCCTTAGTCCGGCGGCGCTTTACGTGCACTTCCCGTCCAAGGAACTCGTGCTCTTCGAGATCATCCGGGCCGGCCATGAGCGCGCCCTCGCCTGCATCAAGGACCCGGCGATCGAGGCAGCCGGAGACACAGCGCAGCAGCTGGGCGCCATGGTGTCCCGGTACACCGCCTGGCACGCTCGCCACCACGTCGCCGCGCGCGTCTGCCAGTATGAGCTCGCCGGGTTGACCCCCGGGCACTACGACGAGATCATTCAGCTGCGGCACCTGACCAACGAGGTCTTCCGGGCCACCGTCGAGCAGGGCGCGGTCGATGGCGCGTTCGCGGCAGGCGATGTGAACCGCCTGGTACGCGGGATGCTCTCGCTCAGCATCGACCTCGTCCGCTGGTACCGCCTCGACGGTCCCGATTCCCCCGAGCAGCTAGGCGACTTCTACGCCGAGTTGGCCCTGCGGATGGTCATGAACAAGGGCTCGGCGGAAGGCAGCCAGCGCCGCCGCTGGGCCGCTGCTTACGGCCAGGTCTCGCCGGTGAACCTTGACAGCGCTAGCTCAAGCGGCTGAATATGCGCTTAGTCAGATCGTGAAGAGTCTTCGGGAGGAACGGTGCGCGGCCTCATGCAGGACCGGCCCCTTGACGTGGCCGCGGTGCTGCGCCGGGTCGAGCAGGTGTTCGGCCACAAGCACGTGGTGACCGCGACCGCGGCCGGGGAGGTCAGCGCGACCTGGCGACAGGTTGCGGCACGCGCCCGGCGGCTCGCCGGGGCACTCGAGATGCTTGCGGTGCCGCGCGGCGCCCGGGTGGGCACGTTCGGCTGGAACTCCCAGCGGTATGCGGAGCTGTACCTAGCCGTCCCGAGCAGCGGACGCGTGCTGCATACGCTCAACCACCGGCTTTTCGCCGACGACATCGGCTACATCGTCAATGACGCGGCCGATGACGTGCTGTTCGTCGACCGGTCGCTGCTGCCGACGGTATGGCCGCTCGTCAGCCAGTTCCCCTCGGTCCGGCTTGTGGTGGTCATGGACGACGGAGGACCCCAGGAGATACCCAGCGATCCGCGCGTTGTCGACTACGAGGAGCTGCTGGCAGCGGTACCGGAGGCACCGGCACTCGTTCCGAATGATGAAAATGAGGCGGCGAGCCTGTGCTACACGTCCGGCACCACCGGGCGGCCCAAGGGCGTGCTGTACAGCCATCGGTCGGTCGTCCTGCACGCACTGCTGCTCCTCGGCGTCGACAATTTCGCGATCAGCGAGCGGGACGTCGTGCTTCCGGTCGTGCCGATGTTCCACGTCAACGCGTGGGGGCTGCCGTACGCCGCGATGCTCGCCGGCGCCGACCTGGTGCTCCCGGGACCCGCGATGACGCCGGAGGCGCTCATTGGCCAGCTGGAACGGCACCGCGTGACGTTCTCCGCGGGCGTGGCGACCATCTGGCGGAGCCTTGCGCCCCTGCTCGCCACCGCCGACCTGTCCAGCCTGCGCATGGTGGTGTCCGGAGGCGGCGCCGTCCCGGACAGCCTCTCGCAGACCTGGGAAAGGGACGCGGGGATCCCGCTGACCAACGGATGGGGCATGACGGAGACGAGCCCGGTGATGAACTGCCCGCGGCTGGCCACGGTGCATGACGGCCTTGGGCCGGACGGACGTCGCCTGGTGCTCGGGTCGCCGGGAGCGTCGCTCCCGCTCACCGAGATGCGGATCCGCGACGATTCCGGTGCCATCGCCGGACGTGACGGGGCGACGGTAGGGGAGCTTGAGGTCGCCGGCCCAACGGTCGCGGCGGCCTACTTCGGCGCCGAGCCGGGTTCTGCTGCCTTCACCGACGACGGCTGGCTGCGGACCGGTGACGTGGGCACGATCGATTCCTACGGTTACCTCCGGATCGTCGACCGATCGAAGGACCTGGTGAAGTCCGGCGGGGAATGGATCTCCTCCGTCGCACTGGAGAACGAGATCATGTCCCATCCCGACGTTCACGAGGCCGCCGTCATCGGGGTTCCCGACGACCGGTGGGGCGAACGTCCACTCGCCTGCGTGGTGCCGCTCGCCGGGCACACGGTCGACGAGCGGGAACTTCGCGAGTATCTCGCGGATCGGGTTGCGTCCTGGTGGATCCCGGAGCGGATCGCGATCGTCCACGAGATCCCGAAGACATCAACAGGCAAGTTCGCCAAGACCGTCCTCAGGGCACGGGTGGCGGCCCGCCACGGGCACGGGGACGACAACGGTCCGCGTCCGGCGTGAGCAGGCTCGTACCTGGCGTCACGTGCGCTGCCTCGTGCGGTCCGGGCACGGTGGCGAAAGCTCCGCCTGTCTCGCCGGGACCGTCGGCCTCGGCGGCCTCGGTGTGGGGTGTCAGAAGTCTGCATGCCCAGTGACCTGCGCCGACGGCAAGGGTCACAGTCGTGCGGCAGCATGATCATCCATGTCCTTGCGCCTGCTCTATCTCATCTTCGTCCGGGTCTGCGGCTGGCTGGTCCTGCTCGGGCGATCATCGGCCGCCAAGGACGCCGAACTGCTGGTACTGCGGCACGAGGTTGCCGTGCTGCGCCGTACCCGTCCGCGGCCCCGGCTCGACTGGGCCGACCGCGTGGTCCTCGCCGCGCTGATCCGGCTCCTGCCCGCAAAGCTGCGGGCGCACCGGCTGGTGACTCCCGGCACTGTCCTGCGCTGGCACCGCCGCCTGATCGCCCGCAAGTGGACCTATCCCCACCGGATGGACGGCCGCCGGTCAGCGCCGAGATCACCGCGCTGATCGAGCGGCTCGCGACTGAGAATCACGGCTGGGGATACCAGCGGATCCAGGGTGAGCTGCTCAAGCTCGGCCACCGGGTCAGCGCGTCCACCATCCGCCGGGTGCTTAAGGCCCTGAAGATCCCCCCGGCACCGCAACGGCGCACCGACACGACCTGGCGGAATTTCCTGCGCACTCAGGCAGCCACGATGCTCGCCACCGACTTCTTCCACGTGGATTGCGCGGTGAGCCTGCAGCGCCTGTACTGCCTGTTCGTCATGGAGGTCGGCAGCCGTTACGTCCACATCCTCGGCGTCACCGCGAGCCCGGACGGCCCGTGGACCACACAGCAGATCCGCAACCTCCTGATGGACCTGGGGGACCGCGCTACGGACTTCCGGTTCCTGGTCCGGGACCGGGCCGGGCAGTTCACCGCGTCGTTTGACGCGGTCCTGGCCGGTGCCGGCATCGAGGCGGTGAAGATCCCGCCGCGCTGCCCGCGCGCGAACGCTTACGCGGAACGGTTCGTGCTCACCGTCCGGACTGAGGTCGCCGACCGGATGCTCATCTTCGGCCAGCGGCACCTGCGAACGGTGCTGACTGAGTACGAGGCTCATTACAACGGGCGGCGCCCCCATCGCAGCCGCCAGCTCCGCCCGCCCCGGCCCGATCACCCGGTCGCGGACCACTCCAAGGAGCGGATCAAGCGCCGGCCCGTCCTCGGCGGCCTCATCAACGAATACGAGCGAGCCGCATAAGAGCCCAGGCCAGGGGCAGTGGCCGAGTTCTGGAACCCCGCAGGGTCACGCGGGTCAGGGCCGGTGCCCCTTGCACGGGCGGCGGGGACGGCTGTCCGGGGACGCCGGCCGGGGTGGCGGCGGCGCGGTAAGCGTCGTAGCGGCGGGTCAGCTCACCCTCGGCGGCGAGCATCAGGTCTGCCTTCTCCCAGAAGGAGCGGGACTGCCAGAGGCGGCCGGTCTCGGCGTGACCGACGGTCGTTACCGAGTAGCCGGTCAGGGCGGCGAGTTGGGGCTGGGTCAGCCCGGCTGCGCGGCGCAGGGCGGCCAGCGCCCGCGACAGGCTGCCGGCGGCGTCGCCGGCGGGCGGCGGGGCGGGGGCGGTGACGCGGGGGCGGGCGTGCGGGCTGACGCCGCGCGTGAGGGTGCCGTCGGTGATCAGGGTGCGCAGTGCCTTGCGGCAGGTGTGTACCGAGAAGCCGGTGAGGCGGGCTAGTTGCGCGCCGCTGGGCGCGGCCTGGCCGGGCCGCTGGCGTCCCATATCCACACGATCATGCGCGCGTTCCCATGTCCTTGCCCGGTCGAGCATGGTCCAGTTCCCGCGACCCGCCGCAGCCTTCCGACCGCGAAACTGGCCGGCCCTGGCTGTTGACTAACGTCGCGGCGTTCCTAGGGGAGCAGCTCGGCGTTCTGCGCACGGCTGCCGGGTACGCAAGCCAGGAAGCGCTGGCCAAGGCGTTGCAGGCCGAGAGGTCGACCGTAACCAAGATCGAGACCGGCGCGCGTCCGCCGAACGACAAGCTGCTCTTGTCGTGGCTGGACACGTGCGGGACTACCGGGCAGCTGCGGACGGTCCTTGAAGGACTGGGCGTCCTCGCCCGGGCCAGGGAAGACTCAGCGCGGGCCAAGGTCGCGCCGTGGTTCGAGACCGAGGCGGAAGCCCACACCCTTCGCTACTGGGCGCCGGTGATCGTGCCCGGCCTGGTGCAGACCGAGGCGTACGCCCGGGAACTGTTCACGGCCATGGGCCTAGACGACGCCAAGGTGGCCGAGTTCCTTGAGGTCCGCATGGGCCGCCAGGCGATCATCGACCGGCCCGACCCGCCCGATATCACGATCGTGCTGTGGGAGCCCGTTCTGCACCACCAGATCGGGTCACCCACGGTCATGCGCGACCAGCTAGCCCGCCTGGTAGAGATGTCCCGCCGGCCGGCGATCACTATTCACGTTCTGCCGTCCAGCCTGGGAGCCAACTCCGGGCTCGGCGGCGCGATCAACCTAGCCGCTACCGATGACGCCCCCGAGCTGCTGCTCAGTGACGGGCTGGTCGAGGACCAACTGAGCCAAGACCCGGCAGTAGTACGCAAGGCGCGCGCTACCTTTACTAATGTCCGCGCTGACGCGCTCAACCGCCCGGACAGCCGGAACAGGCTCATGGAAGCGATGGAGAGATGGAGCAACTGACACCAGGCTGGCGCAAGTCCAGCTACAGCGGCAACGGCGGAGCGAACTGTGTCGAGACCGGGAACGCGCCCGGCATGGTCCTCGTCCGCGACACCACCGACCGCGACGGCACAACGCTGTCGCTCACTGCTAGCGCGTGGCGCGCGTTCACGGCGAACGTGAAGCACAGCTAGCGCACAACCTAGATGGCTTGCCTCAAGCGAGGTGTTCCCGGCTTCCGGGGACGCCTCGCGTGCTTACCCTTCAGGTATCGAAGGTAGATTCGATACCTGAGGCGACGGATTGGGATATTAGTGTGGCGTCCTGCACCGAGGCTGGGACCGCAATCGAGAGTACCCGGAGTTGTGTTCGAGACGCATAGTTCATCGTCGGGCTGACCGCGCCGCCGGCGTTAGGCAGCCCATTTTGACAGGCCCTGGATTGCTGGATCCGTGCGCGCGAGCAACCACGGAGCAGCCACGGGGACAAAACGGACACATAAAAAAGACCTGGAGCCGGTAAAACCCCAGGTCATTTCGGGTGCGCCGCCAGGGACTTGAACCCCGAACCCGCGGATTAAGAGTCCGCTGCTCTGCCAATTGAGCTAGCGGCGCGCTAGCAACGTCCAGATGGTAGCAAGGATCCGCCACTCCCGCGAATCGGACGCGCGCCTGCGGGGAAGTCGTGCGGTTCAGGGCTGCTGCCCGCACGGATGCCGCGGGGGCCGGTGCCCGGTTCGCGGTCAGGTCAGGGCGCCAATATGGCTGGGTTACGACAAGCCAAGGCGCTGCAGGAGCAGCTCGCGGTGGTAGGCGGGATCGCCGAGGATCAGCTCAGAGCTCTTGGCCCGCTTGAAGTACAGGTGGGCGGGGTGCTCCCAGGTGAACCCGATGCCGCCGTGGACCTGGATATTCTCCGCCGCGACGCGCGCATAGGCCTCGGAGCAGCGGGACTTGGCGAGCGAGGCGAGCACCGGCAGTTCTTCGTCGCCCGCGGCAGCGGCCTGGCCGGCGTAGTAGGCGGCGGACTTGGCCGACTCCACTTCCAGGAGCATGTCGGCGCACTTGTGCTTGATCGCCTGGAAGCTGCCGATGGCCCGGCCGAACTGGACCCGCACCTTCGCGTATTCCACCGCCATCTCAAGCACCTTCTGCGCGCCGCCCGCCTGCTCCGCGGCGAGGGCGACGACGGCGAGGTCAAGCATGGCAGAGATCGCCGGCCAGGCTTCGCCTTCCCGGCCGATCAGGCGGGCCGGGGTGGAGTCAAAGGCCAGCCGGGCCTGCTTGCGGGTCTGGTCCATGGTGGGCATCGGGCTGGCGGACAAGCCGGCCGCCCCTTGCTCCACGGCGAAGACGGAGACACCGCCGGGGGTACGGGCCACGGCCAGCACGACATCGGCGGTGACGCCGTCGAAGACGAAGAGCTTCTCGCCGGTGAGCGTCCAGCGGCCGCCATGGCAGTCAGCCCGCAACGTCACACAAGCCTCGTCCCAGCGGCCGTCGGCCTCGGCCAGCGCCACGGTGGCGATGACCGAGCCGCTGGCGATGCCGGGCAGGTAGTCCTTCTTGGCACCGTCGTCCCCGGATGCGATCAGCAAGTTGGCGGCCATGACGACGCTTGAGAAGTACGGGGCGCAGAGCAGCGCACGTCCCATCTCCTCCAGCACGACGATCAGCTCCACGTAGCCGTAGCCGGATCCGCCGAACTGCTCGGGAATGATCAGGCCCTGCAGCCCGAGCTGGTCCGCCATCTGCGACCAGACCGCCGGATCGTATCCTGCGGTGGTTTCCATGAGGCGGCGCACCTCTGACTCTGGGGACTTCCGCTCAAGGAAGCGCCTGATCGCCGATCTGAGCTCTTCGTGCTCCGAACCGAAGATCGCTTCCATCAGCACCCCTGCTCCTTACTCTTCGGTACCGCGACTCGCCGGTACCGCGACTTGCTCATACCGCGTCTAGCCGTGTGCCAGCTGGCCGCCGTCAACCGGAAGCGCCACGCCGGTGATCGCACGGGCCTCGTCGGACACGAGGAAGGCGATCGCGTTGCTCACGTCGCGGGGCTCGAGCCAGTCGAGGGGGAGCAACTGTTTCATCCGGAACGCCTTGCGCGCATCCTCCAGCGTCGGGTTCGCCACGCCGGGACGGAACATGGCGTACGTCTCGTCGTTCAGCATCATGTCGGTGCTGATCAGACCGGGGCAGACGCTGTTGACCCGGATGTTGTGCGGCCCCAGGTCGTTGGCCAGGGTGCGCATGAGGCCGTTGACTCCGTGCTTGGACGCCGCGTAGCTGGCGATGTTGCCGAACCCGTGCAACCCGGTCACCGAGCTGGTGAGGACGACGGCGCCGCCCTGGTTCCGCGCGATCATCGAGGGAGCGCACGCTTTGACCGTACGCCAGGCGCCCGTCAGGTTGACGTCCACTACATTCTGCCACTGGTCGTCAGACAGTTCCCAGGCCGGGCCGTGCGCGATGGTGCCGGCGTTTGCCACCACGATGTCGATGCGGCCGAAGGCGGCCAGCGCCCGCCCCACCACGGCGTCAAGCGCGGCTTGGTCGCGGACATCGGCCTCCGCGGTCAGCACGCGCACGCCGTCGGCGGCACCCTCGGCCAGCTTGGCAGTGAGCCGAAGGTCGGCGGGCACCGCCGGCGGGTAGTAGGCGGTCGGGATCGGGGCGACAATGTCGACGGCGACGATATCTGCCCCGTCTTCAGCCAGCCGCACCGCGTGCGAGCGGCCCTGTCCGCGGGCCGCCCCGGTGATGAGCGCCACCTTGCCGTTCAGCTTCGCCATGACCGCCCCTTCGCGGGTCCGGAGGGAAGAAGATGAGAATCATAGTAAGGAATATCTTGACACCGGTCTAGGGTGCGCGCTGCAATGACTGTGCTGACGCGGTCCAAGGGAGGCATAGTGGCAGGCAAGAGCGAGGCTAGGGTCGCCGTCGTGACCGGCGGCAGCCGCGGGATCGGGCGCGCCATCGCCGAGGCGCTTCTCGCCGAGGGAGCGAGCGTCGCGATCTGCGGCCGCTCCGAGGAAAAGGGCAAGACCGCGCTCGACGAGATGGGCGCGGGCGACCGGGGTCACTTCGTCGCCTGCGATGTGCGGCAGCAAGATGAGGTGGAGGGTTTCATCGACGGAGCGGCCGCTCACTTCGGCTCACTGGACATCCTGGTCAACAACGCCGGCGGTTCGGACGGCTTTGCCCGCGTGCACGAGCTGACCGACCAGGCGTGGCAGAACGCCCTGGCGTGGAACCTGAACTCGACCTTCTGGGCGACGCGGCGCGCGCTGCCGCACATGCTGCGCGACGGCTGGGGCCGGATCATCACCATCTCCTCGATCGAAGGAAAGCAAGCTAACAAGTCGGCGATCAGCCACTACATCACCAACAAGCACGCGATCAACGGGTTCGTCAAGGCCGTCGCCTGCGAATACGGGCCCGACGGGATCACCTCGAACGCGATCTGCCCCGGCGCCATCGAGACTGACACCATGCGGGACGCCGGGGCCGTCGTGGCGGCCGCAGCGGGCATCAGCTACGAGGAGTTCCTCGGCAGGTACGCCCAGGAGTCGATGATCAAGCGGCTCAACACCGCAGGAGAGGTAGCGGCCATGGCGGTGCTGCTGGCGAGCGACGCCGGCGCGGGGATCACCGGCGCCCTGCTCAACGTGGACGGGGGGAGCGCGCCATGGTAAGCGCCGCCGCCCGCGCGTACATCGACGGCCGCTGGGTCACCGGCGAGGGACAGCCGTTCGAGGTGATCAACCCGGCCACCGAGGAAGTGCTCGCCGTGGTCCCGGGTCTCACCGTGGCCCAGGCGGACGAAGCCGTCGCCGCCGCCGGCCGTGCTTTCGCCGGCGGTCCGTGGAGCAAGGTGCCGGCCAGGGAGCGCAGCCGGCTGCTGCACCGGCTGGCCGACCTGCTCGAGCGGGACACCGACAAGCTCATCGACCTCATGGTCGAGGAAATCGGCACGCCGCGCGCCGTGGCTTCCTTCATGCAGGTGCCCTTCCCCGTCCGCAACTTCCACTGGTTCGCCGACGCCGCCGCCGGCCTGGCCGCCGCACCCGACCAGACGCTCCCGACGACCGCGGCCGGGGACGGCACCGCCACGCTGCTGACCAGGGAACCCATCGGGGTGGTGCTCGGGCTCACCGCGTTCAACTTCCCGCTGAACCTCGCCGCGTGGAAGATCGGCGGCGCGCTGGCCGCCGGATGCAGCATCGTGCTGATGTGCTCGCCCAAGTCTGTCCTGACCACCACGGCGCTCGCCGCCCTGATCGAGGAGGCTGGCTTCCCGCCGGGGGCGTTCAACTTCGTCTACGGGCCGCCCGCGGTCGCCGAGCACCTCTGCGCTCACCCCGGTATCGACTTCGTCACGTTCACCGGCTCGGCGGAGGTGGGCAGGCGCATCGTCGAGCTGACCGCGCCGACGCTCAAGCGCGTGGTTCTTGAGCTGGGCGGCAAGTCCGCCGACGTGCTGCTGCCCGGCAGCGACGTGCGGTCGCTGGCCATGCGCTGCGTGCTCGGCTGGACCGGCAACGCCGGGCAGGGATGCAGCTCGCTCACCCGTACCCTGGTGCACCGGCCCGATTACGAGAGCTACCTCGAGGCCGCGGTGACCGCCGCCGAGGCGCTTGGCTGCGGCGATCCGCGCGATGCGAACACCGTCGTCGGACCGCTCGTCTCCGCGGCGCAGCGCTCCCGGGTGGCCGGCTACGTCGACCGGGCCGTCAGCGCCGGCGCGAAGGTCCTGACCGGCGGCAAGCCGCCGCAGGCCTTCCCCCGGGGCTACTTCTACGAGCCGACCGTCGTCGTCGGCGTGAGCAACAGCGCCGAGATCGCGCAGGACGAGCTGTTCGGCCCGGTCAGCGTCGTGCTCCCGTACGACGACGTGGACGAGGCCGTCACGCTGGCCAACGACACGATCTACGGCCTGGCCGCGAACGTCTGGGGGCCGACCGCCGCGGCCGTCGCGGTGGCCGGCCGGATCCGGGCCGGGACCGTAACCGTCAACGGCGGTGGCCCGATGCTCGGCGACCACCCGTGGGGCGGCTACAAGCAAAGCGGGCTCGGCCGTGAAGGCGGCGTGCTCGGGTTCGCCGAGTTCTTCGAGACCAAGCACATCCTGTGGCCGCTGGACCAGCCGGTCTAGGCCCTAGCCAGCAGTTCGGAAAGACGAGTCAGGAGGCAGCCGCCGTGCTAACCGCCGCCGAGGTTGATCAGTACCGCGTCATCGACACCGACACCCACGTGGTCGAACCCTATGACCTTTGGACATCCCGGCTGCCTGCCCGCTGGCGGGACCGGGCGCCGCACGTCAAGTGGGACGAGAACTACCAGGAGGACGCCTGGTTCTTCGGCACCGAGCGGATCGGCCCCGCGGCCTCCGCGGCGCAGGCCGGCTGGCGGGAGTACCCGCCGGATCACCCCCCGCGCCTGGCCGACGTGGACGCCGCGACCTGGGACGCGAAGGCGCGGCTGGACAGGATGGACACCTACGGGGTCTGGGCCCAGGTGCTGTACCCCAACGTGGCCGGCTTCGGCGCCGGGAAGCTGCTCACGCTCGGCGACAGCGAGCTGATGCTCGCCTGCGTGCGGGCCTACAACGACTTCCTCGTCGAGTACGCGTCGGCCGACCCCAGGCGCTTCATCCCGATCATGGCGCTGCCGATGTGGGACATGGAGCTGTGCGAGAAAGAGATCGTCCGCGCGGCCGCGGCCGGCCACAAGGGCGTCATCATGACCGGCGAGCCGACCTTCTGGGGGCTCCCGCCGATCGCGGAATCGTACTGGGACCGGCTCTGGGCGCTGTGCCAGGAGATGAAACTCCCGGTCAACTTCCACATCGGCTCCGGCGACATGTCGATCTTCGACCACGCCTCGCCGAGCGCTGGACGGCACGCCAACTACGCCGGCTTCGGCGTCCAGTTCGGACTCGCGAATGCCCGGGTCATCGCCAACCTGATCACCGGCGGTGTCTGCCACCGGTTCCCCGGCACCAAGTTCGTGTCGGTGGAAAGCGGCGTCGGCTGGATCCCGTTCGCCCTGGAGCACCTGGACTGGCAGTGGCTGAACTGCGGCGTTCAGCATGAGCACCCGGAGTACGACCTGCTGCCGAGCGAGTACTTCAAGCGCCAGATGTACGGCTGCTTCTGGTTCGAGCGGGCATCGGTCAGGTCCGCGATCGACCAGCTCGGCCCGGACTGGGTCCTGTACGAAAGCGACTTCCCGCACCCGACAAGCATGGCGCCGGGCCCGGCCACCGCGGCCGTCGAACCGCGCGAGTACATCGCCGCCGAACTCGGCGACCTCGCTCCTGACGTGCTGCGCAAGATCCTGCATGACAACGCGGCGGCGCTGTACCGCGTGGAACCCCTCGGCAGCGAGTGAGGAGACGACCGTCATGGCCGATTACCCCGAGATCGAGGTCGACCTCACCGCCAAGATCGCCCCCGCGGGCGAACACTGGAAGGAACTCGACGCGCTGCGCGAGCAGCACCGGTTCTTCTGGAACACCTACGGATCCGGCTACTGGGTGCTGACCCGGTACGACGACATCAAGGAAGCCTCCCACCAGCCGGACATCTTCTCCAACCACTCCATCGTGGCGACCGACCCCGAGCCCGCCTACCGGTTCCTGCCTTCCTTCCTTGACCCGCCGCAGCACGTCAAGTACCGGCGGCTGCTGAACCGGTGGTTCGCCCCCGCCGCGGTGCAGAAGATAGCCCCCGAGATCACCAGGCACGCTCGGGAGACGATTGAGCCGCTGGTCGCGGCCGGTCACACGGACTTCTGTGCCACGTTCGGCGACCAGTACCCGGTGAAGGTCTTCCTGCTGTCGATCGGCCTTGACACTAGCGACGCGGACTTCTTCGTCTCCTGCGTGCGCCGGATGTCGGGCGCCATCACCGGCCTGGAGGAAGACGTCGCCCAGATGATGGCGGCGTGGGGCGAGGTCGCCGCCTACTGGACCGACAAGGTCGCGGACCGCCACGCCCGGCCGCTGGATCCGAACGCCGACATCGTCAGCCACTTGTGCCGCAGCGAGGTGGACGGCGCGCCCCTGCCCGACGCGGACATCATCGACCTCATGGTCACGCTGACCCTCGGCAGCCTGGACACCCTCAAGAGCCAGCTCGGCTGGTGTTTCTACCACCTGGCCGCGCACCCGGACGACCGGCGGCGGCTGATCGCCGAGCCGGAACTGATCCCCAGCGCGGTCGAGGAGTTCCTGCGCGCCTACCCGATCGTTCCAATGGCGCGGAAGGTGACCAGGGACATCGACTTCAACGGCTGCCCCATGCGCAAGGGCGACATGGTCATGCTTACCTATCCGTCGGCGACCAGGGACCCGCGCGAGTTCCCCGACGCCGACAAGGTGATCCTCGACCGGTTCCCCAACCGGCACATGGCGTTCGGTGTCAGCGAGCACCGCTGCCTCGGCTCGCACCTGGCGCGCAACGAGATGCAGACGGCAATCCGCGAATGGCACCGGCTCATCCCGGACTACCGGCTGGCCGGCGACGAGCCGCCGCTGGCGCACCACGGCCAGATCTCGCTGATGAGCCTGCCGCTAGCCTGGGACTGAGGCTGGTACGGCACTGATGCGATTCGGACTGTCTGTCTACGACGTCTCCGCCACCGAGCTGGCTGACCTGGCCGCGGCGGCGGAGACAGCCGGCTTTGGCACCCTCTGGCTCGGCGAGCACCTGCTGCGGCCCGTTGACTACCACGCGGTGCACCCGACCAGGGAGCCCGAGCAGGAGCTGGCGGCACGGATCGTGGGGCCAGCGACCCGGCTCACCGATCCGCTTGTCGCCCTGGCCGCCGCGGCAGGCCGCACCAGCCGGCTCCAGCTGGCCACCGGCATCTACGTGCTGCCGCTGCGGCATCCCCTGGCGGTCGCCAGGGCCACGCTGACGCTGCAGGAGCTCGCCG
Source organism: uncultured Streptosporangiaceae bacterium (assembly GCA_964581815.1). Taxonomy (GTDB): domain Bacteria; phylum Actinomycetota; class Actinomycetes; order Streptosporangiales; family Streptosporangiaceae; genus Trebonia. The sequence goes on along the minus strand of CAZORE010000012.1, from coordinate 74,305 downwards.
AGGGCCGGCTGCTGTTCGGCGTCGGCCTCGGCTGGCTGCGCGAGGAGTTCGAGGCGCTCGGGGTGCCGTTCGCCGACCGGGCCGCCCGGTTCTCCGAAGGCCTGGACATCCTGCGCAAGGCGTGGGCGGGCGGACCCTTCGAGCACCATGGCAGCGTGTACGACTTCGGGCCGGTTGAACTGACGGCGCAGCCGGCCAGGATCCCGCTCATCCTCGGCGGGAACACCGCGCCCGCCCTGCGCCGGGCGGCGCTGCGGGCGGACGGCTGGTTCGCCTCGGGCACCCCGTCGCCGGCCGAGGCGTTGGACCTGATGGCGCGGCTGGACGCGGCGCAGGCCGCGGCGGGCCGCGCCGTTCCCCTCACCACCTACGTCCGCGCGTCGCCGGCCGCGGACATCACGCGCTACGCGAATGCCGGGTTCAGCCAGGTGGTCTTCTGGGCGCACGAGCTGTGCCCGCCCGGGCCCCGCCGGTGGGACCGGCTCGCCGCCGCGGCCGCCGAGCTTGGCGTGACCGAGGGAGCACGGCCATGACCCAGATAAAGAGTGACCCGATGCCGGATGACACGGTGCCGTCGGCCACTACGCCGAGCGTGGCGGAGTTCGCCGCCGCGGCCAGGACCTGGCTCGCGGCCCGGCGGCCAGCCGCCGCGGCCGGCCCGGAGCAGCGCGGGTGGGGCGACGGCAGCGACGACGTTTCCGTGTTCCACCGGCTGTCTCATCAGCAGGAACGGGCGCTGCTCGACCGGGCCATGGCCTGGCAGCAGGAAAAGTGCGACGCCGGCTACGGCGCCATCACCTGGCCCGCCGAATACGGCGGAGCCGGGCTCAGCGACGCGCACGAGCGGGCCTTCAGCGAGGCGGAAGCCGGCTTCGCCACGCCGGAGGGACACGAGACGTTCGCGGTGACCACCTCCCTGGTCGCGCCGACCGTCGCCCTGTTCGGCACCCCCGGTCAGCGTGCGCGGTTCGTGCGCCGGTTCCTGCGGGCCGAGGAGCTGTGCTGCCAGCTGTTCTCAGAACCGGGCGCCGGCTCGGACCTGGCGGGCCTGGCGACCCGGGCAGAACGAGTGAAGGGCGAAGGGGGGACGGGAGGGGAGTGGATCATCAACGGCCAGAAGGTCTGGAGTTCCGGCGCGCAGTTCGCCGGCTGGGGCGAGCTGATCGCCAGGACCGATCCGTCGGTACCCAAACATGCGGGGATGACCGCGTTCCTCATCCCGCTGGACGCCCCCGGCGTGCGGATCAGCCCGATCCGGCAGATGTCGGGCGGGTCGTCGTTCTGCGAGGTGTTCCTGACCGACGTGCGGGTTCCCGACGAGCTGCGCCTCGGGGACGTCGGCTCAGGCTGGAAGGTCGCCCTGACCACGCTGGGGTTTGAACGCGGCGGCAGCGGGGCTGGCCGTGGCGTCGGCGGTTCCTGGGAGCGGCTGCTCGGCCTGGCGCAGTGGCTCGGCCGCACCAGCGACCCGGTTGTCCGCCAGCAGCTCGCGTCGGTCTACATCCACCAGCGGGTGCGGCGGATGAACGCCGCCCGGGCCGCGGCCGCCGCCGCGGCCGGCCAGCCGCCCGGCCCGGAGGGGTCGGTCGGCAAGCTGCTGTGGGTGGCGGGGATGACGGAGATCGGCCAGGTGGCGGCCGGCCTGCTCGGCGCCCGGCTGACCGCCGACACCGGTGAGTGGGGCACCTTCGCCTGGAACGATCACATACTCGGCGCGCCCGGCTACCGGATCGCCGGCGGCTCCGATGAGATCCAGCGGAACATCATCGCCGAGCGCGTGCTCGGGCTACCCGGCGACATCCGGGTGGACCGGGACCTGCCATGGCGGGACATTCCCCGGTAGCCCGAACGGAGGCGGCTTACTCCGGCCGCCCAATTGCCCAGGGAGAAAGGCTGGCCGCCGGCGGCGGCCAGCCTCATCGGCAACGGGTCAGCCCGCGGCCGGCTGCGGCAGCCTGCGCTGCTCCATCCAGCCCGGTTCCATGATCTTCTCGGTTATCTTCCAGGTGCCGCCCACCCGTCGCAGCTTGTCCCGGTACCTCGCCACGATCAGCGTGACCGCGCTCTCGTCGCCGGCGTCGGTCTGGTGTGACGTGTGGTAGGTGAGCGTGCTCGCCTCGTCCGGGCCCGTGAAGTCGATGTGGTAGACGGTCAGCTTGTGGTGCTGCCAGGACTTGTCCGCGGTCATCCCGTCGATCCACTTCACGATCTCGTCCGCCCCGCTGAGGTCCGCGACCGTCATGTAGACACCGTGCGCGTCGTCGGTGAACAGCGAGCGGAGGGTGGCGAAGTCCTTGTAGTCGACGCTGGAGGCGTACCGGTACAGGACGTCGCTGATCTGCTGGCGGTCGACCAGCTGGCGCAGCTCTTCCTGGCTCACCGGCCGCGCCTGCGGGCTGGCGGCTCCGGCGGAGTCCGCGGTGCCTGGGGCCATCGTGCCTCCGTCCGCTGGGAGGATGACGGTTATCGCGCCCTCCGGGCACGCTCGCGCGCCGGCCGCGGCGTCCGCCTCGAGCCCCGGGAGTACCTCCCGGTCGCGATCGCGGTCAGCGCAGTAGCCCTCGTCATCGGGGGCGTAGACGTCCGGGCTGACGGTGTAGCACCGTCCATGGCCGTTGCACCGCTCCGAGTCGACCGAGATTCGCATCCGTACCCCTCCGGTCCGGTTACCGCTGTGCCTAGTGCCACTGGGGCCGCCAGGGCCAGGGCCTGCTGCCACTGGACCTGACGGCCGTCGCGTCGCCCGCGCAACGCCGACAATACATTACTATCATCATCATGAAAAGATGGCTGTGCCGGTTGTGGTCGAGTATCCCTCAGGATGATTAGCATGGAGCCATGAGTAGCCAGGACAATGCATCGCCCGGTGCGGAACCGTCGCCAGGGGAAGACGCCGATCAGTCCCCGGCACCCGGTCGCAACCTGTGGGTTAGCCTGGCTCAGTCCAATGCGGACCTGACCGACCAGCCCCGGCGCCCGGCCAAGACGGCCGAGACCGTCGCCGCGGCGATCGTGCGCGACATCGTCTCGCGGAACCTGAGCCCCGGTGACACCTTGCCGTCCGAGGCGGCCATGCTCGCGCACTACCGGGTCAGCCGCGCATCGCTGCGGGAGGCGCTGCGCCTGCTTGAGGTCCAGGAACTGATCCGGCTCAAGCCGGGTCCAGGCGGCGGGCCGATCGTCACCGCGGTCGACCCGCGCAACCTGGCCAAGATGACCACGCTCTACCTGCACCTCGGCGGGGCAACGTACCAGGAGCTGTTCGAGGCGGTGCTCGTCATGGCGCCGATCAGCGCGGAGCGCGCGGCGCGCAACGGCGACCGGAGCCTGGTCTCCGCCGCCATGAAGCCCTTCCTGCTCGAGGAGCAGCCGCTCCAGGGTCCCGCCTACTGGACGATCACCAACGAGTTCCACGGGTCGGTGGAGGCACTGGCCGGCAACCGGGTCATCGAACTGCTCGGCCGTATCGTCGGCAACATCTGGCACGAGCACATCGTGACGCGCATGGATACCGGCGCGGTCCGGGAGCAGATTCACGCCGAGCACCGGGACATCGCCAGGGCCATCATGGCGAAGCAGCCGAGCAAGGCCGCTCACCTGATGCGCGATCACTTCGCCGGGCTCGTCGAGGAGTACCGGCGGCACTGGCCCGGCCGTTTCGACGAGCTCATCGAGTGGGACTGACGCGGCCTTAGATGATTAATTCCAAGGCCTAGGAGATCCGGTGCCCGAGATGAGTTACTCCAGGGCTTGGCGGCGCGGGCGGGCGGCTGGCGGGGGCGCCCCGGCGGTCATCGCTGGCGCCGGGCGGCGTTCAGGGAAGGGGATCGCGGGGCCGGCGGGGACATTGAGCTGCCTGTGACTCGCCCATCCGCCCCGGCAGGGCATCTTTCGTGAAGGATTTCGATTTCATGAAGACTTAGTGGCGTGATAGCGCTATCAACCCTTCATGATCATGCACCGGACCTTTGGTGCTGTTGTTTTTGGGGCCGGTGGTGTTCAGGGTGTTCGCCGGTGACGTTTCCCGGCGCCCTCGCCCCCGCTACGTGTCGGCCCTTGGAATTACTCGTCCAGCCGTTTCGCCCCACTAAGCTCAGCCGGCCTGCCTCGCCTGCCTGCCGCGCCGGCCCTCTCGCGTGCCGCGGGCCGGGCGCTCCCTTGGCGTCCCCGCGGCTCGTTCTCGCCGGCTTCCGCGCCGCGAGGAGAGTCTCCGCGCCTGCCCGGGTAACCTGCCCCGTTCCTCATAACGATAATTTTCATCGTAATCATGATAAGGAAAGTCTTGACGGCCGAATCCGGGTGGCGTGATACTCCGTCTATCAGTCGAGCCAGGCCGCCGAGAGTCCCGCGACCTGGCCCTCCGACCCCGCAGGGGGGACATCGCAATGAAGCTAAGGAAAACCTGTTTCGGCATCCTCGTGACGGCCTGCGTGGCGGTCGCGTCGGCGTGCAGCTCCTCGTCATCGACCTCAGCGACCACCTCCGCGCCGGCCTCCCAGGCAGGCTCGGCGTCAACGGCGCCCGCGAGCAGCGCGGGGAGCACCGGCGTGGCCCAGGCCACCGCGCAGCTCTCAACCCTGCTCACCGAGCCAACCACCATCCCGGCGACCAGCGCGCTGCCGCATGCCCCGGCGAAGGGCGTCAAGGTCGCGTTCCTCACCTGTGCGGCGACGGCGTGCTCGCTGCTCAACCCCGGGTTCACCGCCGCGGCCAAGGCACTGGGCTGGGACCCCGCCGTCATCACCTACAACGCCGCGACGCCGGGTCAGGCGGTGCAGCAGGCCATCGACGCCGGCTACAAGTACATCGCGACCACGAGCATCACGCTGAGCACCATCACCCCGCAGGTCCAGGAGGCTAAGTCCAAGGGTGTCGCGCTGTTCGGCGCCTACACCGATGACACGCCCAACGGCACGCAGAACGGCCTGTACGGCGTGGCGCAGAACGGCGCGGGCGACCTGAAGACCGGGGCGATGATGGCCGACTGGCTGATCGCGAACTCCGGCGGGCACGCCAACGCGGTTTACGTGGATATCCCGCTCTACCCGTCGCTGGTCGGCCAGGGGCAGGGCGCGCAGGCCGAGTTCTCGAAGCTGTGCCCAGGCTGCTCATTCGCCACGCTGCCGGTCAGCGTGACCCAGCTCGGCGCGGGGCAGGTTCCCGCGACGATCGTGGCCTACCTGAAGTCGCACCCGAGCGTCGGCTACCTGTACCTGTCCTTCCAGGACCTCGACGCGGGCGTGGCCGCGGCCATCAAGGCGGCGGGACTGGCCGGCCAGGTCAAGATCGTCGGCACCGAGGGGCAGGCGTCCCAGCTGCAAGAGGTGGTGAACGGCCAGGAAGCGATGTGGTCGATCCTGCCCGAGCCATACGTGATGTGGGTCGTCGTCGACTGGATGGCCCGGCTGTCCGAGGGCGTGCTGACCCCCTCGTCGCTGAACGCTACCAGCGAGGGAGTGGCCTTCATCGTCGACACGGCCGCCAAGGCCAGCGCACAGCTGAGCGCCAACGGCGGGAACTGGCCGGGGCCAGCGAACTACCAGGCGCAGTTCGAGAAGCTGTGGCAGGTGGGCGCCTGACCGGCGGCCCGGGTCTAGTGCCATGACGCTACAGCTCCGTCACGTGACGAAGTCCTTCGGCGAGCAGACGGCGCTACGGGACGTGGACCTCACCGTGGATTACGGTGAGGTCCACGCCCTCGTGGGGCAGAACGGCTCGGGGAAGTCGACGCTCATCAAGCTGCTTTCCGGCTATCATCAGCCCGCTCCGGGCGCGGAGGCCGAACTGGACGGCCGCTCGTTCCAGCTCGGCAGCACTCACGCGGCGCGGGCGGCGGGACTCCGCTTCGTCCACCAGGATCTCGCCCTGGTCCTGCAGCTGAGCATCCTCGACAACATGATGCTCGGCCGCTCCTACCCACTCGGTCTTGGCGGCAGGATCCGGTGGCGCGAGGCGGCCGACCGGGCAAGCGGTTACCTGCGCCGGGTAGGCGTGGACGCCGATGTCCGGTCCCCGGTCGGCTCGCTCAGCATGAGCGAGCGCGCCGCGGTCGCGATCGCCCGGGCCCTGTCGGACACCGGGCACGGGCGGCTGCTTATCGTGCTCGACGAACCGACGGCCGCCCTGCCCGCCGGGGACGTCGACCGGCTGCTGGAGTCGATCGGCCGGCTGCGGGCCGACGGCCACGGCGTGCTGCTTGTCTCGCACCACCTCGGCGAGGTCCTCGGCATAGCGGACCGGATCACCGTCCTGCGCGACGGGCGTGTCGCGGCGTCGCTGCCGTGCGCCGGCGTCGACCAGCGCCGGCTGACCGAGCTGATCGTCGGCCACTCCGCCCTCGCCCCGGACACCGGCGCCCGGCAGCCGGCGGCCCGAGTTGACGCGGACGAGCACGCGGTCCTGCGGGTCCGCCGGCTGGCCGGAGGCCGGGTTCGCGAGCTCGACTTCGCCGTCCGCGCCGGCGAGATCGTGGGGGTGGCGGGCATCACCGGATCGGGCCGCGAGTCGCTCGCGCCGCTGCTCACCGGGGGCCTGCCGCACTGCGGCGAGATCGAGGCCGCGCGGTCGGTGCTGGCGCCGGGCCGGCCACGGGGCGTCGTGGCGGCCGGCGTGGCGGCGGTCCCTGGCGAGCGGGCCCGGCTGGGCGTGTTCCCCAACCTCGGCGTCCGCGCCAACATGACAATCTCGCAGCCCGAGCGGCACCGCCGGTGGGGCCGGATCGTCCGCGGTGCCGAACGCGACGAGGTCGAGATGTGGATCGGCCGTCTCGGGATCGTCACCCAGGGGCCGGACGCGCCGATGCCGACCCTGTCCGGCGGCAACCAGCAGAAGGTTCTCGTGGCGCGAGCGCTGCGCACCCGCCCGAAGGTGCTAGTGCTCGACGATCCGACCCAGGGCATCGACGTCGGTGCCCGCGCGCAGATCCACGAGGTCATCGAGCGGTGCGCCGCCGACGGCATCGCCATCTTGCTGGTCTCGACCGACAGCGACGAGCTCGCGCGGCTGTCGGACCGGGTGCTGATCCTGGCCGGCGGCAGGCTCGCCCGCACCCTGGAACGCGGTCCTGGGCTGACCGCCAAGTCGATCGACGCGAGCCAGCTCGACCTAACAGCGGGGCCTGCCTTCGCTGCCGCGGCCGCTCGCTCAGAAGGAACCGAAGGAGAAGCATGAACGCCGTCACCGCGCCCCCGCTTCGGCCGACCCGCGCGAGCAGGCGGCCCGGTCACCTCCGGCCGCCGAGCATAAGCCGGTTCAGCGCCGTCTACCTCTGGGTCGTCTTCCTCGCCCTGTTCGGCGCCCTGCAGTTCCGCCTCTTCCTGACCGTCAGCACGTTCCAGGTGGTGTTCTCGCAGGGTGCGGTCACCGCGGTGCTGGCCCTGGCGTTCCTCATGCCGCTGACCACCGACACCTATGACCTGTCGATCGGCGAGGTGATGTCGCTGACGATCGTGGTGATCAACTGGCTGACGCTGCACACCAGCCTGCCGATCGGCGTCATCGCCGTCATGGCCGTCGCCGGCTGCGCGCTCATCGGCGCGGTCTCCGGCTTCGTGGTCGTGAAGCTGCGGGTGAACTCGCTGATCGCCACGCTCGGGATGAGCGAGGTGCTGAGCGCGTTCCAGCTTTACATCTCCCAGAACCACCAGGTGGCCGGCCGGTTCTCCAGCCTGTTCGTCACGGTGGGGAACGGCACGGTGTTCGGGGTCCCCTACCTGGACCTGTACATGATCGTGATCGCCGGCGCCTTGTGGTTCGTGCTCGAGCAGACGCCGCTCGGGCGGCGGATGTTCGCCGTCGGCGGCAATCGGGAGGCGGCGCGGCTGGCAGGCATCCCGGCCGACCGCATCGTCTGGGGATCGCTCGTCACATCGGCGGCCATCGCCTCGCTGGCCGGAGTCATGTATACCGCGCAGGTAGGCGCCTACACCGCCGACATCGGCCAGGGCTACCTGTTCCCGGCGCTCGCCGCCGTGTTCTTCGGCGCATCGCAGCTCTCGCAGCGGCCCAACGTATGGGGGACGCTGATCGCCTTCTTCGCCCTGGCCTTCGGCGTCCAGGGCCTCACGCTCCAGTTCGGCGCGGGCACGTTCTGGGCCAGCCCGCTGTTCCAGGGCGTCGCCCTCATCAGCGCCGTGGGCATCGCCAGCAGCCGGGGGGCCATCGGCGCCGGCGGTGACAGCCGGGCCATCAGGCGACTGCTGCGGTCACGCGGTCCCGAGGCCCAGCCTGCTGCCGGGCCGGACCCCGGGGCCAGCCCGCAGGCCTGACCCGCGGGCGTGGCCCGCGGCATCGCGGCTCACTGGTGACCCCCGGTGAGCGCGCACACAGTTAGATGATAATCATCATCATGAATCTTGACAGCAGGCCGACCGCGGGGTTTTCATGGCAAGTGAGTAAGGGAGGAACCGTGTACCTCGATGAACGACGCCAGCCCGGGCCGCGCCGGGGGCCGCTGGCCGGCGTCCGGGTAGCGGACTTCTGCTGGATGGGAGTCGGGTCGGTCGCGACGCGGCTGCTCGCCGACTTCGGCGCCGAGGTCATCAAGATCGAGGACCGGACCCGGATCGACACGCCGCGAAAGCTGCCCCTGTACAAGAACGAGGACGCGCGGAACTTCGGCGAGGAAGTCGTCGGCGCCGACCCTGACAAGGGCGGGCTGTTCAACAACTACTGCCGCAACAAGCTCGGCGTCACGATCAACATGCGCGTCCCCGAGGGACGGCGGCTCGCCGAGCGGCTGATCGCCGCCAGTTCCGTGGTGACGGAGAACTTCGCCCCCGGCGTCATGGAACGGTGGGGCCTGACCTACGAGCGCCTGCGGGAACTGCGGCCGGACGTTGTCTACGCCCGGATGAGCGGATACGGCCACAGCGGCCCGAACGCCTCCTACCGCAGCTACGGCCCGGTCGTCCAGGCGGTCAGCGGGCTGTCGTTCATCAGCGGCCTGCCCGGTCGCGAGCCTTCCGGCTGGGGCCTGTCCCACATGGACAACCAGGCCGCCTTCTACAACTCGGCCGCCATCTTGATGGCCATCCGCCACCGGATGCTGACCGGGGAGGGAACCGAGATCGACGTGTCGGCGATCGAGACAGGCATCAACCTGCTCGGGCCGGTCATGCTTGAGGTCACCGTGAACGGCCGGGTCACCCGCGGGCCGCGCTATCCGGCCGGCAACCGGCTAGAACATCCGCCCGCCGCCCCGCACGGGGTTTACCCGGCCAGCGGCGAGGACCGCTGGGTGGCGATCGCCGTGTTCAACGACGAGGAGTGGTCGCGCTTCGCCGACGCGATCGGGCGACCCGCCTGGACCGCGGACGAGCGCTTCGCCAGCCCGCAGTCGCGCTGGGAGAACCAGGACGCACTGGATGAAGCGGTCGCGACGTGGACCAGCCAGCGTGACCGCTACGAGGCGACCAAGCTCCTGCAGGAAGCCGGCGTCCGGGCAGGCGCGGTCCAGAACGCCCAGGACCTCAACGAGACCGACCCGCAGCTCGCGCACCGCGGGGTCTTCTTCCAGATGGACCACCCGGTGATCGGCGAAGCCCGGTTCGAGGGCGTCCCGGTCCACTTCGACGGCATGTCGGCGGACAACTGGCGCTCCGGCCCGCTGCTCGGCGAGGACAACGAGTACGTGTTCAAGGAGCTCCTCGGCGTCGCCGACGACGAGTTCGCGAAGCTCACCGCATCCGGGGTGATCTGATGACCGAGGCCACGCCGTACGGCGACCTCACGGTCGTCGAGCTCGCCGGCGACCCGGCGGGCGAGGCGCTCGGCAAGCTGCTGGCGACCATGGGCGCCGACGTGATCAAGGTCGAGCTCCCCGAGGGCGCGCCGGGCCGCCACATCGGCCCGGCCGCGGCGGGTGCCCGCGACGGCGACCCGGACGCCAGCTTGCACTTCTGGTTCTACAACGTAGCCAAGCGCAGCATGGTGCTCGACTACCGGACCGCCGACGGCATGGAGCGGCTGCGCGGCCTGCTGCGGCGGGCCGACATCGTCATCACCGGCTGGCGCCCGGCGGAATGGGCAGACCTTGGCATCAGCCCGGCCGGACTGCGCGACGGCGCGCCGGGGCTGATCGTCATCAACCTGAGCCCGTTCGGGCTGGACGGGCCCTGGGCCGACATGGTCAGCTCCGACCTGGTCGGCCTGGCGCTCGGCGGGCCGCTGAACAGCTGCGGCTACGACGACCACGCCATCCCGCCGATCCGGCCAGGCGGCGACCAGGGTTACCAGCTCACCGCCAGTTTCGGCCATCTCGGCATCCTGCTCGCCCTCATCGAGCGGCAGCGGACCGGCCGGGGAGAGCTCATCGACGTGGCCATGCACGACTGCCTCTCGGTCAGCGCCGAACTGGCCAACCCCTACTGGTTCTACCCCCGGGTGCTCGTGCACCGGCAAACCTGCCGGCATGCCCAGCCCACACCCACGCAGCCGGCCGTGTTCGCCACCGCCGACGACCGTTACGTCTACTTCGCACTGATCACCACCGAGCGAAAGCCGTGGCAGAGCCTGGTCGAATGGATGGAATCACTGGGCCTGGCCGTCGACCTCACCGACTCCCGCTACGACGACCCGGGATTCCGGCAGGCGAATTTCGCGCACATCCAGCAGCTCGTGGAGGTGTTCTTCCTGCTGCAGCGGGCCGACGACATCTACCGCGAGGGCCAGCGGCGCGGCCTGCCGGTCGGCGTGCTCAACGCGCCGGAGGACCTGCCGCACGACGAGCACCTGACGGCCAGGAACTTCTTCGTTCCCGTCGACGATGACGCGCCGGGCGGCCCGCACCTTTACCCGGGTGCGCCCATCCGCTTCTCGGCCCTGGCGGTGCCGCCCCTGACGCGCGCGCCGCGGCTCGGCGAGCACACCGCCGACATCCTGCGGGAGCTGACATGAGCGAGCTTGCGAGCGAATCGGTAAGTACTGTGCGTCCGCGAACGCGGACTCCGAGCGCCAGCGAGGTGTCCTCGTGAGCGGGACAGGCTGGCGGCCGGGCGCGTGCGCCATCGCCGGGATAGGAATGACCGACTTCAGCCGCGACTCCGGCCGCAGCGACCTCACCCTGGCCACCCAGGCGGTGCTCGCCGCGCTTGACGACGCCGGCCTCGCCGCCTCCGAGGTCGACGGCATTGTGCGCTGCGACATGGATCTCGTCAGGCACAACGACCTGGCCGAGGCGCTCGGCATCCGCCAGCTGAGCTACTGGGGCGAGTGCGGCCCCGGTGGAGTGGCGCCGTGCGCGCTTGTCGGCCAGGCCGTCGGGGCGATCCTGTCCGGACAGGCGGACACGGTCGTGGCCTTCCGCTCACTGAACGGACGGTCGGGACGGCGGTATGGCGCCGCGCCCGCATCGGCGGCCCAGCAGGTCGTCGGCGGCGGCGCGACCTACGACGAGTTCTTCCTGCCGCACGGGCTGCTCACGGCTGGCCAGATGTTCGCACTGATGGCGCAGCGGCACATGATCGAATACGGGTCGACTCCGGAGCAGCTCGGCTCGATCGCCATCGCCTGCCGGGACCGCGCACTGGCCAACCCGGCGGCCCAGATGCACGGCCGGCCGCTCACCATGGACGACTACCTGTCCGCGCGGATGATCTCTTCCCCGTTGCGGCTGTACGACTACTGCCTGGAAACCGACGGTGCCGCCGCCGTCGTCGTGACCAGCACCGCACGGGCCCGCGACTGCCGCAACGGCGCGGCGCTGATCCAGGCGGTGGCGCAGGCCAGCCTGCCGGGGACGCAGCCGGGGACGATGTTCCCTGTGCTGATGCGGGACAGCATCACCTCACTGTCGTCCCGTGCGGTGGCGGAGCTGCTCTGGGCGCGTTCCGGCCTCGGCCCGGCCGATGTCGACGTCGCGCAGCTGTACGACTGCTTCACCATCACGCTGCTGCTGCAACTGGAAGACTACGGCTTCGCCAAGCGGGGCGAGGGCGGCGCGTTCGCCGCGGACGGCGGCATCGGGCTGGACGGGCCGCTGCCGTGCAACACCTCGGGTGGTCACCTGTCCGAGGGCTACATCCACGGCATGAACCACATAGTGGAGGCGGTCCGCCAGATCCGCGGCACGTCCTCGGCGCAGGTGCCCGGGGCCGAGGTCAGCCTGGTCACGTCCGCGCCGCCGCCCGCGAGCAGCGCGCTGATCCTGACGGCGGACCGATGACCACGGCACAGTCAGTCCACGCACAGGCAGCAGAGCCAGCACAGCCGACCCGGCTCGCGCCGGCCGTCAGCGACCCGGACACCGGCGGGTTCTTCGCCGCGGCGGCCCGCGGCGAGGTGGCGCTGCGCTACTGCGCCGGCTGCGGAGCCGTGCTGCACCTGCCGCGGGCGTACTGCTGGCACTGCGGCGGCTGGGACACCGGGTACCGGGCGGTCCCGCCGCGGGCGCGGGTGTACTCCTGGACGGTGGTGGAGCACCAGGTACATCCGGCCTACCCGGTTCCGTACACCGTGGCACTGGTGGAACTCGCCGGCGAGCCGGCCGCCCGCCTGGTCACTCACCTGCCCGGCCGGCCGGCGCTGCATCCCGGCCAGGAGCTCAGGGCCTGCTTCGAGCGGCTGGAGAACGGCACGGTGCTGGTCCAGTGGCGGCCAGCCGACGCGGAAGAAGAGGCGAATGACGACGCTACCTGAGGACAAAGCGGTACCGGTGGCCGAGGGCCTGTTCACCTGGCCTGACCGGGGGGCTGACGGGGGGTCGTCCCCTCGAGGGGAAGCAGAGCCCGGCCGGCCGCGCCTGATCGGCAGCACCTGCACGGCCTGCGCCACCACCACCTTCCCCGCCCAGCGGTCCTGCCCGCGCTGCACGGGGACGGACCTGCGGACAGGGCCGCTGGAGCAGACGGGCCGGCTGTGGAGCTGGACGATCCAGGGATTCGAACCGAAGCCTCCGTACGCCGCCGACGGGCCGTTCACCCCCTACGGAGTCGGGTACGTCGAGCTGGCCACCGAGGACGGGACCGGCTCCGTCCTGGTCGAGTCCCGGCTCACCGAGGCCGACCCGGCGCGGCTCGAGATCGGCGCGCCGATGCGCCTGACGTTCATCTCGCTGCGCAGTGACGACTCCGGTGCCAAGGTCATGACCTTCGCCTTCGGGCCAGCCGGGCCAGCCGGGGCGGCCACGCAGATCGGAGAGGCACCGTGAACGTCGCGATCGTCGGGATCGGCATCCACCCCTTCGGACGGCACCCAGGCGTCTCCGGCCTGGCCCAGGGTGCTTACGCGGCCCGCCAGGCGCTGGCGGACGCCGGGATCGGCTGGGCCGACGTGGAGTGCGCGTTCGGCGGCAGCCTGGCCGCCGGGAACGCCGACACGCTGGTGAGCGACCTGGGCCTCACCGGCTTGCCGTTCATCAACGTCCGCAACGGGTGCGCCACCGGGGGGAGCGCGCTCGCCATGGCCGACCGCGCCATCCGGTCCGGCGATCATGACCTGGTCATGGCCATCGGCTTCGACAAGCACCCGCCGGGCGCGTTCAACGCCGACCCGGAGGAAAGCGGCCTCGGCCGCTGGTACGGGGAGACCGGCCTGATGCTCACCACCCAGTTCTTCGGCATGAAGATCCAGCGGTACATGCACGAGTACGGGATATCCGCCGCCACCCTCGCCAAGGTCGCGGCGAAGGCATTCCGCAACGGCGCGCGCAACCCGCACGCCTGGCGGCGCAAGCCGCTCACCGAGGAGGAGATCGCCAACTCGGCGATGGTCAGCCACCCGCTGACCAAGTACATGTTCTGCTCGCCGGGCGAGGGCGGCGTGGCGCTGGTGCTCTGCCGGGCCGACCAGGCCCGCCGCTACACCAGCCGGCCGGTGTACCTGTCCGCCGTGTCGCTGCGCACCAGGCGGTTCGGCTCGTTCGAGGTATTCAGCCCGTGGCTCGCTCCCAGCCCGCCGGGGGGACGGGGCGGCCCGAGCACCGAGGCGGCCCGGGCGGCCTTCGAAACGGCCGGGCTCGGACCGAAGGACGTGGACGTCCTCCAGCTTCAGGACACCGAATCCGGCGCCGAGATCATGCACATGGCCGAGGCCGGGTTCTGCAAGGACGGCGAGCAGGAGGCGCTCATCCGCGGCGGCGCCACGGAGATCGGCGGCGCCATGCCGGTCAACACCGACGGCGGGTGCCTGGCCAACGGCGAGCCCATCGGGGCCAGCGGACTGCGCCAGGTGTACGAGAGCGTACTGCAGCTGCGCGGCGCGGCCGGCGACCGCCAGGTGCCCGGTCAGCCCAAGGTGGCGTTCACCCACGTCTACGGTGCGCCGGGCATCAGCTCGTGCGCGGTGCTGACGCGGTGAGCGCCGTGGACGCGCAGCCCGGCGCCCCCGGCCTGCGAGCCGACCTGGCCGGCAAGGTCGCCCTGGTGACCGGCGGGACCAGGGGCCTTGGCCGCCGGATGGTCTCGGCGCTGGCCGCGAGCGGCGCCGACGTGGTCGTCACCAGCCGCGACGAGGCGGCGTGCCGCGATGTCGCCGAGCAGGTCGCCAAGGAATCGGGGCGGCGGACCCTCGGCCGGGCCTGTCACCTTGGCCGCTGGCCGGAGATCGGCGGGCTGGTCGACGACGTGTACGCCACGATGGGCCGGGTCGACATCCTCGTCAACAACGCCGGCATCTCGCCGCTGTACAGCTCGCTCGACGCGGTCGGCGAGGACCTGTTCGACAAGACGATCGCCGTCAACCTGAAGGGCCCGTTCCGGCTCAGTGCCCTCATCGGAACACGGATGGCCGCAGTGAGGGGGGATGGGGAGGCGGGTGGGGGCTCGATCATCAACATCTCGAGCACGGCCGCGGTCAAGCCGCGGCCCGCGTACGTGCCGTACGCGGCGGCCAAGGCCGGCCTGGTCGCCATGTCGGAGGGGCTGGCCAGGGCGTTCGGGCCAACGGTCCGTTCCAACGTGATCATGGCCGGGCCGTTCCTCACGGACATCACCGCCGGCTGGGACTGGGACGCCTTCAACGCACGGGTGAGGGAGTTCGCGCTCGGCCGCATCGGCCAGCCCGAGGAGATAGTCGGTGCGGTCCTCTACCTCGCCAGCGACGCTTCGAGCTACACCACGGGCACGGTCATCCGGATAGACGGAGGTGAACCATGACGAAACTGCAATTCGCCGACGCCGCGAAGGTCCGCCCCGGCGAGGACCTGGACTGGCCGAAGGTCGCCGCGTACCTGAAGGCCGAACTGCCCGGGCTCGACGGCGAACTGGAGGTGCTCCAGTTCCCGAACGGTTCGGCGAACCTCACCTACCTGCTGCGGTTCGGCGACCGGCCGCTGGTGCTGCGCCGGCCCCCGTTCGGACGGCTCGCGCCCGGCGCGCACGACATGGCCCGGGAGTACCGGGTGCTGTCCCGGCTCTGGCGTGCCTTCCCGCCCGCGCCGAGAGCCCTGCTGCTGTGCGAGGACCACAGCGTCGTCGGCGCGACGTTCTTTGTCATGGAATTCCGCGCCGGCGCGGTGATCTGGGATGAGATCCCCGGGCCGATGCGCCGCCATCCCGACGCGGCCAGGCGGGTGGGCTTCGCCGTCGTCGGCGCCCTCGCCGACCTGCACCAGGTCGACTACGCCAGTTGCGGCCTGGCCGACCTCGGCCGGCCCGACGGCTTCGTTGCCCGGCAGGTCCACGGCTGGCGGAACCGGTGGGAGGCGGTCGCCCACGGCGCCGCCGCGACGGCGCAGCCGCTCATGTGGGAGGTCGCGGACACGCTTGAGCGGACCCTCCCGGCCCCGCAGCGTTCCGCCATCCTGCACAACGATCTCAAGCTGGACAACTGCCAGTTCGATCCCGCCGACCCCGACCGGGTGCACTCGGTGTTCGACTGGGACATGGCCACGCTGGGGGATCCCCTGGTGGACGTCGGGATCCTGCTCAACTACTGGCCGGATCCCGCCGACACGCCAGACGACCGGGGAATGTACCCGGACGGCCAGGAGAGGCTCGGCCTGCCCGGCCCCCAGGAGATCCTCGCCGCCTACGCCGACGCGACCGGCCTCGACCTCGCGCGTATCGGCTGGTACCAGGCCTTCGCCTGCTGGAAGACGGCGATCGTGCTCCAGCAGCTGCACGACCGCTATCTGCGCGGGGAAACCGCCGACGAACGGATGGCCACCCGTGGGGACCGGGTCGCGGAACTCGCCGCCCGTGCCCGCCGCTTGCTGCGGAAACCGCGAAAAGAGGGTTCATGAGCTGGGACTTCGAAACCGAGCCGGAATTCCAGGCGCGGCTCGACTGGATGGATGGCTTCGTGCGCCACGAGGTAGAACCGGTCGACCACCTCATCAGTCACGGGTACGACATGGCCGACCCGGCGCGGCAGCGGCTGATCCCCCCGCTGCAGTACAAGGTCCGCGAGCGCGGGCTGTGGGCCTGCCATCTGGGCCCGAACCTCGGCGGCCCCGGTTACGGCCAGCTGAAACTCGCCCTGATGAACGAGATACTCGGACGCTCGCACTGGGGCCCCATCGTCTTCGGCTGCCACGCCCCGGACTCCGGTAACGCGGAGATCCTCGCGCACTACGGAACGCCCGAGCTGAAGCGGCGCTACCTCGATCCCCTGCTGCGCAACGACATCGTGTCCGCGTTCTCGATGACCGAGCCGGCTGGCGGCTCCGATCCGACCGGCTTCGTTACCACCGCCACGCTGGACGGCGACGAGTGGGTGATCAACGGCGAGAAATGGTTCTCCTCGCACGCGCGGTTCGCCGCGTTCCTTATCGTGCTCGCCGTCACCGAGCTGCCCGCCGAGTCGCCAGACGAGTCGCCAGTGCCGCCGCACCGCCGGATGTCGATGTTCGTGGTGCCGAGCGACACACCCGGCGTGGAGATCATCCGCAACGTCGGGATGTACGGGCACTCCGGCGAAGGCACCCACGCCTACCTGCGCTACAACGACGTGCGGATACCCGCCGACCATATCCTCGGCGGACGCGGGGAGGGGTTCGCCGTGGCGCAGACCCGCCTCGGCGGCGGCCGGATCCACCACGCCATGCGGACCGTGGGCCTGGTCCGCAAGGCGTTCGACGCCATGTGCGAGCGGGCGCTGTCCCGCCGGACGCAGGGCGAGGAACTCGCCCGCAAGCAGCTGGTCCAGCAGATGATCGCCGACTCCTGGATCCAGCTGGAGCAGTTCCGCCTCCTGGTCCTGCGCACCGCCTGGAAGATCGACCACTACAACGACTACCGGAAGGTGCGGGCCGATATCTCCGCCGTGAAGGCGGCCATGCCGCAGGTGCTGCACGACGTGGCGGCACGGGCGCTGCAAGTCCACGGCTCGCTCGGGGCGTCGGAGGAAATGCCGTTCGGCGCGATGATCATGGAGTCGTTCCATATGGGGCTCGCGGACGGCGCGACCGAGGTGCACAAGGTAACGCTCGCGCGTGAGCTGCTCAAGGGCTACAAGCCCGCGTCCGGCCTGTTCCCGGACACGCACCTGCCCAGGCTGGCCGCCGAGGCGCGCAGCCACTACCACGATGTCCTGGCCGAGCTGCACAGCGAGGAGGTCTGAGTTGACACAAGGAGCGGGAACCGTGGACCTAAAGCCAGGGTCGCGCTGGCGCAGCGCAGTCTGCGACACCGAGGTCATCGTGGTGCGAGCCCCCGCCGGGCCGGTGATCTTCCGCATCGGCGGCGCCGCGGTATGTCCCGCTGACGCCGACCAGGACCGCCCTACCGCGGACCGCGGCGGTGCGCGGCCGGACGCGGCGCTCGCCGGCGGCACCCTGCTCGGCAAGCGCTACACCGACGAGGCGAGCGGGCTGCAGGTGCTGTGCGTGAAGGCGGGGGCCGGCACCATCACCGTGGACGGGCGCCCGGCGGCGGTCATGACGCCCAGGCAGCTGCCGGCCTCGGACTGACCGCGCATGAACATCGCACTGCTGCTTGAGATGGCCGCGGACGGCGCGGGCGAGCGAGTCGCGCTCGGCCCGCGCTCCGGCGGAGCCAGCTACCGCGAGCTGCTGCGTCTCGCCAGGAACTCGGGGGAGTGGCTGGCGTCGCAGCCCGGCCAGCGGGCCGGGCTGCTTGACGGCAACTCGGCGGCTGTCCCGCTCCTGCTGTTCGGCTCGGCACTGGCCGGAAAGGCCTTCGCTCCGGTCAGCTACCGGCTCGCCGCCGCGTCGCTGCACGCCGTGCTTGAGCGGTTCGGGCCGGGTGTCCTGGTCACCGCTCCGGATGCCGCGCTGCCCGTGCCGCTCCCCGGCGGACTCGTGGTGAAGGCCCGCGAGCAGTTCCTCCGCGAGGTCCGCCGCGGCGCGGCCGGCCCGTCGACCCGGATCCCGGCGGCCGAGGACATCGCCGCACTGCTGTTCACCAGCGGTACGACCGGCGCGCCGAAGACCGCCGTCCTGCGCCAGCGTCAGCTCGCGGCGTACATCATCGGCACCGTGGAGTTCCTCAGCGCCGAGCCCGGCGAAGCGGCGCTGATCAGCGTGCCGCCGTACCATATCGCCGGGATCAGCGCGATTCTCAGCTCTGTCTACGCCGGACGCCGCATCGTGCAGCTCGACGCGTTCGAGCCACGCGCCTGGGTGCGGCTCGTCAACGAAGAAAGCGTCACGCACGCCATGGTGGTGCCCACCATGCTCACCCGCATCCTCGACGTTCTGCTGGCGGACGGGGAACGCCTGCCGTCCCTCCGGCACCTGTCATACGGGGGCGGACGGATGCCGTCCAAGACGATCGAGACGGCCTTGCGGCTGCTCCCGCACGTCGATTTCGTCAACGCCTATGGCCTCACCGAGACGAGCTCGACCATCGCCGTCCTCGACCCCGAAGATCACCGCCGCTTCGCGGCCGGCGGCGGCGCCGGCCGCCGCCGGCTGAACTCCGTCGGGCGCCCGCTTCCTGGCGTGCGGATCGAGATCCGCGGGCCAGGCGGCAAGGCGGTGGGTCCTGGCGTCTCGGGCGAGGTGTTCGTCCGCGGCGAGCAGGTATCGGGCGAGTACCTCGACGGCGCCCGCCTCGACGACGGCTGGTTCGCCACCCGCGACGCGGGCTACCTCGACGCCGACGGCTATCTCTTCCTTGACGGACGTCTGGACGACATCATCGTCCGGGGCGGTGAGAACCTCTCACCGGGCGAGATCGAGGACGTGCTCCTTGAGCATCCGGCCGTGCGCGAGGTAGCGGTCGTCGGACTTCCCGACCCGGAATGGGGAGAGCGGGTAGTAGCCGTCGTGGTCCCCGCGGCGGGCGCCGCCCAGGACGCCGCCGTCCTGCAACGGTGGGTGCGGGAACGGCTGCGCGGTTCCAGGACCCCGTCGCGGGTGGAATTCGTCCCTTCGCTGCCGTACACAGAAACCGGCAAGTTGCTGCGCAGACAGGTTCGCGACCAGATCCACGTCCGGTTAGCCGCGATCATTATTGGTTTAGACCAATTGTCTGACGCGCGTACCAGGAGTCGGCGGCCGTCGGCAACGGTCGGTAACCGCGCCCGTGATCGCGGGCGGAACTGCCTGGTTACGGGGTGCTGCGTGACTTGACGTGCGGGGCTGGGCAGAGCGTGGCATCCGTCCTGTGCCGGTTGCTGTTTCCGGTGCACGTCCGGGAGGGTGCGGCGGGAGGGAAGGCGCGCCGGCGGCTGACGGCCGGTGGGGCGGACCGCGCGACCAGGCATTGTGTAGCATGTCTATCGGTAAACTAGGAAATTATCACGTCTGGTGATCATTAGTGATAGCGAACTGGCGTTGGACATTGACCACGATGGCTGGGCAACCTTGTCGCATGGCCAAGCTGGCCAGTGACGCACCGGAGCGCCGCTGCCGGTCGGCTGCGGGTACGACGGCGGCAGCAGCTGCCAGCCGCTAGCCCTGAAGCAAGCCCTTCCCCCCCGCGAAACGATCTCGAGGAGATTCCCCCGGTGAAGCTATTTGACCGACGCCTTGCGTGGCGCCGTGCCGTAGTGCCGATCGCCGTCCTGGCCGCTGCTGGGCTGCTGGCCGCGTGCTCGAGCTCGTCAAGCAACGGCTCCTCGGCCAGCGGCTCGAGTGGTGGTACGTCCCTTGCCGCGGCCGGAGACGATGGCGTTATTAACTGGGCGTACACGAGTGACCAGCCGAACTGGGACCCGGTGGTCGTCGGCGCGACTTCCGCGACGCAGCTCCTGTCGACCATCTATGAGCCGCTGTTCACCCTGACGCCGGCCGGCACCATCGCCCCGGCGCTGGCGCAGTCGTATAAGTACAACAGCACGGGCGACGCGGTCACCATCACGCTGAAGTCAGGGCTGACGTTCCAGGACGGCTCGCCGGTCAACGCCCAGGCCGTGGTCTTCAACGTCAACCGCATCAAGACGCAGACGAACTCGGCGCTGCGGGCGCTCTGGCAGGACGTGGCATCGGCCACCGCGATCGATGACACCCATGTACTGCTGAAGCTCAAGAGCGTCGACTACCAGATCCCCTACATCTTGGCGAACCGCTCATCGCTGCTGGCCAGTGAGACGGCGGCCAAGGACCCGAACAAGCTGAACACCCAGCTTCCCGTCGGCGCCGGCCCGTTCAAGGTCGTCAGCTACACGCCCGGCTCGGAGCTCACCCTGCAGAAGTGGGACGGCTACTGGGACGCCAAGGACATTCACGTCGCGACCGTGCACATCTTCCTGTCCGTCGACCCGGCCACCCTGCTGCAGGGCCTGCAGACCGGACAGTACAACTTCGCCCCGCAACTGCCGGCCCAGGACGTCAAGGGGGCCCAGGCCGCCGGCCTGAACGTCGTCGACAGCTTTGCCCACGGCTGGGGCGTTGAGTTCCTGAACCTGAACATCAACCAGCCGCCGTTCAACAACCCGCACGTCGTCAAGGCCGTTCAGTACGCGATCAACCGTCAGCAGCTCGTCTCGCAGCTCACCTTCGGCCTGGGAGCAGCCGACTACCAGGAGGTACCGACGGTCTCGCCGCTGTACAACTCCGCGTTGAACAGCAGTGTTTTCCCGTATGACCCCGCGCAGGCCAAGCAGGAGCTCAAGGAAGCGGGTATCGCGCCCGGATCGCTGACGATCGAGCTGGACTTCATAGGATCCCTGAGCGCGCCGGCCGAGCTGGTCCAGCAGCAGCTGCAGGCCGTCGGCATCAATCTCAAGCTCGTCTCGCAGCAGGTCAACCAGTTCTACGGCGGCTTCTACGCCAACGCGCAGGGCAAGAAGACCGACTCGTTCACGCTGTACGGGTGGGTCGGCCGCGACTCGAAGCTGGCCACGCTGGACGACCAGTTCAGCTCGACCGGCATCATCAACCTGAGCGCGCCCACCATCTCCCCCGGATATATAGCCGCCCGCGACAAGGTTCGAGAGACCCCGCTGACCTCGCCTGACTACAAGTCGGTCCTGCAGGCCGCGGAGCTGGAAGCGGTGGAGGGCGGAAGCAACATCTTCCTTTACAGCACCCCGACCATCTACGCCACGGGGAAGGGCTGGTCCGCGTTCCCGGCGATCGACGGCTCGTTCCGCTGGAACGGCCTGGTCGTCGGCGGGGAGAACTGACCATGCCGATGACCGATGCCGAGGCGTCACCACGCGACGAGGTGCAAACCGCCGACGAGGCGGCGCTGCGGGGTGACCTGTCGATCTTCCTGGCGACACCCGCGACCGCCGACCCGCAGCAGACGTACGCGGCCGCCTTCGAGTCGATCGAGCTGGCCGAGGCCCTCGGTTACAGCTTCGCGTGGATCGCCGAGGCCCACTTCAGTTCGAACTTCGGCATCCCCGTGGCGCTGCCGTTCCTGGCGGCAGTGACGCAACGCGTGAGCCGCATCGCCCTGGGTACGGCCGTCATTCCCCTGGCCTTCGACGT
This sequence comes from uncultured Streptosporangiaceae bacterium, assembly GCA_964581815.1. GTDB lineage: Bacteria > Actinomycetota > Actinomycetes > Streptosporangiales > Streptosporangiaceae > Trebonia. The sequence continues at coordinate 52,524 of CAZORE010000012.1, read as the reverse complement.
CCCCCTGCGCCTCGCCGAGAGCGCGGCGCTGGTCAACGTCCTGGCCTACGACCGGCTCGAGCTCGGCGTCGGCAAAGGAAACCCGATCGGGTCGACGGATGCTTACCGCGCTTTCGGCCTCAACGAGGGCGATCGCAACCAGCTCTTCGCCAAGTCGCTCGAGGCGCTCAAGGTGGCGCTGCTTGGGCAGCTCCACCTCGGTGACCATGCCGTCAGCCTCTACCCCCCGGCGGCGACGCTGCTCGACCGCGTCTGGCAGGCGACGGGGGATCATGCGACGGCCAATGCCGCCGGTGCCGCCGGTGACGGGCTGATGCTCTTCCGCACGACGCCCGGCGGCGGCGCCGGCGACGTCCAGTCGCGGCTGATCGACAGCTACCTGCGCAACTTCGACCACAGCCGTACCGGGCCGCGCATCGGCGTTTCCCGCTCGCTGCTGCTGGCTGGCTCGCGCGTTGAGGCGGTCCGGATCGCCGCCGAGCACTATGCGTCGGCCCCGGATGACAGCCCGTTCAGGCCGGCCAGCCTGGATGCGCAGTCGGTCGAGGCCCACCTGCGCAAGTTCGACGTGTACTTCGGCACGGTCGATGACGTCGTCGACGGGCTGAACAACGACAACGCAGTGAACCGCTCGACCAACTACCTGTTCAACACGCCGTTCTCCCCCTCCGGGACACCCCAGTTCCGCGAGTCTCTGGCCGTCATCGCCACCGAGGTCTACCCCCGGGTGCGACGAGTCCCCGACGCGCTGAGGGTCCGCAGCGAGGCCCCCGGGAGCTGACCGAACATGACCGCCATCACCCATACCCCCGCCGCGCCCGCCGCCGGCCGCCCGGCGAACGACTCGCGCGGTGCCGCAATCGCGCTGCGCGTCAGGCGCCTGCTCGCCGCGATCGGACGAATCCTGGCGTCCCTCATCCCGGTGTTCCTGCTCGGCTCGCTGTTCACGTACGCGCTCGGCGCGATCAGCGGGCTGACCCCGGCCTACCTGCAGCTCGGAGAAGGCGCGACGCCCAGTGCCGTCAAGGCGCTCGACCAGCAGTGGGGGCTCAACCGGCCCTTCTTCGTGCAGTACTTCAGCTGGCTCGGCCACGTGCTGACCGGCAACTTCGGCAACAGCTGGATCAACAACTTTCCCGTTACCCAGCTGCTCGGCAACCGCGCGATAATCTCCGTCTCCGCCGCCGGCGTGGCACTAATACTCGGGGTTGTCTTCGGCTTCGGCCTCGGGGCGCTGGCCGTGCGCTTCCAGTCCACCTGGGTCGACCGCGTCATCACGGTCTTCACCTCGACGATCTCGGTGATGCCGCCGTTCATCGTCGGCATCTTGCTCATCGACGTGTTCGCCGTCTGGCTCCGCTGGCTGCCTTCCTCGGGCTTCATGCCGCTGTCGGCCGGCTTCGGGTCATGGTTCAGCCACATCATCCTCCCGGCGATGGCGCTGAGCTTCGACACGATCGCGGACGTCGCCCGGCAGCTGCGGGTCGGGCTGGTGACCGCCAAGCGCCAGAACTACGTCACCGGCGCCGTTGTCCGCGGCCTGAGCGGGCGCCGGGTCTTCTTCGCGCACACGCTGCGCAACGGCATCGGCCCGGCGGTCGCGGTCCTGGGCCTGAAGTTCCCGAACCTGCTCGGCGGCGCGGTCGTCACCGAGGCCATCTTCCAGCTCTCCGGCTACGGCCAGTTCGCCGCCCAGTCCGCCATCAAGGGCGACGTGCCGTCGGTGCAGGCGGTCCTGGTCGTCTCGGTGGTGCTGGTCGTGCTCTTCAACCTGCTGGTCAACATCATCCTGGCGCGGCTGATCCCGACGTCGGCTTCTCGGGGGCTCTGATCATGATCAAGAACGTGTGGCGCCTGGCCAGCGGGCGCATCGCGATCGTGCTGCTGTCCATCATCCTGTTCCTTGCGGTCTTCGGCTCGCTGCTGTCGCCCTACGCACCGAACGACACGGTCGGTCCCCAGCTGACGGGGCCGAGCTCGCAGTTCCTGCTCGGCACCGACTACATCGGCCGGGACGTGCTCTCGCGATTGCTCGCCGGCGCGGGGCTGAGCGTTCTCGGCGCACTGCTCGTCGCGGCCATCGCGCTGGTGTTCGGCGCGTTGCCCGGCGTGCTCTCCGTCTATCTGGGGCGGGTTTTCGAGTGGGTTTCGCTGCGCGTCATCGACACGTTGATCGCGCTGCCGTTCCTCGTCTTCGCCGTGGCGATGACCGCGCTGCTCGGTAACGGTGTCTTCCAGGCACTGTTCGCCGTCGGCTTCCTGCTGGCGCCCGTGTTCTACCGGGTCGCGCGCTCGGCCACGCTGTCCGTGGCGAATTCGCAGTACGTCGAGGCGGCTGTCCTCTCCGGCGCTTCCACGTGGTGGGTTGTACGCAGGCACGTCTGGAACAAGGTCACTCCGCCGATCGCGATCTCGTTGTCGACCACCATCGGCCTCGGGCTGGTCGTCATCTCCTCGCTGACGTTCCTGAGTATCGGGGTGAGTCCACCCCAGGCGACGTGGGGTGGCATCCTGGCTACCGATCTCGAGTACATCGCGCTGCAGCCGTGGGCGCCCGTCGTGCCGATCGCCCTGATCCTCATTGCGGTGCTCGCCTGCAACCTCCTGGCCGACGCGGTGCGGGATACCGCCGGCGAGGCCGGCCGTCAGCTGCTCAACGCACAGGCGGCGAAGAAGGCGGACACGAAGGCCGCACGCCTGGTGTCCGTTAGTGACACCGCTCCTGGTGTCACCGCGTCGGCTGTGCGTCACGCCGCCGGTCAGCCGGAGACCGTGCTTGACGTGCGGGACCTGCGGATTGTGAACCCCATCGGCCAGGCCGAACTGGTCAAGGACTTGAGTTTCTCGCTGCGACGCGGCCAGACGCTGGGCATCGTCGGGGAGTCCGGCAGCGGCAAGACGCTCACGATCAGTGCCGTGCTCGGCATCCTGCCCAAACAGCTGAAGCAGGCCGGCGGCACGGTCGAGATCCTCCGGCGGCGTACGGCCGACTTCAGCAAGCAGGACTGGCTGGACGTCCGGGGCAACTCCATCTCGGCGGTGTTCCAGGACCCGGGCTCGTACTTGAATCCCTCTATCTGGTTGGGCCGGCAGGTCTCCGAGGTGCTGCGGGTCAAGAAGAAGCTGTCCCGGGCGGCCGCCAAGGCCGAGACACTGCGCCTGTTCGAGGCTGTCCACCTGCGCGAACCGCACCTGGTCTACGAGCAGTACGTCCACGAACTCTCCGGCGGCATGCTCCAGCGCGTGCTCATCGCCGCGGCGATCGCTCTCGGGCCGGACATCCTCATCGCCGACGAGGCGACGACCGCCCTGGATGTCACCGTGCAGGCCGAGATCCTGGACCTGCTGCAGGAGCTGCGGGAAACCCAGGGGCTCTCGCTCGTGCTGATCGCCCACGACCTGGCGGTCGTCGCTCAGCTCAGCGACGAGGTGCTCGTGATGCGGTCCGGAGCCGTGATCGAGCACGGCCCGGCCAGTCAGGTCTTGCACGACCCGCAGCACGAGTACACGCAGCTGCTGGTCACTGAACACGAGCGCTTCGGCCTCGACCGGTTCCTCAACTCCAGCCTGGAGGAGGCTTCCCTTGCCTGACCACCCATTGCCTGACCCAGTGCCGCTGCTCGACGTCGACGCCATCGACGTCCACTACGGAAGGCGGCGCAACAAGCGCCAGATCCTTTCCGGTGTCTCGCTTGCGGTCCGCGCCGGCGAGGTCGTCGGGCTGATCGGGGAAAGCGGCTCGGGCAAGTCGACCATCGCCCGCGCGGTCATCGGCCTGGCCCCGGTCGCCGCCGGGCGGATCACGGTCGCAGGCAACGAAGTGACCAGGTTCCACGGCAAGCAGTGGCGCAGCTTCCGGCGGCGCGGTGTCGTGCAGTACGTCTTCCAGGATCCGCTGCGCTCGCTGGACGCGGACGTGCTGATCGGCGATTCGATCGCCGAGCCCTTGCGCATCACCCACGCCGGTTCGCGTGCTGAGATCGACCAGCGGGTCAAGGAATACGCGGCGAAAGTGCACCTGGACGAGGCGCTGCTCTCCCGCTTCCCGGCCGAGGTCTCTGGAGGTCAGCGGCAGCGGGCCGCCGTCGCGCGTGCCCTGGTGACCGAGCCGAAGCTGCTCATCCTCGATGAGCCGGTCAGCGCCCTGGACGCGGCCAACCGAGTCCAGGTGCTCGGCGGGTTCGCCAGCCTCCGTTCCGAGGGCATCGCGATGCTCTATATCTCGCACGACCTCGGCTCGGTCGCTGGCATGTGTGACCGGACCGCGGTTCTGTACCAGGGGCGGATCGTCGAGTACGGTCCGACGACCGAGATCGTCAACAACCCGCAGCATCCGTACACGCGCTTGCTTGTCGGCTCCGCGCCGACGCTGCGCGGGACGCCCATCGACCGGAAGGCCCGCGCTCAGCTCCGTGCGGAGCTGAGCGCTCAGACATCGTGAGGTCCCTATGAGCTCAACTCTCACCTCGGTGATTTCCGCATCGTACGTTGACAACTGGAAGGCCGCCCGGGAGGCCAAGGAGCGGCAACGGCGCGACCCGTACGGTTTCCTGTCCTACGCCGGCTTCCACAAGCTCGCCGCGGCTCCGTCGAGCTTCGAGGGCATCCCGGGGCGCTGGAGCACCGGCGCCAACGGACCGCGGGTGCAGCTCTCGATGAGTGAAGACGTGCTCGTGGACGGTCAGGTCGTCACCGGGTCGTACCAGTTCGCCCCGGTGGCGGAGCGGGAGTTCCGCCGGGCCGCCTCCGCCGGCGAGGTGATCCTCGAGTTGTCCAAACGGGGCGGCCAGGACCTGCTCCGCCCCATCGACCCCGCCTTCGGGCGCCTGCTCATCGACGCCTACGACCACACCCCGGCCTACGATCCCAACCCGCGGTGGATCGTCGAAGGATCGTTCCTTCCCTTCGATCCGGTCCGGCCTACATCGCTCGACGCCACGATCGGCGACATCGTTCACACCCATCTCGCCGTCGGCGAGGTCGTGTTCACGCTCGACGGCGCCGAGCACCGTCTGCTCGTCATCGCCCGCGACGGCCAGCAAGCCGGCGTGGCCGGCACCGGGACCGTCCTGTTCACAGACGGGACGAACGGCCTGACCACCGATCCCAGGGGCCGGTCGCTGCCGGTCGCGTTCCCCGCCGGGGCAGGCCCGCTGACGCTGGACTTCAACTACACCCAGAACCTGCAGCGCCCGTACACCGCGTTCGCGCCGTGCCCGCTGTCGCCCGCGCAGAACACCCTGACGCATCCGATCGAGGCCGGCGAGCAGCTGCCGGTCTTCAACCGCTGACACCGGGCTGGACGAGGAAGGGACGGGTCATGGACCTTGAGCTCACATCGAAGCGCGCCCTCGTGACCGGGGGGCGCCGGGGGATCGGCCGGGCCATCGCCGCCACTCTCGCCGCCGAGGGGGCGCACGTGGTGATCGCCTCGCGCGATGCGGACGGGCTCGCGAAGACCGCGCAGGAGCTGCGGAACGCGACCGGCGGAACGGTCGAGGCGCACGTGGTCGACACCACCTCGGCCGGCTCGGTGGCCGCGCTGGTCGAGGACACCCTCGCTTCCCTGGGCGGGATTGACATTCTCGTGAACAACGCCACGACGGTCATCGGCGGGCCGACGAGCACGCTCGACTCGACGCCCGAGGCGGTGGCGGCGGGGTTCGACGACAAAGTGCTCAGCTACCTGCGAGTTGCCCGGGCGGTGCTGCCCCACATGATCGATCAGCGCTGGGGCCGGATCATCAGCATCGGCGGGCAGTCGGCCCTGTACGTCGGCTCGCTGGCCTCGACCATTCGCAACTCCGCGGTGCGGACGCTCTCCAAGAACATTGCGGACGAGAACGGCGGGCTGGGTATCACCGCCAACACGGTGCAACCAGGCCCCACCGTGACCGAGCGACTGCAGCAAAGGCTCGACGGACAGGCCGAGGACGAACGCGCCGCGGCCCTGAGCAAGATGGCCGAGCGGGTCAGCCTCCGGCGGCTGGTGACGGCCGAGGAAGTAGCGGCGGTGGTCGCGTTCCTGGCCTCACCGCGCAGCGTGGCCATCAACGGGAGCACGATCGACGTCGGTGGCGGGACGCTCGGGACCATCTTTCACTGACTGGCCTAGCGGGGTCAGGCTTCTCGGGAGGTGAGTGGCCGGTCAGCCACGTCCAGCTGGCCGACCGGCTCGGTGATCAGCCGGCGTACGGCGTCGGCGACGCACTGTACTAGCTGTGCGGCCAAGCCCTGGCGCGGGCATATAGCGAGTTCGAGCGGCACTCCTCGCGGTAGGTCGTTGCGAGGGACGAGCCCCGCGGGAGTCTGGCCGAGGGTCGCCATCAGCGCCACGCCGGCCCCCGCGAGGACGGCGGCTTGGACCCCGGCAAGCTGTGGCGCCTCGGCGGTTACCGTCGAGGAGATGCCGTGGGCGGCCAAGGTCTCCAGCGCGCGGGTGCGCAGTGCGCAGGGGTCGTCGAAGGCGACGAGCGGCAGCGGCCGGTCTTTCTGTGGTTGCCAACCGGGTGCGGAATACCAGGTCAGTTCCAACTCGCCGACGCGGACAGCGTGCGGATCGGCGGCCGGCCCGAGTAGTAGCGCCAGGTCCACCCGGCCGGTGGCCAGCCCCTCGCGCAGTTGCGTGCCCCGGTCGATACGGAGCCGGACCTCGTAGTCGGCCAGTGACTGTTCCAGGTCGACCGACAACGCGGGCAGCAGCTGCGCGGCGGCGTGCTCGGTGGAGCCGATCACCAGCGTCTCGGGTGTCTCCATCCCGAAGCTGTGCAGGGCATCATCGTGCAGGGCGAGGATGCGCCGAGCGTACACGAGCAGCTGCTCGCCGTCAGTGGTGAACTTCGAGCCGCGGCCGGAGCGCTCGACCAGCGGACGCCCGACCGCGGACTCCAGCCGTCGCACGTGCTGGCTGATCGCGGCCTGACTTAGATGCAGCACGGCGGCGGCGCGCAGGAAGCCGCCGTGGTCGGCGACCGCGACGAAGCTGCGCAACGGCGCCACGTCCAAGATCCGGTTCATGTCCACCCACCCTGATAACCAGGCACCGATTGCTGCTGCTGATCGGTCATCATCGCCAACCGTCGTTGGACTTCGAGTATTCCGACCGACAAACTTGGAAATACCCCGACACCCAGCGCGGCAACCTCGGGCTCCGTTACCGGTCAGCCGCCACGCGTACGAGCGCCCGCTCGTCTCTGTCTGAGAGGACAGTCATGACCCGCCAGCTTCACTTCGGCCTGCACCCCTACGGCGTGGGTGGTCCCGGTTCCGACGGACTCTGGAAGGACGCCCGCGTCGCCAAGGACTCCAGCGTCGACATCGGCTACTACATCGACTGGGCCAAGCTCGCCGAGCGGGGGCTCTTCGATGCGTTCTTCATCGTCGACAGTCAGTTCATCAACGCCGATTACCCGCCCCACTACCTGAACCGGCTGGAGCCGCTGACGCTGCTGTCGGCCGTTGCGACGCACACGAGGAACATCGGCCTGGTCGCCACGGCGAGCTCGACCTACAACTCCCCGTTCAACCTGGCGCGGCGCATCGCCTCGCTGGATCACATCAGCCGCGGCCGGGCGGGCTGGAACGTCGTCACCAGCTTCGACTCGCAGGTCTCGAAGAACTTCGGCCTGGACGAGCACCTCGACTACGCCACCCGGTACGGGCGCGCCCAGGAGTTCGTCGAGGTCGCACGCGGGCTGTGGGACTCCTACGAGGACGACGCCTTCCCCGCCGATGTCGAGGCCGGCGTCTTCCTCGACCGGAGCAAGCTGCACCCGCTGAACCACGTCGGCGAGCACTTCAAGGTCGCCGGTCCCCTGAACCTATCCCGGTCCAAGCAGGGGCAGCCCGTCATCTTCCAGTCCGGCGTGTCGGAGGAGGGCCGGACGCTGGCCGCCCACATCGCTGAGGGCATCTTCGCCCCCGGCGAGTCCTTCGAGTCCGCCCGCGAGCACTACGCCGACGTCAAGGCGCGCGCCGCGGCCCTGGGCCGCAACCCCGACCACATCGTCATTCTCCCCAACGGGTCCCCGGTGGTCGCCGCGACCGACGAGGCCGCCCAGGCTCGCGCTCGGGAAATCTACGAGGAAGACAACGACTTCGAACGCAAGCTGGGCTTCCTTGGCCGCGCCTTCGGCGCCTACGACTTCCGGCCGCACGACCTCGACGCGCCGTTCCCTGACCTCACCCACCTCACCGAGCGAGGCGGCCGTCGCGGCGCGGAACTGGTCAGCCGCGCCCGGGAGAACGGCTGGACGCTGCGCCAGACCGTCGAGGTGGTTTCGCAGTACCGGCCCCGGCCGTTCGTCGGCTCGCCGGCCACCGTGGCCGACGAGATACAGCGCTGGTTCACCAGCGGCGCCCTTGACGGCCTCAACCTCGCCTTCCGGGTCCGCGACGAGCTGGAGAACTTCATCGACACGGTGGTGCCGATCCTCCAGGAGCGCGGGCTGTACCGGCGTGAGTACGAGTCCGACACGCTGCGCGGCAACCTCGGGCTGCCGTTCCCGGTCAACCGCTACACGCGGCAGCACGAGGCGACTGAGGCGGCAGACGACTCTAACGCCCCCACTGGCGACTTCGTCAGCGCGTGAGGCCGAGCCGATGACTGCCGATCTTTCACCCGCCGGCGGGCGTGACGTGCACACCGTGCGCTTCCCGGTCGCCACCCCGCCGTCGGAGGTCGACGTTCTCGTCGTCGGTGCCGGGCCGAATGGCCTGGGCGCCGCGGTGGAACTCACCGCCCACGGCGTCCAGGTCGCCGTTGTCGACCGGGCGCGCGAGGCGACGCTGGTCCGCGCCGGGGCGATGGGCCACTCACCCCGCACCGTTGAGCACTTCCGGCGGTGGGGGCTGCTGCAGGCCATCCGCGACGAGTGGACCTTCCCGCCGGAGTGGAATCAGGGCATCCGCTTCGTCACCTCGCTGGTCGGTCATGATCTCGCCCCGAACCCCCGGCCGCCGTTCGCCGCTACCTCCGGCGCGCCGCGGCCGGGAGGCGCTGCCGAGGGGATCCGGCGCCCGCAGACGGTGCTGCAGAGGGTCTTCCTCGGCCACCTGGGGCGCCACGGCGTCAGCGTCGCCGGCGGGTGGCGCGTCGAGGCGCTGACCGAGGATGCCGACGGAGTCACCGTCGAGGTCGCCGACATCGACACCGGCGACCGGCGCGGCATCCGCGCCCGCTACGTGATCGGTGCCGACGGCGGCAGCAGCAGCGTCCGCGCGCTGGCCGGCATCGAGCGGGAGGGAGAGCGGGCCACGGAGAAGCGGCTGCGGCTGATCATCCGCACCGGCGACATCTCCGACCGGGTGGGGCCGGCGCCAAGTGGCGTCAACATCGTCGTCAACGCCAAGGCTGACGGGTTCCTCGCCGCGGTGTCCAACCGTGAGTGGCGCATCTACGGCGGCCCGTACCCGCTGGACTACGAGCCAAGCGAGGACGAGCTGATCGAGATCGGGCGAGCCGCCTTCGGCTTCGACCTCGACCTGGAGGTGGTCTCGGCGACAACGTACTACGCCGCCAGCCTCATCGCCTCCACGTTCCGCCGCGGCCGGGTGCTGCTGCTCGGTGACGCCGCGCACGTCCGCACCCCCGGCGGCAACCTCGGCGAGGGCTTCGGCGACATCGCCAACCTCGGCTGGAAGCTCGCAGCCGTGCTGCGCGGGCATGGCGGAGAGGCGCTGCTTGACTCCTACGACGCCGAGCGGCGGCGGCACAACTGGCGCATCGCCGACAATGCGCTGGAGTCGTACCGCCGGGGACAGGCGGGGCTGGCGGAGATCCGTCGCGGCGGCATCCCCGACGACGCCGACCTCAGCCCCGAGGCCACGGCGCGGCGGGCCGAGATCGCCGCCCTGCTAGGCGGCGGGTTCGGCGGGCGCGGCGGCCTCACCTTCGACGAGCGCTACGACGCCTCCCCGGTTGTCTGGTACGAGCCCGGGCAACTCGCCGACGAGCCGGCGTGGGAGCCGGGGCGGTACACCGACGATCCGCGTCCGGGGCACCGCGCACCCAACGGCGAGGTCGATCCCTATGGCAGCACGCTGTACGACCGGATCGGCAACTCCCTGGCGCTGCTGGTAATCGGCGACACGACCGGCATCGACCGCGGCGTCGAGCATGCGCTGGCCGCCGAGGCGGCCAGCCGCGGGCTGCCGTTCACCGTCGTGCACCTCTCTGAGCCGTCGCTGCGCGTGGTGTACGGCGACGGCACCGTCCTCGTCCGCCCCGACCAGCACGTCGCCTGGCGCGGCGCCGCACTTCCCAGAGGCGGCGCCGCCGCGGTGCTTGACCACGTCCTGGGCATCCGGCAGGCCGCCGAGGCCGAGGCGCCGGCGGCCGGCCCGGTACTAGCCGGGACAGCGGCCGGGTGAGCCGCCAGATCAGGCTCACGACGCGAGAGGCAGCGCATGACCGACATCGACACACCCCGGTTCCGGCTCGGGT
>CAZORE010000012.1:24983-41980 GCA_964581815.1 uncultured Streptosporangiaceae bacterium | reverse complement strand
CGACGCGAGAGGCAGCGCATGACCGACATCGACACACCCCGGTTCCGGCTCGGGTTCCTCACCCACGTCCAGGGGCGCGACGACCCGGCCGCCGTGTACCGCAACGCCGCGGAGCTGTTCGTCGCCGCCGACGAACTGGGCTTCGACGTCGGCTGGGTCGCCCAGCACCACGCCCCGCTTGGCGGGCACAGCGGGCTGCCGTCACCCTGGACGTTCCTGGCGAACGTCGCTGCCCGCACGACCCGCATCCGGCTGGCCACGGCGATCACGATCCTCCCGCTCGAGGACCCGCTGAGGCTGGCCGAGGACGTCTCGGTCGTCGACACGATCAGCGGCGGACGGGTGGAGATTGGCGTTGGCAGCGGTGCCAGCAAGATCGAGTACGCGGCCTTCGGCCGCGACGTCGAACGCAAGCGGGAGCTGACCACCGAGGGACTCGCCGTGCTGACCAAGGCACTGGCCGGCGCGGAGGTCGGCACGGCCGGATTCCGCATCCAGCCGCCGCCCGGCGACTTCTCCGACCGCATCTGGCAGGGCGTCTTCAGCGCCGGCGGCGCCCAGTACGCCGCGGCGTCCGGCTCGAACCTGCTGCTGAACCGTGCGGCCTACGGCTACAACGAGCCGACCGACGAGGTACAGCGACCCTGGGCCGACGCGTACCTCGCGGCGTGGTCGCAGCCGCGGCGTCCGCGCGTCGGGCTGTCGCGCTTTGTCTTCCCCGCCAAGGACCGCAAGACCGCGCTGGACATCATCGGCGCCGACGTCCTCGGCGCCGCGCGGCGGGTAGGTTCGGAGCTGGGCTTCCCGGCCAACCTCGACACCGACGAGGCGCTGCGCCGCTTCCACTCCTTCTACGGGCACCCCGACGAGATCATCGCGGCGTTGCGGAACGAGAAGGTGCTACCGGTGGCCACCGACCTCATTACGCAGTTCAATCCCGCGATCGTCGACCACGACAACGCCATCCGAGCCCTGGAGCTCATCGCCACCGAGATCGCGCCGGCGCTGGGGTGGAAGCCCGTCGGGCAGACCGAACCCTCACTGACAGGAGTGCGACCGTGAGCGATTACCTGGACTTCGCCGCCCCCGAGGGGCTGCGCGTGCGCGGGACGGTTCTCGTCGTCCCCGGCCGCGGCGAAACCAGCGCCACCTACCGCCGCTTCGGCGCCCGGATCGCTGCCGACTCCTACACCGTCCGCGTGCTGGCCTCGCCGATTGTCACCACTTCCGCCGGCGACGCGCTCGCCAGCCTGGATGCCGCGCTCTCGGCGGCGCTGGCGTCGCTCAAGGTCGAGCCGATCAAGCCGCTGGTCCTCGTGGGTGCCGACACCGGTGCGACGACCCTCGCGGCATTGGTCGCGCGTGGCCCAGTGAGCGGCGGCACAGATCTTCCCGCGTGGTGGCCGGACGCGCTCGTGCTGGCTTCGCCGCCCGGCTCTGGCGGCCACGAGGTCGGTGATGACTGGGACGCCGAGCTGGACGTACGCAGCCACTGCCCGGTACACCGAGGTGTGCTGTCTGACGACGTCGCCTTCAACCGCGGCGCACTGTCGGCCGCGGTGGACGATGAACTGCTGGACGCTGCCTACGGCAGCACCGCCGACATCCCGCAGCTACTGCTCGTCGGCGACAGCGACCCGCTGGCCGACCGGCAGGCGATCGACCGGGCGGCCAAGACGCTACCCTCCGCACGGCTGTCCGTGGTGCGCGACGCCCATCACGACGTGCTGAACGACCTGCAGCACCGCTCGGTGGCCGCCGAGGTCGTCAGTTTCCTCGAGGTAGTGCGCGGCCGGCGACCGCTCACCTCGATCGTCCGCACCGAACTCAGCAGCTGGTGAGCGCAGGCCCGTGTAGTGCCACGGTACGAGTGCTGGGTCCGCCGTCACCAGCCGTTGACGTGCAGCACCGAGTCCAGGTCGACCCGGGGGCCGCGGCGGAAGTCGGTGCCGATGGTGTAGGCGACTGGTAGCAGCACCCCCTGCCGCACGTCGGCCGGCAGGCCGAGCAGCTCGGCCACCTCGCGCTCATAGCGCAGGTGCAGCGTCGTCCAGGTCGTGCCCAGCCCGCGGGCCCGCAGCGCTAGCGCCAGGCTCCACGCCGCCGGCAAGACCGAGCCCCACAGCCCCGCCTGGTTGCCGGCGAGCTCGGCCTCGGTGGCGCTGATCGCGCCGATCACCAGGACCGGCACCTGGGCCAGCACCTCGCGCAGGTAGTCCGAACTCGCCGAGACCCGCGCGGCGGCCGCGTCCGTCGGCTCGGCCCGGGCCTGCCGGTAGGTCAGATGCGAGCGCCGGTAGTAGCCGGCCACCTCCGCCTTCAGCTGCGGGTCGGTCACCACGATCCAGTGCCAGCGCTGCCGGTTGCCGCCCGACGGGGCCTGCAGCGCGACCTCCAGGGCCTCCCGGATCACCCCCAGCGGCACCGGCCGGGACAGGTCGAGCCGCCGGCGCACCGCACGGGTCGTGCTCAGCAGTTCGTCCGGCGTCAGCGGCAGCAGCTCGGTCACGGAGACCTCTTCCTAAGATATGCCCACTATGTTGTCACGGGGGTAATGTCTATTTTACCTATTGAGATACACGAGATTGGCGCACTTGCCATGACGGGCAGCTGGTCGAATCGGGACGCGACAGGAGTCGGCCATATCCGTTCGCTGGCGTTCCTGACCCCCGGCAACTTCGCCGACGATGACCCCTATACCGGGCTCGAGGCGACGCTGCAGTTGTTCGAGGACGCCGACAAGGCCGGCTGGGACGGTGGCTGGATCCGGCAGCGCCATCTCGAGCACGGCGTCGGCTCCGCGGCGGTGTTCCTGGCGGCGGCGGGACAGCGCACCCAGCACATCGAGCTGGGCACCGCGGTGATTCCGATCGGCTACGAATCGCCATTCCGCCTCGCCGAGGACCTCTCGCTCGCCGACGTGCTTTCCCGCGGGCGGCTGCAGGTCGGGTTCAGCTCCTCGATGCCGCACGCCGAGATCATCGGAGACCTCGTCTACGACGGCGACTGGCGCAGCTTCGACCTCAAGCACGGGCGCATCGCCCGCCTGGTGGACAACCTGCGCGGGAACTTCATCGGCGCCGAGGACACCGTCATCCGCTCGCCCGGCAATGTGCAACGCCCGCGCCTGCAGCCATATGCCGAGGGCCTGGTGGACCGGATCTGGTACGGGGCCGGCAGCGCGAGCTCGGCGAAGTGGGCCGGGGAGCAGGGCCTGAACTTGCTGTCCGGCAACGTGATCTTCGGCGACGGTGCGACCGACTTCTACGCGGCGCAACTCGCGGTGCTCGACGCCTACCAGTCGGCGCTGCCCGCGGGCCGCGCCGGGCGCGTCGGCATCGGCCGGGTCATCGTCCCGACCGACAGCGCGGACGCCAGGCAGCGCGAACGGTACCGGGAGTACGGTGCCAGCCGGTACGAGCGAACCCTCAAGCCGCAGAATTTCCCCGGCGTTGGAGGCAGGGACGGCATCCTCTTCCCGGTCGACCTGATCGGGACGACCGACGAGATCCTCGAACGCCTCGCCACCGACCCGGTGGTAGCCCGCGTCACCGAACTGCGCGTCGAGGTGCCGTATGAGTTCGAGAAGCACGAGTACGAGCAGATACTGCACGACGTGCGCTACAACCTCGCGCCGCAGCTGGGGTGGGCCCCGGCGTCGGCCGAGGCCGGGGCGTGAGTACAGCGGTCAACCCACGTTGGCACCCTGCGCGGGCCGCGCGTTCAGCCGCGCAGGAGCGGGAGTAGCTGGTCTCCCTGCCGCTTGATCTCGGGCAGGTACGGCGTGTCGGAAAGTATGAAGTGCGTGATCCCCAGGCTGGCGTACTTCTTGAGGGACTTCGCCACGTCTTCGGCCGAGCCGACGAGCCAGGTCGTCGCGGCGCCCGCGCCGCCGAACTTGCCGGGAGTGGTGTAGAGGTTGTCGTCGAGGACCTCGCCGCGCGCGGCCAGGGCGGCCAGGCGCTGCTGGCCGACGGCCGCTTGCCATTGATGGTCCACCGGGTGCGAGGCGGCGGCCTTGGCCATGCCGGCGACCTTTGCCTCCGCGTCGGCCCAGGCCTGCTCCGTGGTGTCACGGACCACGGTCGTCACCCGAAGGCCGAATTCCAGGGGCGCGTGCCGGCGGCCGAGCTCGCTGCTGAGCGAATTCAGCCGCTCGATCCGCGTCCCCACGCCGTCCAGCGTCTCGCCCCAGAACAGCTGGACGTCGGCCTCGGCCGCGGCGACCCGCTCGGCGGCGGCCGACGCGCCGCCGAAGTAGAGCTTGGGATGGGGCCGCCCGGCGCGCGGCGCGACGGGCGACGCGATCGTCGAGTCGGCGACATGGTAGAACCGGCCGTCGTAGCAGACGTTCTCCTCGGTCCAGAGCTTGCGTACGAGCTGCATGAATTCCGTCGTCCGCGCGTACCGGTCGGCTTGGTCGCCCCATGTGTCGCCGTACGCGGCGAGCTCGTCCTTACCGGAGACGACGTTGACCCGGACGCGGCCGCCGGTCAGGTGGTCAAGCGTCGCGGCGGCCGCGGCGAAGTTCGCCGGGTGCCAGTAGCCAGGACGGGCCGCGATAAGCGGCTCGAACGTGGTGGTCCGCACGGCTAGGGCGGTCGCGACGGTGAAGGTGTCCGGGCGTCCCCAGCCGGCGCCGATGAGCGCGCCCTTCCAGCCGTGTTCTTCCAGCGCCCGGGCCTGGGATGTCAGGGTGTCGAGGCTGTTGTGGCCGGTGGTGACCGGCTCTCCGCGATGACCGGGCAACGCCTGGTTGGGGATGTACCAGAGGAACTCGGAACTCATGGCTCTTCCTGCGGGGTTGGTAGCGCCAGGCTAGGCGATCAATTCTTGACTATTTAGATCGACATAGTTGAGAATAATGCCAACCGACAGCTTCGCCGCACCGGGAGGCATCATGCCGCTTGACACGCTCATCGCCGACACCCGCAGGGCAATCACGGAGGACGCCGCCAGGGCGCAAGCCGCGTTCACCGCGGAGGGGACGCTGGTCGGGGTCACCGAGGTGGACATCAAGACCGGGGCGCACACCTTTAAGGTAGATGAGCCGGCCGCACTCGGCGGCTCCGACGTCGCGGCGAACCCGGTCCAGTACGCGCTGGCGTCGCTCGGGTCCTGTCAGGCCATCACGTACCGTTTCTGGGCCGCGCAGCTCGGCATCGAGGTGGACTCGCTGACCGTGCGGGTATCGGGCGACCTGGACCTGCGCGGCTTCTTCGGCACCGACGACAGCGTCCGGCCCGGCTTCACCGCGGTCCGGGTCGAGGTGGCGGTGACCGGGCCGGAGACCAAGGAGCGCTATGCCGAGCTGGCCGCGGCGGTAGACGAGCACTGCCCCGTCCTTGACCTGTTCAGGAACCCGGTGCCGGTAAGCCGCGACATCGTCGCCTCACACTAGGGCGCTCACCCGCACCCAGTGGGTGGACAGCCTGGAGCTGTTCCAGTCCGATGTGGCACCCGCGCTGCGCCGGTCGATCCCCGACCCGCCCTGGCCCGAGCCCGTCGTCACGGGCTGACGTACGCCGGCGACAGCCGCCCCCCGATCGTTGATCGGGAGGCTAGATCTCATCCCATGGGCAGTTGTCAATTGCGGCCGTGATCACGTCAGTGAATGCCTCGTCCTGGGTGATCGCGAGGTCGTCGACCCGGCTAACCGGCGCCCAGCCGCGCGAGTTGCACAAGATCATCCCGTGGTAGCCGGCGAGGTCCCGCACGCGGACAGGCTCCTCAGCCTGCTCGATGCCGGCCGCGGTGAGCTGGCGCTGCAGCAGGAGCATCGTGATGCCCTCCAGTTTCGGCGCGTCGGGCCAGATCACCACGCCGTCCCGCCAGAGTCCCACGTTGGTGATGACGCCCTCGGAGATCCTGCCCGTCTCGTCCACCAGCAGGCCCTCATCAAAGCCTGCCGCCAGGGCGGCCTCGTGGAACTGGCCCTGGCCCCAGCTGCCGACGTGCTTGAGCCGGGCGAGCGGCCGCTGGAAGTGCACGGCGGTCATCGAGTGCGGGCGGCGCGGCATGTCCTGTGGCTCGCGAACCGTGACGATCAGCCCGGCCCAGTAGCCGTAGACGCGGACGCTGGCGTCTGGCCGGCCACCGAGGGCATGCCGGATGCGGGCGCGGACCGCCTGCCCGCCGAGCGCCCGCCCGTACACGTCCTGGTGTGCCGCCTCCAGCCGCGACAGGTGCAAGTCGAGACCGCGGGTCCCGCCCCTGCGGACCTGCATCGCGGTGAAATGGCCCCACCCCTCATATTCCAGAAGGGACATGGCCGCCTGGTCGGCTTGATGGCCGTTGACCTCGATCGTGACGTAACCGTCCGGCATTCGACACGTTCCCTCCAGCCAGCTATGCAGTCCCTCCACTGTCATCTCCACCACCGCCGGCGTAAGACCGGGCCACTGGCATCCTGAGGGAGTGCCACGTGTTCTACGGTAGAGGATCTGGATTAGCGCCACGCAGGAGCACGATCCTGCCGAGCACCTCGCCAGCTTCCATCTTCTGGTGGGCAAGCACGGCCTGTTCCAGCCGCAGTTGCTCGTGTACCACCGGCTGCAGCTCCCCGCGGCCAGCGGCGGCGAACAGGCCTGACTACAGGCGCCCGGCGTCGGTGACCCGGCGGAGGAAGCGCTGGGTGCGCTCATCGCGCGGGCGGCCGAAGAGGTCGGCGGGGGCGGCCATCTCGACGATCTCGCCGTCGGCCAGGAAGGCCACCCGGGAGGCGACGTCCCGGGCGAAGCCCATCTCGTGCGTGGCGAGGAGCATGGTCATCCCGCCCTCGGCTAGCTCCCTGATGACGTCGAGCACCTCGGCAACCAGTTCAGGGTCCAGGGCGCTCGTCACCTCATCGAGCAGCATGAGCCGGGGACTCATCGCCAGCGCCCGGATGATCGCCACGCGCTGCTGCTGCCCGCCGGACAGCCGGTCCGGGTAGTCGGCCGCCCGGTCGGCGAGGCCGAACCGGCCCAGCAGGTCTCTGGCCAGCTGCTCTGCCTCGGCCCGCGGCATCTTCAGCGCCTTGACCGGTCCGAGCGTGATATTGCGCAGCACCGTCATGTGCGGGAACAGGTTGTACGACTGGAACACGATGCCGATTCGCCGCCGGACCAGGTCAGGGTTCACCACGGGAGCGGTGATCTCCGTGCCGGACATCCATACCGACCCGGAGGTCACCGGCTCAAGCAGGTTCACGCAGCGCAGCAGCGTGGACTTCCCAGAGCCGGAAGCGCCGATCAGGCAGATGACCTCGTGCGGGGCAACCGTGAGGTCGATACCGCGCAGCACGTCGTGATCGCCGAAGGACTTGCGGACCTGCCGGAGTTCAAGAGCGGGCGCCGAGGTGGGGGAGGCCGGCTCGTCCGGGAGCAGCGGCGGGCTCACCGGGCACCGCCGGCCAGGCGCCGGGCGCGGTCGCGCGCGATCAGGTGGTCGGTGAACCGGGCCAGCGGGATCGTCAGGATGAGGAACAGTACCGCGGCCACCACGTAGGAGGAGTAGTTGAACACCGTGGCGCTGTAGATCTCCGCGGCGCGGTTGGCCTCGATCGAGCCGAGCACGGACACGAGCGCGGTGTCCTTCTGCAGGCTGATGAAGTCGTTCAGCAGCGCCGGGATGACGGTGCGGACCGCCTGCGGTAGGATCACGTGCCGCATCGCCTGGGGCTGTGTGAGCCCGACCGAACGGGCGGCGCTGACCTGGGCCAGCGGCACCGAGTTGATCCCGGCGCGGTAGACCTCGCATACGTACGCCGAGTACGACAGCACGAGCGCGATCACCCCGTACACGGCGGGGTCCTGGGTGGAGACGACGGTGAGGCTCAGCGCGGGCAGGCCGAAGCCCACCGCGTAGATGACCAGGAGCGTCGGTATCCCGCGGAAGACGTCCACGTAGAGCAGGGCGACGACGCGCAGCGGCAGCATGACCGGCCCGGTCGACTGCCGGACGATCGCCAGCAGGAGGCCGAAGGCCAGGATGAGGACCTCGGCGACGAGGAACATCCGGATGTTGAGCCAGATGGCCGCGCCGACGCTGTAGTAGCCCTTCGCCGGGTCGCCAATCAGGGATTGCCACAGGTCCGGCGGGCTGAAGAAGGTGTGCCGGACCTGCGCGCTGCCCGGAGCGAGCAGGAACAGGGCGGCGATGACGGCGATGACGGCCACCGTGCTCGCGGTCGACAGCGCTGCACCGCGGGCATCATTACGGCCGCGGCCCCCGCCGAGCAGGCGGGGGCCGCGCCGCGTGAGGTCAAGAGGCGGCTCGGTCACTTACGGCTTGATGGTCGGGACAGCCAGGTAAATCTGCAGGTACTTCTTCTGCAGCGCGGCCAGCGTGCCGTTGGACTTCAGCGTGGCGAGTGCCTGGTTGACGCAGGGCACCAGCGGGTTGCCCTTGCTGAACAGCAGGCCGAAGTGATCGCCGGTGGACGGGAACTGGCCCACCAGGACCGAGTTCTTGATCTCAGCAGAGGAGGTGATGTACTGCGCGGTCGGGGTGTCCGCCACGAGCGCCGCGATCTGCTTGGTCGCCAGGGCCTGGGCGACGTCGTTGAGGGTGTTGAACACCTTCGGCGTCTGCGTCGGCTGGATCGCGGAGGTGATGTACTCCAGGCTGGTCGAGCCGATCTGGTCGCCGAAGACGTAGCCCTTGAGGTCGGCGGGGGAGTGCGCGTTCACGATCGAGGACCCCTTGAGCGCGACCAGGGACTGCTGGACGTCGTAGTAGGAGTCGGAGAACGAGACTGCCTGGGCCCGCTGCGCGCTGTAGGAGATCTCGTTGACGTCGAAGTCGAACTTCTTCGGCCCCGGCGCGTACGAGCTGTCGAAGGGCTCGACCACCCACTTGACCTGTGACTTGCTGAACCCGAGCTGGGCGGCGACCGCGTAGGCGACGGCCGATTCGTAGCCCTGGCCGTTGGCCGGCTTGTTGCCGGCGAACCATGGTGAGTAGGCCGGGGAATCGGTCGCGACGGTGAGCTGGCCCTTGGCGTACAGGTCGGGCTGGATAGCGGCATTGGAGCAGGCGGCCGCCGAGGCCGTGGCGCTGCCGGCCGCGCTGGCGGCGCCGCCGCCGCTGGTGCCACTGCTGCCCGATGACGAGATGCTCGCGCACGCGGTGGCAAGGCTCACCATGGCGGCAGCAGCACTCACTGCTAGCACCTTGCGTCCCGTCTGCGTGGCGTGTCTCAGGTGGTTTGTCTGCCTCATGGAGCGAGTGCCCTCTCTGTGATCGCGCGCCAGAGTAGCGCACGGGCCTGGGTACTTGACGTGCTTATCGTGCGAACGTCCAGGTACCCGGCCTTATCGGGCAAGCTCTCGCGGCTGGTGAGATCATATATCGTACTATTCCGATAGGACTAATCGACATTATGGCGCGGCACGGCCGACCCCCGTACCGATCTTGCGCGCACGGCATCGTCCTGCGGGCCCGCGGTCGCTAGCCCCGGCAGAGGTCCGGCTGCTCAGAGCTGCCCGTGGTTAGGCGGCAGCACGTCATTGAGCAGGAAGTTCCCCACGTGGTGGTACTTCCATGACACGGGGTCGTGGCTGGCATGGGTGCGCGCGTTGCGCCAGTGCCTGGACAGGTCGTACCGCTCGTCCGCGGCACTCGTGCCGCTGAGCGAGAAGATCTCCGTGGTCACCTCGGCCGCGACCTCGCTGGCGAACGCCTTTGCCTGCGCGACCGCCAGCGTGCCTGTGGCCGCCGCCTGCGCGTCGGCCGGCACCAGGCCGACCGACTGCTGCACGGCGGCGGCCCGGGCGAGCAGCGCCTCGGCGGCGCTGACCCGGGTGGCGAGCTCACCGTAGCGGTGGATCGTGTGCGGGTCGCGGCTTGCGGTGTCGGCCAGTCCGGCCCGGGCCGCCTCGAAGAACGGCCGTGCCTTGTCCCGCACGAACGAGCCCGCGTCCCGCAGCGCCCCGCCGGCGATGCCGGCCTGGATCGCGGCGTGCACCAGCTGGGTGCGCGCGCCAAGCTGCTGCGGCACCGCGAACGCGGCGGTGTAGGGGAGTACGAGCGCCGGGTCCGCCGGCACGTCCGCGAAGACCGCGGACCCGCTGACCGTGGCCCGCTGGCCCATCACGTTCCAGTCGGTACCGAGGGTGACCCCGGGTGCGTCCCGCCGGACGAATGCCAGCGCCAGCTGCCCGGCCTCATCAAGCGCGGTGACCCCGAGCCAGCGGGCGGTGTGCGACCCGGTGGCGTAGTACTTGGCGCCGGACAGCCGCAGGCCGCCGCTCGCGTCGCGGTACAGCCGCGTCTTGAGGTCCTGCGCGTGCTGGCCGCCGCGCTCCGCCTGCGCGCCGGCCAGCCGGCCGCCGTCAAGCACCTCCGCGAACAGCCGCTCCCGCTGCCCGGCCGTCCCCAGCACGGCGAGCACGTCGGTGAACAGGAAATGCGCCTGCGGAACCTGCGCGATCGCCGGGTCGACCGCGGCGATGACCCGGATCACCTCCGCGAGCACCGGCGCGCCGAGCTCCGGCCCGCCGTGCGCGCGCGGCACGGTGATCGCCAGCAGCCCGCTGGCGTCCAGCGCCGCCAGCTCGGCCACCGGGACGCTCCCCGACCGGTCCCGCTCGATCACCCCGGCGGCGATCGACTCCGCGTACTCGCCGGCCGCTCTGACCGCTTCGTCGGCCGTCTGGATCGCCGGGATGCTGACGGCACCCGCTCCGAGAGACGGCGGAGCTTCAGTGCCGGGTACGACGGCCATGACGGCTCAGCGGGCCAGGGCCGCGTCGCGCTTCGCGACCTCCTCGCGGACGATCGGGATGACCTGCTGGCCCACGTCGATCGCGTCCTGCCGCAGGTCGTAACCGCGCATCGAGATGATGTCGACGCCGAGGTCGATGTAGTCGAGGATCGCCTGCGCGACGGTCTCCGGCGTCCCGACCAGCGCATTGGAGTTGCCCGCACCGCCGGTCGCGGCGGCGGTCCTGGTCCACAGCGCCCGGTCGAACCGCTCGCCTTCCTCGGCGATCGCGATCAGCCGCTGCGATCCGGTGTTCTCTGGGTTGCTGACGGAGCGGCGGCGGGTCAGCGCCCCGTTGCCTGCCCGCACCCGGTCCTCGATGCGCGCGACGATGTCGCGGGCCTTCTCCCAGGCCTGCGCCTCCGTTGGCGCGATGATCGGGCGGAACGCCACCTGGATCTTGGGCGTGTCGGTGCGGCCCGCCAGCTTCGCGGCCTGCCGCACCGACTCGATCTGCTCGGCGGTCCGCGCCAGCGGCTCGCCCCACAGGCAGTAGATGTCGGCCTCGGCGCCGCCCGCCTGGTAGGCGGCGGGGGAGGAGCCGCCGAACGACAGCCTCGGCCGGGGCTGCTGTGCCGGGAACACGTCGCTGACGAAGTCGGCGAACTTGTAGTGCTTGCCTTCGTAGTCGAAGGGCTCCCGCGAGGTCCACGCCTTCTTCACGATCTGCATGCACTCACGGGTCCGCTCGTACCGCTCGTCCTTGGTCAGGTAGTCGCCCTCGCGCTGCTGCTCGTGGTCGGTGCCCCCGGTGATGAAGTGCACGGTCATCCGCCCGTTGCTGACCTGGTCGACGGTGGCGAAGGTCTTGGCCGCGAACGTCGGGTAGGAAACGTTCGGCCGGTGCGCGAGCAGCAGTTGCAGCTTCTCGGTCTTGCTCGCGATGTAGGCGGCCCCGATGTTCGGGTCAGGGCTGCCGGAGCCGTAGGCGAACAGGACCCGGTCCCAGCCGTTCTCCTCATGCGCCCGCGCGAGCCGCAGCGTGTACTCCCGGTCGAAGGCCGGCCCGGACCGGGCGCTGACCTCCGAGCCGTCGTTGGTCGCGGCGATCCCAAGGAACTCGACCGGCATGACGTTACGCCTCCTCCAGAACGCTCCTACATCCCCAAGCATCCCGGCCAGGCGCTATATTCCCGGTTAAACCCATCTGTTGAGACGACAATCTGTTCGGCCCGCGCGGCAGGATGCGCTGGACCGCCTCACGGCGAGCGCCCCGGTGCAGCAGGGCTGCCCTGCTGCACCGGGGCTGGGGGTTAAGGCAGGTGCCACACCTGGGCGGCGTCGCCGGCCGTGCAGTCCCAGATCTGCAGCTGGGTGCCGGAGCCGCCGAAGTTGGTGTCGTCGAGGCACTTGTTCGATTGCGGGTTGTAAAGGCTTCCGTTGGACTGGGGGATGAAGACTTGCGCGCCGGTTGAATTGCAGTCGTACAGGTCCACGGTGGTCCCGTCGGCGGTGCCGCCGCCGTTGATGTCCAGGCACTTGCCGAGCGCGTGCAGGGTGCTGCCGGCCTGGACCACGGTCCACTGCTGGGCGTTGGTCCCGTTGCAGGTGTACACCTGGACGGGCGTGAAATTGGCGGAGTTCGCTCCGCGGACGTCCAGGCACAGGCCGTTGTAGCCGGTGACGGGACCGGTGCCGCTTCCGCCGCCACCGCCGCCACCGCTGCTGCTGCTGGTCGAGTACGCGGCCACGTAGGCCACGCTCATCGTGCCGCCGGAGGTCGTCGAACTGGTCGGTGAGGTGCAGCCGCAGACTCCGTTCGGATAGCCGCCGCCCATCGCCAGGTCAAGGATGATGGACAGGTTGTGATCGAACGCCGCCTGCCACGTCGCCGTGCCGACCTGGGCCTCGGTCACGGTGAAGTAGGAGCTGCCGTCCAGGTAGAAGGTGATCGACTCCGCGGAGGTGTTCGTCCGGTTGAGGATCATCGTGTAGGTGTGGTAACCGGACTGGCAGCCGGAACACGAGCGTAGCCCGCTGCCGACGCCGTTCGGCTCGTTGCACGGCCCGCCCGGGTCGGTGCCGCAGTGGACGGTTCCGGAGACCTCGGATAGCGAGTTGACGTCCTCCATGATGTCGATCTCACCGTTTTCCGGCCACTGGCCAGGACCGAGCATCCAGAACGCGGGCCAGTAGCCAAGGCCGCCAGCCGGCTGCTGGATGGAGGCGGTGACTTCCAGTTGCCCGCCCGCGGGCGCGCCGACGTTGGCGCTGGTGGTCTGGACGCGGCCGGACGTCCACGAGTTGCCGCTGCCGATGGCCCTGACGTTGAGGTTGCCGTTGCCGTCTTGGTACACGTTGCTTGTCGAGTTGGTCATCGTCTCGATTTCGCCGGTGCCGAAGCTCGAGCCTGGCCCGGTGTCGTACATCCATTGCGAGTCCACGCCGGACCCGGACGCGCCGTTGAAGTCGTCGCTGAAGACGGTGGACCAGCCCGAAGGCGGCCCAGGGACGGTGGCCGGCGCCGCGACAGCAGCCGCCGACGTGGCGGCCGCCGGCGCGGCGAGCGCCGAGGCGGCGGGGACGGTGGCCCCCGTCACCGCGATGACCGGCGCGATGATGGCGAGTGCCAGCCCGCCTCTCAGGCGCCACCTTGTGGCGCGCTTGCAGATACCCGTGACGCGTTCCGATACGCCAGGCATGTACCCGGACTCCTTACCCCCGCTCCAGGGGTTTTAGATAGGAAACCTTCCTATTTGCCGAGGAACGTAACGTTACGTTTTCCCTGCGTCAATAAGCTGAGCCGTAAAAAAACGTAAATCCCCATGCTCCATCGACAGTCTCCAGAACGGAGCAGGTGCCACCCGTCCAATTCCGGTGCCCGGCAGGCACCGCTTGCGGCGGGTGGCGTTGCGGCAGGGGTTTTCGCGGTCGGCGGGACCGATGGGGCCGTCGGCTTAAGCAGGATTTAAGGTTCCGCCACTTAATTATTAAGAAACTTTGTTATTTAATTCTGGGTAACGGAACGCCTCGGGGGAACACACCTTGACCCTCCAGGAGGAACGATGGATCACGCCGTACTGGAACCACCCCGCAGCGCCAGGAGCAGGCGGCGAAGGGTGCGCACGGCGATCGCGACGACGGGTGCGGCGCTGCTTGCGGTCGTCGGCGCGGCCGCGGCGGTCGCGACCTTGGGAAACTCTCCCGCCTCGGGTCAAGCGCGCCAGGCGGCGATCCTGACCGCGGACTCTGCGCTCTCCGCCAACTGGTACGAGTCCGCGCCGTACTACAGCGTGCTCGATCCGAACGCCCCCGATCTCGGTACGGTCATGGCGGCCACCGGCCAGAAGGCATTCGAAATGGCGTTCATCCTGGCGGACGGCGGCTGCGTCCCGGCATGGAACGGGACCGACCCGGTGTCCGGCGATACCCAGGTGGCCGCGGTCATCAACGAGGTGCGTTCCGACGGCGGCGACGTGATCGTGTCCGCAGGCGGCTACAACGGGACCAAGCTCGGCCAGGTCTGCGGGACCGCCGCCGCCACCGCGGCCGCCTACCAGCAGGTCATCAATGCGTACGGGCTGCACGCGATGGACTTCGACCTTGAGGAACCGGAGATCGAGAACTCCGCCGCGATCGCTAATGAACTGGGCGCGGCGCAGATCCTGCAGCGGAACAACCCGGGCCTGTTCACCTCGGTCACGATCCCGTCCACCGCAACCGGGGCCAACTACTTCGGGCAGCAGTTGCTCGGCGAGGCCAAGACGCTCGGCTTCACGCCCGACGATTACACCATCATGCCGTTCGACGGCGGCTTCAACGGCGGTACGTCTCAGGTCACCGCGCTGCAGGACTTCAACGCGCAGCTGGCGAGCACGTTCGGGTGGAGCAGTTCGCAGGCGTATGCGCACGAGGGCTTCTCCGGCATGAACGGCCGCACCGACTCCGCCGAGTACTTCTACCAGAGCGATTTCCAGACGGTGCTCAGCTTCGCGCAGAGCGTCGGTCTCGGCCGGTACACGTTCTGGTCGGTCAACCGCGACCGTCAGTGCAACCCGCCGGGCAACAACGGCAACCTGTCGAGCGAGTGCAGTAGCGTGACGCAGAACTCGTGGGACTTCACCGCCTACACGGTCGCCTTCGCCAAGAGCGCGCCGGTGACGGAGCCGACCCCGACCCCGACCCCGACAACAAGCCCGACATCGAGCCCGACTCCGACTCCCACGCCGACGACGGGCTCCTGCACGGCCGCCGCCTGGTCATCGAGCACGGCCTACGTTTCGGGCAATGTCGTGTCCTACGGCGGCGGTAAGTGGACCGCCAACCAGTGGAACTACAACGAGGTGCCAGGCGGTCCCTCGGGCGCGTGGAACAACGACGGCGCCTGCTGACGCCGCTCATACTGCGGGTGCCCGTGTCAGCGGCAGCACGGGCGCCCGCTACGCCGTTCCGTCAGTTACGGCCGGCCCATCGGTAACGGTGCCGGGATCCGTTCATCCGGCGTCCCCCAGACCGGGCTCGGCGTGGACAGGGGGATGACGGACGTCACCGCCGGGTTCAGGTCGTGGTGGATGACTTTGGCGATGGCCTCGACGGTCGTGATCCCGTAGGCCATGGTCGGGTTGTCCATGGAGAGCACAACGATGCTGTACCAGCCCGTGGGCCAGGTGAAGCCGCCGATGCTGTTGATGCGCCAGCCGTGAGTGGCGAGCGGCAGCCATCCGTTCTTCACGTGGACGGTGACGGTGCGCGGCGCGCCCGCCGGGACCCCCCACCGCTGGGACGAAATGACCTGGGACATCAGGCCGAGCGCGTAGGCGCGGGAACCGCTGGAGAGCACCGCGTTGGACTCAAGCAGCAGCCGCAGCAGGAGCATCTCGTCATGCGCGGTGACCTGAGTCAGGCCCCAGTAGCCGCCGGGCCCGAGAATGGTCTCCCGCATCCCGGCGAGGTTGAGGAAGTGCTGCAGGTACGACCGCCCGAGCCTGGCCCACAGCGTGGACGCGGCGTTGTTGTCGGACTTGGTGATCATCGCGCGCAGCAGGGCCGTCTCGCCGGCGGTCAGGTACCGGTGCTGCTCGAGCGCCTTGCGCAGGACCGCGCCGAGGACGATCACCTTCACGATGCTGGCCGAGTCGAACTGCGCTGACCCGTTCAGCGAGCAGGTGATCCCCGCACCAGGATCGTCGACCCATACCGCCACGGTGGAGGACCGGCCGCGCCGCGCCGCCTGGATGTCACGCGCGAGCGCGGCGGCCACCGCCGGGTGTGACGCCGACGTGCACGCGACCGTGCCGACCGCCAGGCTGACGCCGGCTGGACTCGCGCTGGCGGCCGGCGCGGCTAGAGCCAGCAGCGCGATGAACGACCCGAGCAGCGCGACCGCCGTCGTCGCCAGCAGCCGGCGCCGCGACCTACCACCGAAACCCAGAGCCTGCATTTTCCGACCTCCCGCCTCATAGACGGCCGCCGCCCCGCACCGGTTGTCCGCAACCGGCTTGACCCTCCTGTAACAGGAGCGTCGAGGCTCGTCTTGTCGGCCCGTCCAGGCCGGCGGACAAGGCAGAAAGCCGGAAGGAAGCGCATCACCATGACACAGCAGACCGACCTTGACATCACCGCGATCGCGGCCCGCTACCTCGCCGTGTTCAACGAGCCAGACGCGGTCACCCGCCGCGGGACCATCGAGGCAATCTGGCGGCCCGACGCCACGGAATTCGTGTTCGAAGTGCAGTTCCACGGCTACGAGGAACTAGAGGCGCGGGTCATCCGCGCGTACCAGACGTTCGTCGCCAACGGCAAGTACACGGTCGAAGGCGCCGACGACGTGACGCGTCACGATGACGTCGTCATGTTCACCGCCCAACTGGTCACGCCCGACGGGGTGGTGGACTGGGCCACCCGCGTCTTCCTGCTGCTCGACGGCGACGGCCGCATCAGGGAGGACTACCAGCTGACGACCAAGCCGCTGCCCGCGTAGGCACCCGGCCATGGCCCTGGGCCGCTCGGTCAGGCCCAGGGCCGGGCAGCCCGGACGGCGAAGCGGTCACCGGGCGCCCGGCTCAGTTCTCGAGCGTGATCGTCGGCGCGTGCTCGTACCAGCTGGCGATCAGGGACGACACCTGCGGCCCGGAGCTGAAGTCGACGCGCAGCCAGCCCGTGCCCGACCAGGTCGTGACCGCGTACCCGGCGTCAGGCACCGCGGTCACCAGCTGAACCGAGGTCGGCGTCACCTCCAGGGTGACCCGCCCGCCGGTGAGCAGGTAAGCGTGCGCGCTTCCGGCCGACCCCGTCGGCCCCGTCGGCCCCG
>CAZORE010000012.1:9513-24883 GCA_964581815.1 uncultured Streptosporangiaceae bacterium | reverse complement strand
CCCCGTCGGCCCCGTCGGCCCCGCCGACCCGGTCGGCCCCGCCGAGCCGAACGGAGACGGCGACGCAGCGGAAGGCACCGCAGCGGAAGGCACCGCAGCGGCGGACGCCGGGGGCACGCTCGCCTGAGCTGACGCGCTCGCCGACGGCGACCCAGGCGACCCAGGCGACTCCGGCGACCCGGACGATCCCGGTGCCCCCGGCGGCGCCGTCGCGACGCCCGCGGGCAGGACGGCCGCGTTGACCACCGGCATGCCGGGCCCCACGCCAGCGTCCCTGAGCACGACGTTCGCGCCGAACCAGGTGATGCCGGTCGCGATGGCGGTTCCGGCCGCCCAGGCCGCGAGGGCGGCCATGATCCGCACCATGTCGGCAATAATGCAGCACGAAACGCCCCGTATACGTACGGTTCGGAACATGGCCCGTGTGCTCATTGTCGAGGATGACCCGCTTGTCCGCTCCGCGATGGCCGCCGACCTCACCAAACGGTCGCACGCCGTGCGCACGGCGGGCAGCGCGCTCGACGGGATCAGGGAAGTCAGCCACGATCCGCCCGACGTGATCGTCCTTGACCTGGGGCTCCCCGACCTGGACGGCGGCCAGGCGCTCAAGATGATCCGCGCGATCACCGCGGCGCCGGTCATCGTCGCGACCGCCAGGGACGAGGAGGCGGAGATCATCCGGCTGCTCAACGACGGCGCGGACGACTACGTCGTCAAGCCCTTCTCCGGCGAGCACCTGGCGGCCCGGGTCGCCGCGCTGCTGCGCCGGGCCGGCCAGGCCGCCGCGCCCGTTCTCGACATCCGCGTGGCCGGCCTGCGCCTCGACCTGGCCCGGCGGGAGGCGCAGCTCGACGGCCGGCTCCTCGACCTCACCCGCCGCGAGTTCGACCTGCTCGCCTACCTCGCCGCGCGGCCGGGCGCGGTGGTATCGCGCCGGGAACTGCTCACCGAGGTGTGGCAGCAGGCCTACGGCGACGACCAGACGATCGACGTGCACGTCTCCTGGCTGCGGCGCAAGCTCGGCGAGACCGCGGCCCGGCCCCGCTACCTGCACACCGTGCGCGGTGTCGGCGTGATGCTCGACGCCCCCCGAGACACACTGCGATGAGCCGGCCAGCGTCGGTCAGGGTGACCCTGGCCCTGGTGTCGGCGGCGGTCACCTCGATGGTGGCGATCGCCTTCCTCATCCCGCTCGCGGTCATCGTCAGGGACGTGGCGCGGGACCGGGCCTTCACGTCCGCCCAGCTGGCCGGGGCGGCGATCGAGCCGGTGCTCGCGGTCAGCACGGACCGGGCGGCCCTCGGCCGCGCCATCGTCAGCACCCCGGCCGGCGCGGCCGGCCAGCTCGCCGTGTACATCACCGGCCCGGTCTCAGCGGGAACGCCCGCCGCGGGAACGCTGGTCGGCGGCCCGCAGCGGGCGAGCGCGGCGGACCTGCAAGCCGCCGCCACGGCGGCGCGGTCCGTCATCGTGCACGCGTCTGGCGGTTACGCGGTACTGCAGCCGGTGGCGCTGGCCGGCGGCCGCATGGCGGTCACCGAGGTCTACGTCCCGGCCGCGGCGGTCGCCCGGGGCGTGGCCGCGTCCTGGGCCGTGATGACCGCGATCGCGCTCGTCCTCATCAGTGTCTCCGTCGTGGTGGCCGACCGCCTCGCGACCCGGGTCACCCGGCCCGCGCGCGAGCTCGCGCTGGCCGCCGCGATGCTCGGCGACGGCGACCTGACCGCCCGCAGCGCCGTCCGCGGTCCCGCCGAACTGGCCGCCGCCGGGCACGCGTTCAACGTCATGGCCGAGCGGCTGAGCAGGCTGATCGCGGCGGAGCGGGTGATGGCGGCCGACCTGCCGCACCGGCTGCGCACGCCGCTGACCGGCTTGCGGATGATCGCGTCCGCCCTCGGACCCGGCCCGGCCGCCGACGACACCCGGCTCGCCATCGACCGGCTCGAGCGGGAGGTCGACCTGATCATCCGGGCCGCCCGGCGTCCCGCGCCCGACGAGCCGTACGGCTGCGACGCCGCCGAGGTCATCACCGAGCGCTTCGGCTTCTGGTCCGCGCTTGCCGAGGACCAGTCGCGCCCGTGCCAGCTGAACGTGACGGGGGAGCCCGCCCCCGTTCCGCTGCCGCGGTCTGACCTGGCGACGGCGGCGGACTCGCTGATCGGCAACATCTTCAAGCACACACCGGAAGGCACCGGGTTCGCGGTCACCCTGCACCGCGGCGAGGGGGCGGTGCTCCTCCTCGTCGCCGACGCCGGCCCCGGGATCGCCGACCCGGACGCCGCGCTGCGGCGCGGCAGCAGCGGCGCCGGCTCCACCGGCCTCGGGCTGGACATCGCCCGCCGGGTCGCCGAGTCCACCGGCGGCGGACTCAAGATCGGCGTCTCCGCGCTCGGCGGCGCGCAGCTGCAGCTGCGGCTGCGGACCTGGTCGCTGCCGCCCGGCGGCCGGCGGGGGAGGAAGGCCAGCTTGGGATGGCCACGGAACGGGGGGTTATTCCAGCGCGTACTAACACCAGGAAATGAGGCCGCCAGCCAGCCGTCCCCCAAAGGGGAGAGGACGGATGGCTGGCGGGGCTTGGCTGGCGCCGCTAACACCGGGCTCAGGCGCGGTGGGCCAGGAGCGGGCGCCCGACCGGCAGCAGGATCCGGTTGCCCGCTACGCCGGCGGAGACGCCGGCGGCCGAGGCGTACCAGGCCGCGAGCGCGGTGATGACGCCGATGTAGCCGCCGATGTGCACGACCGACGTGTTCCCCGCGAAGTTCCCGATGAACAGGACGATCTCGGTGATCTCCAGGGTCAGGAAGACGACGAACACTGCGATGTTGACCGCCAGGGACATGATGAGCATGTAGGTGTTGAATATCGCGAACGCGAGCAGGATCCAGCCGAGGTCGTGGTCGGCCGCCGAGGCGCTCGCGGCGTGCGGCGCCACGAACTGGACCCAGAGGAACAGGCCGATCCAGAATCCGCCGTACGTGGAGAACGCGGTCGCCCCGAAGACGTTCCTGTTCCGGAACTCCCACATGCCGGCGAGCAGCTGGCAGACGCCGCCGTAGGCCAGGGCGTACCCGAGCCACGCGCTGCCGGTGGCGGAGGTCATCCAGTTGGCGTTGGCGGCGGAGAGCAGGAAGGTGGTCAGCGCGAAGGCCGCCAGCCCGAGCGGGGCCGGGTCGGCGGCAGGGGTCAGGACAGGGCGTGCTTCCTCGGTCATAGGTTGCTCCGTTGCATTGTGGCCCGATGTGCTAAGGCGGAAAATACGGCGCTGGCCGCCACCGCAGGCTAGCCGTGCGATGAACGCCGCAGATAATGCGCGGAACGGGCCTTCACGGGCGAGGAACGGTCGCTTCCGGCCGGCAAGCGGTCATGTGCGGCGCCGGGGGAACGGTTCTTCGCCATTTCGCATCTCGCTGAGCAGCCCGCAACTTTATCGCAGGGTAACGCTGGTATTTCCCAGGGGTATCCGTGACAGTGCCAGCTGGTTTATAGTGCGGCGATGGCGATGGTAGTCCTCATCATTATGTTCGTTTCCGTCGCCGTGGCGTTGTGCTCCGCCATCTTGTTCTGGCGGCGCAGCTCGCGCCGCGTCGGCGCACCGCCGCAGCGGGCAACTTACGAGGTGCTCCACACGGCCAGCCAGGCCGTCTCCGTGCTGCGTGACGGCTTGACGGCGGCCACGGCGGTCAAGGCCGCACCGAGCCTGCGCCAGCTTCTCGGCACCCCGACGGTCGCCATCGCGGGCCAGGCCGGCGTGCTCGCCTGCCACGGATCCGACCAGCACGCCGAGGCGCTCGCCCGCCACCTGCGCGGCGTCGTAACGTCCGGCCGCTCGCAGTTGCTATCGCCATCGGACCTTGGCTGCGGGCACGGCAGCGACTGCCTCGTGCGGGCCGGCGTTGCCGTGCCGATCGCCGTCGACGGGGCGGTTATCGGAGCACTCGCGGCGCTTGGCCCGTCCGCCGACGCGGCCCTGATGCGGACCGCGACCGAGGTCGCCAGGTTCGTGTCCACCCATCTCGCGCTCGCTGAACTCGACGCCTCCCGCACCCGCACGGTGCAGGCCCAGCTGAACTTCCTGCGGGCCCAGATAAGCCCGCATTTCGTCTACAACGCGCTGACCGCGATCGAGTCGTTCGTCCGGTCTGACCCGGAGCGGGCGCGGGACCTCCTGGTCGGTTTCGCGGAGTTCATCCGCTGGTCCTTCCGCGAGCACAGCCAGTACGCGACCCTGGCCGAGGAACTGCGCTTCGTCGATACCTACCTGGAGCTGGAGCGCGCCCGGTTCGGCGACCGCCTCGCGGTCAGCCTGCGCGTAGCCCCCGAGGTGCTTCCCGTGCGCGTGCCGTCCCTGGTGCTGCAGCCACTGGTGGAAAATGCGGTCCGGCACGGCCTTGAGCGGTTCACTGGAACCGCCCGGCTGCAGATCTCCGCGGAAGACGGCGGCCACGAGGCGATCGTCACCGTCGAGGACCACGGCAACGGCGTCGATCCCGGGCACCTCGCGGACATTCTCGCGGGGCGGACCGGAGGCCAGTCCGTGGGGCTGCGCAACGTCGACGAGCGGCTGCGCGCCACCTTCGGCAACGACCACGGGCTGACGATAGAAACCGGGGTCGGCGCGGGGACGAAGGTCACGATGCGCCTGCCCAAGTTCGCCCCGGCGGTGAGCGGGCAATGACCCCTCTGCCGACCCCCCCGCCCCCTACCCCGGCCCGGAAAGCGTCGGCGCTGGTCATCGACGATGAGGCACCAGCCAGGGACGAGTTGAGCTACCTCCTGCGCACGGCATTCTCGATCGCGCCGGTCGATACGGCGCAGAATTCAAGCGACGCGTTCCGCTACCTTCAGGAGCGTTCTTACGATGTCATTTTCCTCGATGTCAGGATGCCCGCGCTCAACGGCATCGAACTGGGGAATGTCCTCTGCCGGTTCGCAACGCCCCCGGCAATCGTCTTCGTTACGGCGTTTGAGGAATACGCGGTTCGCGCCTTCGAGATCGGGGCGTGCGACTACCTGCTTAAACCGGTATCTCGCGCCCGCCTGGGCACCGCCCTCGGGCGGGCACTCGGGCGCTCGCCTGATCACCCGGACTCGCAGGCCGATGACCCGTTCGCCACGATCCCGGTCGAGACGTCGGGACGCACCCGGTTCATCCCGCGTGAGCAGGTGCGCTGGGTCGAGGCCGAGGGGGACTACGTGCGGCTGCACACCACGGACGGCAGCGCTTACCTGCTGCGCATGCCCATCTCCCACCTGGAGGAACGGTGGTCGGCTCACGGGTTCATCCGCATACATCGCGGCTTTCTCGTGCAGTTCAAGCACATCACCGAATTCTCGGTGACTAACGGCGTGCACGCCGTGACGGTCGCCGGCCATTCCCTGCCGGTGAGCCGCCGTCACGTGCGGGATGTCAGGGACCGGATCCTCCGGGCCGGAAGGCGGAACTTACCGTGCCCGACCTCGGCGATACGGCACCCGGCCGCGGCGATCCCGCCCCTGGCCGGCAGCGCGTTGTCTGGCGGTCCGATCAGGTACTGATCCAGCGCGACATCCCCGGGCTGAGCGACCTGCGGGACGATACCAGCGCCGGCCGCCTGCTCATCAAGTCATTCGTGCGCGCCCAGCTTGGCCTGTCCCTCATGTGCCTGACGTTCGCGCTCACGGTGACCGCCTCGTTCCCGATCATCGCGGCCATGGTGCCGGCCGTCGCCAAGACCACGGTGGCCGGCGTCCCGCTCACGCTGATCGTGCTCGGGTTCGCCTTCTACCCCGTCTTCCTCGCGGTCGGCTGGTTCTACAACCGTCACGCGCGGCAGCTAGAGGCCAGGTTCACTCACCTGGTCGACCCGGCGAGCCGACGGCCCGATGTCTAACGCGGCCATCGGGGCCATCGCGTTCGTCACGCTGCTGACGATCATTGTCGGCGCGCGCGGCATCCGGGTGGCCCGGACACCCGATGACTTCATGGTCGCCGCCCGTCAGGTTCCGCCCGCACTCAACGCCGCGGCCATCTCGGGTGAGTACCTCTCGGCCGCGTCCTTCCTCGGCATCGCCGGGCTGGTCGTGGTGCAAGGCCTGGGCGCCCTGTGGTACTCGGTCGGCTACACCGCCGGCTACCTGGTCCTGCTGCTGCTGGTGGCGGCGCCGCTGCGGCGCTTCGGCGCGTACACCATCCCCGATTTCGCCGTCGGCCGGCTAGGGGCCCGCGGCCTGCGCCAGACGGCGACCGCGCTCGTGCTCGTCATCGGCTGGTTCTACCTGCTGCCGCAGATGAAGGGCGCCGGCATCACCCTGCAATGGGTGCTCGGCACGCCGTACTGGGTTGGCGCGGCGACGCTCGGCGTGGTCGTGAGCTGCAACATCGCCATGGGCGGTATGAAGGGAATCACCTTCGTCCAGTGCTTTCAGTACTGGCTGAAGCTGTGCGCGATCGGCATTCCCGCGCTCGTGCTGCTGTTCGCGGCCGGGCACCATTCCAGTCCCAACCTGACCCCGGACCGCGCCCCGGTGTTCACCCGCGCCACCGTGGTCAGCATGACGCAGGCGACCAGTTTCACCCTCACGCGCTCCGCGGAGGCCACCGTCACCGGCCTCCTCGATCAGCGCACGTACCGGGACCAGGCCGTGTACCTGTGCGCCTGCCGGCACGTCGCCGGCGCGGACGCGCGGATCGGCTTCGCCGCTGGTGCGCCCGTCCCGGTCAGCCTGGCCATGGAACCCTCTTCGAGCGCGTCGTGGGATTCCCCGTTCCTGACGTCGAGCGCGAGCGGCGCGCACCCCCTGGCGGCGACCTACGGCGTCATCATCGCCACGTTCTTCGGCGCGATCGGGCTCCCGCACATCCTGGTGCGGTTCTACACCAACCCGGACGGCGAGGCGGCGAGGCAGACGACGTTGATCGTGGTCTTGCTGCTGAGCACCTTCTACCTGTTCCCGACGGTGCTCGCGGTGCTGACCCGATTGCAGGCGCCCCAGCTCTACCTCTCCAGTGACTCCGACAGCGTCGTCCTGGCCCTGCCGGGACAGCTGCTGCCCGGGCTGCCGGGCGAACTGCTGGCCGCGCTCGTCGCCGCGGGGGCGTTCGCCGCCTTCCTGTCCACCTCGTCCGGCCTGCTCGTCAGCGTGGCCGGCGCGCTGTCACACGACCTTATGAAGCGCGGGGTCACCACGTTCCGCTGGTGCGCGATCACCGCGGGCGCGGTCGCGACCATGGCCGCCCTGCTCGTCGAGCCCTTCTCGCTGGCCCTCCTCGTGGGCTGGGCCTTCGCGATCGCGGCGTCGTCGTTCTGCCCGCTGATGGTGCTCGGCATATGGTGGCGGCGGCTCACCAGGATCGGGGCCATGGCGGGCATCGTCATCGGCGGCGGATGCTGCCTGGCGGCAATCCTGTCGACGATGCTCGGCGCGGCGGCCAGCGGCTGGGGCGCGGTGCTCACGAGCCAGCCGGCGATCTGGACGGTCCCGCTCTCGTTCGGCGTGATGATCGTCGTGTCGCTGCTCACCCAGGGGACCGTCCCCGCCAACGTCGGCCAGGTGATGCTGCGGATGCACCTGCCCGAAGCGCTCAGCAGGCAGGCCTACCGCACGGTGAGCCAGCCGTCGCGGCTCGCACCGGACCGGCGGGCACCCGGCCCCTGATCACTCACCGACGGCGACCGCTTCCCAGCGGCGCTGCCATTCGGCCGGGTCGGCGCCGCACGCCCGCGCGAACGCGAGCGTGACCTGGAGCGTCGGGAAGGACACGCCGCTCGCCGCCGACGAGAGCACCGACGCGGAGTACAACGCGCGCCTGGCCAGCGAGCGGTACGTGGGGTACCCGGCCGCGGCGCGCAGCTGGCGCAGCTCGTGCGCGAACCGGGAGACAGGGCCGTTGAGCGGGTTCACCGGGCGTTCAGGCCGGCCCACCCTCCGGGGTTCCTCCACCAGGTTTACCTCCCGTCCGCAAGGCTGTGCTGATAACTAGTATGCCCGCCCGCAATTAGCGCTGAAT
Source organism: uncultured Streptosporangiaceae bacterium (assembly GCA_964581815.1). Lineage (GTDB taxonomy): Bacteria > Actinomycetota > Actinomycetes > Streptosporangiales > Streptosporangiaceae > Trebonia. Next base: position 16,896 of record CAZORE010000012.1, on the reverse strand, counting down.
TAATATCCGCTTGGCGGGCGGCTAGCGATCCTGACCGGGCGGTGAATCTCGCTAAATTTTTCTTAAGAACACATTCTGAGCTGGGCAGACAATATTAGTTGATCGGTTTTCCGCGTTATTTGTTCCGGTCGATTGAGCGGCCTGGTTACTGTCTTCACAGCGCGGTTCAGGCCCCGCGACGGGGTCGGCGCTTTCAGTGAGGGGAATACTTGATCGGTAACAGCAGCGGCTCTGCCGGCGTGATCCTCAGCCACCCGTGACGCCGTGAAAACGACGGGCTGCCCGGCATCGTCGCCGGGCAGCCCGTCCCCCTCATCGGTGCACGCACGGTGCACGTTTGGTGCGGCTAGGCGCCAGAGTGCGCCCAGCCGATGTCGCTCGTCCGCCAGGTCCCGCCCGCGGCGGCCTGCGGCGGGTCAAGCGCCGGGTCGCCCGCGAGGATCCGCGCGTGCAGGCGGCGCAGCGCGGGCCCGGGGTCGATGCCGAGTTTCCCGGCCAGCTCAAGGCGGGTGTCGTCGTACGCCCCCAGCGCCTCGGCCTGCCGCCCGGACCGGTACAGGGCCAGCATGAACTGGCCGCGGAACCGCTCGCGCAGCGGGTGCCTGCGGATCAGCGCGGCCAGGTCGGCGAGCACCTCGTGGTGCGCGCCGAGCATGAGCAGCACGTCCAGGCGGTCCCCCGTCGCCGTCTGGTACAGCTCGTCGAGCCTGGCCCGCTCGACATCCGCCCAGGGACCGGGGATCCCGTCGAGCGACGCACCGTGCCAGAGGCCAAGCGCGGCGTCGAGTGACCGGAGCGCGACCGTCGGGTCACTCGCGGCGAGGCGCCGGGCCATCGCCAGGTGGAAGTCGAGGACCTCCGTGTCCAGGCTGCCTGGAGTGAGGTCCAGCCGGTAGCCGGAATGAGCCGTCGTCAAGAGCTGGCCGGGCGAGCGCCGCGCCCGGTCAGGCTCGAGCACCCGGCGCAGCGAAGAGAGGTGAACGTGCACGGCGTTTCCCGCACTGGCCGGGGGATCCTGACCCCACAGCCCGTCGATGACCTCGCCGAGAGACACGGGCCGGCGACTGCCGGCCAGCATGCCGAGCAGCGCGCGCCGTTGCGGCCCGCCAAGCTCCAGCTCTTCGTCACCGCGCCAGGCCCGCACGGGGCCGAGAAGCTCGACCCGCAGGGCGGTGACATCCTCCTTGACCTTCGCCACTGGGCACCCCATATCCGACAGGCCGCCCGTTGTCCTCGGGGCGACGCTCCCGCCATTGATAGGGATACGTAAGGAATCCCGATCTGGATTGGTGTTAGGCGGGCAGGTCGTCCTCGGGCTCATCGGCAAGCTGCGCGTCGGGGGAGAGCGGCAGCTTGACCTGGAAGTCAGCGCCCTGCCCGGGCGCCGTGCGCACCGACACCGTGCCGCCGTGCGCGGCGACGAGCCCGGCCACGATCGCCAGCCCGAGCCCGGTGCCGCCGGACGCCCGGTTGCGCGCCGCGTCGGCCCGGTAGAACCGCTCGAAGACGCGCTGCGCCTGGGCGGCATTCATCCCTGGCCCGTCATCCTCGACGTCGAGGACCACGGCAGGTACCGGCTCGTCGGCGGTCGCCGGCTGGCCGCCTTCCTCGTCTTCGCTGGCCCAGCCGTCGTGCGCGTCAAGTTCCGCTCTCCTGGCCCGGCCGGCGGCGTCGGCCTCAAGCGTGCCGCGGCCGATCCTCAGCCGCACCGGCGTCCCGGCGGGCGTGTGGGTGAGCGCGTTGTTCATCAGGTTGCCGATCACCTGGCGCAGCCGGGGCTCGTCGCCGTCGACGATGAAGGCCGTCCCTGGCGCGACCACCAGGTCGACCGGCCGGTCCTGGGCGACGATCCGCGCGTCCTGGACCGTGTCGGCGGCGAGCGTGAGCAGGTCCACCGGGGCCTTGGCGAGCGGGCGCTGCTGGTCGATCCTGGCCAGCGTGAGCAGGTCATCAACGAGCAGGCCCATCCGGGCCGCTTCCGCCTCGACCCGGCTCATGACGTGGTCCAGTTCCTCGGGTGACAGCCCGTCCGCGTCCGGCCCGGTGCCGGGGAAATACCGTGGCCCCTGAGAGTCAGCCGGCCACGTGCCTGATGACGGCTCTTGCCCTGCGCTGACGGTGCCGCCGGCCGGGACCCGGGACCGCCAGCGGCCCGCGCCGCCGCGCTGGCGGTAGTGCGCGGCGAACCCGCGGATCGTGGTCAGCGGGGTGCGCAGCTCGTGCGCCGCGTCGGCGGTGAAGCGGCGCATCCGCTCCTCTGACTCGTGCGCGGCCTGCTCGGACGCCTCCTGCGCGTGGAACGCCCGCTCGATCTGCGCGAGCATCGCGTTGAGCGAGCGGCCCAGGGAGCCGATCTCGGTGCGCGGGTCGCCCTCGGGCACGCGGTGGTCCAGGTGACCCTTGGCGATCTGGCCCGCGGTCATCTCGATGTCGTTCAGCGGCCGCAGGTTCGTCTGCACGACCGCGACGCCGACGGCGGCGAGCACCACCACGATCGCGCCGCCCACGATCAGGTCGAAGACCACCAGCCGCGCTGTCATGCCGTCGAGGTTGCCGAGGTCCACGGCGAGGACCACGTTAACGGTCTTGAGCTGGGTACCCGAGCTGCTGTAGACGGGGAAGTTGTTCACCTTGGTGGCGATGACCCGCCAGCTGTCCGGGCCGGACCGCGACGGCACCGTCAGCATCGCCGGGCTGTTGCCGCTGGCCCAGCTGGCGCTCGTCGGCAGCGAGGGGAGCGGCCCGGGTACCGCGCCGCTGTTGAACTGATTGCTACTCGTGCTCGGCCAGCTGAGCTGGTGGCCGGGGAGCTGGATGCCGAGCACCATGCCGGAGTAGGTCGGCTGCGCGGTTCCCGCGGACACCCTCGCCAGCGCGTAGGGGCTGACGCTCTGGAAGTCCTGGGTCAGCTGGGTGTCGCGCTGCGTGGTGACGTAGCCGCGCAGCATGTACACGCTGGCGATGCTGATCGCGGCGAGCGCCATGATCACCAGGGCGAGCAAGGCCGTGATCAGCTTGGTCCGCAGCGGCGTGCGGTCGGACAGCCGCCGGGCCGCGGCCAGCGGAGACCGCACGGGCATGCGCGGCAATCCCGCGCCCGCTTGGGCTACGTCGGCTTCCGGCGTTACATCCGACATGAGCAGGGGCCGTTCCTACGAGGCCGGGAGCCGCAGCACGTACCCGACACCGCGCAGGGTGTGGATCAGCCGGGGGTCCCTGGTGTCGATCTTCCGGCGCAGCACGGACACGTACGACTCAACGATCCCGGTGTCGCCGCGGAAGTCGTAGTCCCAGACATGGTCCAGGATCTGCATCTTCGACAGCACCCGGTTGGCGTTGGACATGAAGTACCGCAGCAGCTTGAACTCGGTCGGCGACAGCTGCACCTGCGCGCCGCCCCGCCACACCTCGTGGCTCTCCTCATCGAGCTCGAGGTCGGCGAACTTGAGCCGCGGCGTCGGCTCGACGCCGTCACCGCGGGTGCGGCGCAGCACCGCCTTGATCCTGGCGATGACCTCTTCGAGCGAGAACGGCTTGGTGACGTAGTCGTCGCCGCCGAGGGTCAGCCCGCGGATCTTGTCGTCGGTCGCGTCCCGCGCGGTCAGGAAGACCACGGGGATCCGCGCGCCGCCGCCGCGCAGCCGCCGGATCACGTCGAACCCGTCCATGTCGGGCAGCATCACGTCGAGCACGATCAGGTCGGGCCGGTGCCGCTGCGCGGCCTGAACCGCCTCCGTGCCGCCGGACGCGGTGATCACGTCGAACCCCGCGTAGCGCAGCGATGCGGACAGCAGCTCAAGAATGTTCGGCTCGTCCTCAACGACGAGCAGCCGCGCCTCGGCCGGCGCCCCCGGATCGGTCATCGGCATGTTCATGACCTCTATCTTCGCTCGCTTGGCTGAGGAAAGCCTGAACGTTTCCTCGGGGACGGCTGTTGCCTTTCCAGCGTACGCCGACCGTTCACCGCAGTGCGGCGCAGTGCGGCGCACTGGGTGTCGGGGAGAGCGGGAGCGGGCTAGGTCGTGCGGGGGGAGCGGGCGGAGAGCCAGTGCGCGATGGCGGCGGGCCGGTTGTGCACGCCGAGCTTGGAGTAGATGCGCCTGACGTGGTTCTTGACCGTCTTCTCCGCGAGGAACAGGCGCGCCGCGATCTCACCGTTGGTATGGCCGCCGGCGATCAGCGACATGACCTCACTCTCGCGTGCCGACAGGCCGAGGCTGGTTTGCTCTTCAACCTGTACACGGGTCATGAGACCTCCGGTTAAGCCAGTTCGCGACGCGTAAGCACCGGCGCGCCGTGATGTCAAGACCTACCTGTACAGGTACAGATACACCAAAACGACTCGGCTCAAACCGCCAGAAAGGGATCATCCACGTCAACTGGTGCGAACCGGTGTGCCGCGTGGGACTGGCTCAGCCGACCTTCGTCCCGGTCAGCAGCCCGGCCGGGACCGGCTTGCCGGCCTGCAGCGCGTTGAAAAGTTCGAGCGCCTGTGACCGGTTCCACAGCACCGCTTCCCCGGCGGAGGTCTGGTAGGCCGCGTTCGCGATGGGCACGGTGCCCGTCTCCGGCTGGCGCAGCGCCTGCGCCACCTGGATCAGGTCGTACAGGCTGGTGCCGTTGTCGACGGCGATAGAACTGGCCGCCGCCGAGCCGAACGGCAGCGCGGTGAACGGGTTCAGGTAAACGCCCGGGCTCGTCGCCTTGGACAGCAGGGCCGACAGGAACGCCCGCTGGTCCTGGATCCGCTGCAGGTCCGAGGTCGCGAACGAGTGCCGGTCGCGGACGAACGCGATCGCCTGCGTGCCGTTGAGGGTGTGGCAGCCGGCCGGGAGGCCCTTGAAGCCGGAGTCTCCCGTCGGGTCGGCCGGGAGCGCGGTCTTGACGCAGATCCGCACGCCGCCGACCGTGTTCACGACGTCGGCGAGGCCGCCGAACCCGATGCCCATGTAGTGATCGATGCGCAGGCCGGTGGCCTGCTCGACGGTCTTGATGAGCAGCGTCGGGCCGCCGAACGCCAGCGCGGCGTTGATCTTGTTGTTCCCGTAGCCGGGGATGTTCACGTAGGAGTCGCGCGGGATGCTGATAAGCACCGGCTTGCCGGTGCCCATGTGCAGCAGCATGAGTGAGTCGGAGGCGTTCGCGCCCTCCGCGCCTAGGTGCAGCGTGGCCCGCTGGGCGCGGGTGATCCCGTCGCGGGTGTCGCTGCCGGCGATCAGCCAGTTCGTCCCGGCCGAGGTGCCGGTGAACGCGGGCAGCGAGACGGTGCGGTGCAGCTTCCCGTCGAGCCAGAAGTAGGTACCGCCCACCCCGGCCAGGATCAGCACCAGGATGACGACGATGACCAGCGCGATCCGCCGGCCGCGCCGCCCCGGCTGGCCCCAGAACCGCCGGCGCCGCCCGCTGCGGGCCGGCCGGAAGCCGGGCGGCGCGCCGCCGTAACCGGCCGGGCCGCCGTAGCCCGGGCCTGCGGACCCGCTGCGGTTCCCCGGCTGGTCGTACTGCGACCCGCCGCCACCGTACTGCGATCCCGGCGCGCCGGAGGAGACCCGCGGCGGCTGCTGCGGCCAGGCGCGGCCAGCGCCTGCGCCCTGGCCGCTATCTGTCGGCGGGAGCTGCGAGAACGACGTCATGTCCCGCGTCGCGTCTGACCCCGTATCCCCGGCAGGCGGCTGCGCCTGGTACCAGTTCTTCCACGGGTCCTCGTCGCTCATCGGGCATCCCTTCACCAGCCATCGCCCCGTCGCCGAACGCCTCAGGCCATCGGCGTTTCCTACAGACAACGCGGCCACGGGGATTAAGGTTCAAACTCGGCGAGTACGCGCCAGTGTACTTGCGGCAGGCAAGACAGCCCCGTATCCGTAGTTCCTACACGCCGCGACTTTCACGTCACCACTAGTTAAATCGCCGGTTAACCCGCGGACAACGTGGGAACATGCTCCCCGACGCTACGCGGAACGCGGAACGAGGGGGAACCGTGACCACGCAAGTGACCAATGAGGACGGCAGCGAAGTCAACCTGGTCGAGCACCTGAGCCACGTGCACCAGAAGGGCACCAAGGGCTTCACCGACGAGTACCTGGCCATGCTGCACAAGACGCTGCACCAGCGCAAGCACGACTCGCTGCCCGAGCACTCCCACCCGGAGGACGAGCTCGTCGAGCTGTAGCGGCGGTACGGAACGGCCCCGGGCGCCTCCCGGCGTGCTGAACGCGAGCTCCCCGCCCGCCACGGCAGGGACGCGCTGACCGGTCACCGTGACCGGTCACCCACCAGGCGCCGCCGCGACCGAGCTCCTGACGACCAGCAGCGGCTCCAGCGCCGCGCCATCCGCGCCATCCGCGAAGTCTGCCGCGCCGTCTTGGCCGGCCAGCAGGGCCGCCACCTGACGGCGGCCGAGCTCGCCGAAGTCCTGGCGGACCGTGGTGAGCGGCGGCCAGAAGTACGCCGCCTGCGGAATGTCATCGAATCCGGCGACGCTGACATCGCGCGGCACCTCGATTCCCGCTTCGTGCAGCGCGCGGACCAGGCCAAGCGCCATCTGGTCGTTGGCCGCGAAGACGGCACTGAACCCAAGCTCCCGGCCGCTCCGGCGCTCAAGCAGGGCGCGCCCGGCGGCGTAACCGGATGCCGCGGACCAGTCACCCGCCAAGGGCGGCAAGCACGGCAGGCCCGCGAGCCGCAGCTCCGACTGGTAGGCAAGCAGCCTGGCCTCCGCATCGTCCCAGCCGGCCGGCCCGGCCAGGTGCAGCACCCGCCGGTGCCCGAGGGCGACGAGGTGGCTGATCAGCTGCCGGGCCCCCGCCCGCTGGTCGATGGAGGGATACATAACGGAGGCGGGGTGCTGCGGCCCGCACCACGGCGCCACAACGGGGAGGTGCGCGACCAGCCCGGGCAGGCCAGGCAGCCAGGCCGCGCCGGGCGCGACCACGAGGGCGCCGTCCACGTGGTGGCCAAGCAGCTCCCGCACGGCCGCCGCCACCGCCGGCCGGGAGGCGGACGCCGCCCGGACGACGATGACTCCGTGGCCGTGCTCGCGAGCCGCCTCTTCGAAGGCGGCGATGTTCGTCGTCGGGCCGTAATGCGAGCCGGCCGCCACGGCGAGCACCCCGAGCGTGTGTGACCGCCCGCCGCGCAGGACCCGGGCGGCGCGGTTCGGGCGGAACCGCAGCTGCGCGGCCGCGGTCAGTACCCGCACCCTGGTGTCCCGGCGGACGTTCGGGTGCCCGTTCAGCGCCCGGGAAACGGTCTGTGTCGAGACCCCGGCCAGCCGCGCGACGTCGTGCATGCTGGCCGGCTCCATCCGGGGAGCGCTCTGCGGGAGAGGGCTCACCGGGCTGCGGGCCCCGGCGCTGATCTTGCCCCGCCGTTCAGCGCCTTCGA
>CAZORE010000012.1:0-9413 GCA_964581815.1 uncultured Streptosporangiaceae bacterium | reverse complement strand
GCCCTCGCCCACTATGCCCCCTGGCCTGACGCTGACTTCGCCCCGTCGTCGACTCGGTTCGACAGTCTGCGCATTCCTGACGGGAAAGACAGAAAGGCGCAACTACCTGCAAATTAACGTCGATAGGCAATCTCTGTCAAGAATCTCGGACCTCATAAGCGAACCGATTCGATTCAAGACTCCGAGCGACCGGGACAGAACGTAGCCGGAAACCATGTAATGCGCATGCCAGTGACAGGCGGGAAGGCCGTGACGAATCGCTTCGACCACCTCCACGTCACGCGCCGGCGCCGCCGTCCACCGGCACGATCGCCCCGGTCACCATGGAGGCGCGGTCGCTGAGCAGCCACGCGGCCACCTCGGCGACCTCGCGGGGCTCGGCCATCCGGCCGAGCGGCATCGACGCCTTGATCCGCGCGATGACCCCGGGGGCCGCCGCCTCCCAGGCGTCGATCATCTCCGTCGCGGTGCCGCCGGGGGTGATGCCGTTCACCCGGATGCCCTGGCGGGCCCAGGTCACCGCGGCGGTCTCGGTGATGCTGTTGAGCGCGCGCTTCATCGCGCCGTAGGCGGGGAGGTCGCGGTTCGAGCGGCGGCTGCCGATGCTCGAGGTGTTGACGATCGCCCCGCCGCCGTTCCGGCGCATCAGCGCGGCCTCGGCCGTCATCGCGATCCAGTGCGCGCGGAAGTTCACCGCGAACTGGTCGTCGATGACCTGGTCGCTCGTGGTGTCGAGCGGGCCGGGCGGCTGGCCGGCCGCGCCGTTGTTGAAGGCGCCGTCGAGCCGGCCGTGCAGCTCATCGACCCGGTCGACGGCGGCGCGGATGCTCGCGGGGTCGGCGAGGTCCATGGTGACGGCGTCGGCGGTGCCTCCGCAGGCCCGGACCTCGGTGACGACGCGGTCGAGGGCGCCGGTGCTCCGGGCGGCGAGCACGACCGCGGCGCCCTCCCGGGCGAAAAGCTTGGCCGCGGCCGCCCCGATCCCGCGGCTGGCGCCGGTGATGAAGACGACCTTGCCGGCGAGCAAGCCGACGGGCGCGCTCCCGGTAGTACTTGTGGTGCCGATCTCGTTTGTCATGCCGTCAGCGTGCGCGGCCCGGGGCACCGGATCCAGGCACAGCCGGTACGACGATCGGCGGCCAAACCGCGTGCACACTTGAGCTATGGACAAGCACGAGCTCGGGGCGTTTCTCCGCAGCCGCCGCGAGCGGCTGCGGCCGCAGGACGTCGGCCTGCCCGCCGGCGCGCGGCGCCGGACGCCCGGCCTGCGCCGTGAGGAGGTCGCGGTCCTCGCGTACATCTCCACCGAGTACTACGCCCGGCTGGAGCAGGGCCGGGCGCCGCGGCCGTCGGGTGAGGTCCTCGCGGGGATCGCGGGCGCGCTGCGGCTCACCGCCGCGGAGTCAAGCCACCTCCACGTCCTGGCGGGCACCGCGCCGGCCCGGTCCGGACGGCACCGCCGCGACGTGCGCCCGAGCATCCTCGCGCTCCTTGAGCGGCTACCGCAGACGGCCGCGATCGTGGTGTCCGCGACGTTCGAGGTGCTCGCCTGGAACGACCTCGCGGCGGCCCTGCTTGAAGACTTCGCCGCGCGTGCCCCCGCCGACCGCAACCTCGCGCGCAAGGCGTTCCTCGGGCCGGCCCAGCCTAACGCAGCACGGCCTGACGCGGCGCTGTACAGCATCTCCGACGTCGCCGAGTTCCGGCACCACGTCGTCACGGAACTCCGGTCGACCCTCGCCAGGTACCCGTCCGACCCCGCGGTGACCGGCCTCGTCGCGGAGCTGCGCGACGGCAGCCCCGAATTCGCCCGGCTCTGGGAGCGGCACGACGTGCAGGGCGGGCCGACGCATCGGAAGACCTTCCGTCACCCGGCCGTGGGGGAGGTCACCGTCGACTGCGACTCACTCAAGCTCACCGACCGCGACCAGCACCTCGTGCTGTACACCGCCCCCCAGGGATCCCGTGACGCCGACGCCCTGGCCCTGCTGACGATGCTCGGAACCGAGGGCGTCAGCGCCCGTACGCCGCTTTGACCAAGCCTGATACACCAGCGATGGCGGCCTGCTTTACCACGCCCCGTTCCTCATCCAAACGTCACGACCGAATGTCGGATTGATCATCTTCGCGTGGTTTCTGGTTCTGCTGCCGTGCGGCCTCTACCGTGGGAAAGTGGGCATCCAGCGTGACCTGATGCCTCGTTATGGGGAGGCGGCAATGCGGTGTCCGGAATGAGCGGGACGCCTGGCGGGTGGCCGGGCCGGGTCCTGCGCTTGGCGCGGTCGTCGTGGATAGACATCACCTGGGTGGTGTTCGTCGGGATCAACCTGCTTGGCATGCGCGAGATGGGGGCCTGGTCGACGATCCCCTTCCTGGTCATCTGGGTGAGCCTGACCCTCATTTACGGGTGGCGCATGTGGCGGCTGCAGCCCGCCATCCTGACGGTGTTCGTGGTGACGCTGGCCACCGGGGGAATCATCGTCGCCCAGGTGGTGGACGGCCAGCAGGAAGCGGACTACCTGGTCGAGGTTCCGCTGGTCGCGCTGATGTTCCTGGCGATGGTCTGGCACGGGCGGCGCCGGCACGCGGCACTACTGCAGCAGATCGCGGCGATGGGAGAGGTGCAGCGCGTGTCGCGGGAAAACATGCGCTTGCTCGAGCAGCAGCAGATGTTCCTGCTCGATGCCTCACACGAGCTGGGCACGCCGATCACCGTGGCGCTTGGCCACGCGGAGCTGATTGAGCAGTCGGCCACCGACGAGACGGTCGCCGAGGACGCCCGCGTGGTGATCGGCGAGCTGGCGAGGCTGCGCAGGCTGTCGAGCCGCCTGCTGCTGCTCGCCGCGGCCGGCAGCCCCGGCTTCCTTGACCTGGCGCCGGTCGCGGTCGGCTCGGTCGTGCTCGAGGCGCTGGACCGCTGGGGTTACACGCCGCGGAGGTGGCGGCTGGGTGAAGTGGCGGAGGCGACCGTCCCCGGTGACCGTGACCGGCTGGCCGTGGCGCTTGACGCCCTGCTGGAAAACGCCATCGCGCACACGGACAAGGACGACCGCATCGAGCTCAGCGCCCGCGTCGAAGACGGGCACGTCATCCTGGCGGTGGCGGACTCCGGCTGCGGCATCCCGCCGGCGGACCTGGAGCGGGTCTTCGGGCGGTTCTCCCGTGCGGCTCCCTTCCGGAGCCGGGAGTCCGGGGGGTTCGGGCTCGGGCTGCCGACCGTCGCCGCGATCGCCGAGGCCCACCAGGGCTCGGTCCGGGTGAACAGCACCGTGGGCAAGGGCTCGACCTTCGAGATCCTGCTACCCACCGAGCTGACGACGGCGGTAACCGGCGACTCCGCACCCAGCGGGGCGGCGGCGGCCTCGGCTTAGCCCCACGTCGGCGCCCTGATCAGGTAACGAGGAACGCACGACGCTCTTCATCCTATTGAAGGCGGGTTTCCGCTCCTCTAGCGTGTGCGCAATGTAGTTATCCCGGAGCCGTAACCAGATGAGGAGATTGAAGTGTTCACCGTAACCAAGCTTTCTCTGACCCCGCTGTCCCGCGCGCGCGCCCCGCGGCGGGCCCTTGCGGTGATCGCCGTGGGCGGGTGCTGCGCGCTGCTCGCCGCCTGCAGCTCAAGCAACGCGAGCTCCGCTGCCTCCACCGCGAGCTCGGCCGCTTCCTCCGCTGCCTCCGTCGCGAGCTCGGCTGCGTCCGCGGCCGCGTCCGCCGCGAGCTCGGCCGCGTCCGCAATTGCCTCCGCCGCGGGGTCCGGGGCCTCCGCCGCGGACTGCGTCATCATCAAGCAGGTCGACTCCAATGCGATCTCCACCCTGGCGCCGCTGCAGAGCGACTCCACGGCGCAGGCTACCGCCGCCCTGAAGACCTATATAACCCAGCTCCAGGCGGACCAGGCCAAGCTCACCTCGGCCGGGGGCAAGAGCGCGCTGAGCGCCTACATCGCCGCCTTGCAGAAGGCGTCGACGGAGAGCACGGCGGACGCGACCACCACCATCACGAGCGCCCTCGGCGCGCTCGGCGCCGCCTGCCCGTGAGGCAGCTCGCCGAACCAGGCGCGCTTAACATCGACCGGTGACGCGAAAAGCCGCCGCGGGCATGCCCGCGGCGGCTTTTCGCCCGGTGGATATTGTTGGTAGACATCGGCCAGACCCTTGGAGTGCCCGTGACCGCTGCCCTGCGCGATGTCGTGATCTGTGAGCCGCTGCGCACCCCCGTCGGCGGTTACGGCGGCGTCCTCCGTGACGTTCCCGCGGCCGAGCTGGCCGCCGCCGTCATCCGCGCGCTGCTGTCCCGTACCGGCCTTGAGCCGGGTGCGGTCGATGACGTCATCTTCGGTCAGTGCTACCCGAACGGAGAGGCGCCGGCCATCGGCCGGGTAGCGGCACTTGACGCCGGCCTGCCGGTGGAGGTGCCGGGAATGCAGATTGACCGGCGGTGCGGCTCGGGGCTGCAGGCGGTGCTGAACGCGGCGATGCAGGTGCAGACCGGGGTCAGCGACGTCGTGCTCGCCGGCGGCGCGGAGAGCATGAGCCAGGCCGAGTACTACAGCCTCGACGTCCGGTGGGGCACGCGGGGCGGCCAGGCCGGGCTGCACGACCGGCTCGCCCGTGGCCGCGTCACCGCCGGCGGTATTCATCACCCGGTGCCAGGCGGCATGCTCGAGACGGCGGAGAACCTCCGCCGCGAGTACGGCATCCCCCGGGAGGAGCAGGACGCCCTGGCCCTCCACTCGCACCGGAAGGCCGTGGCGGCCCAGGCGGACGGCCGGTTCGCCCAGGAGATCGTCCCGGTGACCGTGCGCACCCGCAAGGGAGAGACGGTGGTGGACACCGATGAGCACCCGCGGGCCGACACGACGCTGGAGAAGCTGGCCGCGCTGCGCCCGGTGCTCGGCAAGAGCGACCCGCAGGCCACGGTGACCGCGGGGAACGCCAGCGGGCAGAACGACGGTGCCGCGGTATGCGTGGTCACCTACCCGGAGCGGGCCGCCGAGCTTGGCCTGCGGCCGCTTGGCCGCCTGGTCAGCTGGGGGGTGGCCGGCGTCCCGCCGGAGACGATGGGCATCGGCCCGGTTCCCGCCACTGCCCGGGCCCTGGCCCGCGCGGGGCTGAAGCTCGACGACATGGACCTGCTCGAACTGAACGAGGCGTTCGCCGCGCAGGCGCTCGCCTGCCTGCGCGAGTGGGGCACCGACGGCACCGACGAGCGGCTGAACGTGGCCGGCTCCGGCATCTCGCTCGGCCACCCGGTCGGGGCGACCGGGGTCCGGATCCTCACCACGATGCTGCGCGAGATGGACCGCCGCGGCGCGCGCTACGGCCTGGAGACGATGTGCATCGGCGGCGGCCAGGGGCTGGCCGCCATCTTCGAGCGGACCACCTGACCCGGACCCTGCGCCCTGGCCGATTGCCGGGTCTCTTCGGACGTCGCCTTGGCCCGTTCTGGTTACTGGATCCGGTAGTCCTCGAGGATGCGCCGGCCGATGATCATCTTCTGGATGTCGGAGGTGCCCTCGCCGATGAGCAGCATGGGGGCTTCGCGGTAGAGGCGCTCGATTTCGTATTCCTTGGAGAACCCGTAGCCGCCATGGATGCGGAAGGCGTCCTCCACCACGTCATGGCAGTACTCGGCGGCGAGGTACTTGGCCATGCCGGCTTCCAGGTCGTTGCGCTGGCCGGAGTCCTTCTTCCGTGCCGCCATGATCATCATCTGGTGCGCGGCCTCGACCTTGACGGCCATCTCCGCCAGGCGGAACTGCACCGCCTGGTGCTGGGCGATGGGCTTGCCGAAGCTGCGGCGCTGCTGCGCGTAGCCGATGGCGAGCTCGAAGGCGCGCAGCGCGACGCCGCAGCCGCGGGCGGCCACGTTGACCCGGCCGACCTCGACCCCGTCCATCATCTGGTAGAAGCCGCGGCCCGGTGTTCCGCCCAGGATCTGCTCCGGCGACGTGCGGTACCCGGTGAAGATGAGCTCGGTGGTGTCGACGCCCTTGTAGCCCATCTTCTCGATCTTGCCGGGGATGGTCAGGCCGGGTTCCACCGTGCCGTAGCCCTGCTTCTTCTCCACCAGGAACGTGGTCATGTTCCGGTAGACCGACTCGGCGCCCTCGTCGGTCTTGACCAGCACCGCGACCAGCGTGGCGGTGCCGCCGTTGGTCAGCCACATCTTCTGCCCGTCGATGACGTAGGCCTCGCCGTCACGGGCCGCCCTGGTCTTGATGGCGGACACGTCGGAGCCGCAGTCGGGCTCGGACATGGAGAAGGCGCCGCGCAACTCGCCCGTCGCCATGCGCGGCAGGTAACGCCGCTTCTGCTCGTCCGTGCCGTGCTGGGCCAGCATGTAGGCGACGATGAAGTGCGTGTTGATGATGCCGGAGACGCTCATCCAGCCGCGGGATATCTCCTCCACGGTCAGCGCGTAGGTCAGCAGGGACTCGCCGAGGCCGCCGTACTCCTCGGGGATGGTCAGGCCGAACAGTCCCATCTCGCACATGGCATCGACGATCTTCTGCGGGTAGACGTCGTCGTGCTCAAGCTGCTGGGCGTTCGGGAGGATCTCCCGGTCCACGAACTCGCGGACGGTGCCGAGGATCTGCCGCTGAACGTCGGTGAGTCCTTCTGTCTGTGCCAACCGGCCCACGTGCCGACCTCGCTATCGCTCTGACGGCGAGGCGGTTGCGACCACCCCGCGCTTGCGTAGTTCCGTGATGTCCTCGTCGGACAGGCCGAGATCGGCCCGCAGGATCTCGGCCGTGTCCTCGCCGAGCAGCGGGGCGCGGGCCGGCGCCCGGTCGCCGGCCGTCCCGGTCACGATGGGGGAGGCGGGCGCGTGATAACGGCCGACGCCCGGCTGCTCGATGACCCCCATGAGGGGATTGACGCGCACGTCGTCGCTTTCCGCCACCTCGCGGAAGCTCCGGTAGACGGACCACAAGGTGGAGGCAGGCGCGAGCGCCTCGCGGACCTGGTCCAGGTCATGCGCGCCGAACCAGCGCTGCAGCAGGCCGGCCAGCGAGTCGCGGTAGGCGTACCGGTCAGCCTCGGCGGAGAAGTCGGCGCCGAGCGCCTGCTCAAGCGCGCTCACCGGCCCCGTGAGGCCGGCCGCGGCCACCAGGTCCGCCCAGTGCCGCCCGGTCAGGGCCACCACCATGACCCGCCGGCCGTCGCGGGTGGCGAAGTCGCGCGCGAAGGAACCGTACAGGTGGTTGCCGACGCGTCGCCGGCTGGCCCCGTTGACTTCCGCTTCGGCCAGGAAACCGAGGTTCCCCGCGGTCGCCAGCGCGACGTCGTCGAGCGCCACGGTGAGCTGCTGTCCCGCTCCGGTCAGTCGCCGCTGCCGCTCGGCGCCCAGGATGCCGATCGCCGCGTAGAGCCCGCACGCGACGTCCCACGCGGGGAGCACGTGGTTGACCGGTCCTGCGTGCTCTTCCGGCCCGGTCACCAGGGGGAATCCCGTGCTCGCGTTGACTGTGTAGTCCACGGCGGGCCGGCCGTCGCGCAGGCCGTCGATCCGCAGGTGGATCAGGTCCGGCCTGACCGCCGACAGCGCCTCGTAGCTCAGCCAGGGCCGGTCCGCGTTGGTCAGCACGATACCGCCGCCCGGCCCCGACCCGGCGATCAGCCGGATGACCAGATCCCTGCCCTCGGGGGAGCGGAAGTCGGCGACCAGGGAGCGCTTGCCTTTGTTCAGCCCGGTCCAGTACAGGCTGGTGCCCGACGCCGCCAGCGGCCACCGGGTGTAGTCCGCCGCCCCGCCCGGCGGGTCGACCCTGATCACCTCCGCGCCGAGCTGCGCCAGCGTCATGCCTCCCAACGGTCCCGCGACGAACGTCGCGACCTCGATCACCCGCAACCCGGCCAGCGGCTTCCCGGTCGCTGGCAGCCCGCGCGAGTGAACGCTCATCTCATCACCACTCCCTAGTTGCGCGACCACATTGTCCTACCTGCCTTCCTACCGCACGAACCTGGGCCGCAGCCTCCGCGGGGGAGTGCTGCGGGTCAGGGCTGGTCGCCCGCGAGAGCGATTGCGCGCGTCTCGGGAACTCCCAGCATCAGCAGGCTCGTGATCGTCGCTGCCCGGGCGCCGAGGGTCCCGTTCGACCGTTCGCTGTCCGCGATGGCGAACACGACGCCGTAGGCAACCTGGCTCAGGATGCCCGCCGGCAGGTGCTGTGCGAACACGTCGTTGTCCTGGCCCCGTTTCACGAGGTCGGCGAGGAGCTCATCGACTGGCCCGAGCAGGCCGTGGATCGCCTCGCCGTACTCGCCCCGGCGCAGCGCCAGCAGCACCCGGTACCGGTGCGCCACCGGCCAGAGGCGGGCGATGAATTCGGCCCACGCCGCGTCCGCTGCTGCGTCGGAGGCGTTGACTTCGGTGAGCACGGCTGTCACCTCGGTGACGGCCCGTTCCGTGAGTGTCCGAATCAGGTCGAGGCGCGAGGGGAAATGGCCGTAGACCGTGCGGCGGACGACGCCGGCAGCGGAGGCGATGTCGCCCATTCCGGCGTCGGGGCTCTCTCCCAGCACATCGAGGGCGACGTCGAGGATGCGATCGCGTGTCTCGTTCATCGAGCGCACACGGGAGGACTCGGTAGGCACCACGCCATTGTTGCACACCAGTGTGCAATGAAGTAGACTGCACACCAGTGTGCAGTGGAGAGTCGCGCTGTGCTTCGAAGCTCGAGAGAAGAGAAGAAGCAATGACCGCACCGACGCCGCCTGCCCCGGCCCTCGTCCGCCCGTTCACCGTCTCGGTCCCGGATCCGGAGATCGACGACCTGAAGCAGCGGCTGGCCAGAACCCGGTGGCCGGATCCGGAAACGGTGGGCGACTGGTCGCAAGGGGTCCGCGTGGAGAACGCCAGGTCTCTGGTCGAGTACTGGGAGCGCGGCTACGACTGGCGGCGCTTCGAGTCCGGGCTCAATCGCTTCCCCCAGTTCCTGACCGAGATTGACGGGCTGGACATCCACTTCATCCACGTCAGGTCCAAGAACCCCGGCGCGATGCCGCTGATACTCACGCACGGATGGCCGGGCTCGGTCGTCGAGTTCCTGAAGCTGATCGGCCCGCTGACCGATCCGGTTTCGTTCGGAGGAGACGCCGCCGATTCATTCGACGTCGTCGTCCCGTCGCTCCCCGGATTCGGGTTCTCCCAGAAGCCCACGCAGACCGGGTGGACTGTATCGCGCATCGCAAGCGCGTGGGCGGAGCTGATGACGCGCCTCGGCTACCCGAGATGGGCCGCGCAAGGCGGCGACTGGGGTGCCGTCGTCACCACCGCCCTCGGGGCCATGCAACCTGAGGGGCTTCTCGGAATTCACCTGAACACCCAGTACGCCTTTCCCGCACAGATACCCGGCACCTTGTCGCCGCAGCAGCGCCACGCCGTGGAGACCGTTGCCCTCTACACCG
>CAZORE010000011.1:38466-98285 GCA_964581815.1 uncultured Streptosporangiaceae bacterium | reverse complement strand
TCGAGCAGCATCAACGGGATGATCTTCCAGCGCGGCAACCCGCTCGACTATGAGCGCTGGGCGGCCGACCCGGGGATGGAGAACTGGGACTACCGGCACTGCCTGCCGTACTTCAAGCGGATGGAGAACTGCCTGGCCGGCGACGAGGAGTACCGCGGCCACCAAGGGCCGCTCGTGCTCGAGCGCGGGCCGGCGGACAACGTGCTGTTTCAGGCCTTCTTCGCCGCAGCGGTGCAGGCAGGCTACCCGCGGACCGAGGACGTCAACGGCTACCAGCAGGAGGGCTTCGCGGCCTTCGACCGCAACGTGCACCGGGGCCGCCGGCTGTCCGCGGCCCGCGCCTACCTGCACCCGGCCATGAGCCGCCCGAACCTGACCGTCCGCACCCGCGCGCTCGTCTCCCGGATCCTGTTCGACGGCACCCGCGCCATCGGCGTGCAGTACAAGCCCGGCCGCGGCATGCCCGTCACCGTGCACGGCAAGGAGATCATCTGCTGCGGCGGCGCGATCAACACCCCGCAGCTGCTGCAACTGTCCGGGGTGGGCAACGCGCGCGAGCTCGAGTCACTCGGCATCGCCCCGGTGGCCGACCTGCCTGGCGTCGGTGAGAACCTCCAGGACCACCTGGAGGTGTACGTCCAGTACGCGTGCAAGCAGCCGGTGTCGATGCAGCCGTCGCTCGCCAAGTGGAAGCGCCCCTACATCGGGGCGCAATGGCTTTTCCTGCGGTCCGGCCCGGCGGCCACCAACCACTTCGAGGGCGGCGGATTCGTGCGGAGTAACGAGGGCGTGGCCTACCCGAACCTGATGTTCCACTTCCTGCCGGTCGCCATCCGCTACGACGGCTCCTCGCCGGCTGGCGGTCACGGCTACCAGGTGCACATCGGCCCGATGTACTCCGATGCCCGCGGCAGCGTGAAGATCCGCTCCACCGACCCGGCTGAGCACCCGGCACTGCGATTCAATTACCTGTCGACCGAGCAGGACCGGCGCGAGTGGGCGGAGGCCATCAGGGTCGCCCGCACGATACTCAACCAGCCGGCGCTCGATGAGTACAACGGCGGTGAGCTCTCTCCTGGCCAGGAAGTCCAGTCCGACGAGGAGGTGCTCGGCTGGGTGGCGCGCGATGCCGAGACCGCACTGCACCCGTCCTGCACCGCGAAGATGGGCACGGACACGATGTCCGTGGTGGACCCGTCGACCATGCGGGTCCACGGCGTCGACGGGCTGCGGGTGACCGACGCCTCCGTTATGCCCTACGTCACCAACGGCAACATCTACGCGCCGGTCATGATGATGGCGGAGAAGGCGGCCGACCTCATCCTCGGCAACACGCCCCTCCCGCCGCAGGACGTGGCCTTCTACCGGCACGGTCGCCCCGGTTAAGTCCCGCGCATTGCTGTGAGCAGCCGGTTCCCCCGCAGGACAGCGGAGTATCGTGGCGAGCGCACAGGGATCTCTGTCAGAGTGCGACGACTGGAGACGACCCGCCGCCGCGCGAACTTCGCTTTCCGGCTACCCGGCCTCTGCGGCCTCGCCGAACAATGGGTCGCGCTTCTCGAAGCGGGCGGTGACCGCCTCGACCTGGTTCGGGCTGCCGATCAGCGCGCGGATCTCCTCCTGCTCCGCCGCGAAGCCGGCCGCCAGGTCGGTCCGCCCGGCGAGGTCAAGCAGGCGCTTCGCCGCACGGACCGCGTGCGGGCTGCGGCCGGCGATCTCCCGCGCCATGGCGAGGGCCGCGGCGAGCGGGTCCGGGTCGGTGCGCGTCGCCAGCCCGATGCGTACCGCCTCCTCGCCGCTCACGACCCGCGCGGTGTAGGTGAGCTCCTTGGCAACGTCCCGGCCGACCAGTTCGGGTAGCAGCTGGGTGCCGGTCATGTCAGGGATGAGGCCCCACGCCACCTCGAACACCGACAGCCGGGCGTCCGGCGTGACGATGCGGATGTCCGCGCCGAGCGAGATCTGCAGGCCGCCGCCGAGCGCGTTGCCGCGCACCGCCGCGATCACCGGGACAGGAACCTCGGCCCACACGTAGGCCGCCCGCTGGCCGGTCGCCCGGGCCGGCCCGGCGGACGGCGGTAGCGATGCGGCGGCGGTCAGCCGCTCGCCGTCCCGCATCGCCGCGAAGGCGCCGAAGTCGAGCCCGGCGCAGAAGTCCGGGCCGGCGCCGGACAGCACCACCGCCCGCAGTCCCGGCTGCGCCTTGAGCCGCTCGCCGGCCGCGATGAGCGCCTCGAACATCGCGGGGTCGAGCGCGTTGCGCTTCTCCGGCCGGTTCAGCCGGACGTCGGCCACCCCGCCGTCCAAGGTGACGGTTACGCGCTCGGCGCTGCCAGTCGTCGTGTCGCTCATCGGCCCGTGCTCCGTCCGTTCGATGTCATCCAGGCAGCGACGTTAGCCGACGCTCAATGGCCGACGGCACCCGATGCCTCATCAGCCGTGAGCCAGCGCTGACGGCCGGGCCGGACGGCGGGAGCCGCGCTCGCTCATCCAGGGCGCTGACCTGGTCGTTTCCGAGGAATCGCACCGTGAATCGAGTACCCGCCTCCGTTCTGCACAAGGTCTCTTCGATTGCTACGGAACGGAAGCGTGCGGTGCCTGGCGACTGGCCTGACCTGCTGTGCCAGGATGACGGTATGGCCGATCCCCGTGCCGGGCAGCCCGCCGCTCCGGGCGACCTGGTGAACGTCGCGAAGCTCGTTACCGCCTACTACACGGTGCACCCGGACCCCGGTGAGGCCGCGCAGCGCGTGTCGTTCGGCACGTCCGGGCACCGCGGTTCCGCGTTCAGCGCGACGTTCAACGAGGACCACATCCTCGCCACCACGCAGGCGATCTGCGAGTACCGGGCGAGCCAGGGCATCGACGGCCCGCTGTACCTGGGCGCCGACACGCACGCGCTCTCCGAGCCCGCCACGGCCAGCGCGCTTGAGGTGCTCGCCGCCAACGGCGTG
This sequence comes from uncultured Streptosporangiaceae bacterium, assembly GCA_964581815.1. Lineage (GTDB taxonomy): Bacteria > Actinomycetota > Actinomycetes > Streptosporangiales > Streptosporangiaceae > Trebonia. Next base: position 95,331 of record CAZORE010000011.1, on the reverse strand, counting down.
CGGGTGCTGACCGACGCCCGCGGCGGGTACACGCCGACGCCGGCGGTGTCCCGCGCCATATTGAAATACAACGCGGGTGGCAACGGGGCGCGGGCCGACGGGATCGTGGTCACCCCCTCGCACAACCCGCCGCCGGACGGCGGCTTCAAGTACAACCCGCCAGACGGCGGGCCGGCCGGCACCGACATCACTAGTCAGATACAGGACCGGGCGAACGAGCTGCTCAGCGACGGGCTCACGGGCGTGCGCCGCCTGCCGTACGCGAAGGCGGTCGCCGCCGACACGACCGGCACGTTCGACTTCCTCGGCAGCTACGTGGCCGCCCTTGACGGCGTGGTCGACCTGGCCGCCATCCGCGGCGCGGGCATCCGCATCGGCGCCGACCCGCTCGGCGGCGCGAGCGTCGCGTACTGGGGCGAGATCGGGGAGCACTACGGACTCGACCTCACCGTGGTCAACCCCGCGGTGGACCCGACCTTCCGGTTCATGACCCTGGACTGGGACGGCAAGATCCGGATGGACTGCTCGTCGCCGTTCGCCATGGCCAGCCTGATCCGCCGCCAGCACGACTTCACGATCGCGACGGGGAACGACACCGACTCCGACCGGCACGGCATCGTCACGCCCGACGGGGGGCTGCTCAACCCCAACCACTACCTCGCGGTGGCCATCGAGTACCTGTACGCGCACCGGGGCGGCTGGCCGGCGTCCGCGGCGGTCGGCAAGACGCTGGTCAGCTCCTCGATGATCGACCGGGTCACGGCCGGCCTGGGCCGGGCGCTGCTCGAGGTGCCCGTCGGGTTCAAGTGGTTCGTGCCCGGCCTCCTCGACGGCTCGGTCGCGTTCGGCGGCGAGGAGAGCGCGGGCGCCTCCTTCCTGCAGCGCGACGGGTCGGTGTGGACGACCGACAAGGACGGGATCATCCTGGCGCTGCTCGCCTCGGAGATCACCGCGGTCACCGGACAGACGCCGTCCCAGTTGTACAGCGCCCTCACCGAACGGTACGGCGCGCCGGTGTACGCCCGGGTGGACACGCCCGCCACCCGCGAGCAGAAGGCCGCGCTCGGCAAGCTGTCCGCGGAGCAGGTCACGGCGGGCGAGCTGGCCGGGGAGAAGATCCTCGCGGCGCTGACCACCGCGCCGGGCAACGGCGCGGCGATCGGCGGACTCAAGGTGGTCACCGAGTCCGGCTGGTTCGCCGCCCGCCCGTCGGGCACCGAGGACGTCTACAAGCTGTACGCCGAGTCGTTCCGCGGCCCGGAGCACCTGGCCGCCATCCAGGAAGAGGCCCGCGCCATCGTCGCCCGCGCCATCGGCTCATAGCTCCCGGGGGGACGACCCCCCGGTGCGCGCCCGATGGCTCCGCCATCGCAAGAGGGCGCGCGGCCCAGCTCCGGTGGGCGTCCCCGTATCCCCGGATGGGCCTGGCGGGGGCGGTGCCCGCGGTCACGGTGCCTGGTGTGTCCCGGTGGTAGGGCTGTTCGTGCCGAGGAACGAGGGGGGCTTCGGCGACGAACTGAGGGCAAGCACGATGGCGATCGCGGCTCCGATCGCCACCGCGACAGAAAGGGCGGCGGGCAGTAGCCAGCGGGGCCCGCGCCGAAGGCGAGTCGCCAGGGTTCCCCCCGTAGCTATGTACAGCCCGCGCTCGGCGGCCTCCGTCCTCGCTGTGTACAGCCCGCCGACGTTACCGCCCGTCATCGGCGCGTTCTGCCCGCGGACGGCGGCCTCGGTCGGCGCGTACTCCTTGCCAGCGCCCGGCTCCGTCCGGGCGCCCGACGGCGGCGGCGTGAGCGGCGCCGGCGGGGGCAGCACGGGCGTGAACGCGCTCGACTCGAGCACGGCAGCCACCTGGTCCGGCCAGAACCGCCCCGGGGTGACCCCGGGGTGGGTAGCGGCGCCCGCCGCCACGTCCGCGATCAGCTGGCTGACGGGCGGCCGGGCGGCGGGGTCCTTGGCCAGGCAGGCGTCGATCACCGGGCGCAGCGACGCGGGAACGCGGCTCAGGTCGGGCTCGCCGTTCACGACCCGGTAGGCGATCGCGAACATCTCGGTGCCGCTGCCGCCGAACGGCGCGGTGCCGCCCGCGGCGAACGCGAGCACGCTGCCGAGCGAGAAGACGTCGCTCCCCGGCCCGACCGAGTGGCCCTGGGCCTGCTCGGGCGACATGTAGGCGGGGGTGCCGATCGTCGTATGGGTGGCAGTGACCACGGTGCCTTCCGTGGTCCGGGAGATGCCGAAGTCGATGACGCGCGGCCCGTCGGCCGCGATGAGGATGTTGCCCGGCTTGAGATCGCGGTGGATGAGCCCGTGGGAGTGGATCGCCTGCAGCGCCTCGGCCAGGCCGCCTGCCAGCCGCCACACGGCGTCCTCGGGCAGCGGCCCTGACCGGGTGACCAGGTCGGCGAGCGACGGCCCGGCCACGAAGGTGGTGGCGAGCCACGGCGGGCTGTCGTCCGGCCCGGCGCCGACGACCGCGGCGGTGTAGGCGTCGCTAACCGACTGCGCGGCGGCGACCTCGCGCCGGAATCGCAGCATGAACTCGGGATCGCGGGCCAGGTCCGGGTGCACGACCTTAACCGCGACCGGCCGGCCGCCCGGCGAGTAGCCGAGGTAGACCCGTCCCATGCCGCCCGCGCCCAGCCGTGCCTGCAGGCGGAAACCGCCGACCTGCCGCGGATCATGATCCGCCAATGGCTCCACGAGTGCGACCATACCGGCCGCCGCCCCGCGCCCGCGATAGCTTGATGCACCTCGGTCGGTTGCCAGCCGCTATGCGATAAGAGTTGATTCACTGTGCCGCATCTTTATTCACGGGGCCGCGGGGTAACGCGCCGCCCGCCTTACTTGACGTCCAATTCTAGAATTGCCAATGATTCCGAACCGTTGTAAAGCGGTTGAACCATCCGCGGGCCGTACTGCGTACCACGGAGCATGAAGATCAAGACGCCGATCATCACGTTGCTCGTCGGCGTGGCTCTGGCCGTCGTGCTGCTTATCGGCAGCATGTCGGCGGTGTCCGCCAAGAAGGCGGCCCTTGCCGCCGCCTCCGCGAGCGCCGCGGCCAGCGCCGCGCCGGCCGTCACCACGAGCTCATCGGCGTCAGGTGCCGCCGCGAGCGCGTCGGCGTCGGCGTCGGCTACGGCGTCAGCCGCAGCGTCGGCCAGCGCATCGGGCTCGTTCGTGATCCCGCCGCACGCCAACTACGACGGCGAGGTGCAGGGCAACCTCGGTGCGGTCGCGCTCGTCGTGCACGACACCTTCGCGATCGCGTACTTCTGCAACGGCAAAACCATCGAGGCGTGGTTCAGCGGCACACCGGACAACGGGAAGCTGAACATGACCGGCAAGGGCGCCGCCAGCGCCGGCGCGACCCTCACCGCTAACTACGCCCTCGGGCACGCGCGCGGGACGGTGGTCGTCAAGGGCGTGAGCTACGTCTTCTCCATCATCGCGGTACACAAGCCGTCCGGGCTCTTCCAGTCGATCGCGAACGTGCGCGGCGCCACCGTCAAGGCGGGCTGGATCGTCCTGGCCAACGGCACGGAGGTCGGCTCGCTTAACCCGGACGTGAACGCCGCCAACCCGGTTTCGCAGGCGGCGCCCAAGCTCGACTTGTCCACCCTGACGGCGGACGACGGCGGCACCACGATCACCGCCACGCCGATCGACGCCGAAACCGGCACCGGGTTGACACTCGGCTAATGATGACGACCGGCTGCTGACCAAGAGAGGAAACGCGATGGCAGCACAGTGGGGGGAGCCCGCGCCGACCAGGCAGGAGCGGATCCAGCCAGACAAGTCCGCCAGGGTGCTCGTCATCCCTGCGCTCGTCGGCTGCCTGGTGGCGCTGACGCTCGGCATCTACGGGCGGCTGCACTCACCGACCGGGGTGGCGGTGGACATCATCGGGTTCTCAAGCCCGGGCACCGTGAAGGCCTGGCTGGCCACGGTCGCGGTGCTCTTCGCGATCGTCCAGGTCGTCTCTGCCCTGGTCATGTACGGGAAGATCTCCTGGATCACCTCGCCGCCGTGGATCGGCACGCTGCACCAGTGGTCGGGCCGCCTCGCGTTCCTCTTCACCGTGCCGGTCGCGGTGCACTGCCTGTACGCGCTCGGCTTCGAGACCTTCGACCTCCGGGTGATCGTGCACTCGATCTGCGGCTGCCTGTTCTTCGGCGTCTTCACGGTCAAGATGCTGTCGCTGACAAGGAAGGGCCTGCCCAACTGGGTGCTGCCCGTGTTCGGTGGCCTGGCCTTCGCGCTGCTCGTCGTTATATGGTTCTCCTCTGCCTTCTGGTTCTTCACCACCTTCGGGGTTAGCAAGTGAGCGATAGTCAGGACCAGCCGCCGCTGCCGGGCGGCCCGCTGCTGCAGAGCCGCCGCGCGCTGCTGGCGGGCGCCTGCGTCGCGGGCGCGGCGGCGCTAGCCGGCTGCACCACCTACGACGCCAACAACGGCGGGATCGCCGGGCCGCCGCCGTCGTCGGCCGCGCCGACCAGCCAGGCCGCCGCGGGAACCGGCGCCGCCGGGGGCGGCACGGGGGCGGCGAGCGCGGCCCCGGCCAACTTGCTCGCCACCACCGCGGACGTCCCGGTCGGCGGCGGGAAGATCATCTCCGGCCCGAACGTCGTGATCACGCAGCCGGTGGCAAACACCTTCAAGGGGTTCAGCGCGGTCTGCACGCACCAGGGCTGCATCGTCGCCACCATCGCCAACGGGACCATCGACTGCCCGTGCCACGGCAGCAAGTTCAGTATCAAGGACGGCTCGGTCGTCAACGGGCCGGCCCCGAGCCCGCTGCCCCCGGTCGCCATCACGGTGCAGGGAACCTCGATACTCAAGGGCTGACTGGTAAAACCGACGCTGTTAGGTCGGTTTCACCAGCGGTTTTCCCTCACGGCCCGAGCCCGCGCTCCGCGAGCACCACCTCGAGCACGCGCAGCGCGTAGTGCACCCGGGACTTCACCGTGCCGACGGGGATGCCCAAGGTCACCGCCGCCTGGGTGGCGGTCTGGTCGCGGAGGATCGTCTCGCTGATCGCCTGCCGGTGCGAGGACGTCAGCTGGCGCAGCGCGTCGGCCACGGCGACGCGCAGCACGATGTCCGCCGCGCTGTCGTCAACGGGCAGGTCCGGCGCGGCGTCCTCGCCGCTTTCCCTCGGCCGGGACCGCTTCCTGCGGTGCTCGTCGATCACGATGCGCCGCGCCACGGCCGACAGCCAGGGCATCAGCGACGGCCCGGACAGGTCGAGCCGGCCGGCCTCGCGCCAGGCGCGGACCATGGTCTCCTGCACGATGTCCTCGGCGTGCTGCCGGTCCCCGCCGGTCAGGCGCAGCACAAAAGACATGAGCGGCGCCCGGTACGCCTGGTACAGCGCCGTGATAATGGCGTCATCTTCCCCGCCTGGAACCCCAACCCACCCCGAGCGGTATGGACCGCCCAAAATCCCCACCAGGCTATTTAATAACGGACGGCGCCGCCCGTAGACGTCGTTACTGACATGTGAGTCACTATTGGATGCGCAGAAATCAACATCATCACGCTTATTAGGCAATTAGTGGCACGCAAGTTGTTCCTGTGCATGCACAACCGGATCGGCAGCGGTGTGAATGTGCCGTTGGTGTCGCTATAGCAGCACCGGTGGCACATCCATGGGTCAAGCAGCCAGCGTGCCGGGCCGACTACGGCACGAGCGTGACCTAACCGTCCGGCCCCTGGCCGGTGAGCAGGGCCGTGGCGGCGTCCTTGAGCTTGCTTGCGATGGCGGCGGGTGTCGCGTCGGCCACGTCGACGGCGACGGCGAGCTCGAAGCCGTCGATCAGGGCGACCAGGCAGGCCACCACGGTCTCCGGGGGCAGCAGGGGGCGGAACTCCCCGGACTCGGTGCCGGCCCGCACTACGTCTCCGAGCAGGTCCCGCCACGCCTCGTACGCGCCCGCGAGCAGCGGCCGGAGCTGGGCATCATGCAGCCCGGCCGTGACGAACTCCATCCACAGCGCGGCCGACAAGCGCAGGTCCGGGCGCAGCACGGCCGCGTCGATAACGGCGGCGAGCCGGGCGCCGGGCGTGGCCGACCCGTCGCCCGCCAGCGTGACCAGGTCCACGACCTCGCGCGCGTGCTGGTCGAACGCCTCGCGGACGAGCTGGTCGCGGGAGTCGAAGTAGTACTGGAGCGAGCCGACGGACACCCCCGACTCGCGGGCCACGTCACGCAGCCGCACCGCGCCCGCTCCCTGGGCGGCGACGAGGCGCAACGTTGCGTCGAGGATCGCCCGCTTGCGCCGGGCGAGCTCGCCTGGGCGCAGCGGCGGCCGGCCGGCCGGCTGGCGGACTTCCAAGGGCACCTCAACATTGTGGATTCCCGGCGGCGCCACCGTGACGCCCCACGGTCTTGCCTATATTAATATTACAATATTAATATTCAAGCGACCGTGCCGTTCCTGGCCGCCACGCCGCGCGGCGCCGCGCGTCACCCTGGGGAGAGCTCGATGTTCCCGCACCTGTTCAGCCCGCTCACCATCGGCGGGGTGACCCTGGCGAACCGTGTCGTGTCCTCCGGCCATGACACCGTCATGGCGGACCACGGGCAGGTCACCGACCGCCTGGTCGCCTACCACGAGGCGCGCGCCCGCGGAGGCGCGGGCCTGATCGTGGTGCAGGTCGCCGGGGTGCACGAGACCGCCAGGTACACCAGCCACGTGCTGATGGCGACCGACGACACCTGCATCGACGGCTACCGGGCCCTGGCCGCGGCGGTCAAGCCGCACGGCACCGCGCTGTTCGGCCAGCTCTTCCACCCGGGCCGGGAGGTGATGGACCTGGCCGACGGCACGCTGACCGTGGCGGTTGCCCCGTCGGCGGTGCCGACCGAGCGGTTCCGCGTCATGCCGCGCCCGCTGCGCCTCGCCGAGATCCGGGAGATCATCGACGGCTACGGCCAGGCCGCCGCCCGGCTGCAACGGGCGGGGCTGGACGGCGTGGAGGTCGTCGCCAGCCACGGTTACCTCCCGTCGCAGTTCCTCAACCCGGCCGTCAACCTGCGCACCGACGAGTTCGGTAGCACCCAGGAGGGCCGGCTCCGCTTCCTGCGCGAGGCCTTCGAGTCGATCAGGCGCCACTGCGGGCCCGGCTTCGTGGCCGGCCTGCGCATCTCACTTGACGAGCGGGACCCCGCCGGGCTGCCCGCCGACATCGCGCTGGCGGCGAGCGTGTCGCTGGCCGCCGACGGGCTCGCCGACTACCTGAGCGTCACCACGGGGACGTCCGCCTCGCTCGCCGGCTCTGATCACATCGCTCCCGACCTGAGCAGCCCCAACGGGTACGTCGCCCCGCTGTCAGCGAAGCTGCGCGCGGCGGTGAGCGTGCCCGTCCTCGTCGCCGGGCGGATCAACCAGCCGCAGGAGGCGGAGCACATCATCGCGGCCGGGCAGGCCGACGCCTGCGTGATGACGCGGGCGATGATCTGCGACCCGGACATGCCGGGGCTGGCGCGGGCCGGCCAGACCGACGACATCCGCGCCTGCATCGGCTGCAACCAGGCCTGCATCGGCCACTTCCACCTCGGGTTCCCCATCTCGTGTATTCAGCACCCGGAGACCGGCCGTGAGCGGCTATACGGCATCAGGCGGCCCGCCCGCCGGCCGAAGCAGGTGATGGTCGTCGGCGGCGGGCCGGCCGGGCTGAAGGCCGCCGCCGTCGCCGCCGAGCGCGGCCACGACGTCACGCTGTACGAGGCGTCCGGCCGGGTCGGCGGGCAGGTGCTGCTCGCCGAGCGGCTGCCGGGCCGGGCGGAGTTCGGCGGCGCGATCGCCAACCTGTCCCGCGAGGTGCACCGCGCCGGGGTGACCGTGCGGCTGCGCGGCCCCGTGGACCTGCCCGCCGTGCTGGAACAGGCGCCCGACCTCGTGGTGGTCGCGACCGGGGCCCGGCCCTACCGGCCGCCGCTTGAGGTCATGGACGGCCCGTGGATCGCCGACGCCTGGGAGGTGATCCGCGACCCGGGGTCCGCTCCCGCCGGGAAGATCGTGGTGGCGGACTTCCGCGGCGACTGGACGGGGCTCGGCACGGCGCGGCTGCTCGCCGCCGCCGGGCACGAGGTGACGCTGGCCGTCCGCGGCTACGCGGCGGGGGAGAGCCTGCAGCAGTACGTCCGCGACCGCCTGCTCGCGGCGGTCTCCCGGCAGCGGATCACCGTGCTGCCCCTGGTGCGGCCCTACGGCGCCGACGACGACACGGTCTACCTGCAGCACGTGCTGACCGAGGAGCCGGTACTCGTCGAGAACGTCGCCGGGCTGGTCCTCGCCTGCGGCTCGTTCCCGTCTGGCGAGTTGCTTGCCGCGCTCGAGTCGGCCGGCGTTCCCGCCGTCGGCATCGGGGACTGCCTAGCCCCGCGCACGGTCGAGGAGGCCGTCCTCGACGGCCTGGTCGCCGCCTCAGACATCTGACCACGGATAGGGAGGCTGTTGATTAACGGTCACTGATATTTATTTGTTAGCGTTCCTGGCGGAGTGATCGTTAGCGCCGGCGTCCTGCGGGTAGCCGGGCTTGGTGCAGTCAGCTGAGATAGGACGCCTGATCGCCGGAAGGTACCGGCTCAACGCGGTCATCGGTCATGGCGGCATGGGCGTGGTGTGGCAGGCAAGAGACGAGCGGCTCAGCCGTCACGTGGCGGTGAAGGCACTGGCCGGGCCGGGGTGCCTCCCCGCGGAGGAGCAGCGGGCGGCCTGCCGCCGCGCGACCAGGGAGGCGCAGGCCGCCGCCCGGCTCAGTCACCCCAACGTGGTCCGGGTCTTCGACATCACGGAAGAAGACGGGTGCCCGTGGATCGTCATGGAGCTTCTTCCGCCCTGGTCGCTGCAGGACCTGATTGAGCAGCGGGGACCGCTCGGTCCCGCCCGGACGGCCGAGGTCGGCCTCAGCGTGCTTGCCGCGCTGCGCGCCGCGCACGCGGAGGGCATCGTGCACCGGGACGTCAAGCCGGCGAACGTCGTGCTGGCCCCGGACCGTATCGTGCTGACCGACTTCGGGATCGCGTGGGTCAGCGGGCCGTCGGCGCTCACCACCGCGGACGTGCTGATCGGCTCCCCGTCATACATAGCTCCCGAGCGGGCCAGGGGAGGGCAGCCCGCGCCCGCGGAAGACCTGTGGGCACTGGGCGCCCTGCTGTACGCGGCGGTTGAGGGGCACGCTCCCTTTGACCGGGATGGCAACGCGGTGGCGAGCCTGTCCGCCGCGCTCAACGAGGAACCGGAGCCCGCCACGCATGCGGGCCCGCTGCTGTGGCCGGTGATCAGCGGACTGCTAAGGAAGGACCCGGTCTGGCGCCTCGACGGAGCGCAAGCCGAGTGGATGCTGCGCCGGGCAGCCGACGAGCCTGCCGTCATGGCCCGCACGCGCATGCCCACCCGCCCGGCACCGCGCTTGCGCGAAGCAGCCGGCCGTTGCCCCGAGGTCCCCCTCGCGTCCTAGCGGCCGGCCAGCAAGCACGCGGCCGCAGCACCGCAGCCGCGCGCCCGACTCCACCGGGCACTGCGCGGGGCCCGGCCGCCGGCCTGCTGCGGTCAGAGCTCGACGGTGAGTAGCGGCTGCAGGTAACGGCGCAGGTCGCCGGCCATGTCCACTCCGTCGGGGGCGAGCAGCCACTGGACCTGCAGCCCGTCCATCAGCGCGATCAGCGTGCGCGAGGCACTCGCGCAGTCGGTGCCCGGCCGGAGCTGGCCAAGCTCCGCGGCCCGCTCAAACGCCTGGCGGGTGTGGCCGAGGACGGAGGCGTACCGGCCGGCAAAGTACTCGCGCAGCGGATGGTCGGCGGAGGTGCCCTCGGCGGAGACGATGACGTGCAGTTCCACGAGCTCTGGCGTGGTCGCGTTGTACTCGGCCGCCCGGACCAGGCCGCGCAGGAAGTCGACGCCCTCCGGGAGCGGGTCGCCCATCAGCCGGGCCGTCTGACCGTCCCGCCAGCTGAGCACCGCCTCCAGCAGGTGTTCCTTGCTGGGGAAGTGGTGCAGCACCCCGGCCTGGCTGAGGCCGACCTTGTCGGCGACGTCGCGGAGCGAGCCCTTGCGGTAGCCGACGGAGGAGAAGACCTCGGCGGCCGCGTCCACGATCTGCTGGCGTCGCTCCGCGGACTTGGCGTACTCGCCGCGCGTCCTCGCACCCGTTGTCACCAGGCAGATCTTAGCTGGCGGGTCAGGCCAGAACAAAGCAACCGTTCGGTCGGTTTCTTTTCCGCGGGCACCATCCGCCGGGCTGCTTGTGACCCTCTTGTCACCGGGCAGAGCTTGAGTTAAAGATACGTGTATCCCCGAAAACCTACCTAGTGCTTGGTTCGTTCGTGTCTGCGGTATCCCCATGAATTTCAATTCATAGCTGGACTTGCATACAGCCAGCTGGCCTGAGGAGGATCCGATGTTCACGCCCCCACGCCGCCGCAGAGCCGCGGCATCCGTCGTTTCAGCTCTAGCCCTGGTCATCGCGGCGGCCGGCCTGTCGGCTTCCGCCCAGGCGACAACCAACGTGGCTGGAGTCCGCGCCGGCCTGCCCGGGCAGCCGTGGCGGAATCCCGGCCAGCCGGCCGAGGTGCGGGCCAGCGAGCTGCTTGCCGCACTCACCACCGACCAGAAGATCCAGCTGGCCCTGGGCAACTTCGCCGCGCTCGCGAGCTTCGGCGTCCCGCAGCTGAACTCCGACGACGGCCCGGACGGGCTGCGAAACCCGGGGACTACGGCCATGCCGTCCGGCCAGGCGCTGGCGGCGACGTTCGACCGCGCGCTGGCGTACGCCTACGGGCAGGTGGTGGGGTCGGAGGCACGCGGCGAGGGATTCAACGAGTGGCTCGGCCCGGCGGTGGACATCGCCCGCACCCCGCTGGCGGGCCGCCAGCCGGAGGCCGAGGGCGAAGACCCGTACCTGGCCGGGAACACCGCGGCCCAGGTGGTCCTCGGCGCTCAGGGGCAGGACATCATCGCGACGCTTAAGCACTACACCGCCTACAACCAGGACTTCGGCCGGATCGGCTTCGAGAACGCCCCGAGCCAGTTTGCCCGCGGGCCCTCCGTGAACGTGGCCGTCTCCGAGCGCGCGCTTCAGGAGATCTACGAGGCGCCGTTCCGCATCGCGGTGCAACAGGGCCACCTGGACTCGGTGATGTGCTCCTATAACCAGATCAACGGCCTGCCGAGCTGCCAGAACCCCACTACGCTCGGCGACCTCGAGCAGGGTGACGGCCTCAAGGGGTTCGTGGTGCCCGACTTCGGCTTCGCGGTGCGCGACCCGGTGGCCGCCGCGCAAGCGGGGGTGGACCTGCCGGCCCTGCCGGGCGGCGGGTCTGGCGGCCTGACCGCGGCCGATTTCACCTCGGGACAGATCCCGGCCGCCCGCCTTGACGACATCGACCAGCGGATCCTGTACGCGATCTTCGACTCGGGCGTGTTCGATCACCCGCTCCCGGCGACGCCTTCGACCGAGGTTTCAACGCCTGCCCACCAGCAGGTGGCGGCGCAGGTGGCCGAGGCGGGCATGGTGCTGCTTAAGAACGCGTCGCCGGTGCTCCCGCTGTCGCGGAAAGTCCACTCGATCGCGGTGATCGGCCCGTCCGGTAGCGACGCGGTGTTCACGACCGGCGGGTCCGCCGGGGTTCCGCTGGCCCCCGGGCAGGCGGTCACGCCGCTGGCCGGGATCGCCGCGCGCGCCGCCTCCGCCGGCATCCTGGTCACCTCGGCGCAGGGGTCGGCGGGCGACGTGGCCGCACCGACGCTGGTGCCTTCCTCGGTACTGACCCCGGCCAGCGGCACCGGCCCGGGGCTGCTCGGCACTTACTGGAGCAACGGCGACTTCAGCGGAGCCCCGGTGCTGACCCGCGTCGATCCCACGGTCGACCTGGCGGCCGCCCCGAGCCAGACCGGCGCCTTGTGGTCGGCCAAGTGGACCGGGACGATCACCCCGGCCGAGACCGGGCTGTACCGGTTCTCGCTGGCCGAGTCCGGGATCGCGACCCTCAAGATCGCCGGCCAGACGTTCGGCCCGGCCTACCGTGAGGCCACGCAGTTCATCGTCGGCCCGCACTACGACCTGCAGGGCACGGTACGGCTGACCGCCGGCCAGCCGGTGCCGGTCGAGATCGACTACTCGAGCATCAGCGGCCTGTTCAGCCAGGAAATCCACTTTAGCTGGCAGGCACCGTCGCAGTCGGGCATCCCGGCCGCGGTCGCCGCCGCTCGCCAGGCGGACGTCGCGATCGTGTTCGCCAACGACGCCCAGGGCGAAGGCATGGACCGCACCTCACTGTCGCTGCCTGGCGACCAGGACCAGCTGATCGAGGCGGTCGCCGATGCCAACCGCCGCACGATCGTGGTGCTGAACACCGGCGGCCCGGTGCTGATGCCGTGGCTGCACGCGGTGGACGGCGTGGTCGAGGCGTGGTACCCCGGGCAGACCTTCGGTACCGCGATCGCGGCCGTCCTGTTCGGCGACGCCGACCCGGCCGGGCGGCTGCCGGTCACCTTCCCGGCCAGCGACACCCAAGGGCCCGCGCCGGCCACACAGCCGCAGCACTACCCGGGCGTCAACGGCGTCGTGAGCTACGACGAGGGCCTGGACGTCGGTTACCGCTGGTACGACGCCACCGGGCAGCAGCCGCTGTTCCCGTTCGGCTACGGCCTGTCCTACGAGCACTTCGCGGTCTCCGGGGTGCACGCCGCCTACGACCCGCGCGGCGGCGCCACCGTGGCCGCGACGGTCACCAACACCTCATCGCGGTCCGGCCCGGCCACGCTTGAGCTGTACCTGGAGTCGCCGTCGGCCGCGCACGAGCCGCCCAAGCAGCTCAAGGGGTACAGCAACGTGGACCTCGCGCCCGGGCAGAGCAAGCTCGTCCTGTTCCGCCTGAGCCCAGGGGACCTGGCCTACTACGACGCGAACAGCAGCCGGCTCACCGTCGCCCCCGGCCGCTACACCGTGCTCGTCGGCACCTCCTCGACCGAACTCGATCACGCCGCTAGCTTCGAGGTAGGTCCGTGATCGCACCGAGAGGGCAGTGTTAGGTTAGGGCGGCGACGATAGCCGTCGCCGCCCGACTACCTCGCTCTAGGGGCCGCCGTGACAACCGCCGCGCCAGCACCCTCTCAGGTCTCGCCGGAAGACTTCGCCGAGATCCTCCGCGTCACCCGCGAGTTCGTCCGTGTCCGTGTCGTGCCGCGCGAGACCGAGATCATGGAGGCCGACGAGGTACCGGCCGACCTGCGGGCGGCCGCGGCGGAGCTTGGCTTGTTCGGCTACGCGATCCCGCAGGAGTGGGGCGGCCTCGGCCTTGACCTTACCCAGGACGTCGAGCTCGTCATGGAGCTCGGCTACACGAGCCTGGCGCTGCGCTCGATGTTCGGCACCAACAACGGCATCGCCGGGCAGGTGCTCGTCCACTACGGCACCGACGCGCAGAAGGCCGCCTGGCTCGAGCGGATCGCCTCCGGCGAGGTCGTCGCGTCGTTCGCGCTGACCGAGCCGGGGGCCGGCTCGAACCCGGCGGGCCTGCGCACCCGCGCCGTCCGCGACGGGGACGACTGGGTGATCAGCGGGTCCAAGCGGTTCATCACCAACGCGCCGGTCGCCGGGCTGTTCCTGGTCTTCGCCCGCACCCGTGAGGCCGCACCCGGCGACCCAGGCATCGCCGTCTTCCTCGTGCCGGCCCCCCTCCCCGGGCTTGAGGTCGGCCCGCACGACCGCAAGATGGGCCAGGAAGGCTCGTGGACCGCCGACGTCACGCTGACCGGGGTACGGGTCCCGGCGGACGCGCTCATCGGCGGCTCGGAGCAGACCGGCTACCAGGCCGCGATGATGTCGCTGGCCCGCGGCCGGGTGCAGATCGCCGCCGTCGCGGTCGGCGCCGCGCGCCGCGCGCTCGACGAGTCGGTGACGTACGCAGCCACCGCAACGCAGGGCGGCACCCCCATCGGCGACTTCCAGCTCGTCCAGGCGCACCTGGCCGACATGCAGGCCGGCGTGCTGGCCGGCGAGGCCCTGGTCCGCGAGTGCGCCCGCAAGTACCACACCGGTGAGGACCAGCGCATCGCCCCCTCGGTCGCCAAGCTGTTCTGCACCGAGATGGCCGGCGAGGTCGCCGACAAGGCCGTCCAGGTGCACGGCGGCACCGGCTACATCCGTGAGGTGCCCGTCGAGCGGATCTACCGCGACGTCCGGCTGCTTCGCCTGTACGAGGGCACGAGCGAGATCCAGCGCCTCATCATCGGCGGCGGCCTGGTCCGCAACGAAAAGCGCAAGCTGACCGGCAAGTAAGGCCCCCGCTCACTTCCCACCCACCGCCACCACCTCAATCGGGGATGCGCAGGCAGTCCCCGTGTGGCTTTTGGCCGGCTATAGCCGGCCAAAAGCCACACGGGGAGCGAGCGGGACGGGCGGAGCACGCTCCCGTTCTGCTGATGACTAGGGCAGTAGCAGGCAGCTGTCGCCGAACTCGTGCCAGCGGTAACCCGAGCGCACGGCCTCGGCGTAGGCCCGCTCGACCAGGTCGGTCCCGGCCACCGCGGTGAGCAGCGCGAGGTGCGACGCGCCCGGCGCGTGCCAGCCGGTCACCAGTCCGGTCACCGTCCGGGCGGGCCGGCCCGGGCCGAGGACGAGGTCCGTCCAGCCGTGCCCGGCGCGTACCGAGCCGTCCTGGCCGGCCACCGACTCCAGCGCGCGGGTCACCGTCGTGCCGACCGCGATCACCCGCCCGCCGGCCTGGCGGGTGGCGTTGACGAGCCGGGCGGTCGACTCCGGCACGCGGAACCGTTCCGGCTGCGGAGGCTCGCCCGGTTCCTGTGAGGACACGCCGGTGTGCAGCACGATGGGGGCGAGCGTCACGCCGCGGGTCACCAGGTCGGTGACCACTCGATCGGTGAAGGGGCGCCCGGCGCTCGGCATCTCCGCGCTGCCCGGCTCGCGGGCGAAAACGGTCTGGTACTCGGGCAGCGGCCACGGGCGCGGCACGTACGCGTAGCGGATGGGCCGGCCGTGGCGGATGAGGAACAGGGGGACGCCGCCATCGATCAGCGGCCGGGCCCGCCATAGCCGTGCCTGCCCGGCGGGGCAGGGCCGGCCGATGGTCAGGGCAGCGCCGCCGTCCAGGGTGATCACCTCGCCGGGGCGCAGCTCGGTGACCGGCCCGGTGCCGAGCTGACCAGGGACTGGCCCCGCCGGCCGCACCTCCACGACCCAGTCGCCGTCGTCGAGCTGCGCGGAGAAGTGCACCTCGACCGGGGCGCCGGCCCGGTCGCCGTCGACCGCCGCGGGATAAGTTGCGGAGGTGTTGACGACGACGAGGTCGCCGGGGGAAAGGAACTCGCCGAGCTGGCTGAACCGCGTGTGGGCCAGTCCAGACGGGCGGGCGACGAGCAAACCCACGCCGTCCCTGACCGGCGGCGGCTCGGTGGCCTCGAGCCGCTGCGGCAGGTCGAAGTCGATGGCCGTGCTCATGCCGGCGCCCCGGCGAAGTCAGCGGCGCGGACCCGGCCGCTCGGCGGGCGCGTCGCGATCAGCCGGAGCAGCGCGGGCACCACGGACTCCGGCTCGGCCCGGTCCGAGATGTCCTCGCCGGGGAAGGCGGCCTGGTGCATCTCGGTGCGCATGTCACCGGGATCGACTGCGTACGCGGCGAGTTCCGGCTCCTCGGCGGCGAGCACCGCGGTTAGCTGGTCGAGCGCGGCCTTGGACGAGCCGTACGCGCCCCAGCTTGCGTACGCCTCGACGGCCGCGTCGGAGCTGATGTTCAGCACGGTGCCGGCCGCCGCGCGCAGCAGCGGGAGGAACAGCTGGGTCAGCGCGAGCGGTGCGAGCACGTTGGTTTCGTATACGTGCCGGGCGGCGGCGAGCGGCACGTCGGCGAGCAGCGGCAGCGGGGACGGGCCGAGGTCGCTCGCGTTGTTGACGAGCAGGTCGAGGCGGTGTCCGCCAGTCCGGGCGAGCCCGCGGACGGCCGCGGCGAGCGCCTCCCGGTGGGCGGGGTCGGTGACGTCGCCTGGTACCACGACGGCACCGGGCAGGGCGGCGGCGAGATGGCCGGCGCGGCGCGCGTCGGTCACCACGGACCAGCCGTCGGCGAGCAGGGCGCGGGCCAGGGCCAGGCCGAGCCCGCGCCCGGCGCCGGTGACGAGGGCCGCCGGCTTGGCTGTACGGGCTGACTGGGATGCGCTGGCTAGTTGCGATGTGCTGGTCATGCCCCCTATTGTTGTAGTTGAAGTCAACTTTAAGTCAAGGCAGCCATGCAGACCACCGACCTGCTCACCGTCAGCGATGTAGCCGGGCGCAGCGGCTTCGCCCCGTCCGCGCTGCGCTTTTACGAGCGCGAGGGGCTCATCCAGGCGACGCGGACGTCGGGAAACCAGCGCCGCTACGAGCGCGGCGTGCTGCGCCGCCTGGCGTTCATCCGGGCGGCGCGCAATGTCGGGCTGACCCTGGAGGAGGTCACCGCCGCGCTCGCGACGCTCCCCGACGCGCGCACCCCGACCAAGGCCGACTGGACCCGGCTGTCGCGGACCTGGCGGTCCCGGCTCGACGCGCAGATCGCCGCGCTTGAAAAGCTGCGCGACGGCCTCGACTCCTGCATCGGCTGCGGCTGCCTGTCACTCAAGCGGTGCGCGATGTCCAACCCGGGCGATATCGCCCGCGTCGACGGTCCCGGCGCCAGGTACCTGCCCGCCCCGCTGCGGTGACGCTGGAAACCCCCACTTCGAGGCGGTCTTTTACCAGGTCAAAAGATTCGTTATGTCATGCTAAACACCGTGATCAACCGTTTTGAGAACGGCCGTGGCGCCGGGCCGGGACTCCCGGGCGCTGAGGCTTCGGCGGATTCCCCCGGGATCGTGACAAATACCGGCACGCAGCGATACTCGCGCCGGCGCTTCATGGGCGGCGGGGCGGGCCTGGCCGCGCTCGGCTCGTTCGCGGCCGCGTGCGGCGGTGTGGCCCGGCCGCCCGGCGGCGCCCCGTCGGCCGCACAGGTAACCGTCACCGGCAGCTCCCTCGGTGTCGCCGGGGCCACCTCCGGCGTCGACGCCGAGCTGGTCAGCCAGCGCTACCTGGGCCTTAAGCCGTTCGCGCAGGCGCCGCCGCCCCCAGCGGTCAAGCCCGTACCGCTCAGCGCGGCTAACCCGACGGTGTTCTCCCGCGTGCCGGTGACCGACAACGTGGTGTTCGTCACCATCGACGACGGCATCGAGAAGGACCCGAGGTTCATCCAGATGGTGCGGGACTTCCAGGTCCCGATCACTATCAGCCTCGCGGACGTGCTGATCAGGGACGACTACGCGTACTTCGAGAAGCTCTACGAGACCGGCTACGTATCGATACAGAACCACACGGTGACCCACCCGCTCGACATGCCGGCCCTCTCGGCCGCGCGGCAGCTCGACGAGATCGCCGGCCAGCAGGAGAAGCTCAAGCGCGAGTACGGGGTGTCGCCGTACATCTTCCGCCCGCCGGGCGGCAACTATAACGAGACCACGATCGCCTCCGCCAGCCAGGCCGGCCTCAAGGGGCTGATGCTATGGAAGGAGTCGATGCAGATCACGGACATGCAGTACCAGACATACGGGCACCGCCTCAGCCCAGGGGACATCATCCTCTGCCACTTCCGTGGCCCGGCGCAGCTGCACGGCGAGAGCATGGTGCACATGATGATCCACCTCTACCGGCGGATTCAGGCGCAGGGCTTCAGCGTCGCCGACATCACCAAGTACGTGTAACCGCCAGGCGCGGCTACCCGCACGGCACCGCTACATCCCGTGCCTGGCCAGGAACGCGGCGGTGCGCTCCGGGGTGGCCAGGATGTCCCACTGGCGCTCCGGCTGGTTGAAGTTGTCGGTGAACTCGTCCGCGACGGCCGGGTTCTGCGACATCGCGCCGAGCAGCTGGAGCAGGTGCGGCGCAGGCGGCAGCCCGATCATCAGGTTCGTCCAGTCGGAGATCGCCTGCACCCGGTTGGCGCGGCGGGCGGCGACCTTCTGCGCGAACCGCTCGTCGAAGCTCGGGTCCTCGGCGATGGCGGTGCCGAGTTCCCAGGCCGAGTAGGAGGCGGAGTTCGCGCCCTGGCCCACCACCGGGTCGACGACGGAGTGCGCGTCGCCGAGCGCGATGACCACGCTTCCGTTCGGCAGGACCGTGTAGTCCTCGCGCAGCACCGGCAGCACGGCGCCCTGCAGCAGGTCCTCGGGGCGGGCCAGCCCGAACCGCGCCGGGTCGATCCGCGCGAAGACCTCCGGGTGATGGGTGCGCACCTTGTCGAGCACCAGCCGCTCGAACGCGGCCGGGTCCTCGTCGTACTTGGCGTCGGCGAGGATCTCGGTGTCGCCGCCCGGCACGTTCTCGAACAGCAGCACCGTGACGTGCCCGTCGGCGGAGAAGGTGGGGATCTCGAGCAGCTCGCCGTGCGGCGGCGCGATGCTCATCGTCACGCCCTTGGGCTCGGACGGCGCGATGCCGTGGTAGAGCCCGGCGCACAGCCGGCGCATCGGCCGGCCGTATGGCGACTTGCCCGGGATGACCGGGAACATCGCGCTGGTGCCGCCCTTGCCCGTGGCGACCACCACGAGGTCGTGCGCCTCCGACAGCCGGAAGATCTCCTCCGGGCTGACCTCTTGTCCCGGCCGGAAGTCGCCGCCGCGTTCCTCGAAGTCCGCGAGCAGCCGCGGCAGGTAGACGCGGTAGTCGATGGCCCGCGACGGGGCACCGAACGCGCCGGGGAAGGACAGCGGCCGCGGCCCGCCGATGTAGTGGTGATGGCAGAAGTACCCGTACTCCTGAAGGTCCCAGTGGTCGACGCCGAGCGCCTGCTCGCGCTTGACGGTCGTGTTGTGGTGGGCGACCGTGTTCAGCATCCGCCCGCTGGCGAGCTGCGCGGCCGTCTTGTCGCTGTAGAGGGTGACGGGAATGCCCTCCTTCTGCAGCAGCAGGGCCAGGTGCAGGCCCGCCACTCCGGATCCGACGACGGCGATTCCTGACGACCCGTTGCCACCAGCCATGGGGGGTGACGCCTTTCTGCGCGAGCCCGGTAGAGGACCTTCGCCCCAATCTTCGCTCGCATACCGGGACAAATCGAGATGTTGCTTTCATGGAACTATCAGCACCAGTAATCTCATATCGCACCTCTAGTCACATTAGTAATCCCACACCCCATGCGTGACCTTGACACGCTTTACGCATGGTGCGTCAATTTGTCTGACTGGACGGGCTGCCACCTCTCCAGGGCCTAATAAAAGCCAGAGGGGGAGGGACCGTGGCAGCAGAAGACACCACGTCCGCCAAGGTCGACGCCGATCAGCAGCGGTTGCACGAGCTGGGCTACGCCCAGGAACTACGCCGGAACATGTCCGGCTTCTCGAACTTCGCGGTTTCCTTCACGATCATCTCGATCCTGTCCGGGTGCCTGACCCTCTACGGGTACGGCATGAACACCGGCGGGCCCGCGGTCATCGTCTGGGGCTGGCCGGTTGTCGGCGTGATGACGCTGTTCGTCGGGCTGGCGATGGCCGAGGTGTGCTCGTCGTTCCCGACCGCCGGGGGGCTGTATTACTGGTCGGCCAAGCTCGCGCCGCACAACCCGGGCGCGTGGTCCTGGTTCACCGGGTGGTTCAACTTCCTCGGCCAGGTGGCGGTGACCGCCGGCATCGACTTCGGCGCGGCGTTCTTCCTCAACGCCTTCCTCGACATCCAGTGGAACTTCGACACCCGGCCGTGGCACACGATCCTGCTGTTCGCCCTGATCCTCATCCTGCACGGCACGCTGAACTCCTTCGGGGTCCGGCTGGTCGCGCTGCTGAACAACGTCAGCGTCTGGTGGCACATCCTCGGCGTGCTGATTATCGTTGCCGTGCTCGCCATCACGCCGGCGCACCACCAGTCGGCGTCGTTCGTGTTCACCCACTTCGTCAACAACACCGGCTGGAGCTCGGCCTTCTACGTGGTGCTGCTCGGCCTGCTGCTCGCCCAGTACACGTTCACCGGGTACGACGCGTCGGCGCACATGACCGAGGAGACCAAGTCGGCGGCGGTCGCCGGGCCGCGCGGCATCATCATGTCGATCATCGTCTCCCTGGTGGCCGGGTGGATCCTGCTGATCGGGGTGACGTTCGCCATCCAGCACTACACCGCCGAGGTCGGCAACGCGGTGCCGCCCGCGCAGATTTTCGTCGACGCGCTCGGCGCCACCGGCGGCAAGCTGCTGCTGCTTATCGTGATCGTCGCGCAGTTGTTCTGCGGCATGTCGTCGGTGACCGCGAACTCCCGGATGATCTACGCGTTCTCCCGGGACGGCGCGCTGCCAGGCAGCGCGTTCTGGCACAAGGTCAACCCGCGGACCCGCACCCCCACCAACGGGGTCTGGCTGGCCGCCGCCGGCGCGCTCATCCTGGGCCTGCCCTACCTGTGGAACAGCGTCGCGTACGCCGCCGTCACGTCGATCGCGGTCATCGGCCTGTACGTCGCGTACGTGCTGCCCACGTTCCTGCGGCTGCGGCTCGGCTCGGAGTTCGTGCGCGGACCGTGGCACCTCGGCCGCTGGTCGCGGCCGATCGGTATCATCGCGGTGACCTGGGTGGTGTTCATCACGATCCTGTTCATGCTGCCCACCGCGTCCCCGGTAACCTGGAAGACCTTCAACTACACGGTGATCGCCGTGGTCGCCGTGCTCGGCTTCGCCGCGATCTACTGGGTGGTCTCCGCCCGCAAGTGGTTCACCGGTCCCAAGGTGCAGGGCTCGGCCGATGAACTGGCCGCCATCGAGTCTGAACTGGAGTCGCTCGCCTGATGCTCTCCCTCGAGGAGCTCCGAGTGTCGGTCGCCGCCGGCAATATCGACACGGTCATCGTCGCCATCACCGATATGCAGGGGCGATTGCAGGGCAAGCGGTGCCACGCCCGCTACTTCCTCGACGAGGTAGTGGCGAACAACACCGAGGCGTGCGCCTACCTGCTCGCCGTCGACACGGACATGAACACGGTGGACGGCTACCAGCTCACCTCGTGGGAGACCGGGTACGGCGACTTCGTGCTCGTGCCCGACTGGGCCACGATGCGAGTCATCCCCTGGCAGCCGGGCACCGCGCTGGTGCTCGCCGACGTGGCCGAGGTGGGCCACGCCGGCGCGGGCGACCCCGTCCGGGTGTCACCCCGCCAGGTGCTGCGCGCGCAGCTCGACCGGGCCGCCGAACGCGGCTGGACCGCGCTGGCCGGCACGGAGCTGGAGTTCGTCGTCTACGAGGGGAGCTACGAGCAGGCCTGGGACTCCGGTTACCGCTCGCTCGTCCCGGCGAACCGCTACAACGCGGACTACTCGGTGCTCGGCACCGGGCGGATCGAGCCGCTGCTGCGGGACATCAGGAACTCGATGGCCGGCGCCGGCCTGTACGTCGAGTCCGCGAAGGGCGAGTGCAACTACGGCCAGCACGAGATCGCGTTCCGCTACGACGACGCGCTGACCACCGCCGACCAGCACTCCATTTACAAGACCGGGGCCAAGGAGATCGCGTCCAGGCACGGGTACGCCCTCACGTTCATGGCCAAGCCGAACGAGCGCGAAGGCAACTCCTGTCACATCCACCTCTCGTTCCGGGAGGCCGACGGCACGCCGGTCATGGCCGGCGACGGCCAGTACGGGCTGTCGCCGACCGGGACGGCCATGATCGGCGGCCTGCTCGCCGGGCTGCGCGAGCTGACGCTGCTGCTGGCGCCGACGATCAACTCCTACAAGCGGTTCGCCCCGGGCAGCTTCGCGCCCACCGCGGTCGCCTGGGGGCCGGACAACCGGACCTGCTCACTGCGACTGGTCGGGCACGGTCCGTCGCTGCGCGTCGAGTGCCGGGTGCCCGGCGGCGACGTCAACCCCTACCTGGCCCTGGCCGGGCTGGTCGCCGCCGCCCTGTCCGGGGTCGACGAGGGGCGGACGCTGCCCCCGCCTGTGACCGGGAACGCCTACACCGCCGACGGGCTGGCAAGGGTGCCACCGACGATGAACGAGGCACTGGGCCTGTGGGAGTCGTCGGAGCTGGCCGCCGCCGCGTTCGGCGCCGACGTGGTCAGCCATTACGCGACGATGGCGCGGGTGGAGCTGGAAGCGTACGGCCGGGCAGTGACCGACTGGGAGCTGCGCCGGTACTTCGAACGCCTATGACGGTCATCGGGCTGACCACCTACGCCGAGTCGGCCAGGATGCTCGTGTGGCACCGCGAGTTCGCGCTGCTGCACGCTAGCTATCTGGAGGCGACCGAACGGGCGGGTGGCGTCGCCATCCTCCTGCCGCCACAGCCTGCGGGGACAGGGCGCGGAGGGGCAGAACGCGCCGGGGCGGATGAGGTCCTCGATCGCATCGACGGCCTGGTGCTGACCGGCGGCGCCGACGTCGACCCGGCGCGCTACGGCGAGGCGGCGGCGGAGCGGACGTCAGCGCCCCGCGCGGCGCGTGACGAGTGGGAGATCGCCTTGGCCCAGGCCGCGCTGCACCGCGACCTTCCGCTGCTCGCCATCTGCCGCGGGCTGCAGGTACTCAACGTGGCGCTCGGCGGCTCGCTGCACCAGCACCTGCCCGACCTTACCGGCGACGAGCGCCACCAGCCCGAGCCGGGTGTCTTCGGCGCGGTCGAGGTGGGCATCGAGCCGGGGACGCGCACCGCGGGGCTCATCGGTCCCCGGCTGCGCGTGTCGTGCCACCACCACCAGGCGCTCGCCCGGCTCGCTCCCGGCCTCAAGGTCACCGGGCGCGCGGACGACGGGACGGTGGAGGCCGTCGAGGTACCCGACCGCGCCTTCGCCGTCGGCGTGCAGTGGCACCCGGAGGAGGACAGCCAGGACGTCCGGCTGTTCACGGCGCTCGTAGCGGCGGCCCAGCGGTACCGGAAACGGCTCAGGGAAGGCATGTCATGAGTGGCACGACGTACGACGTGATCAGCCCGGTGGATGAGACGGTCGTGGAGACGGTGCCGTCCGCCGGCCGTTCGGAGATTGACGAGCGGGTCGGGCGCGCGCATCGCGCCTTCGCGACGTGGCGGCGCGTGGCGCCGGGGGACCGGGCCAGGCTGCTGCGGCGCTTCGCGGAGGCGGTGGACGCGGACATCGAGACGCTGGCCGCCCTTGAGGTGCGCAACGCCGGCCATACCATCGGCAACGCCCGCTGGGAGGCGGGCAACGTGCGCGACGTGCTGAACTACTACTCCGCCGCGCCGGAGCGGCTTTCCGGGCGGCAGATCCCGGTGCCCGGGGGCATCGACGTCACCTTCCACGAGCCGCTGGGGGTCGTCGGCGTCATCGTGCCGTGGAACTTCCCGATGCCCATCGCGTCGTGGGGGTTCGCGCCGGCGCTGGCCGCGGGCAACCCGGTGATCGTCAAGCCGGCGCAGTACACCCCGCTGACCGCGCTGCGCCTCGCGGAGCTCGCTGTGCAGGCCGGGCTCCCCGAAGACGTCTTCCAGGTCGTGCCGGGCAGCGGAGCGGTGGCGGGTGAGCAACTCGTCAGGCACCAGCTCGTGCGCAAGATCGTCTTCACCGGCTCCACCGAGGTGGGCAAGGGGATCATGCGCATGTGCGCCGACCAGGTGAAGCCGCTGACGCTCGAGCTTGGCGGGAAGAACGCCAACATCGTCTTCGCCGACGCCGACTTGGAACGGGCCGCCGCTTCCGCGCCAGGGGCCGCGTTCGACAACGCCGGCCAGGACTGCTGCTCCCGGTCACGGGTCCTGGTGCAGCGAAGCGCCTTCGACCGGTTCATGGAGCTGCTCGAGCCCGCGGTCAAGAACTTCGCGTGCGGCGACCCCGACGACCCGGCCTCCGCCATGGGGCCGCTGATCTCGGCGCGGCACCGGGAGACGGTCAGCTCCTACATCGACGAGCAGACGGCAGTGGCGTTCCGCGGCACGGCGCCGGCGGGTCCCGGATTCTGGTTCCCGCCCACCGTGCTCGCCCCGGTCTCCGCGGAGGACCGGCAGTGGCGCGAGGAGATCTTCGGCCCGGTGATCGCCGTCATGCCGTTCGACGACGAGGCGGACGCGATCCGGCTGGCCAACGACACGGAGTATGGTCTTTCCGGGTCACTGTGGACCCGCGACCTGGGCCGGGCGCTGCGCGTCGCCCGCGCCTGGGAGGCGGGCAACCTGTCGGTGAACTCGCACTCGTCGGTGCGTTACTGGACGCCGTTCGGCGGGTTCAAGCAGTCCGGCCTGGGCCGGGAACTAGGCCCGGATGCCGTCCAGGCATTCACCGAGACCAAGAACGTCTTCATCGCAACCGAGGAGTGAACCGGTGGACAGACTGAGCGGGCGGGTGGCCGTCGTCACCGGCGGGGCGAGCGGCATCGGCCTGGCCAGCGTGCGCCGGCTAGCCAGCGAGGGCGCCCGGGTCGTGGTCGCGGACCTGAACGCCGACGCGGGCAAGCGCACCGCGGATGAGGTGTCCGGCCTGTTCGTGGCCACGGACGTGACCGACCCCGGGGCCGTGGACCGGCTGTTCGCCGCCGCGCACAGCGCGTTCGGCTCGGTGGACATCGCGTTCAACAACGCCGGGATCTCCCCGCCCGACGACGACTCCATCCTGGACACCGGCCTCGACGCGTGGCGCAAGGTCCAGGAGGTCAACCTGACGTCGGTCTACCTGTGCTGCAAGGCGGCCATCCCCTACATGCGGGCCCAGGGCAAGGGGTCGATCATCAACACCGCCTCGTTCGTCGCCGTCATGGGCGCGGCGACCTCGCAGATCTCCTACTCCGCGTCCAAGGGCGGCGTCCTGTCGATGTCGCGGGAACTCGGCGTGCAGTTCGCCCGCGAGGGCATCCGCGTCAACGCGCTCTGCCCGGGCCCGGTCAACACCCCGTTGCTGCAGGAACTGTTCGCCAAGGACGCCGAGCGCGCCCAGCGCCGCCTCGTGCACGTGCCCATGGGCCGCTTCGCCGAGCCGGAGGAGATCGCGGCCGCGGTCGCGTTCCTCGCCAGCGACGACTCCTCCTTCATCACCGCCTCCACGTTCCTGGTCGACGGCGGCATCTCCGGCGCCTACGTCACCCCCCTGTAGCCCGCCGGCCAGCCGGCGCCGGGCCTGGGACAATCGCGCTATGGCGAAATCTCCCGCGGCCGAGCCGCGCCGGTCCTTTGACGGGGTCGCAGAGATCTACCACGGGATACGGCCTGGCTATCCGGCGCCCATGTTCGAGGACCTGTTTCAGCTCTTGCCTCGCCATCCGGCAATCCTTGAAGTCGGGCCCGGCACCGGCCAGGCGACGCGCGACCTGCTCAGCCGGGGGGCAACCGTTCGCGCCATCGAGATCGGCCCCGCGATGGCCGCCAAGCTACGCGAGGCCCTCCCGTCGCCCGCCCTGACGATCACCGTCGGCGACTTCGAGGAAACCGACGTGGGGGAGCATGGCTTTGACGCCGTGTTCTCGGCTACCGCTTACCACTGGATATCCCAGAAAGCTCAGGTCGACCGGCCGGTCAGTGTCCTGAAGCCCGGCGGCGTGATCGCGATCGCCGACCTGAACCAAGTCAGCTCACCCGACGACCGGGGGTTCTTCGCCGCGTCACAGCCCATCTACGAGCGATACGGCGAGGGCCACGTCGGCCCGCGGGCGCCTGAGCGCGACGAGGTAGACCCGCCAATCCACCGGGTGCTACGCGGCGACTCGCGGTTCCTGAACGTCGAGGTCCGTGCCTACGACTGGAACCAGACCTATAGCGCGGCCGGCTACCGCAAGCTGATGCTTTCCTACTCAAGCACGCAGATGATGACGCCGGCCGCCAGGCAGGGACTGCTCGACGACATGGAGAATTTCGTCCGGCAGCAGTTCGGCAATCAGGTCACCCGGCCGATTGTCGTCACGCTGACCACCGCGAGAGTGCGCTAACGCGATAGCCATCGGTCGTTCGAGGTTCTCCGCTGCATAGTGGTCCTGTGAATCAGTCTCCTGTGGCACGCCCGGGGATTGCTGTTACGTCGTGGCTGGCTGGGCCGGGGAGGTAAACGGTCACGGCCGCGGAGCCGTCTGGCGCACCCGAGATGACGACTTTGCATAGCTGGTGACTACAAAAGACGCTCTTTGCATAGCTGGGAACCATTATCTGGCCGATTTGGCCCCTGATTTAGGTCACCAGCTATGCAAAGCTGCCCGCGCGTGGTCATCAGCTATGCAAAGCGACCTCAAACCTAGGCACGTCCGCGCCGCCTGGGGAGGTTCCCGTGTCTGCTGTTGCCGACGAGGAACGCGACCATCTCAACGGCCAGCTTCGCGGGCGGCGTCAACTCGGTACGGGCCACTCGTGGCAGTCGGCAACAGGCCGGCGCGGGTGGTGACGAAGTGTGGTTGCCGTGTTCGTCCGGCAGCCGCGGTTTGTGGTCGCAGATCAATGGTTATGGTGAGGCCCACGTTGCCGGCCCGCGGGCGCGTTGACGCCTGTTACCGTGCCGCCATGGGAATCGCGCTCAGCCAAGCGACACTCGAGCTGCTCGACGGACGCAACTACGCGGTTCTGGCCACGGTGAATCCCGACGGCAGCCCGCAGACCTCCGTGATGTGGGTCGGCCGCGACGGAAGTGACCTGTTGTTCTCCACCGTCGAAGGACGCGTCAAACACCGCAACATGCTGCGCGACCCGCGCGTCAGCGTCACGGTGATCGACTCCGCCGACCCAGAGAACTACGTTGAGCTCCGCGGCCGGGTCTCGATGACACCAGACACCGGGCGGCGACTCGATACCCAGTTGTCCTGGAAGTACGACGGCAAGGACCCGGGCGAGGACCGGCCCGGCGCCGTCCGAGTAGCCGTCCGCATGGTCGTGGAGAAGGCCGCCGGGTACGCCTCGTAGCCCAGTTAGGCCTGGAGAGGCTTAAAGTCAGGACATGGCTAGGCCAGCCGCAGCAGATCACCGGGAAGGAACGCCATGCCGCAGCTCAATGCCGACCGGTACGTCGTCGAGATCGAGGCAAGCACAGCAGGGCTGGCGGAGATCTTGGCTGAGCATGATCAGAGCCTGCCGATCCCCACGTGCCCGGAATGGACACTGCGTCAGCTTGTCACGCACGTCGGCCGGGCGCACCGGTGGGCGGCCGAGATCACGCGCACGCGGTCGGACGTGCCCATTCCGTTCCGTGAGGTACCGGACGGCAAGCTGCCAGATGACCGCGCCGAGCAGTGCGCGTGGCTGCGGGCCGGCGCGGCGCGGATCGTCGACACTGCGCGGGAAGCGGGCGGTGATCTCGTCTGGTCGTTTACCGGGCCGACGCCTGCCGGTTTCTGGCTGCGCCGGATGGCGCACGAGACGCTGGTGCACCGAGCCGACGCGCAGCTCGCTTCGGGTGCCGAGCCCGAGCCAGTCATTGAAGCGGAGCTAGCTGCCGATGCCATCGACGAATGGCTGATGCTGCTAGCCGGCGGGCTCGGCGGCGCCGACGAGCGGGCCAAGGCGCTGCCCGCCGGTGCTGGCCTGCACATACACGCAACCGATGACGGACTTGGCGGCCGCGGCGAGTGGATGATCCGGCCCGACGCGGGCGGCCTGGCCGTTGACCCAGGCCATGGTAAGGGCGATGCCGCCCTCACCGGCCCGGCCGCCAGCTTGCTGCTCGTGCTGATGCGGCGCAGGCCGGTTTCCGATCCGGCCGTGACCGTTCACGGGGACAGCGCCGTGGTGGACGGCTGGCTGGCAAGCACCGCGTTCTGACGACTGACCTCCGGTCAGCGGCCGGCCTAGCGGCGGCGGCCGCTGACAGAAGGCTAGGCCACGCTGCCTGGTTCCGTCCCGTCGCTGGGGGTACACACGGGGAGCGCATTCGCGCGGGGGTTAGCACGCGGGGGGTTGGCATGTGTACTCGGATCTTGTGGAATGACAATGCGGTCGCGGCCGTCGCGAGCCGGACGATGGACTGGCCCGATCCGACGGAGCCGGCGCTGACGGTATTCCCGCGCGGCAGCCGCCATCACGGCGGCGTGGCCGCGGGGAAAAAAGTCGTCCCGGGCAACGTCCTGAACTGGGAGTCGGCTCACGGCACCGTGGTCACCACGTTCTATAACGCCGGCACGGTCGACGGCATGAACGAGTGCGGGCTGGCCGCGCACCTGCTGTACCTGCAAGAGAGCGATTTCGGGCCGCGTGACCCGGGAACGCCCGGCCTGCATGCCGGGCTGTGGGCGCAGTACGCGCTGGACCGGGCCGCCAGCGTCAGCGAGGCGCTGGCGCTGCTCGCCGAGGTCCAGGTGGTCATGATGGAGGCCAGGGGCACGAAAGCCACGGTGCACCTGGCGCTGGAGGACGCCGCGGGCGACTCGGCGATCATCGAGCACCTGGACGGTAAGCCGGTCGTGCACCATGCGCCCACGTACCGGATCATGACCAACGACCCGTCCTACGCCGAGCAACTCCGGCTGCTTGGCGAGCTCGACTTCTCTCATCCCTCGTGTGACATGCCGCTGCCGGGGAACGTCAACCCCCGCGACCGCTTCCAGCGGGCCAGTTACTTCTCCGCGCTGCTTCCCGCACCGCGGAACGAGCGCGAGGCCGTGGCCGGGGTGATGGCGATCGCCCGCAACGCGTCCGTGCCGTTCGGCGCTCCCTACGGCGCCTTCGGGATCTACAACACCGAGTACCGCACCGTGTGCGACCTGACCAACCGGTGCTACTACTTCGAGTTCACCACGGCCCCGAACGTCATCTGGACCAAGCTGGATAACCTTAACTTCGAGCCGGGAGCACCGGTCATGACGCTCGATCCCGACGACATCGGCCTGGCCGGCGAGGTCTCTGGCGCCTTCCGGGCCGGCCAGGCTCCGTACTGAACGCCTGCTTCACGACGCTGGAGCGTCCCTTAGCGGTCGCGACGAAGCGGCCAAACCATGAGGCTCGCCGTTCCGGGGTTAGAATGCCCATCGTGACCGACAATGAGACGACCGGTTCGACCATGACGCAGAGAGAGCACAATGGGCCGGTGCTTTTCTGTTACGACGGTTCCGAGGGGTCCCGTGCGGCCCTGAGCGCAGCGGCGGAGTTGCTTGAGTCTTCCGCTGAGGTGGTCGTCCTCACCGTCTGGGAGCCGCTCGCCGCCCGTTTGGCGCTGGGCGGCGCGTTTGCGGTCGGCGCTCTCTCAAACGAAGGCGAACTCGACGAGCAAGAAGAGTCCTTCGCCAAGGCAGCGGCGCAAGACGGAGCGCAACGAGCCATTCAGCACGGATTCAAAGCGTCAGCGATGACCACGGAGTCCGCCGAAGGCCCCGCCCTGGCGATCCTCGCGGTCGCCGAGGAGATCTCTGCCCGTCTCATCGTCTGTGGCCAGCGCGGCCGGAACCCGGTCAGGGCCGCGTTGCTCGGCAGCGTCTCCCACACGCTGGCGGCACACGCCCGCCGCCCCGTGCTGATCGCGCCAGAGAAAGCCGCGTAGCCGCCAGCTTGCGACGCTGAGCGAGTCCCGGTACACCTACTGGCCGTTCACCTCGCTCGCCAAGTCGACGAGCGTCCCCAGGACCGCGACGCTTTCCCGCAGGTCACCAGCGACCGGCGTCACGCGCACGGTGGTGACGCCGCAGTCGCGGTAGGCCCGCAGCCGTTCCCGCACCACCTCGGGCGGCCCGATCAGGTTGGTGCCGAGCCCGATCTCGATCGGCACCCGGGCGGCGGCGGCCGCCCGGTCGCCCGCGGCCCACAGCCGCTGCACCTCGGCCACGTCCTCCCCGAACCCCTGCCTGGCGAAGGCGTTGTTGTAGAAGTTGCTCGCCCGCGACCCCATCGCGCCGAACGTGAACGCGTAGCCGTCGGCGTGCCGCCGCCCGGCCGCCTCGATGTCCTCGGTGAACTCCGCGCTCACCGCGACCACCAGGTCCAGGTCGGCCAGCGACCGCCCGGCCTGCTTCGCCGCCGCCTCAAGCGGGTCGAAGAACACCCGCGACGACGCCGGGAAGAACGAGTTGCCGATCCAGCCGTCGGCCAGCTCGCCGGTGAGCGCGAGGTTCGCCGGGCCGAGCGCCGCGATGTAGATCGGAACGAAGGCCGGCTCCGCCCGTGACCGGATCGCCGCCCCTTCACCGCCGGGCAACGGGAGCCGGTACACCTCGCCGGAGTAGCTGAGCCGCTCGCCCGCGGTGATCATCCGGATGATCTCGATGGTCTCCCTGGTCCGGCGCACCGGCCGGGAGAACCCGACGCCGTGCCATCCCTCCATCACCTGCGGGCCGCTGGTGCCGATGCCCAGGATGAACCGGCCGCCCGAGATGTGCTGCAGGCTCATCGCCGACATGGCGAGCATCGCCGGCGTCCGCGCGCCGAGCTGCGCGATCCCGGTGGCGAGCCGGACCCGCGTCGTCCGCGCCGCGAGCGCCGCGAGCGGCGTGAACGCGTCGTAGGCCCAGAACTCGGGCACCCAGACCGAGTCCACCCCGGCCCGTTCGGCCTCGCGGGCGAGTTCCAGCCACCGCGGGTCCTGTGGATTGACCGACAGCCCGATCGAAAGCGGCATGCGCGAACTCCTCCCACCTTCGTGAGACGCTCAATAGCAAGATCTCACGCCCAGGGACGATAAGGAGGCGGGCCGGCCATGGAATGGACGGGCGCGCGCTACGCGGACAAGCCCACGGTGGAGGTTCGGACCTGGATCGGCGCCGCGCCCGCCCGGGTCTGGGAACTCGTCTCCGACGTCGGGCTGATGCCGGCGATGAGCTCGGAGCTGCAGTCGGTGGAGTGGCTCGACGGCGCCGACGCTCCGGCCGTGGGCGCGAGGTTCGCCGCTCGCAACCGGCACGAGGCGCTCGGCGAATGGGGGAGCACCTCACAGGTGGTCGAGTTCGAGCCGGAGCGGGTCTTTTGCTGGGCGGTGGGCGATCCCGCCGACCCGGCCGCGCTATGGCGTTTCCTGCTTGAGCCCAAGGACGGCGGGACCGAGCTGTCCGAATGGGTACAGCTCGGGCCGGGCCGGTCGGGCCTGTCGCTCGCGATCGAGCAGATGCCGGACAAGGAGCAGAAGATCGTGTTCGTCCGGCTGCGCGAGTTCGAGCGCAACATGACGTTCACCCTTGACCAGGTCAAGGTGCGGGCCGAGGCCTGACGCCGCCCTCAGCGCCTGCCGCAGGGCTCGAGTTCACAGCGTGCGTCGAGGCCACTGACCTGGAAGACTCGGCGGACGATGGGCCCGGCGCAGGCGATGACCGGCTTGACGCCCGGCGGAACCCAGGCGCCGGTGCCGGCGATGAGCCGTGCCGACGCGCAGTCGATATACGTGACCCGCGCCATGTCGAAGGTCAGCCGGCGCGGCCTTTCCCCGTAGACGTATGCCAGGCGGCTGCTAAGGAAGCCCTCAGTCGTGACGTCGAATTCACCGCTAAGGACCACGGTGACCGTTCCCTCGGTCACGGTCACCGTGAAGCCTGGCGGCTCCGCGGAAGGCTCGGTATGCACGCGACCTTCCCATGGTGCGCTGAGCCGACTGTAGCCAGGGGGCGCCTGCTTGACCTTCACCAATGGCGCGGGGAACATGGCCGACATGTCACGGGCCGCGTGGTTCTCGGCGGCATCGTAGCCGTCAGGGTACCGGCAACCGCCGGCGGGTTCAAGGCAGCCGCACTGCCTGCCGCACGACCTCGGCGCAGACGACAGCGAGCTTGCGGCGCTCGGCTCTGGCCCGCGACCGGAGTTGCTCATACGCCGCGCGCGCCGAAATGCCCTGGGTGCCCATCAGGACGCCCTTGGCCTGTTCGATCACCTGCCGGGAGTTCAGCGCGCCCTGCAGCTGCCCGGCGAGCTCCGACTGCTCTTCCCCCTGGATGATGCTGGCGATCAGCAGGGCGGCCAGGTCCGTGAACGCGAGCAGCGCCAGCTCGTTCGCGGGCGACCAGGGGCGGCTGCGCTCAGAAAGGACCGCGACGACGCCGACCGCCTCCTGGTTGTAGGGCAGCGGGCTGGCGAGGACCGCTCTGACCCCTCGCCTGACGGCGGCCTCGTTGAACAGCGGCCACCTGTCGTCGTCCCCCAGGTCGGTCGCGCTGACCAGCTCCTTGGCATCGAACGCCGTGATGCACGGGCCCTCCTGGTGGCGTACCTGAAGGTCCTCAAGGTGCGCGAACCGCTCATCCGATGCCGCTACGCTGCGCAAGTGCTGCGCGGCGTCGCACAGCATGAGGCCAGCCCCGTCTACGGCGAACATCGAGTGCGTAGTCTCCACGATCTCCTTGATCGCGTCTTCCACACTCATCTCACCGAACCGCAGCCTGCCCAGCTCGACGAGGGCCTGCCTGACGTCCTCCAGGGAAATCTCCATTGCTTCCCTTCATACCTGCCTGGCCGAGTGCGGCGGTCAGTCACTTCTCAGACGGCGCGCCACCTGGCTTCGCACCACGAGTAGACACCGAACATCATCAGGCCGATCGCCACGACGACGAGCAGCCACGGGCCGAGCGGCGTGTGGGCGAGCGCCCGCAGCGCCGAGTCGATGCCCTTGGCCTGCCGCGGGTTGGCGTCCTTGGCCGCGATGACGAGGAAGACGCCGATGGTGGCGAAGACCGCGCCGCGGGCGATCCCGCCGGCCTGGCCGAGGCGCGTGACGACCTTCCGCGTCCGCGGCGAGGCGGAGCCCATCCGCAGGTGCTTGAGGAACTTGAGCTTGTAGGCGCGGTAGATGACGTAGAGGCCCGCGATAACGACGACGACGCCGGCGAGCGCGACGATGACCTGGCCGCCCTGGTACTTCATGGCCGCGGCGGTCAGGTCCTGCGACTGGCTGTCGCTCGAGCTCGGCTGGCCGACGCCGAGCGCGTACTTGAGAATCCCGAAGGTGACCACCGCGTAGAACACCGCGCGGGCGAGGTTCGCCAGCCGCTTGCTGGCCTTGCGGCCGTCCGCGCCGGGGCTGCCCCAGGCGGCCTCCGACAGCCGCCAGAGCGTCATCCCGGCGAACCCGATCACCAGCAGCCACAGGATGAGCGACCCGAACGCGGTCTGCGCGACCAGGTGCACGGCGCCCGTGCGGTCGGCCTGCTGACGCGACCCGTCGATAGCGACCTGGACGGCGATGATGCCGATCAGGACGTACATGACGCCGCGCGCGGTGAGCCCGGCCTTAGCCAGCCAGGTCATCCACCTCCCGGCGGGCCCGCCCCGGGCAGCCCTCCCCCGCCGGGGCACCGCCCTGCGGGCGCGGGCAGACC
The DNA here is from genome assembly GCA_964581815.1 of uncultured Streptosporangiaceae bacterium. GTDB lineage: Bacteria > Actinomycetota > Actinomycetes > Streptosporangiales > Streptosporangiaceae > Trebonia. The sequence goes on along the minus strand of CAZORE010000011.1, from coordinate 62,184 downwards.
GGTGAAACAGCGTACTGGCGCTCATCGCTACCTCCGGTTTGAGGTGATCGTGTTCCCTGGGACGTGCATGAGTCAGTCACCCGCCAGCGGGCGGTAGACCAGGAGCTTCTTCGGCCGCTTGACCAGGCTGATCGCCTGCCTGGTCTCGGTCGCCTCGCCGTCGAGGCACAACGGCACCGAGCCGGTCGCGGGTGACGCGATGCGGAGCGAGGTGGCCGACCAGGTCCGGTAGACGCGGCACCGGCCGAGCGTGCCGAGCAGCACCGCGGCGACCAGCCGGGTTCTGGCCAGCGGCTGCGAGGCGTCGACGATGCGGACGTCGAGGGTCCCGTCGGCGAGGTCCGGCCGGTAGGCGGGCGCGGCGCCGGACGGCTCATAGCGGCAGTTGCCCGCGAAAAGCAGCCAGACTCGCCGTCGGCGGCCGTTCACTATCAGTTCGACCGGCTTGCCCGTGCGCAGCACACGGGCGAGCGCCACCAGCATGGCGGGCCACTTGCCGATGGCCGGCTCGAGCTGCTCCCGCGCCTTCACCAGGTCGACGTAGACGCCGGTGCTCGCGGTGTTCAGGAACGCCGCGCCGTCCGCGGTGGCCACGTCCACCAGCACGCTGTCACCGTCGCGCAGCGCGGCAAGCGCGTCATCCACCGATCCGACCCCGAGGTCGGCGGCGAAATGGTTGAAGGTGCCCGCCGGCACCACAAGCAGCGGCAGCCCGGCGTCCGTCGCGATCCCGGCGGCGAGCCGGATGGACCCGTCGCCCCCCGCCACGCCGAGGATGCGCGCCCGCGTCGCCGCCTTGCTGAACAGGCTCTCCAGGTCATCGTGCGCGTCGGCCAGGATGATCTCGGCCTCCGGCAGCCGGGTCCCGAGCGAGCCGGCGAGCGCGGCCGACGCGGTGCCCGCGCTCGAGTTGACGATGAGGACAAGGCCGGCGCCGTCGGGCGACGCCGGGGCGCCGCGGCGCGGCCGGGCCGCGGCGGCGGGCTCGGCCGGGCGGCGCGGCCACCAGCGCAGCGTCAGCAGCCCCGCGGCGGTGCCGAGCGCGAAGCCGGCCAGCACGTCCGACGGGTAGTGCACCCGGGAGACCACGCGCGACGCGCCGACGACGGCCGCCAGGCCGCCGACCGGCACGGCGAGCGCCGGCACCTCAAGCGCGACGCCGGTCGCGAACGCGGCGGCGGACGCGGCGTGGCCAGAAGGGAACGACGTGGTCCGTAGCCGCCGGCCGGCAAAGCTAAGCGGAAGGTCGGGGCGGGCCCGGCCGACCAGCCGCTTGGCGAGCACGTTCGCGGACGCGCTCGCGATGGCCATGCCCGCCAGGCCGCGCAGCGCCGCCCGGCGGGTCCACTTGTCCCGGCGCGACCCGAGGCCGGCCGCCACCGCGATCCACAGCAGGCCGTGGTCCGCGGCGTGGCCGAGTGCGAGCATCGCCTGGCGAGGCCCGCGCCGCTCGCCGGCTGTCACCCGGCTGAGCAGGCGGTGGTCGGCCGCGGCGATCCGCTTAAGTATGGACACCGGCGCTCCCTGGGTCTGGGGGAACTGCCGCGGTTGTCGGCCGCGGTGAGCGCTATACCAGCTACCTTGCGCGGGCCGATTTACTCACAAGTCGCGTCACCAACGGCGATGACGCTAACGCGCCCGCGCCTGGCTGTCCGCTATGGTCCCCGGTCACCCGTTGAGGTAGCGGACCACCGCCATGACCCGGCGATGGCGCTGCTCGTCGTCGGCTGGCAGGTCGAGCTTCATGAAGATGCTGGCGACGTGCTTCTCGACCGCGCCCGTCGTGACCACGAGCGCCTCGGCGATGCCGGCGTTGGACCGCCCCTCCGCCATCAGGCCAAGGACCTCGCGCTCCTTGGGGGTGAGCCGGGCCAGCGGGTCGGCGTTCCGGCTGCGGGCGAGCAGCTGCCGGACGACCTCCGGGTCGAGGGCGGTTCCGCCCGCGGCGACGCGCCGGGCCGCCTCGATGAACTCGTCGATGTCGGCGACGCGGTCCTTGAGCAGGTAGCCGACGGCCCGGGTGTCGCCGGAGAGCAGCTCGGTCGCGTACCGCTCCTCGACGAACTGGGACAGGACAAGCAGGGCCACCTCCGGCCAGCGGCGGCGGATCTCGATCGCCGCGCGCAGCCCCTCGTCCCGGTACTCGGGCGGCATGCGCACGTCGATGATGGCCAGCTCGGGCCGCAGTTCCCCGACGGCCGCGAGCAGGGCCGCGGCGTCGCCCACGCCCGCGGCGACCTCGATGCCCCCCTCGTCGAGCAGCCGGGTGATGCCCTCGCGCAGCAGCACGCTGTCGTCCGCGATCACGGCGCGCACGGGATCACCGCCTCAATCCTGGTCGGGCCCCCGCCGGGGCTGCTTAGCTCGAACGTACCGTCAAGCGAGGCGACCCGGGCCGCGAGGCCCGCGAGGCCGCCACCGGGATCGAGGCGGGCCCCGCCGCGCCCGTCGTCCTCAACGGTGACCCGCAGCGTGTCGCCGTCGTAGCCGATGCTCACCGTGGCCTTGCGGGCCGCCGAATGCTTGGAGACGTTGGTGACCGCCTCGGCCACCACGTAGTAGGCCGTCGTCTCGGCGGCCTGGGGCGGGCGGCGCGGCAGGCTGACGTCCACCGCGACGGGGACGCTGCAGCTGGCGACGAGCGCGGACAGCGCGGCGTCCAGTCCTCGTTCGTCGAGCACCGAGGGGTGGATGCCGCGGACCAGGTTGCGCAGGTCCCCGGCCGCCCGCTTGGCCTCCTGGTGCGCGCGGTCGATGATGGACTGGGCCGCGGCGGGGTCGGACCGCAGCCGGGCCCTGGCCAGGCCGAGGTCGAGTGCGAGGTTCACCAGCTGCGGCTGAAGCCCGTCGTGCAGGTCGCGTTCGATACGCCTGCGTTCTGCTTCTGCTGAGGCGACCGCGAGCGAGCGGGCCTGGCTCAGCCGGGCCACCTCGGTGGACAGCTGGCTCGCCTGGCTGGGGCCGAGCAGCCACCGGCCGAGCGCGGCCTCGGCCAGCGGGACCCCGCGGACCACCACCGGCCAGGCGAGCAGCCCGGCCACGCCGGTCACGACCAGCGCGGCCGTTTCGGCCGGCGTCAGGCTGACCGGGCCAATGGCCCAGCCGAGCAAGACCACCGGCTGGGGCGGCTGGGCGGCGAGCACGAGGCAGATGATGGCCGCCCACCACCACACGACCGCGCAGTAGGCGAGCGCGCCGGCCATGAGCAGCCGCAGCGGCTGGTAGCCGACCAGCCGCCACAGCCACCGGGACCGCGTCCATTCCTGCCAGCGGGCGTGGAAGCCCGCACCAGGCTCGGCCCGGGGCAGCGCCGGCGGTTCGATCTCGACCCCCGAGAGCCACCGGATTCGGCGGCGGTCCACCCGGGCCAGCTGGACCGCGAACCACAGGGCGCCGGCCCGGACCATGGTGCCAAGGCCCAGGATCCAAGCGGTAGCGAGCGTGAGCAGCATCGTCAAGGCAACCGCATAGGAAAACAGCCCGCCGAGCACGAGGGAGATCCCCAGGTTGGCGGTCGCCCGCCAGGTGTCAGCGGACACCCAGCCGCCCGCCAACCGCAGGCCGGCCGCCCGCAGGCCGGCGGGCATCGCGCGCCCGGGGGCGTCAGCCCCCGGCGCGTCCCGCGCGCCCGCGGCAGGCTCGTGCCCGGCAGGGAAATCGCCCACGGTAGCAAGACTACGCAGCCCTTCCCCGGCCGTGAGTAGGGCTGGCCGGTGTCTTGGCGGCCGGGCGGGCCCTACTCACGGCAGGGGAGAGGGGATCTCCGCGGAGTCGGTGATCCGCAGCTTGCGGCGGGCCCGCTGGTAGAAGGTGGTCTGCCCGAGCCGAACCACGCGGGCACCTGCGGGCCTGGCCCGCAGGTCAATGCGCTGGCCGGCGTCAACGTAGCAAGAGACCTGCCCGTCGACCTCGACGGCCAGCGTCCCGCTCGACGGCAGCAGCTCCATCGTCACCATGTCGTCAACGGACAGCACCACGCCGCGGTTGTAGGCCGAGTGCGGCGCGGCGGGCGTGACGAGGAGCGCCTCAACTGACGGGCTCATGATCGGGCCGCCCGCCGAGAAGCTGTAGGCGGTCGAGCCGGCGGGTGTGGCCGCGATCACCGCGTCGGCCGCGTAGCTGACGAAGGGCTCCCCGCCGACCCGGACCGCCACCACCGCGCTGCCCTGCCCAGGGACGCGGACCGCGACCACGTCGTTGAAGGCGGTGACCACCGTCGAGCCGATCGTCGCGTCGAGGGCCAGCCGCGGCTCGACGGTGTAATCCTTCTTGTCGATGGCCGACAGCGCGGCGGGCAGCCCAGGCACGTCAACCTCGGCGAGGAAACCGAGCTTGCCGAGGTTGACCCCGAGGACCGGGGCGCGCTGCCCGTCGGCGAGCCGCATCGCCCGCAGCATCGTCCCGTCGCCGCCAAGGCTGACCACGAGGTCACTCCGCTGGCCAAGCTCGCGGGCCGAGACCGCGGTCGCCGCGCAGTTCAGCCGTTTGATCTCGTCGCCGATCCCCAGGACCTGGGCCCCGTTCCCGGCCGCCCACCCAAGCACCGCCTCAACCGCCTCGGCGGAATCGCGCTGCGGATGCAAGACAAGCCCGATCGTGTGCACCGTCAAAGCCTATCCACCACAACCCTCAGGCCCGATGGTTGTGCCAACGCTACGGTCATAGGCGTATGGCTGCCGCAACCATCCGCCGCGGCGGCAGCCGTCTGCGCGCTGACAGCGGTCGTGGATTCCGCTAGGCTCACCGTCGCGACAGGGCGGAGGGATCATGCAGACGCTGCTACCCGGGATCACCTCGGAACGGGTGCCCACGCGCCGGCTGAACACGGCCGTGCTCTCCGTGACGGGGCGCGGCGGCGAGCCGGTGCTGTTCGTGCACGGCAACGTGTCGTCCTCGCTGTTCTGGCAGCCGACCATGCTCGCGCTGCCGGACGGTTACCGGCCGCTTGCGGTGGACCTGCGCGGCTTCGGTGACACCGACCCGGAACCGGTGGACGCGACCCGGGGCCTGCGCGACTACGCCGACGACCTGGCCGCGCTCATCGACGCGCTGGAACTAGCGTCCGTGCACCTGGTGGGCTGGAGCATGGGCGGCGGCGTACTGCTCCAGTACCTCGCCGACCATCCGGCCGGGCACCGGGCCGCATCGGTGACCCTGGTGGCGCCCGTGTCCCCGTTCGGCTTCGGTGGCACCTACGGGACGGACGGCACGCTGTGCGACCCGGCAGGCGCCGGGTCCGGCGGCGGCTCGGCCAACCTCGATTTCGTCGCCCGCCTGGTGGCCGGCGACCGCAGCGCCGACAGCCCCACGTCGCCACGGCAGGTGCTGCTCGCCCACTACGTGAAGCCGCCCTTCGTGCCCGCGGAGCTGGACATCTTCGTCGAGTCCATGCTCTCGACCCGGGTCGGCGACGATCACTACCCGGGCACCTCCCGGCCGGCCGTGGCCTGGCCAGGCTTCGGCCCCGGCGATCGCGGCGTGCTGAACACGATGGCGCCGACCCACTTCCGGATCGACAGCCTGGCCGCAGTGGAGCCCAAGCCGCCGGTCCTGTGGGCGCGCGGCGCGGACGACGTGATCGTGTCGGACACCTCGCTGTACGACCTGGGCTACCTGGGCTCCATCGGGGCGGTGCCCGGCTGGCCGGGCGCGGACGCCTGGCCGCCGCAGCCAATGGTGGCGCAGACACGAGCCCTGCTCGACGGCTACGCCGCGTCGGGCGGCCGGTACCGCGAAACGGTGATCAAGGACTCGGGCCACGGCCCGCACCTCGACCAGCCCGAGCAGTTCCTGGCCGCGCTGACCCGGCACCTGGCCCAGGCATAGGCCGCCGGGAGGCCGTTTCCCGTTCATCGTGGGTCCATCCCGCTGACGATCCGGCCAGCCCGGGTGCCCGCCCGGCCGGCTACCAGGTCGGGACGAGGCCGCCGTCGATGCGGATGTCCGCGCCGGTGACGTTGCCCGTCACGTCGCTGGGCAGGGCGGCGCGGGTGGCACGGACCGCCGCCATGACGTTCAGGTTCAGTGTCGCCAGCCAGTCCTCGTCGGTGATGGACAGGAAGCCTCCGGTCCGGGCCGGCGCCCCGCCGACGTTGTTGACCAGGATGTCGACCCGGCCTCCCGCATGGGCGACGAGCTCAGCGGGCCCGCCGGGCGCGGCCAGGTCGACCTCGACGGCGGTCACCGGGTGTTCCGCCGCGAGCTTGTCAAGTTCCGCCGACGAGTGCAGGGCGCCGGCGGTCACCCGCGCGCCGCCCGCGGCAAGGGCGCGTGCCACGGCGAGGCCGATGCCGCGGCTTGCGCCGGTGACGACGGCGCTGCGCCCGGTGAAGTCGATGTTCATCATGTCTCCAGACGGTACGCCGCAGCCGGCGTCGCGGGCTTGCGTCATGTGACCGAACCTTTCATCCTGCCTTTCGGCCGGGGCGCCGACCTGGCCGGCGTCAGGCCAGGCCGTGGTGATGACCGCCGAGCCGGGCATCGGGAAGACCGCACGCTGCCGCTCGCCGCGCTGACCGCGTGGCAGGCGCTGGTCGACTACGCGGCACTCGAACCGGGGATGCGCGTCCTGGTTCAAGGCGGCGCGGGCGGGGTAGGCGGTTACGCGGTCCAGCTTGCCGCCATCCTCGGCGGCATCGTCACCGTGACCGGCAGCGCCCGGCAGCGGGACTTGGTCCAGCGACTCGGCGCGGCCACGTTCGTGGCCTCCGGGGCCAGCGGGGCGGCCGTCTACGGGGCGGCCGCCCAGTCTGACTACGACGTCGTCATCTGGGAGAACACCCGCCAGCTCGCTGCGCGCGGGCACCCCGAGCTTGGGTCAGCGGCCAGGGCCTGCCGCCGCAGGTGAACGTGATGGGCTCGATCGTCTTCGCGGTCGGCGTGCTGTTCGCCGTCGTCAACTCGGTGGTCTCCCGCCGCGGGCCTGCTGACGCATTACCGGCGGGGGGCCTGCTCGCCGACCGACCTGCCAGCGCTACGTTCCTCATGACGAATACAGCACTACAACCAGGACAGGACCCTCATCTCATGCGACTCATGCGCCTCGGGCAACCCGGCTCAGAAATCCCCGCTGTCCTCACCGCGGAAGGCACTCACCTCGACCTGCGCCCGCTGACCAGGGACATCGACGGGGCCTTCCTCGCCGGCCCCGGCCTTGACCAGGCGCGCGCGGCCGTCGCGGCCGGGACGCTGCCCGCGCTTGACGCGACCGGGCTGCGGGTGGGCCCGCCGGTGGCCCGGCCTGGCGCGGTGCTCTGCATCGGCATGAACTACGCCGCGCACGCCGCGGAAACCGGCGCGGCCCCGCCCGAGCGTCCCGTCCTGTTCTACAAGGCGCCGAACACCGTCATCGGGCCCGATGACACCGTGCTCAACCCGCGCGGGGCGACCAAGCTCGACTGGGAGGTCGAGCTCGCCGTCGTCATCGGCACCCGCGTCCGGTACCTCGAGTCGGCGCAGGAAGCACTGGACCACGTCGCCGGGTACGCGATCAGCAACGACGTCTCCGAGCGGCACTTCCAGATAGAGATCTCCGGCGGCCAGTGGTCCAAGGGCAAGAGCTGCGAGACCTTCAACCCGCTCGGCCCCTGGCTGGTCACCGCGGACGAGGTAACCGACCCGCAGGCCCTGGGCCTGCGGACGTGGGTCAACGGGGACGCGCGGCAGGACTCCACCACCAGGGACATGGTCTTCGCCGTCGCCGAGCTGATCTACCAGCTCAGCCAGGTGACCGTGCTCGAGCCCGGCGACATCGTCAACACCGGCACCCCGCAGGGCGTCGCGCTCAGCGGCCGGTTCCCCTACCTCGTGCCCGGCGACGTCATCGAGATGGAAATCGACGGCCTCGGCCGCCAGCGCCAGCTCGTCGCCCAGGCGTGATGCCGCAGGCGCTCCGGCTCGCCACGCCCGGTGAAGCGGGCTATCGTACGTTAAGCCTGACCAATTCCGGGGAGCAGTCAACCGAGTTAGCGGAATTCCGGGGCGTAAGGGAGGACGGCCGGGTGGCGGGTGTGGCAGATACCGAGCCTGGCTCGGGAACGGCTGGTTTTTTTGCCGCCGATGCGGGTGTCGGCCGCGACATGGCCGCGGTGGACTGGGCCGCTACCCCACTCGGGCCGCCCGGCTCCTGGCCGCAGAGCCTGCAGACGGCGGTGGGCATCCTGCTGTCCTCCCGCTTCCCGATGTGGATGGCCTGGGGGCCGCGGCTGACGTTCTTCTGCAACGCCGCCTACCGGCGCGACACCCTGGGCCGCAAGTACCCGTGGGCGCTCGGCCGGCCGGCCAGCGAGGTGTGGGAGGAGATCTGGGACGACATCGGCCCGCGCATCGACAGCGTGCTCGCCACGGCGACGGCGACCTGGGACGAGGGGCTGCTGCTGTTCCTTGAGCGGTCCGGCTACCCGGAGGAGACCTACCACACCTTCTCTTACAGCCCGCTGCGCGACGACGACGACGCCGTGGTCGGCATGCTCTGCGTGGTCAGCGAGGACACCGAACGGGTCATCGGCGAGCGCCGGATGGCGACCCTGCGTGACCTGGGCTCCGACCTGAGCGTGGTCCGCACCGAGCAGGAGTCGCTTGAGTTCGCCGGGCGGCAGCTTGACCTGAACCGCGAGGACCTGCCCTTCACCCTGACCTACCTGTTCGACGACGAGGGCGCCACCGCCCGGCTGGCGGCGACCACCGGCATCGCGGCCGGTCACCCGGCCGCTCCGGCCACGGTCACGGTCGGCGATCCGGACGCGGGGTGGCCCGTGGCGGCGCTGCTGCGCGGCGAGCCAGCGCTGGTGGACCTCAAGGGAACCCGGTTCGCCGGCCTGCCGGGCGGAGCGTGGAGCGAGCCGCCCGTCCAGGCCCTGGTGGCGCCGCTTGTCCAGCAGGGCGGCACCCCGTACGGGTTCCTTGTTGCCGCCTTGAACCGGTACCGCGCACTTGACGAGGGCTACCGTGCGTTCATCGGCCTCGTGGCCGCGCACCTCGCGGCGCAGGTCGCCAGCGCGCGCAGCTACCATGCCCAGCAGCGCCGCGCGGAGGAGCTCGCCGAGCTCGACCGGGCCAAGACCACGTTCTTCTCCAACATCAGCCACGAGTTCCGCACCCCGCTGACCCTGATCATGGGACCGGTGCAGGAGCTACGACGCCTGCTGGCCGGCGCCGAGCCGCGGGTCCGCGAGGAGCTTGAGGTAATCCACCGCAACGCGCGGCGCCTGGGCAGGCTGGTCAACACGCTGCTTGACTTCTCCCGCATCGAGGCCGGGCGCATGCAGGCGAGCTACGAGCCGGCCGACATCGCGCAGCTGACCGCCGAACTGGCCAGCGTATTCCGCTCCGCCGTGGACCGGGCCGGCCTGACCTTCGAGGTGGACTGCCCCCCGCTGCCCGAGCCGGTCTACCTCGACCGCGGCATGTGGGAGAAGGTAGTGCTTAACCTGCTGAGCAACGCGCTCAAGTTCACCTTCGACGGCTCCATCCGCGTCGCCGTGCGCGCCGCGGGCGGCGACGCGGTCGTCACGGTCGCCGACACCGGCGTCGGCGTCCCCGAACAGGAGATGCCCCGCCTGTTCGAGCGGTTCCACCGCATCGAGAACACCCGCTCCCGCTCCAACGAGGGCAGCGGCATCGGCCTGGCCCTGGTCCAGGAACTCGTCCAGCTGCACGGCGGCACCATCACCGCGTCGAGCACTGAGGGCACAGGCACGGTGTTCACCATCCGCCTGCCTTTCGGGCCCGCCCACCTGCCCGCCGACGCCCTCGTCCCCGCCGGGTCCGCGGCCACCATCTCGGCCACGGCCGACCCGTTCGTGCAGGAAGCCCTGCGCTGGGTGCCGGGGACAGCGCAAGGCGGTGACGGCGGCACGGCGCCGCGCCCCGCGCCCGAGTCGGTCACGCCCGGCAGCGACGCGGTTCTTGCCGCGCAATTGGGCCACGGCCTGCCCGCCCGGGTGCTGGTCGCCGACGACAACGCCGACATGCGCGACTACCTGGCCCGGCTACTGCGGGCGGCCGGCTACCAGGTCGCCACGGTCACCGACGGGCAGGCTGCCCTCGACGCGGTCCGGGCGGATGCCGTCGACCTGGTGATCAGCGACGTCATGATGCCCCGCCTTGACGGCCTTGGCCTGGTCGCCGCCCTGCGCGCCGACGCGCGTACCGCGGCGGTGCCGGTGCTGCTGCTTTCTGCGCGCGCCGGCCAGGAGTCGTCCGTCGAAGGCCTGCGGGCGGGTGCCGACGATTACCTGGTCAAGCCGTTCTCCGCGGTGGACCTGCTCGCCCGGGTGCGCTCCAACCTGGAGATGGCCAGGTTCAGGAACCGCGAGTCGCAATTCCGCCGCACCTTGATCGATTCCCTTCAGGAAGGGTTCTTCGTCACCGACGAGGAAGGCACCATCCTGGAGGCCAACCAGGCCTTCCTGACCTTGGTCGGATACGGCCCGGACGGCTTTCCGTACCGGTGGCCGCACCCCTGGGTTCCTGACCCGGTTGCCGACCCCGACGGGGCGGCGGCGATGGCCCGGGCGTACGCCGAGTACACGCGGAATGGCGGCGGCCGGTACACGGTCCCGGCCCGGCACCGTGACGGGCACACCGTCTGGCTGGCGTGCAGCTCGGCCAGTGTGCCCAGCCCGGACGGACCCGGGTGCCTGTTCGTCGGCACCGCCCGCGACGTGACCGCGGAACGGCTGGCCGGACAGCGCGAAGCCACCCTGGCCGGCTTCGCCGCCGCCCTGGCGGCCGCCGGGGAGATCTCTGAGATGCTGACCACCGCCGCCCGCGAGATCGCGGCCGCGGTACGCGCCAGCCAGGTGACCACCGCGCTGTGGTCAAGCGACGGCAGCCGGGCCATCACCAGGTGGCCGCCGTCCGCCCAGGCCCAGGGCGCCTCCGCGGCGGTGATCGGCGCGCTTGACGCCATCCGGCATGAGCTTGCCGCCTCGGTCGCCGTGCTGCCAGGCGACGAGGGCGCCCGCCTGCTGGCGGCCCCGCTTGACGGGACAAGGTCATCGGCCATCACCGCGGAATTCCCTGGCGGCGCCCCGGTCAGCGCCGAGGCGCGGGAACTGTTCTCGATCCTCACCAGCCACCTGGCCCAGGTGCTCGCCAAGGCGAGGGACTACGAGCAGGCCCGCGCCGTCGCCCTCACCCTCCAGCACGCCATCCTCGCCCCGACCGAGTTGCCGCACGGGTTCGCGGCACGATACACCCCGGCGGTTCCCCCCCTCGAAGTCGGCGGCGACTGGTACGACGTGGTGCCGCTGCCCGGCCAGCGTATCGGCATCGTCGTCGGTGACTGCGTGGGCCGCGGGCTGCCCGCAGCCGCGGTCATGGGCCAGCTCAGGTCGGCCAGCCAGGCAGTCTTGCTGCGCGCCTCCGGTCCCGCCGAGGCCCTCAGTGACCTGGATACCTTCGCCAGCCGGATACCCGGAGCGGAATGCACCACCGTGTTCTGCGCGATCATCGATCCGGCGGCAGGGACGGTCACCTACAGCTGCGCCGGGCACCCGCCGCCTATCCTGGTCACCGCCAGCGGGGAGCATGAGCTCCTCGAACAGGCCCTGTCCCTGCCCCTCGGCATGCTGCCCGCCGACTGGCGGCGCGGCCAGGCGACCGCCACGCTGCCGCCGGGCGCGACCTTGCTGCTGTACACCGACGGGCTCGTCGAACGGCGCAACCAGTCGCTTGACAAGGGAATCGAAGCTGCGGCGGTCACCACGGCCCAACGCGCCAGGGACCATCCGGACCAGGTCGCGGACCACGTCATGTCGACCATGACGCCGGCGGCCGGCTACGACGACGACGTTGCGGTGCTGATCTACCGGCACCCGCCCGCCCCGCTGACGGTCCAGGTAGCGGCGGACGACCCGTCCTGCCTGGCCCTGCTCCGAGCCAGGCTGCGACAGTGGCTGCCTGCGGCGGGCATCGGAGCCGCGGAGGCCACCGACCTCATGATCGCGGCGGGCGAGGCCGCCGCGAACGCCGTCGAGCACGCCACCAGCGGCCGCCCGGCCGCCGCGCCGCGGGTCCAGATCACCCTTACCGCCAGCGCGGCCCGTGACGCGATCCGGCTGACCGTCGCGGACACCGGAACCTGGCGGCCACCTCCCGCCGACCGCGAGCCGCCCGCCCCGGACACCCGAGGCCACGGGATCATCTTCATGCACGCCCTGATGGATGACGTCAACATCGACTCGTCCCCGCACGGGACGACCGTGACCCTGACCAAGGACCTGAAGCCATGACCAACGACACCAGCCCATTGCAGGCACGGTTCGAATTGCTGCCCTCCGGCGACCACGAACCCGCCACCGTGTGCGCCGCCGGCGATATCGACCTGACCAACGTCGGGCAGTTCCAGGCCGCGCTCGACCAGGCGGCCGCCGTATCTGGCGCCGTCATCGCCGACCTGACCGCCGTCACCTACTGCGACAGCGCTGCCATCAGGGCCCTGTTCCACGCGGCCCGGCGAGTCCGGCTCGCCATTCACGTCAGCACGGGCGGCCCGGTCACCGAGACCCTGCTCAAGGTCTCCGGACTCGACCAGATCGCCACCGTCGTCACCGTCGGCTAGCTGTCCGGCTAGCCGAGGACGAGGAGCTTCCCCCCGATAAGGAGCGCGGTCACCGTGCCCGCCAGCCACAGCAGCCACCAGAGCCCACGGGAGAAGGGCAGGTGGGTGCGGGTGCGCAGGTTGTCCGTGGCGCCGGAGCGCATGCCGTGGGCGATGACCGTCCGCACACCGGACACCAGGAGCAGCCAGGCCACGGCGTAGGCAGCAATGATCTCGGTCGTGCCGTGCGCATAGCGGAGGATCCAGTAGAGCACCACGAGCGCGAAGGGCACAGAAAGCAGGCCGAACGACCTGGCCAGCAGGAACAGCACCCCGACGAGGAGGACGACGAGCAGCCACAGCACGGCCACCGGGTAGCCGAGCGAGATGAGCAGCGCCGCCCCGAGCCCGAACAGGCTCGGGCCCAGGTAGCCGATGAGAAACACGAGCACGACGCGCAGGCCCTCGCCCACGATGCTTGTCCTGCCACCGGAATGCCGGTCAAGGACTATCTCCGCCACGGTCAGGCCGAGGACGGCGGCGAGCAGGGCATGGGCACCTTCGCGGGTCATCCCGGAGAAATGCGCGGCCGGTACCCCAAGCAGCGGTACCAAGGCCACGGCGGCCGTCACCAGCCCGATGACGACGGACTCACCGGACGACAGCGGAAGTTGCACCGGCTGCACGCACGGCATCTTCCCTGCGTGACGAGCTTTGAACGGCCGCACGCCGACGATTTCGCCAGCTGTCGCAGACGGCCGGGCGCCGCTAGCCTCGTGTCGTGGAGATCATTGACGCGGCCGGCCGGTACGCCGATCCGAGACCGCGGCCATCGCCCTGCCCGGCGGCGCCCGGCCCAACAGCGGCCCGACGGTTGCCATCTCCTCACTTGACGGGGCACTCTACGTGGCGTTTCCCGTGCGCGAGCCAGGTTCCGCGCACTCGGACATCGTGGTGACCGCGTCCCGTGATCGCGGCAGGTCCTGGTCCAGGCCAGTGGCCGCGACGCCACGCGACAGCGCGACCTACTTCCAGCCGAACCTGGCCGCCGACGAGCAAGGCCGGGTCGCGATTTCCGCCTTTGCCCTGGCCAACGGCCGAATAGACGAAGTCTTGCTCGTCTCAACGGGGGGCCAGCTCCGCTTCGCTCCACCGCTGCGGGTAACGAAGACTCCATTCGATCCACTCGACCCGGCGACCGCATCCCGCGGCAAGTACGGCATCTGGTGGATCGGTGACTGGCAGGGCATCGCCAGCGGCACTGGGGCATTCCACCTCACGTGGAACGACACCCGCACGGGGAGGCTTGACCTCTTCGCGGCGACGGTGCGCCCGTAGGGGTCAGGCATCCGTCGCCGGCTAACCGGGACCACTCTGTATCAGTTTCTGCGTCCTATACCGGGACATAACGGATGCAGAAATGACCGAAACTGATACAAAGTCGAAAAACTCACAGGAACTGATAGAAAGTCGAGCCGCCCGGCGCGGGTCCTTTCCGTGTCCTGTCCTCACCGCGTCTCGCGGCCTGCGTTTTCCTTGTTCTTTCCGGGTTTCTTACCGGGCTGGCCGGCCACCGCGCCGATGGCCGGCGCGACGGTCAGCCACAGGGCGATGGTGACCACCATGGAGGTCAGGTAGCCGAAGGGCCGCACGCCCACGTCGGTGCTCACGGCGCCGGCGAACAGCATCAGCAGCCAGGCGCTGACGAAGAACGCTGGTCCCGCCGCGATCAGCTTGAAGAACGAATCCATGGCCGGCCTCCAGTCGCGGGTTCTGGATGTGGCCCGGCGGGCAGGGACGGCCCGACGGGGGCAGGAGGGTCGGCTGGCGGCCGGGGCCCGGCGCCGCCGGCCGTGAACCCGGCGAGCCACCTGGGCAGGTACCAGTTGCGGTCACCGAGCAGGACCATCACCGACGGCAGCAGCACGGCGCGGATCACGGTTGCGTCGATCAGCACGGAAACGGCCAGGCCGACGGCGAGCTGCTTGAACTGCTGCAGGTTCAGCATGCCGAAGACCGCGAACACGGCGACCATGATGATCGCGGCGCTGGTCACCACGCCGGCGGTGGACCGGATGCCGTAGGCGACCGCCTGCCGGGTCGGCCGCCCGCTGATGTGGCCCTCCCTGATCCGCGACACGACGAACACGTTGTAGTCCATGGAGAGCCCGAACAGGACCACGAACACGAACAGCGGTATCCACGCCTCGATCACGCCGGGCGCCTGGGTGCCGACCAGCCCCGCGCCCCAGCCGTGCACGAAGACCGCGCTGAGCGCGCCATACGCGGCGCCCACCGAGAGCAGGTTGAGCACCATCGAGGTCGCGGCGATGACCAGCGACCCGAACGAGACGATCATCAGCACGAAGGTAATGCCCATCACGAACAGGATGACCGGCACGATGCTGCTCGCCATCTGGTTATTCCAGTCGATGCGCGCCGCGAGGTCCCCGCCGAGCAGCGCAGTGCCGCCGGGGATCTTCCCCACGGTGGCGGGCACGATCGTGTCGTGCAGCGTGGCCAGGGCCTGCCGCGAGGTGGCGTCATCACCGGACCCGGCCAGCGGGATGTCGATTTCCGCCACGTTGGCCGAAGGGTACAGGGTGGTGTGCACCGGCTGGCCGAGCGCGTTGCTGTGGTAACTGGTCAAGGCCGCGATCTGGCGCTTGGCGACGGCGGAGGTGATGTCCCGCGCCTTCACCACGACCACTGCCGGGGCGGGACGGCCAGGGAAGGCCGCCATGATGTGGTCGTAGCGCTGCACGATCGGGCTGTTCGACGGCAGCATCTGTTGCACGCTCAGGAACTCGGTATGCATGCTGAGGGCGGGCGCGGCCAGCCCGAGCAGCAGGCCCGCGGCGAGCACCGCGGACCGGCCCGGGTGGGAGAGGACACGGGCAAGCACCGCGGTCCAGAACCGGCCGCCGCCGGGGGTACGGCCGACCTTGCCAAGGAACGGGATCCGGGCGAGCTCGACCTTGTCACCGAGCAGCGAGAGCAGTGCGGGCAGCACGGTCACCGAGCCCACCACCGCGATGAGCACCACGGAGATGGTCGCGATCGCGAAGCCGTCGAAGATCTGCACGCCGGCCAGGAACATGCCGGCCATCGCGACCATGACGGTCAGTCCGGAGATCAGCACCGAGCGGCCCGAGGTGGCGGCGGCGGTGCGCAGCGCGGCCTCGCGGCTCGCGCCCTTGGCCCGCTCCTCACGCTCCCGGCGCAGGTAGAAGAGGCAGTAGTCGACGCCGACCGCCATGCCCATCAGCATCATCACCGAGCTGGCCGAGGAGTCCACGTGCAGCGCGTGGCTGATCAGCGCGAGTATCCCGTTGGCGGCCAGGAACGCGGTCAGCGCCAGCACCACCGGCATCATCGCGGCGAGCAGCGCGCCGAACACGACGAGCAGGATGCCGAGCGCCAGCGGGACAACGGTCCATTCGGCCTGCTTCATGTCCTTCATGATCGTGTCGTTGAACCACTTGGACACGCTGGCCTGGCCGACCTCCTCGATCGTGACATCCCGGTGCGCGGCCTGGACCCGCGCGACCGCGTCCTCGACCGACTGCACCCGGTTGGCCGCCGTGTCCGGGTCGCCCTTCATGGAGAACTGGAGGAGCTCCTGTCGGCCGCTCGCCGAGGTGACGGGCGCCCGTACGTCGTTCACTTGTCCGGTCGCCTGAACGGCGGACAGCACGGTACTGGCCGCGGACCGCATCGCCGCTCTGTCCGCCGCGGACGTGCCGGAGCTGGAGATCATCACGAGCTCGCTCGCGGGGTTCTTGATGCCGGCGTTCACTAGCGTCCAGGTCGCCTGGCCTGACTCGCCGACGCCGTACTCGGCCTGGGTCATGGTGGCCTGGCCGACCGCGCTGCCGAGCAGCACGGTCACGATGACGAGCGCCAGCCAGGCGCCGACCGCGGTCAGCCGGTGCCGCGCGCTCCACCCGCCGAGCGTGGCGGCGAGATTAGGCAGGCCGGCCATCACGCACCGCCCGGTTCGAGCTCGCCGGATTCACGCTCGCCCATGTCGAGCCGGAAGGGCGGGTACTGGTCGGTCATCAGGCTGACATAGGCGGCTACCCGGAGCACCCAGCGGTTCAGTCCGAGCACCAGGTCGAACAGCGGTCGCGGGTACCTGCCGGTGAACAGCAGGGCCACCGCGCCGCTCAGCACAAGCAGGGTGATGAGCCCGGGCCAGGACGCGCTGGCCGGGCCCGCGCCGCCGGCCTGCGAGGTGGTCGCCCACGCGCCGCCGAGGAAGATGGCCACGACGAAGATGACGTGCGGAATGACGAGGAACCACTTGACCAGCCAGAGCCACCTGGAGAGCGGCTGGTCCATGCGCGCCTCCATGCGCGCTGGGTACGCCGGATAAGTCGCCGCGCTGCTCATCGAGCATCACCTCCGCGACGCGGTCATGGTGTCAACTCAGCATGGCCACCGCGGGCCGTGCTGCGACACGGCCGGAAGTCCGGTATCGCAGGGCATTGGTCACGCTCTGCGTGCTGCGGTTTGTCGTACTTTGCTGGACTTTAGTCCCTTTTTACTAGTGGCCGCATGACTGGCGAATAATTCTACAGTCGTCTATGTAATCCAGCGGGGACGCACATATCAGATTCTAATTCGCCGCATAGTCCTGCGACTTGGCCGGTTCCGATCGCATAATTATAACAAATAGTTAAGATC
This sequence comes from uncultured Streptosporangiaceae bacterium, assembly GCA_964581815.1. Classification (GTDB taxonomy): domain Bacteria; phylum Actinomycetota; class Actinomycetes; order Streptosporangiales; family Streptosporangiaceae; genus Trebonia. Next base: position 44,951 of record CAZORE010000011.1, on the reverse strand, counting down.
TCCTTTAGCTGTAGGTAAGCTCGATATTGACCATTGACCACATTTTCCGGCCATTGTTAAATGCAGCAAGAAAATGTCTCGCATCTGGGACAGTCACGTCGGCGTGCCCGCAGTCCCTAGTGGCACTCTGGTCGGCGGCGCGCGCGCACGGAAAGGCGATGCGTATGCGAACTCCGTGGTCATCGAGGGTTTCTTCGGTAAAGCCCAGACGAAAGTCGCCGCCGGCGGGCTGGCGGAGGTGGCGACTATTCCTCGTCCCGGCGGTGGGCCTTGCGGTCATCGCGCAGCTCACCGTGAGCGCCTCAGCCGGCGCGACCACCAACATCCCCGGGACCAGTGCCGCGACGGCGGCGAGCGGAGGGGTCACGCCGAACCCGGTCAACGAACTCGACTGCAACGGCTGGAGCAACACCTACCCCAGCGTCCGGCAACTCGGCGGTGACCTGTGCACCGACCCAATCAAGGTCCTAAACGGCAAGGCCACCCGATTCAACGACAACGGCTGGTATGTCGGCCACGACGAGCCGAGCACGAAATTCATCTCCAGCCAGCCGGGGTCCGGCAACACGATGACCTACGTGATGAAGATGTCCCAGGACCCCGCCGCGGCGCCCACCGCGAATGGCAGCGTAGTCGACTACGCCCAGCTGTCCATCGCGCCCTGGTTCGGGCTGCCCCTCTGTGACTCGAAGTCCTACCCGCAGAACACGTGCGCGCCCGACAGCGACACCAACGGCGGGCAGATCGATAACCCCAATGGGGCCGGCTCGGCGTTCATGGAGTTGCAGTTCTACCCGCCGGGCTACACCCCGTTCGTCGACAGCGCGAGTTGCAGCACCACCAAGTGGTGCGCCGCGCTGACCATCGACAGCCTGGAGTGCACCTTCGGCTTCGCCACCTGCAACAACAACTGCATAGAGCCGGTTAACTTCGCCTACCTGCAGACCAACGGTGTTCCCTCCGGGCCGCCGAGCCCGCAGCTGGCCGACGTGAATACGTTCCTGCCCAATGCCAGCACGCTGATGATCAACCCCGGTGACGTCGTGGTGGTCTCCATCTCCGACCCGCCGCAGGGGTTCACCACGATAATCAGCGACTTGACCACTCATCGGACCGGGTTCATGACCGCCAGCGCGGCGAACGGCTTCATGAACACGAACATCGCCGACTGCTCGGGCACTCCGAACACCTTCCACGCGGAATACAGCACCGCCCAGCAGCAGAACCAGGTGCCGTGGGCCGCGCTTGAGGGCGGCGTGCTGATGCAGCAGGAAATCGGCCACGGCGAGGTCTGCAACTCGGTGGCGAACCAGGACCCGTTCAGCACCACCTACCCCAACGGCCAGTCCTACAGCGACCCGAACACTTATGACACCTGCCTGGGCGGGTCGGAAGGTCCGAACGCAGTCGGTGAGGGCCCGTGCAGCCCGTCCACGGATGTCTGCCAGAACGCGACAACTCAGGGTCCGACCGGCCCGGTGGCCTGCCCGAACAACAACGCGGCGACCGGCGGGCTCTGCGAGTACGCCGACGGCTTCTGCTTCCAGCAGGGGACGCGCACTGTGCTCATCAACGGCGCGCCGGCCACGGCGTCAGCGCGGACCAACGAGTGCTTCAACAACCGGTATCAGAACGGTGACCTGGACTTCGATGGCCAGCCGTACCAGGCTGACTGGCCGAACGGCAGCCCGAACTTCCCGACGACGTTCCAGTACGCCGGGCCGTTTACCGTCGGCGGCCATTCGTATCCGCAGGTCCAGTTCGAGTCCGACGTCGGCGGATCCTCGAACCTCTGCGACCCAGGGACGGGCGCGGGCTGCACCGTCCCGCCGATCAGCGCCAAGTTCTACCCGTTCTGGTCGCTCGGCCCGCTGGCCAGCTTCGGCCCGCTGGCCGGCCTCGGCCCGCAGGCCAGCCTCAGCCCGCTGGCCAGCCTCGGCGGCCGCACCGCCGGCTGCGTGTGGAACTTCGGCAACGACCAGCCAAGGACCGTCACGGACTTCGGCAAGGACGCCCAGTACGGGACGCCTGACGTAGCCCGCTACGGGGGCACGATCATCAGTGCCCCGGCTCCGAACCCGGAATTCGCCGGCTCCTGCAGGATCTAGCTACAGACAAGATCTAGCGACAGAAAGGCCAGCTCTGGGGCGCCCCGTCAGCAGGAGGGGCGCCCCAGCCACTTGCCAGCTGTGCAGCGAGCCCATCGAGCCAGGATCCTGCGGAGTAGTTTCGCCAGAGGGAGCACTACCTTCCGTTCTGACTCTCATGGAGGCGATGCGTGGCGGAGATCTGGCACGACGAGGCGGCGGGCGCATGGCTCGCCGAGATGCGCTCGACCAGCTACGCCTTTGGGCTGGCAGACGGCGGCGCGGCACTGCGCCACCTGCACTGGGGCGCGCCGCTGCCGCGCGCGGCGGTGCCCGGGCTGCTCGCGGTGGCCGCCGGCGCCGTGCCGCGCCACGAGCTGCGGCTCAGCATGGCCCCGAGCGAGCGCCCCGACGAGTACGTCCCGTGGGGCGGGCTGCGCTTCGACGAGCCGTCGCTGAAGGCCGAGTTCGGCGACGGCACCCGGGGCGTCGAATGGCGCTTCGCCGGCCACCGGGTCACCAGGCAGGGGCCCGCGGTCACGTTGGAGGTCGGCCTCGCCGACACCGCCTACCCGCTGCGAGTCACCCTCGGCTACCGCGTCTACGACGACTTCGACGTGCTCGACCGGTGGGCCACGGTGCGGCACGACGGCGATGGCGACGACCCGCCCATCGTGATCAGGCAGGCCCACTCGGCGAACTGGCCGCTGCCGCCGCGCGGCGGCTGGCGGCTGCGTTACCTGCACGGCGGCTGGGGCGCGGAGACCCAGCTCGCGCAGACCGCGCTCACCCCGGGCAAGCTGGTGCTCGAGAGCCGCCGCGGCACCACCAGCCACCAGCTCAACCCCTGGTTCACGCTGGACCCGGACGGCACCGCCACGGAGGAAGACGGCGAGGTGTGGAGCGGCGCGCTCGCCTGGAGCGGCTCATGGAAGCTGGTGTTCGAGACCACGGCCGGCGGCCTGGTCCATGCCTGCGGCGGGGTGAACGACTTCGACTGGTCCTATCTTCTGTCCCCCGGAGATGAACTAGTCCTGCCGCGGTTCGCCGGACTATACACAACGGGGGGTTTCGGTGCCGCGAGCCGCGAATGGCACGCCTGGCAGCTGGCCCACGTCCTCGGCCGCGGTGACGATCGCGCCGGGATGACCACGCCCGGCTGGGCGCCCTCCGCACTCCCCGCACCCCCCGCACCCCCCGTTCCCGCCCCTGCCTCGCATGGTTGTGGCAACCAGCCGCCTATCGCCGTATCGTTGGCGCAACCATCGCGATCCGCCCCCGGGCCGGCTGTCCCGGAGCAGGACGAGCCGCCGCTGCGCCCGGTCCTTTACAACTCATGGGAAGCCACCTCCTTTGACGTGAACGAGGCGGGGCAGATCCGGCTGGCCGAACTCGCCGCGCGCCTCGGCATCGAGACCTTCGTGATGGACGACGGCTGGTTCGGCGAGCGTCACCACGACCGGGCGGGCCTTGGCGACTGGACGGTCAACCCGCGGAAGTTCCCGCGCGGCCTCGGCCCGCTCATCGAGCGGGTCAACGACCTGGGCATGGGGTTCGGGCTGTGGGTCGAGCCGGAGATGGTGAACCCGGACAGCGACCTGTACCGGCAGCACCCGGACTGGGTGTTCCACTTTGACGGGCGTACCCGGTCGGAGCAGCGCAACCAGCTCGTGCTCAACCTGGCCAGGCCCGACGTGGCCGACTGGATGTTCGGCACGCTCGACCGGCTGCTGTCGCAGAACCGGATCGAGTTCGTCAAGTGGGACATGAACCGCTCGTTCTCCGAGCCGGGCTGGCCGGAAGTGTTCCTGGCGGGCGATAACCCGGAACGCGCCTGGACCGACTACGTGCACAACCTCTACGCGGTACTCGACGCGCTGCGCGCCGCCCACCCGGGCGTCGACTTCGAGTCCTGCGCAAGCGGCGGCGGGCGCGTCGACCTGGGCATCTTGCGCCGCGTCGAGCAGGTGTGGACCTCGGACAACACCGACGCCTGGGACCGGGTCAAGATTCAGGAGGGCTTCACTCAGGCGTACCCGCCGCAGGTCATGATGGCCTGGGTGACCGACAGCCCCAACTTCCTCACCCGTCGCGAGCTGCCACTCAGCTTCCGGTTCCACGTGGCGATGGCCGGCGCGCTCGGCGTCGGCGGCGACCTGCTGCGCTGGACCGACGCGGAACTCGCCGAGGCGGCGGGGCTGATCGCGGCGTACAAGGAGATCCGCCCGATCGTGCAGCGCGGCCGGCTGTACCGGCTCGCGTCGGTGGCCGGCGGGCCGTCTGGGGCGGGCGGCGCGTCGGGGGCGTTCGCCGCCAGCCAGTACGTCTCAGGCGACGACGTGGTCCTGCTCGCCTGGTGGGGACCCCAGCCATGCGGCGCCCGCCCGCCCCGGATCCGGCTGGCCGCCCTGGACCCCGCCGCCCGTTACCGGGACATCGCTTCCGGCGCCGAGCACCGGGGCGCGGCGCTGCTCGCGAACGGCCTGCTGCTGCCCGAGGAGACGGCGAGCACCTTCGGCAGCACCCTCGTCCGCCTCATCCGCGAGTAGGGCACGCCACCCGCGGAACATCCCCCACACCACCGGGCTTGACGACCGGCTGAGCCAGCCCGCAACCGGTCGCGACTTAACTAAGTCTTAACTAGTGGAAGAAGCGCAGGCTCGTCGGCGGAACCGGCTGGCACCTGGCCGCTTCTCCCGCCGGTCACACCAGGTGAGCCCGGAATCAGGAGGCTGCCATGAAAATCCCGCGCACCACCACGACCGTCTCGATCGCGAGCGCCGCCGCGCTGCTGGCGATTCTCCCCGCGTGCGGCCGGGCTGACCAGGGGGGCCAGCCCGGTACAGGATCCATGTCGTCCGCCACCACCTCCGTCACCGCACCCGGAAAGACCGCGACGCAAGGCCAGTCCCCCGCGACGGGCCAGCCGGGCTCGGTCACCGCGTCACCGTCCTCGTCGTCCCAGGTCCTGTCGTTCCGGCTCGCCTACCCGTGGCACTGGCCGAACGACGCTGCCATGCCCGGGCACGTCTCCCACGCCGCGTACGTGTCGCCGGTGCCCGAACTCGTCCAGATCAAGGTGGGTAGTCACCCGGCCGCATCGGGCGAGCGAGCGTACGACCGGATCTCGTTCACCTTCACGAACGCCTACCCCAGCTACCAGATCGCGTTCGCGGGCAAACTTGTCGCGGACGGCAGCGGCCGGGTCATCCCGCTCGGCGGCCAGGGCGTGCTCAAGATCGTCTTCACCGGAGCCCAGGCACACACCGCCGACGGAACGAAGTCGTCGGTCATCTCGCAGCCGTCGTCGAGCATCGGCTTCCAGCGGATGACGGACTACGCGCAGGCCGGCGACTTCGAGGGCGTGCTGAGCTACGGCATCGGCATCACCTGGCCGGGCGGGCACTCCAACCCGCAGATCCCGGTCCGCGCGTACGAGGAGGGGACGGTGGTCGGCGGCCAGCACCGCTACACGGTGGCGATCGACATCGACGCCAGTATCCCGGCATAGAGTCCTGGGCGCGGAGCCCGGCCGGCTGGCACCGTGGCGGGACCGGCGTCGATCCCGTGGAGCAGGGAAAGGACCCTGCATGACACGCTTCGCCGAGCGCACCGCCGTCGTCACCGGAGCCGCATCCGGCATCGGCGCGGCCACGGCCCGACGGCTGGCGCAGGAGGGTGCCGCTGTCGTCGTCGCGGACGTCGCCGCGGCCGGGGAAGAGGTCAGCGCCCAGATCAACGCGGCCGGCGGTCGTGCCGCCTTCGTCCGCGCCGACGTCGCTGACGAGCAGGACTGGACCGCCATCGTGCAGGCCGCGCATGTCTTCGGGCTCGTGCACCTGCTGGTCAGCAACGCGTTCACGCAGCACGTCGCCCCGGTCCACGAGACCTCGCGGGCCTCCTGGGACCGTCAGCTCGCGGTCAACCTGACCGGCGCGTTCCTCGGATTCCGCGCCGTACTTGACGACCTGCGCGCGACCCGCGGCAGCGCCGTGCTTGTCTCCTCCGTGCACGCGCACGCCGGGTTGCCCGGCCATGCCGCCTACGCCGCCTCGAAAGGCGGGCTGCTCTCGCTGTGCGGCCAGCTCGCCGTTGAGTACGGACCGGAGGTGCGGGTCAATGCCGTGATCCCCGGCCCGGTCATGACCGCCGCCTGGGACCGGGTCGGCGAGGAAGGCCGCCGCCGCAGTGCCCGGGCCACCGCGGCGGGCCGGCTCGGCAGGCCAGAGGAGGTAGCCGCGGCGATCGCCTTCCTCGGCAGCCGGGACGCCTCCTACGTGACCGGGGCGAGCCTGGTCGTCGACGGCGGGTGGAGCGTCGTGAAGGACTCGGCCTGACGGGGAGCCTGACGGGGAAGGCAGGGAGAATGAGGATCACCCGGGTCGAGACGTTCCTGGT
>CAZORE010000011.1:31296-38366 GCA_964581815.1 uncultured Streptosporangiaceae bacterium | reverse complement strand
GCCTGACGGGGAAGGCAGGGAGAATGAGGATCACCCGGGTCGAGACGTTCCTGGTCCCGCCGCGCTGGCTCTTCTGCCGGATCGAGACCGGCGATGGCATCGTCGGCTGGGGTGAACCGGTGGTGGAGGGCCGCGCCGAGGTGGTGCGCGCCGCGGTCGAGGTCTTCACGGAGTACCTCATCGGCGCGGATCCGCTACGGATCTCGGACACCTGGCAGGTACTTAGCCGCGGCGGCTTCTACCGCGACGGCCCGGTGCTCTCCAGCGCCGTCGCCGGCATCGACCAGGCGCTGTGGGACATCGCCGGCCAGGCCTACGGTGCCCCGGTGCACGCGCTGCTCGGCGGCGCAGTGCGCGACCGGGTCCGCGTGTACGCGTGGGTGGGCGGCGACGAGCCGTCCGAACTGCGGGAGCAGATCGCGGCGCAGGTCGAGGCGGGCTTCACCGCGGTGAAGATGAACGCCTGCGGCCGGATGTCGCCGATTGCCTCCGCCGCCGAAGTGGCGGCGGTGATCGCGCGCGCGGCGACGGCCCGCGACGCGCTCGGCCCGGAGCGGGACATGGCGATCGACTGCCACGGCCGCTTCACGACCGCGACCGCGCGCCGGATCCTGCCCGAGCTCGCGGCGCTGAGCCCGCTGTTCGTCGAGGAGCCGGTACTGCCGGAACACGGCCACGCTCTCCCGGCGGTCATCGCGTCGACCTCGGTGCCGGTCGCGGCCGGCGAGCGGGTCTTCAGCCGCGCCGGCTTTCTTCCGCTGCTCCAGGCGGGCGTTGCGGTGGTACAGCCGGACCTGTCGCACGCCGGGGGGATTACCGAGGTCGTGCGGATCGCGTCGCTCGCGGACACCTTCGGCGCGCACCTGGCCCCGCACTGCCCGCTCGGTCCGATCGCGCTCGCGGCCAGCCTCCAGGTCGGCTTCGCCACCCCGAACCTGCTGATCCAGGAGCAGAGCCTCGGCATCCACTACAACAAGGACGCCGACCTGCTGTCGTACGTGACCGACCCGGCGCCGTTCCGCTTCACCGACGGCCACGCCCGCCTCACTCAGCAGCCCGGCCTCGGCGTGAGCATCGACGAGGCGGCGGTGCGCGCCGCGGACCGGGCCGGTCACCGCTGGCGCAACCCGGTGTGGCGCCATCCCGACGGCTCGTTCGCCGAATGGTTATACCTCTGCCTCAGAACCGACAATTGTGACCATTAGTATTAAGTAGGTTTTAGTAAGCCTCTGTATATCCGCATTTCCCCTCGCGTGCCATTGAATCGTGCCACTATTAGCCCGGTATTGCTGGTAAAGGGAATTGGCCTCGCTGTTGTCCAGGTAGTGGAGAGACGTTGGACTTTTCGCTGAGCGCGGAGCAGCAGGAACTCAAGGAGGCCGCGGTCGCTTTCGCGCGCGGGGAACTGGATCAGGGCCTGGCGGAGCGCGAAGAGGCGGGCGCGTTCTCCCCGGCGGCGTGGCGCGCGTGCGCGAAGTTCGGCGTCCAGGGGCTGCCGGTGCCTGCCGGGCTCGGCGGCCAGGGCGCCGACATCCTGACGACGGTCCTCGTCATGGAGGCGCTGGGTTACGGGTGCCATGACAACGGGCTGATCTTCTCACTGAACGCGCAGATGTGGAGCCTGGAGCTGCCGCTTGTGAAGTTCGGCAGCCCGGCGCAGCAGCAGGCCTACCTGCCCGGGCTGATCTCCGGGGACCTCATCGGGGTGCACGCGATGACCGAGCCCGACTCCGGTTCCGACGCGTACGCGATGCGAACCCGGTTCGAGCGTCAGGGCGACGGCTACCTGCTCAACGGGACCAAGCTGTACATCACCAATGCCCCGGTCTCCGACGTGGTGCTGGTCTTCGCCGTCGATCCGGGCAAGCCTAAGGTAGCGGCCATCTCGGCCTTCCTCGTGGAGAAGGGGACGCCAGGGTTCACCGTCACCCGGGGCCTGGACAAGATGGGGCTGCGGACTTCCCCGATGGGTGAGGTCGTCCTCGATGACTGCTACGTCCCGGCCGGCCACCGCGTGGGCCGAGAGGGCGCCGGGATGGCGATCTTCAACTCCTCGATGACCTGGGAACGCTCCTGCATCCTGGCCAGCGCGCTCGGCGTCATGCAACGGCAGGTGGAGGCGTGCACCGCGTACGCGCGGCAGCGTAAGCAGTTCGGGCAGCCGATCGGCAAGTTCCAGGCGGTGGCCGGCAAGATCGCCGACATGTACCTGCGGCTCGAGGCGGCGCGGCTGCTTGTCTACCAGGCCGCGTGGCTCGGCCAGCAGGGCAAGCTAGCGCTGGCCGAGGCAGCGGCCGCGAAGCTGTTCACGTCCGAGGCGTGGGTCGCCTCGAGCCTGGACGCGATCCAGGTGCACGGCGCCTACGGCTACCTGAAGGAAAGCGGTGTCGAGCGGGACCTGCGGGACGCCGTCGCGAGCACCATCTACTCCGGTACCTCGGAGATCCAGCGAGTGATCCTGGCCCGGATGCTGGGCCTCTGAGTCCGCGATCACGGAGAGGAAAGCAGAAGCACAATGGCGTACCTGCTGCACCACCTGCTGAGGGACAGCGCCGCGCGGTCACCGGAGCGGCCCGCGGTGGCCGACGACGGGCATGTGCTCACCTATGCCGAGCTTGACGCGCTGAGCAACCGGGTCGCCCGCGCGCTGCTCGCGCAGGGGGTGGCGCCGGGGGACCGGGTGGGCATTCTCGCGCGCAAGTCGGCCGTCTCGGTGGTGGCGTTGTTCGGGGTGCTGAAGGCCGGGGGCTGCTACGTGCCGCTTGACCCGAAGTCGCCGGCCGCGCGGCTGGCCACCATCATGACCGACAGCGGCATCACGGTCGTGCTGGCCGGCCCGGCGGCCGCCGGCCAGGCGTCCGCCGGCGCCGGCGCCGTTCCCGCGCTGCGTGCCGTGGTCGTGGCCGGCCCGAACCGGGATGGCCAGGCGGCGGCCGGGCCAGCGCTCGGGCCAGTGCTCGGGACTGGGGGCGAGGGCGCGGACCTGGTGCCGTGGGAAGCGGTACTTGCCGAGCCCGCCGGGGCATTGCCGGCCGGCCTGACGATCGAGACCGACCTGGCCTACATCCTGTACACGTCCGGGTCGACCGGGACGCCCAAGGGCGTGATGATCTCCCACCGCGCCTCGCTGACCTTCGTCGACTGGGCGGCGCAGTGCGCGGGGCTGGGGGAGGAGGACCGGGTGTGCAGCCCGGCGCCGCTGCACTTCGACCTGTCGGTCTTCGACATCTTCGCCAGCTGCCGGGCCGCCGCGTGCATGGTCGTGGCCCCGGAGAACATGACCGTCTTCCCCTCGCGCCTCGCCGGGTGGATCGGCCGGGAGCAGGTCACGGTCTGGTACTCGGTGCCGTCGGTCCTGACGATGCTCGCGGAGTACGGGAACCTGCGGGAGGCCGGCCTGTCCCAGCTGCGGGCGGTGATCTTCGCCGGTGAGGTGTTCCCGGCCAAGCACCTGTCCAAGCTGATGGCCGAGCTGCCCGGCCCGCGCTACCTGAACTGGTACGGGCCGACCGAGACCAACGTGTGCACCTGGTATGAGGTACCCCCCGGGGCGGAGCTGACCGCGCCGGCGCCGATCGGGCGGGCCTGCGCGAACACCGACGCGTTCGCGGTCACCGCCGGTGGCGACCGGGTAGCGAGGCCGGGCCAGGAAGGCGAGCTGCACGTGCGGGGGCCCGGGCTGATGAGCGGCTACTGGGGCGATCCGGCCAAGACCGCCGCGATGCTGGTCACCAACCCGTTCCAGGCGGCCTACGCCGAGGCGGCCTACCGTACTGGTGACCTGGTGACGCTGGACGAGGCGGGCGACTTCATCTTCCTCGGCCGGCGGGACGGGATGGTCAAGACGCGCGGCTACCGGGTGGAGCTCGGCGAGGTGGAGGCGGCGCTTTACGCCTGCCCGGCCGTCCGCGAGGCGGTCGTGCTGCCGGTGCCGGATGAGCTGCTCGGCAGCCGGCTGCGCGCGGTCATCAGCGCCGAGGGCAGCCTGACCAGGGAAGAGGTCCTTGACCACTGCCGTCGGCGGCTGCCGGGGTACATGGTCCCGGATGTGGTGGAGTTCTGCCAGGCGCTGCCCAGGACATCCACCGGCAAGGTCGACCGGGCCGGCCTGCGCGGCACGCCGGGCTGGCGAACTCCAGCCGACTCTCTAGACAGGGGATTACGCGAGATGGACCAGCAGATTGCGTCGCGGCTCGGGGCCGATCTGTTCCTGGTGCACGCGCCGAGCGTGTTCGACTTCCGTGAGCGCGATGACATGCTGTTCGCTTACCTCAGCGACAGCGACAGCGTGAACGTGACCTCGATTTACGAGATGTACCCGATCGGCTGGTTCTCGCTCAAGCAGCACCTGGCCGATCACGGCCTTGACGTCAAGATCGTGAACGTGGCATCGCTGATGCTGCAGTACCCCACGCTGGATATCAAAAGGCTGCTCGGACGACTTGAAGCGCCGGTGTTCGGTTTTGACCTGCACTGGATGACCCAGTGCCAGGGCGCGATCGAGCTTGCCGCCCTACTGAAGGAGGTCCACCCGGACGCGCTGACGATCTTCGGCGGCATCTCCGCGACCTACTACGCCGACCAGCTCATCCAGTACCCGAGCGTGGACGTCGTGGTCCGCGGCTACGACACGCTCGCGCCGGTGGCCGACCTGGTGGCCAGGGCCCGCAAGGGCGGCCGGGACCTGCGGTCCATCCCGAACCTGCTCTACAAGGACCGCGGCGGGGAAGTTCGTGACGCCGGCTTCACCCACAAGCCCGCCGCGAACTACAACGACGCGCGCAACGACTGGTCCTACTACCAGGACACCCCGGTCACCGGGCTGTCGTCCGCCAAGCTCATCATGACCTTGCCGAACACCGGGTGCGCGCACGACTGCGGGTGGTGCGGCGGGTCCAAGTTCGCGTACCGCAACATCATGGACGTCCGCAAGACCCTGATCCAGAAGGACATCGACCTCATCGTCCAAGAGCTCCGGACCATGGGCGAGGCCGCGAAGCGAACCTCGATCTACGCGCTGCAGTGCTACTCGGAGAACAAGACCCGGATGCACGCCTACCTGGACGCGGTCAAGGAGATGGGCTACGCAACCGTCTCCTTCGAGCAGTTCAACCTCACACCCGCCGACACGCTCAAGAAGATGGGCGAGTCCACCGCCGCCTACATCATGCTCTCGCCGGAGTCGCACGACCCGAAGATCAGCGCCGCGGCCGGGCGGGGCACCTACACCATGGAGCAGATGGAGAACTGGATACCGCGTGCCCTGGACGCCGGGGTCAAGGGCATCATGATCTGGTTCTTCATCGGCATGCCGGACCAGGACCGCCAGTCGGTCACGGACACCATCGCCTACTCCGAGCACCTGATCAAGAAGTTCGGCGGATGGGCGGCGCTGCCGCTGATCTGCCCGATGGTGCCGTTCCTCGATCCCGGCTGCCGGTTCTTCGAGCAGCCGCAAGAGCACGGCTACCGCATCTACCACCGCACCCTGGAAGATCACCGCCGCGCCATGGTGGAGCCGTTGTGGCACCGGCGACTGAACTACGAGACGCAGTGGCTGTCCCGCCGCGAGCTGCAGGACGTCTCCTACGAGGCGATCGCCCGCCTGGTGGAGATCAAGGGCGAGCATAACGTGCTGCCCGCCACGTTCTGCAACGCGGTCCTCGACACCATCAAGGAGACCAGGCAACTGCTTGGCGAGATGGAACGCGCGCTGACCCTCGACCGCACCCTCCCGCCCGGGCTGCGCGACGTGATCCGCGCCTACAACCGCAAGATCCTCGCCTACTCAAGCGACCAGATCATGCCGGTGCGCCGCCCGTTCGGCGGCCGCTGGTTCGACGACCACACCATCCCGCGCGCGATGATCGACGACCTGCTCGCCACCCCCGCCGCGGCGGGGCGCTAGCCGCCGCGGCAACCTGCCACCCGGTAGGGCCTTGCGTCTCCTTCAAGGAGGGCTGGCAGACCCGCGCCGACGGGACCTTCGCGCCTGTGCCCGGGCAGGACCGGGGCTCACCATGAGAGCCAGGAGTCCGGTGACCGCGAGAACGGAGGGGCCCCATGAACATTCCACTGGCGCCCGCCGCGACGCTGGCCGGGCCCGAGCAGGCGGCGGACAGCGGGCTCGCCCCGTACGTCGTGAGCGAGGCCGTGTGGGCGCCATCAGTGCACAACACGCAGCCGTGGTGGTTCACCGCGGATCCCGGCGGCCTTTGCCTGTACGCCGACCAGGGCCGGCAGCTGGCCGCCGCCGATCCCGACGGCCGCGAGATGCTACTCAGCTGCGGGGCGGCGCTGTTCACCGCCCGCCTCGCGCTTCGCGCGGCCGGCTGGGTTCCCGGTGCGCAGATCCTGCCCGAGCCGGCCGAGCCGCTGCTCGTCGCCCGGCTGACCTGGCAGCACCGCGCGGCACCGACCACGTTCGAGCGCCGGCTGGCCGCCCAGGTCCGTCAGCGGCGGTCGCACCGGGGCGGGTTCGACCCGCTGCCGCCGGCACCGCAACTCCTCGCGGAACTCGTTGAAGGCGCCGCCAGGTACGGCGCGGTGCTGCAGGTCGTCTCCGATGAGGGCATCCGGGCCGCGCTCGCCGAGGTGGTACAGGAGGCCGAGCAGGCACTTGCGCTGGACAGCGCCCGCGCCCGCGAGCGCGTCGTGTGGACGAGCCCGCCCGGCAGCATCAGGGACGACGGAGTCCCCACGGACGCCTACCCGGCGCGGGCCGAGCGGACCTTCCCGTACTTCCCCGCCCCCGGCTTCGCCCACGGCCGCGGCTGGGGAATGCCGCCGCTGAGCACCCTGCCGGGCCGGTCCGCCGGGACCGTGTGCGTCCTGGCGACCAGCTCCGACGAGCCCGCCGACTGGGTCGGCGCCGGCCAGGCACTGCAGCGCATCTTGCTGACCAGCGCCGCCTGTGGCGTGGCGGCCGCGCTGCACAGCCAGCCGTTCCAGCTCGGCCGGGGCCGCGGTCTTGTCGGCCTGCGGCCGGGCTTGTACCCGCACCTCATACTCCGTTTGGGCGTGACCACCCAGGTCGCCGTCGGCGTCCGGCACCCGCCGGGCAGCGTCCT
>CAZORE010000011.1:25500-31196 GCA_964581815.1 uncultured Streptosporangiaceae bacterium | reverse complement strand
TGGGCGTGACCACCCAGGTCGCCGTCGGCGTCCGGCACCCGCCGGGCAGCGTCCTGATCGTGAATCCCTAGTACCGCCGAAACCCTGGTACCGGGCAATCCCCTAGTACCGCACCCGGACGACCGTCGGCGGCTACGCCTGGTGGACGCGCCGTCCGCTGATGAGGCCCGGGGTGATCCGCACCCACACGTCGCGCGCACCTGGCGCCCACGGCTCAAGGCCGGTGCCATGCTCAAGGCCGCGCACGCCGTGCTCGTCCGCGACCGTGCGCGCGTGCCCCTGCATCAGGACACTCCAGCCTGCACGGTTCACCAGGTCGAAGTGGTCGGCCTCGAAGCTGACCGGCCCGTTGGCGCACGCCGCGAGCAGCGTGTCCGGCGCGGTGCGGAAGACGATGGTCCCCGCCGCGACGGCGTAGTTGACGGGCAGCATCACGATCCCTTCGGCGGACATGAGCCCGACCCGGCCGACACCGCCGGGTTCCAGCAGGTCGAGGCACTCCTCGGGGCTCAGTGTCCGCAGTTCCCGCGCATGGGCGGGAACTTGCGCGCCCTTGCCCGCGTCCTGGGCCGCTGTGGTGCCCCTCGTCCAGCCAGCCATCTGCCCCACCTCCGTTATCGACGGGATATCCCCCTGCCCAGCCTGGCCCTCGGTCCTGGCGGGCGCTCCGGCCAAACGTCCCGTTCGGCCGGGCCTGCCGAGGTGGCGAAGGTCCCAGCCAAAACAGTTTGCGACTTAACCGGTTTTCGTGATCGATTTGCCTTATGTTCAATAAGGCGCGCATCTGGGGCAAGGCCCGCTGGCAGAGCTGGTGGTCGATCATCCGCGTCCTGCCGCAGGCCGGACGGGCCGTCCCGGTCGCCGCGCTGCTGAACCTGGTCATCGGCCTGCTGCCGCTCGGGTTCGTGGTCGCGACCAGCGTCGCCATCTCCCGGGTCCCCGCGCTCGGGCAGCCAGCGCACGACGCCTGGGGACCCGTGCTCGCGGCGATGACCCTGGCCATCGTCGCGCTCCTGCTGCAAAGTGCCCTGTCGCCGTTCCAGGCCGCGTTCAGCGAGCTGATCAGCCGGCGGGTCGACGGCTTCTGCACCAGGCGGCTGATGCGCGCCACGCTCACCGACGCACCGGTGGCCCAGCTTGAGCAGGCAGCCGTGCTCGACAAGCTGAGCGACGCCCGCCGCGGCCTCGTCGATTACTTCACGACGCCGGGCCAGGCCGCCGCGGGCCTGGTCACGCTCATCGCGCGGTACGCCCAGCTGCTCGGCGCGGTAGTGATCACCGGGATCGTGCTCGGGCCGCTCGCCGCGCTGCTGATCGCCGCCGCGGCCCTGGTCGCCCGGGTCGGCAACCGGGGATCGCTGTCCCGCTGGTCGATGATCATCGACCGGCTGTCGTCGGCGCGGCGCAAGATGTTCTACGTCTTCGATACCGGCAGCGAGCTGGCCGCCGCCAAGGAGATCCGCGTGCTCGGGACGCTGCCCTGGTGGCGCGCGCGGGGGGAGCAGGAGTCCGACGCCTACCTGCGGCCGCTGTGGCGCGACCGGCGCCGCATCTTCCTCGGGCCGTTCGTCTGGTTCAGCCTGGCCGTGCTCGCCTGCGCCGTCGCGGTGCTCGTCCTGCTGCGGAACGCCGCGGTAGGCGGCGGGCTCAGCGTGCTCGACCTCTCCCTCGCCATCCAGGCGATCCTCATCCCGCTGCGGTTCGGCGTGTTCTTCCCCGAGGCCGACGTGCAGACGCAGTACGGCATGCTTGCCCATGACTCGATACAAGGCATCGAGCGGGCCGCCGCGGAAGGGGCGAGCCTGCTGCCTTCCGGTTCGCGGCAAGCGCAGGACACGCCGCGGGAGGCGATCCGGTTCGAGCAGGTGAGCTTCGGCTACCCGGGCAGCGACCGCCGCGTGCTCGACGAGGTGGACCTCGAATTCCCCGCGGGCAGTTCCACGGCGATCGTGGGCCTGAACGGAGCGGGTAAAACCACCCTGGTCAAGCTGCTCGCCCGGCTGTACGAGCCGACGAGCGGCCGGATCCTGGTGGACGGCACCGACCTGGGCGAGTTCGACATGAGGTCCTGGCAGCGGCGCCTGGCGGTGATCTACCAGGACTACATCAGGTACGAGTTCGACGCGGCGACCAACGTCGGCCTCGGCGCGCCCGAGCACATGCACGACCGCGACGCGATCGCGCGGGCCTGCGAATGGGCCGGCGCCACCGAGGTGATCGACGGCCTGCCCCAAGGCCTGGACACAGTGCTGTCCAGCCGCTACCCGGGCGGCACCGACCTGTCCGGCGGCCAGTGGCAGCGCATCGCCCTCGCCCGCGCGCTGTTCGCCACCGGCGCCGGAGCATCCGTGCTCGTGCTCGACGAGCCGACCGCGCAGCTCGACGTCCGGGCCGAGGTCGCCTTCTTCGACCGGTTCCTCGAGCTGACGCAGGGCCTGACGACCGTGGTCATCTCGCACCGCTTCTCCACCGTGCGCCGCGCGCAGCGGATCGTGGTGCTCGAGCACGGCCGGATCACCGAGCAGGGCAGCCACGAGGAACTGCTCGCGCTCGGCGGCCGCTACGCCCAGCTGTTCGAGCTGCAGGCGCGCCGGTTCTCGGCCGGCGACGAGGTCGAGCCGGAACAGCACAAAAACACGGAGCAGGAAGACGCGCTGTCATGAGGATCGTCCGGGCCGCCCGCTACCTGTTCTCGCTCGGCCTCCAGCTTGACCGGGGCCGCCTCCTGCGCGCCGTCATGCTGATGTTCGCCGGCTACATCGCCGCGCCGCTCGCCGCCCTTGCGCTGCGCAGCCTTACCGACAGCCTGCTTGGCCGGCAGGCCGGGACCGCGCTTACGTTCGCGCTGCTCGCGGCGGTGCTGCTTGTCGCGCAGCTGATGCTGAGCCACTTCGCGCACCTTGACTACTTCGAGGTGGCGGAGCTGCAGCAGAACCGGCTGCGCGGCGAGCTGATGGACCTGGTGAACGGCCCGCCGGGCATCGAGCACCTAGACCGGGCGGACTTCGCCGACAACACCGGCCTGGTGCGCGACGGCCTGTTCGGCTCGACCCGGGCGCTGGAGGCCGTGCTGCAGCTCGCCGGGCTGCTGCTGCAGACGGCGATCACCGCCGGGATCCTCATCGACCTCGACCCGTGGTTCGCCTTCCTGCCGCTGTGCGCCGTGGTCCCGGTGCTGCTCGAGCGCGTGGCGCAGAACGCGGTCGAGTCGGCCCGGGAGCGGACGGCGACACGTTTGCGGCTCAACAAGCACCTCATCGAACTCGCGACCAGCATCGGGCCGGTCCGGGAGCTGCGCTTGTTCGGCAGCGAGGGCGAGCTGCTCGCCAGGCAACGGGCCACCTGGGACGAGGTCACCGCGGTGATGTGGCGCGGCCAGCTCAAGGCGGCCGGTTACCGCGCGATCGGCCAGGGCTTCTTCGCGCTCGGCTACGGCGGCGCCATCGTGCTCGAGCTGGCCAGCGCCGTGCACGGGCACGCCTCGGTCGGCGACCTGGTGCTGGTGATCACGCTCGCGGTCCAGGTGAGCGTGCAGGTATCCGGCGCGCTCGGGCTGCTTTCGCTGCTGCAGACCGCGGGCCGGACCGTCGAGCGCATCGAGGCGCTGCGGTCGATCGCCGCGAGCACGCCGCGTCGCGCCGGTCTCGCCGGCCCGCCGGGCCGCCTGGAGCGGGGGATCCTGCTGGAGGACGTCAGCTTCAGTTACCCGGGTTCGGCGGAGCCCGTGCTGTCCGGGGTGAGCCTGCACATCCCGCCCGGCCAGACGCTCGCGCTCGTCGGCGAGAACGGGGCGGGGAAATCCACGCTGGTCAAGCTGCTCTGCGGGCTGTACCAGCCGACCAGCGGGCGGATCCTGGTCGACGAAACCGACCTGGCCGACATCGACCCCGAGCGGTGGCGGGCCCGGGTCGGCCCGCTCTTCCAGGACTTCACCAGGATCGAGCTGACGCTGCGCGAGAGCATTGGCCACGGCGACGTCGCCAGGGTCGCGGACCTGTCGGCCGTGGGGGAGGCCGTGTCGCAGGCCCGTGCCGAGCGCGTGCTCCGGTCGGTGTCCGGCGGCCTTGGCGGGTACGTCGGGCGCTCCTACGACCACGGCGCCGAGCTGTCCGGCGGGCAGTGGCAGACGATCGGCCTGGCCCGCTCGCTCATGCGGCGCTCACCGCTGCTGCTCGTGCTCGACGAGCCGGCCGCCGCGCTCGACGCGTCCGCGGAACACGAGCTCTTCGAGCGGTACGCCTCCTCGGCTGGCCAGGCCGGGCAGGAGCAGGGCGGCGTGACGGTCGTCGTAAGCCACCGTTTCTCTACCGTCCTGATGGCCGACCGCATCGCGGTGCTTGAAGCGGGGCGGCTCGCCGAGTTCGGGTCGCACCGGGACCTGATGGCCGCCGACGGGCTGTACGCCGAGCTGTTCACCCTCCAGGCCCGCGCCTACGGCTGAAGTGCCGCCCGTCAGTCCGGTCGATCCCCTCAAATCAGGTTTTGCGCGGGGCTTCACTGAAGTAGGCTCATTTGCGGCTATTCAGGTCCCGGAGCGGTATACGAGCCCGAGGGGGCGGCACCACGTGAACGAGGCACCAGCCAGCGCGCGCCGCGGCGATGCTCAGGACCGCCCTTCGATCGACATCAGCACGGCGCACCCGGCGCGGGTGTACGACTTCCTGCTCGGCGGCAAGGACAACTACGCCGCGGACCGCGCGGCCGCCGAGGCCATCATCGAGGTGAGCCCGGTCGTCTTCGCCTGCGTTCGCGCGAACCGGGCGTTCCTGCAGCGCGCGGTGCGGTACCTGGCCCGCGAGGCGGGGATCCGTCAGTTCCTCGACATCGGCACCGGCCTGCCCACCGCGGAGAACACCCATCAGGTGGCTCAGCAGGTCGCGCCCGAATGCAAGATCGTCTACGTGGACAACGACCCGATCGTGCTCACCCACGCGAGGGCCTTGCTCGCGAGCTCCCCCGAGGGCGCGTGCGACTACATCGACGCCGACCTGCGCGACACCGACAGGGTGCTGGCGCGGGCCGCCGAGACGCTCGACTTCGGCCAGCCCGTCGCGGTGATGGTGCTGTGCACCATGCAGTACGTGCCGGACGCCGACGAGCCGCATGCCATCATCGCCCGCCTGGTGGACGCGGTCCCGTCCGGGAGCTTCCTGACGATGTCCGATACGACCAGGGACATCGACCCGCAGACCATGACGACCGGCGCCGAGCGCTACAACGCCAAGCTCGGGTCCGCCGTCTTCACTCCGCGCACCGGGGCCGAGTACGCCCGCTTCTTCGATGGCCTGTCCCTGGTCGACCCGGGCCTGGTCCTCATGCCGCAGTGGCGCCCGGACCCCGATACCGACTCGGCCGAGGTCCTTCCCATGTACGCCGCCATGGGACGCAAGCCGTAGCCACGTCCTGCTAAATGATTGTCAGTGACATCTTGACATCATTGTCCGCGCGCCTTAGCGTCCGCTGTTAACGTTCACATTTGGATTCTTCTGCCTGAGTGTGATCAAGCCGCAAACAGCTTCTAGGGCTCGATGGCGAGAGGTGCGTGAACTATTCGTCATGCATGTTAGCGATATCAGCCGAAGGCTAATGCTGGTAATCGGGGCTGTCCTGCTCGTGATAGGAGGACTGACCGGGTCGGCATTCGCCGGCGTACTGTCCCCCGCGCCGGCCACGGCGGGCGCCTCCACGGCGGGCGC
>CAZORE010000011.1:0-25400 GCA_964581815.1 uncultured Streptosporangiaceae bacterium | reverse complement strand
TCGCCGGCGTACTGTCCCCCGCGCCGGCCACGGCGGGCGCCTCCACGGCGGGCGCCTCCACGGCGGGCGCAACGGCCTTGCGGCCGTGCAACATCTACGCCATCGGCGGCACCCCGTGCGTGGCCGCCTACAGCACGGTTCGCGCGCTGTACCTCGGGTACCACGGGCCGCTGTACCGGGTCACCCGTGTCTCCGACGGCCGCGAAACCGACATCGGCTCATCGCTGCCTGGCGGCTACGCCGACGCGGCCGCGCAGGACACGTTCTGCGCGGGAACCGTGTGCACCATCACCCGGCTGTACGACCAGAGCCCTGAGCGCAACGACCTCGGCATCGAGCCGGTCGGCGGCAACGGCTCCGCGGACGCCGGCGCGATCGCCAACGCGCTGCCGGTCATCGTCGGCGGCCACCAAGTCTACGGCGTGTCCGTCCAGGCCGGGGTGGGCTACCGGAACGACGTGACCCGCGGCGTGCCGACCGGTGCCCAGCCGCAGGGCGCGTACATGGTGACAAGCGGGCACCACACCGACCCCGTGTGCTGCTTCGATTTCGGCAACGCGGAGACCTCTAACACCGACACGGGCAACGGGCACATGGACGCCATCTACTTCGGCAACCTGTGCTGGTTCGGTTCCTGCTCGGGGGCGGCCCCGTTGGTGGAAGCGGACATGGAAAACGGTCTGTTCGCCGGCGGTAACGGCCCGTTTCCCGGTAACGCGGGCAACGGCTCGCAGTTCGTGACCGCGATGCTGAAGAACAACGGCACGACCACCTACGCGCTGAAAGACGGCAACGCCGTGGCCGGCGCGCTGACCACCGAGTACGAGGGCCCGCTGCCCGACATCGCCGGCTACACGCCGATGCACCAGGAGGGATCTGTCCTGCTCGGCACCGGCGGTGACGACAGCAACGGCTCCGACGGCTCGTTCTTCGAGGGCGTCATCACCGCCGGCTACCCGTCCACCGCGACCGACAACGCGGTCCAGGCGAACATCGCCGCGGCCGGGTACAGCCAGGCCGCGCAGACCTTCCCGGCCACCGGGACCCCGTACACCATCAGCAACGTCAACAGCGGCACCTCCGTCCAGCCCGACGGCTGCGCGACCGCCAACGGCACCGGGATGCAGCTGTGGACCACCGGCGCGACCACCTGCCAGAAGTGGACGTTCACCAGCGCGGGCAACGGCCACTACACCATCACCAACGTCAGCAGCGGCACCGTCCTTGACTCGGTGGACTGCGGTATCTTCGACGGCACGCTGACCGACCTGTGGTCCTCCCTCGGCAACGCCTGCCAGGAATGGGACGTCACCCCGGTCGGCGGCCATTACACGATCAGCAACGTCGGCAACGGCATGGTCCTCGACGCCCTCGACTGCGAAACCGCGAACGGCACCGTGGTCCGCCAGTGGGCCCAGCTCGACAACACCTGCCAGCAGTGGACCATCACCCCTGATCCCCACTTAACCCCAGATCCCGCCTGCACCCCATATCCCACGTGTGCCCGCGGATCCCTCCATGCGCCGCCGGCGGTCCTCTTGCGGCAAGGACCGCCGGCTGGCCTTTCCTGGCTGAGTGCGGTGCCGCCACACCGGCGAACGGGGGATGACCCCACCCTGCCGTGGGGGTACACATCAGGGTCTTTCCGGGGATTGTCCGCATGGTCCGGCTCGCCCCCGCCCCATAGCGTGAAGCTCGTCTGCCGCGCGATGACGGGGAGGTCCGGCGCGGCCCGTGATGAGAACCCGAGGGGACACGTTGAACGAGGGCAAGAGTTACACGAGCGAGCGCGGGCTGTTCGCCTGGCTAGGGCGGGCGGTCGTGCGGCACCCGTGGCGGGTGATCGCGCTCTGGGTGATCGCGGCGGCCGCGGTGATCCTGACATCGCCCGGACTCCCGACGACTTCGAACGAGAGCAGCTTCCTGCCAAAGAACTACGAGTCCATCCGGGCGATGGACCTGCAAGACAAGGCGTTCCCGCAGACAGGGAACGTAACGAGCGCGGCGGCCATCATCGTGTTCTCGCGCGCGGACGGCGGGCGGCTGACCGCCGCCGACTCAGCGCAGGCCACGGCGATCACGAAGACACTGAACGCCAAGCACATTCCCGGCATTGTCAGCATCGCGGCCGGGCCGGAGTCGGCGAACCACCTGGTGCAGAGCGCGATGGTCGCCATGCCCAACTCCGTGGTCAACGGCAACGGGAACGCGTCGGACAACGCGGTCAAGGCACTGCGGTCGGATCTCAAGCCGCTGGTGGCCGGGACACACCTGGAAGAGGGCGTGACCGGGCAGGCGGCGCAGAGCCTGGACAGTGAGCAGTCAGGTAATAACGCCGATCAGATCGTGCTGCTGGCGACGCTCGCGCTGATCTTGATACTGCTGCTGATCATCTTCCGCAGCCCGGTCATCGCGCTGCTGCCGCTGATCGTCATCGCGGTCGTGTCCCAGGTCGCGACCGGCCTGATCGCCTTCGTCAACAAGGCGCTGAACCTCAACGCGGACAATTCGATCTCCACGATCCTCATCGTCGTGCTGTTCGGCATCGGAACGGACTACATCCTGTTCCTGATGTTCCGCTACCGCGAACAGCTGCGCCGCGGCGAGGATCGCAAGCAGGCCATGGTCAGCGCGGTCACCCGGGTCGGCGAGGTCATCTCCTCGGCCGCGGGCGTGGTCATCGTCGCGTTCCTCGCGCTGGTCCTGTCCTCGTTGAGCGTGCTCCGCTCGATGGGCCCGGCGCTGGCGATCGCCGTCGGGGTCACGCTGATCGCGGGCCTGACGCTGGTCCCCGCGGTGGTGTCGCTGCTCGGCACCAAGGTGTTCTGGCCGTCCAAGTCCTGGCAGCGGGAACCGCGGGCGGCCCGCTTCGGCGCCATCGGCAACGCGCTCGGCCGCCGGCCGGCCCTGTTCGCCGCCGTTTCCGGTCTGGTGCTTGTGGCGCTGGCGGTCGGCGCGTTCGGTTTCAAGCCGACGTTCGACCTGTCCTCGGCCGGCATCCCGGCCAGCGCCGAGTCGCAGCGAGCACTGGTCACCCTAGAGAAGGGCCTGCCGCCGGGCGCGACCGACCCGACCGACGTGCTGCTGCACTCCTCGTCCGGCCCGCTGTCGGCGTCCGAGCTTTCCAGCTACGGGACCGCGCTCAAGGCGCTGCACGGCGTCGGCTCGGTCGCGGCACCCGCCGTCAGCGCGGACCACCAGACCGCCGACTACCCGGTGACGCTGAGCTATGACCCGGTGTCCACCCAGGCGGTGAACGTGATGAAGAGCTCGGTCACGCCAGGAGCGCACGCCGCGGCCCCACCGGGCACGTACGCGCTCGTCGGCGGCACCACCGCGGTATACGCCGACATCCAGCGCGCGATCAACCACGACTACGCGGTCGTGTTCCCGGTTGCCGCGGTCATCATCCTGCTGATCATGATGCTGCTGCTGCGCAGCGTGGTCGCGCCGTGGTACCTGCTGGCCTCGGTCGGCCTCGGCTTCGGTGCCACGCTTGGCGCGAGCGTGCTGGTGTTCCAGGTGCTGCAGAACCAGGCCGGCCTCGTGTTCCTGCTGCCGGTCTACATGTACCTGTTCGTCGTGGCACTCGGGACCGACTACAACATCCTGATGATCGCGCGGCTGCGCGAGGAGGCGAGGGAGGGCCACGATCCCCGGCAGGCCGCCGCGCTGGCGCTACGGCACACCGGCCCGGCTATCGGCGCGGCCGGGCTGATCCTGGCCGGCACGTTCGCCTCGCTGACGCTCGCGGGTAACACGATCCTGTCTCAGCTGGGCTTCGCGGTGTCGTGCGGAATCGCGCTGGCCGCGTTCGTGATGGCGATGTTCTTCTCGCCCAGCCTCACCGCGCTCATCGGGCAGCGCGCCTGGTGGCCCGGGCACGGTGACCGGGCGGCGAAGGTCCCAGCGGCCGAACGCGAGCCCTCGTCCCGCGCACTGCGCTGAGTTCGCGCGCACTCGGCCCGCCGTCACCGGCGGGCCGGGGCGCGCACCTGACCGCCCCGGAAGTCCGCAGTCATCGCGGACCGCCGGGGCGGTCGAACGTTAGGCCGGAACGCCATCGCTCATGACGCCACGCGAACGCGGCCGTCCCACCGTCATGGGAAGGCCCGGTCGATCGCGTCCTGAGGGGGGAGTTAAGGAAGCGCGATCGACCGGGCCAGCCTGCGGCTAACGACTAGCGATAGCGAGGAGGGTTGCTCAGCACCCGTCGGCCGCCCACGGCCTGGTGCCGTACTGCCGGTACAGCTGCGCGAAGATCTGCTTCTGGTGAGCAAGCGACGTGCCGTACACGTTGTAACCGCTGGCCGGGATGATGCCGTAGGCATTGCCGTTGGCGGCCGGGTTCTGCAGGTCGGTCGATTCCCGGTAGGCCACGCACGCGGCGAACGATGAGGGCACCCCGGGGATGTCCGAGAGGGAGCTGGACGAGTAACCCGACGAGTAGGACCCGGTCGTGGTGTGCGATGACGACCCCTGAGACGGCGCGCTGTGGCTTTGAGCGGACTTGTGCGCGCTCGTGCTGTGCGACGGGGGTGAGGCAGTCGATCCCTTGGGGAGCTTGATGGTCTGCCCGGGGAAGATCAGGTTGGGGTTCTTGATTTGCGGGTTCGCGGCCTCAACGGCGGCGAGCTTTGCGCCATGGCTGGCGGCGATTCCTGAGAGGGTGTCGCCCGGCTTAATGAGGTAAGCGACGAGCGCGGCTGCTGCTAGCAAAATTCCTTGTGGCCTTCCGGCTTACGACGGGTCCCGATGACTACCGTCTTGGGTCTGCTGGCTGGGTCTCCCGACACCACTCCCTTCGGTCTTGGGCAACACAGAAATGCCTGGCACGGGATCCGTGCTAGGCAGTTAGGAGGCTACCCAATGACCAGGTGGGCGGCCATCTCCGCCGACCGGTGACGCCCGGCTCTCACGGTGTCGCAAACTGCCGATCCTGCTTGCCCGCCGGCCAATCCGCAGGGAATCCCATTTGATAGCTGTGCGTATTGTCACATTCCATCAGCGTCATTCATGCACAGAATGCGATCGATAAATTACCCGTAGTAGTCAAATCGCCGAGTGAGGCAGGCCATAGAAAGTCACATAACGTGGCCAAGTCATTTCCTATAGTGAAGATTGTGGCCGTCGGTGGGCGCCGAACTGGCCGGGCCTTGGCATTAGCCCCAGCCGCCAGGCCCGCGCGCGGATCACTGAGGCCGCTACCTACTCGGATGCTCGCCGGTGATGCCCCACACGAGCTGGTCGATGGGGTCTGGCTCGGTCGCGGCAAGGTCCACCCAGGTCAGGGCATCAAGGAAGACCGGCAGGGGGTCGGGATGGGGGCCGGGCAGCAGCACAGGCACAACTTCGCAGCGCCGCCTGCTGCGCTGCCGGAGGAACGCCGCGAGTTCCTGCCCCTGCCAGGGACCCAGCTCGGAGCCGATGATCACCGCCGCCGCCGGGATCTTGGCGATGACTTCCTCGAGCGCGGGCTGCCACATCTCTCCGGGGCGCAGCTGGCGCTCGTCCAGCCACGGGCGCAGCCCGCGGTCACGCAGCCGCTGGGCAAGGTCACGGACGGCCGGCTTGTCCTTCCAGTTGTGGCAGAGGAAGACGTCGAACTCCGCAGCCTCCTCCTTGCCGCGCAGCACCGCGGCGGCGGCCGCGGAATCCCGGCCGGCGTCCGCCGAGGCGTCCATCGCCGCGGTGTGCTGGTCGCTGCCGTTGGCCTGCTCGTAGTCATCACGCAGCGAGACGGTGGTCTCGCAGACCGGGCACCGGATGTCCAGCCGGCCAAGACGAAGGACCCGCTGGACCTGTTCGGTGGTGAACGCCGTGCCGTCGTGCGGGCAGCTGTACTGACGCTCCCGCGTGACGCTTCCTTCCGTGGCCCGGCGGTCGAGGTGGACGTGCACGAAGCGCTCGAACTGCTTGCGCACCGGGTCAGGTACGCGCTCGTACCCGATCCACAACTCCGCCTTGCCCTCACCGTCGTATTTCATGGCGACGGTGCACTCGCCGCCGTCGGCGGCGAACCTTGCCGCCGATTGCCAGCTGTCCACCCTAGTGAACCGGTTGCTCCGGGTCAGCCGGACGATCAAGGTGGCGTACACGTACTCGACCATTCCTTCGAACCGGAAAACGACGCCGTCCCCCTTCGGGATCTCAGATGGCGGCAGGTCGCGCCGGTAGGCCGAGGGAAAGACCAGCTGCACGCCGTCCTCGGTCGGCTCGCGAAGGACCAGCTCGTGCTGCAGGAGCTCCTCCAGGGTGGCGCACACGAGCAGCCGCTCCTGCCGCTCCTCGACCACCCGGCCGGTGGACGGGACCGCGAAGTTAAGGCTGACGACGTCCGCCTCCAGGATGCACCCGAGCCCGTCCGGCTCATCCCTGGCGGCGTTTACGATGGAGCCGGCGTAGGTGTCGAGCAACTCAGGCTGCAGCAGCACGTAGTCACCCCACTTCAGCCGCTTCACTAGGTCCGCGGACTCCAGGCGGGCCACGCAACCCTCGAAGACCGAGGTCAGCCTGGCCGACGCCAGCTCCGGTGAGCCGTTGACCGCCGGGTCGGCCGTCTGCTCTCCGATTAGCAGCTGCTGGCCCTCGGGCACCGCCTGCTGGAACATCCGGCACAGTTCGTCAATGGGGGTCAGCAGGCTGCCCGACGTCGACTTCTGGCTCATGACGAACTGCTTGACCGCGGCGAACAGGGCGGTCGAGGTGACCTCGGGGATCCGCGCCCAGTCGATCGCCGCGAGCAGCCGGGAACGCAGCAGGTCGACGTTCGTCTCCTCCAGCGCGCTGGTCTTGAAGTACTCATCGAGCGCGAAGTCCGCCATTAGCTTCTGGATCCGCTGGTCGGAGACGTTGGTGCCGCCACGGTCGATGCGGGCGGCGACCAGGAAGGTCGTCAGCCCGCCGGCCGTCGCCGGATGGGCATGCCGGACCGCGCGCGCCCAGTGCCGCACCCCCGCCAGCGGCGCGGTCTCGCTTTTCGCGTCGAACAGGATGAGTGCCAGGTCCGCGCCCTTGAGGTGCAGCTGGTGCACGATCCGGTAACCAGGCTGGCCGGCCAGGTCCCACAGCAGTACATCCCGGTTGTCGGCCGAGGGATCTGACTCATCAGCCGCCGGCAGCCGCCAGATCCGGCGTCCGTGCGTCGACTCGGTGGCCCGGAACTGCTCGCCGGCCAGCACCATGGCTAGCCCGGACTTCCCGACTCCGGAGTCGCCGAGTAGCAGGACCTTCGCGTTCGCGTAGGTCGTGGTGACGGCCGGGGCGCTGACCGCCCGGTCCCAGTCCCTGATCAGGGTGAGCTCTGCCGTGCCCGCGTCGACCAGCGCCATCAGGCCGTCGACGGCGCTGACCGCCAGCCTGGCGAAGTGCGCCGCGACGCTGCGCGGCGGCGGGTCTCGGTACCAGAGCTGGGCGGGGGTGCCGTCGTCCAGGGACCAGGCAAGCAGCTCGCCTCTTGTCGACCAGATCAGCGCGGTGCGCCGTTCGCGCACGTATACCATCCCCGCGGCCGCGATGGTCTCCACCACGGTGGAGGACACCGAGTCGTCCGGCTGCCATACCTTCAGCGTCGCGTCCATGGACGCCGAGACGATCCATTCGTCGTCAATCCAGCTGAGGCCGGTGACGGTCTCCGTATGGTCGTCGAACTGGCGCACCGGCTCCCCGGTGGCGGTCTCGTATACCCAGACCGTGGAAGTCCCCCCAGTGCACGCCAGCATGCTCCCGTTTGGCGACACGGCCAGGTTGACGCCTTCCGAGGAGTTGCTTGGCATCCTGTCCCGCAGCACCCGCTCCCAGACCACCGCCCGGTTCGGCTCGACGACCTTCAACGTCATCCGGCCCGGCATGGA
This sequence comes from uncultured Streptosporangiaceae bacterium, assembly GCA_964581815.1. Taxonomy (GTDB): domain Bacteria; phylum Actinomycetota; class Actinomycetes; order Streptosporangiales; family Streptosporangiaceae; genus Trebonia. The sequence goes on along the minus strand of CAZORE010000011.1, from coordinate 17,547 downwards.
CGACGGCACCAGCATGGCCAGCCGATCGCCACCAGGAACGAAGGCCAGCGAGGTCGCCGCGCCGAGAGCCTGCATCCGGGTCTCCGCCGCAGACGGGGAGACCTGGCCGGACAGGTCGACAAGCCGCCCCTGGCCGTCCTCGTCGCGGAACGCGAGCTTGTCTCCGTCCGGTGACCAGGTGAGCCCGGGGGCCAGCGCGCAGGCCCGCTGGAGCCGTGGCCGGCCTCCGGAACTGCCGGTGATGTCCGAGACGCTCAGCAGGTGGCCCACGGAAAGAGCGATCCGGTTGGCCGCGGGTGACAGGGCGACGCTGACTCGCTGATCGCGGCGGTCCGGCCAGGCGTCGGCAGTCCAGACCTGGCCCCGGGTCCACGGCCGGTACGGCCGCCGACCGGCCGGATTGCCAAACGCATCAGTCCCTTGAGGCACTGAAATTCACTCCTGGCCGTTAGTAACACGAATCACCGGTGGCCCATATTGCTTGCAGGCTCACAGTTGTTATTATCCATGAAGTCGTGCTCAACCGGCAGGGCCCGAGCTATGTCTCTGATGCATCTCGGCCTGTACAGTCTGGCTATGGCGGATCGTGAGCCAAGCGTGCACAACGACGCGGTGGCATGGTCGGACTTTGACGCCGACGAGTACTGGCACATCAATTATTCCTCAGTCCTACCGGAGGATGCGGAAATTATTCAGTGCGCGAGCAAGTTCCTAATTGAGGCATGCGGACCGCCTTCACATTCGAAGAGAGCCGTGGACGTCGGCGCCGGCGCTAATCTCTATCCAGCACTGCTAATGCTTCCCTGGGCCGAGCACATCGTCTTCACGGAGTATGCGGAGCCCAATATAGACTGGCTCGCCGAGAACCTGCCTGACGCGTCCGGCGAATGGCAGTGGCAGCCTTTCTGGGACCTAATCGCCGACCGGGCCTGCTACCGGGCCGTTGAGCAGCCGCGACGTCGGCTCGCAGCCGTACACGAGATCCGCAGGGTCAGCATCTTCGACCTGCCGCCGCGAACTTGGGACCTCGGCAGCATGTTCTTCGTGGCGGACGGCATGACCACAGATGCTGCGGAGTTCGAGCTGGCGGTACGCTCATTCCTCAACGCACTTAAGCCGGGCTCGCCGTTCATGATGGCCTTCATGGAGGGCTCGAGCGGTTACGACGTTCATGGCGTCAGATTCCCTGCTGTGCGGGTGACTCCCGAGTCCCTGGACGCGCTTCTGACCGATCTCCCGGTTACGGGCGCCAGCGTCCTCCGAACGGACAACTCCATTCGGCGGGTCAGGCACGGATACGACGCCATGCTTCTCGTCACCGGATTCATCACGACGTGACCCGGGCGCGCTTTCCGCGCTCCCGGCCGAACCGACTGGGAAAGGAGCAGCATAAGGGCGCGCATACGATAATCACGATGGCGCCTCACTGGCAACAGGGACTAGCCGGCCGTTACCTTGATCGTTCCGTTACGCCCTAGGCAGGCGACCAGGCGTAGGCTGGCTCGGTCAACACCTCGCGCCAACTGGCAACCCGATCGATCATGATCATCACAACTTAGCACGTCACGGTAGAGTCGGCTGGTCACGTGCTTGTCGACGAGGTGGGTCGGACAATCCGGCTATCGTTACCCCCGGTGGGATGTCAAGTCGTATCGCGTAATGTACGATTAGTTTGTGCTATGCGAGCCGGGGCCGTTGTGGGTCGAATTAGGCAGGATACCCGTGAAGTTTGGCGTGACGAGTACGATGGAAACCTTAATTCGTTCCAATAACCCCTTCAGTAACCCAGGGAACCCGGTAGCGTTGCCCTCCATGGTTGATGTTGCTGCACATGTTCACAACGCCGACGTTCAGTGGAACAGGTTTTCGCCCGAAGACTACTGGCAGCGGAACTACCTTGAGCTACAGGCCGAGGACCAGGAAATCATCCGTCTGGTGAGCCAATTCTTCATCGCCGCGTTCGCGAACCGCCCGCGTGCCCAGCTTGGCATCGACGTTGGCTCTGGTACGAATATCTATCCAGCCTTGCTGATGCTCCCGTGGACCGACCAGATCCTGCTGACTGACTTCTCCCTGAGTAACGTTCGCTGGCTCCGCCGTCAGCTCGCGGATGACTCCCCCGGGTGGACATGGCGGCCCTTCTGGCACGAGCTGCAGGAAAAAGAAGGTTACGCCCAGATTGGCGAGCCGCGAAAGCACCTGCGCGAGGCATGCCACGGCGAGGCAGGACGCGCGGGAATCGAACGCCGCAGCGTGTTCAGCCTGCCGAAGGCGCGCTGGGACCTTGGCACCATGTTCTTCGTGGCCGAGTCGATCACCGAGGATCCCGCGGAGTTCCGCGCCGCGCTGGCGGGCTTTACCGAGGCGCTGAAGCCCGGGGCCCCGTTCGCGACGGCCTTCATGGCGGGCTCGCACGGGTACCCGGTGGCGGGTAGGCACTTTCCGGCCCTGCCGATCACCACGGACCACGTTCGGCAGCACTTCACCGACCTTGGTGCGAGCGACCTGAGTGTGGAGCTGCTCCGGACGACGCACCGGGTTCGGGACGGTTACGAGGGGATGATCGTGGCCACAGGTGTCCTTCGTAAGTAGCGACAAGGCTGGTTAACTATGGAGATCCAGACCAGGCGGCAGATCCTCGAGATCTGGCGGGCGACCGTTGACTACTCCTACCGCGACGAAAAATGGACTTGGGGCGGCCGGAGCGGACGGAATTCGATCAGCGACGCCGAGCAGCTACTGACCATCCTGTATCCCGCCACCGCGATCGAGTCGCTGAAGGTCGATGCCGTCGACCAGATCGCGGACGACGTACTCGAATACCTGCGCGGGCTAGGCAATGCCCAGGACATCCCGCGCCTCCTGATGAAATTCGTCGGCGAGTACCTGACGGCCTACCGTGTCGACGAGACCCCGGATTTCTCTGGGGGCAACTACTTCGACGTATGGGACCCCGCGACCGGGACGATGCAGCCAGAGCAAGAGAAGCTGCACGTTGTTGACTCGTACTCGATGTCCGTCACGCTGTGCCTGTCCGCACTGGGCTTCCTACGGGTCTACCGGCAGGGCCTGCGGAGCCAGCGGATGCTCAAAGAGGTCGACCGGCTGGAGCAGCTTTCCGCACAGCGGCTGACCGCCGCCATGGTCGGCCTGCTGCGCAGCTTCACCGTGAATACCTTCGACCCGACCGACCCGCCCGGTGAGGTCCTGACCACGATGGTCAACCAGGGCGGCATCGCCACGGAGATCCTCATCCGTAACCTGCTCGACGAGCTCACCGAGGTTCGCGCGGCCCTGCGGCAGGAGGTGACCATCGGCAGCGGCCAGCTGGGTGAAGAGCTCGAGAACCGCGGACGGCTGTTCGAGTGCGGCTGGACCTGGGGCGTCGTCGAGGGGGCACCCGAGATTGACTACGCGACAGGCATCGGCGAGCAGCCGGTCGGTGTGGCCGAGGCACGGCCCTACCTGTACTGCACGGTGGTCGCCCTCGACGGCATCCAGGACCTCTTCAGTGACCGGACCCGTATTCTCGGCCTGCTGAATGAGGAGCAGCAGCGGCTGGCCCGGGCACTGCAGTTGCGCTGGGACCTAACCCGGCGGTTCTGGTCCAAGGTTGCCACCTTCGGCCTCGAGCGATGGCCGCTCGAAGACCTGCCGTGGAAGACCACCGACGGACGGGAGTCCGACTACTATTCGGTACTGCTCACCTCGATCCTCATCGAGGGCGCGGGCAGCGAGCGGATCGACGTCGAGCGAGTGGGACGGGTACTCGAAGAGCTTTCCAATCGCGGCCGGATCACGCGTCGGCCGATGGCGGACGACCCGGCGATCGCCCTGCACATGCCGGGCATGCGACTGCGACTCATCGGCAGCGAGAAGGTGGCCGCGGGCCCCCGGCTGGCGTGGGCGGTCTCCAGCTTCACCTTGCTGGTGCTGAAGCGGCTGCTCCGGGTGGCTGAACTACTCGACGACGGTGCTCAGCGGGTCCACTTCCTGCAACTCAGCGACCTGATCTGGCGGCACGTCGAGCGGCGCCGCATTCAGCAGCCAGGCGCGCGGGGACTCTGGGACAACCCACTGCAGGTATTTGCCGGCACGCCGTTCGCCGATTACGACACGCCGTCGTGGTACCACACCGAGCGCGTCATCGAGGTGCTGGTCGCCGCCGCCAACGTGACGGAGTCGCAGTCGACCGCTGCTCCTGAGCTGCGGCAGATCGCCAGTCAGCTCCTAGCGGAGGCGGAGCACCGCTTTGACATGGAACGGCTGCGCGGCACCGACGACACCGGAAGCCAGATGCGGGAGAGCTTCCAGGTAGTGGCAGCGAATCTGCGGCGAGCCAGGGAGATACTCAGCGAACGCCCGGGCACCGCGAGCGTGCTTGCCAATGACGTGCTCCGCGAACTCGACATGGTCGACGCGGCCCGGCAGGATACCGTCAGGCTGAGCTAGCGATGATCGTCGTCGCAACCTCAGACAAGGGAGGCACCGGCCGCTCGGTGACCGGGAGCAACGTCGTGTACCGGCGTGCCCTGCAGGGCGGTGACGTGTGCTACGTCGACTTCGATTTCGGCTCGCCGACGGCCGGGGCGATCTTTGGCGTCAGCGCCCTCACCCGCGGCACGAGATCCGGCAAGGGCACCCACTCTTACCTCCGTGGCCGGTCATCGGACGTGGAACGCTGTGATGTCTGGCAGAACTCCGACCGGACCAGCCTCCGGCAGCGGCCGCCGGGAACGGGGCAGCTGATCCTGGTGCCCGGGGATGAGGGCGGGGGTGAGTTTTCCTTCGAGGAGGATGCGGTGGGTCGTTGCATTGACCTCTTCCTGCGGCTGCATAGCGAGTTCGAGGTCGTGCTCGTGGACCTGAGCGCCGGCCGGTCGTACGCCGCGGAGATCGTCATCGAGGCCACCTCCTCGCCCGCGCTGGCCAACGTGACCACGCGGTGGCTGGTGTTCCACCGGTGGACCCGGCAGCACATCCACGCCGCGAGCGGTCTGGTCTTCGGTGGGCGAGGGCTTCTGGACATCGGCGAGGAGCACGGCCTTGAACGCGACCGGTTCATCGAGGACATCCGTTTCGTCCGGACCGCGATCGTCGACCCCAACGCGCCTGATCTCGCCGGGCTGCGGCCGCCGCAGCTCGCCTGGCTTCGCGAGACCAACAGGGGGCTGCAGAAGCTGGGTGCTGAGCTGAACGTGGGCCGGTCCGCCATGCTCGGCGAGGTGCCGCTCGACCCCGTGCTGCAATGGCGCGAGCAGCTGATCACTGATAGCGATGTCTGGGCCCGGCACGTGGCCAACCAGGCCACGATCGAGGCGTTCGACTCGATCGCCAAGAAGATCGTCGACGAGTCCGCCTGGGAACAGCTGTGAGCGATGTCAGGATTGAGTTCCTGGAGAGCACCGCCGAGTTCAAGATCGAGTCACTCCCGCTTTCCCACGTGTCGGTCGAGGTGGGTCACCTCTACATGGAGGACTTCGCGGACGGCGGGAGTGCCATCCGGCGTGCGTTCGCCGTCGCGGCGCCGTGGGTGCGGACCGCGCGGACACCGCGGGCGATCGGCTGCGAGAACGAGAAGAAGCCGGTCCGGGTTAGCACCTGCTTCCTCATCGATGACTACTTCAGCCGGTTCTCCTCCCCGGCCGCGGTGATCCCGATGGTGCTGGCCGCGGCGAAAGAACAGGACCTGGAGATCGACTACCTGGCCAAGGAATCAGCGTGCGCGGAGGCGGATGGCGCCAGCCCGGCCGACCTCACGCTGGGGAGCCTGGTGACCGAGCCGGTACCCGGGACCACCGGCGGACGCCCGCCGCTTACCGAGACCGGCTGGCTGACCAATGGGCAACGGTCTCCGAGTACCTCGCGGGGCGAGGCGATGTCCAGGCGCACGCCATGGCAGCCGCCGCGAGAGAGTTCGCGCAGACGGCACTCGATCTTCGTCGACGTCGAGCTCTGGGACGAGCACAACGGGCAGCGAACCTGGTCGTGCCCCATGCTGGCCGCGGTGTGGCAGCTGGTAAGGCTGGGTCTCCTGCGAGACCAGGGCCGTCCGGTCGTGACACCTCAGGACTGGACCGACCCGCGCTTCCCCGACACTTGGGATGATCTCCCGCCGGTCATCCGGCTCAACTCCAACGCCGCGGCCTTCGCCGCGTACACGACGCTTTCCGTCCTGTCGCCTCGCTTCCTGCCGGTGGAACTGGCGGTGCGGACCATTCTCAGCCAGTTTGCCAGCGATACGTACATCCTCCACGAGGCGGCCAGCAGGGCACAGCGTGACGGCATGCCGCTGCCCGCCGAACTGGTTGACCGGATCCGGTACGTATTCGCGACTCCGGGAGATACCGACCCGGCGTGAACCGCTCCGCGGCTTACCCGGGGATCTGGCGCTCGGGGTCGGCGGCTTTCCACAGCTGCTCGAACTGGTCCTCCAGGTCTTGGACCCGGGCCGGCATCGGCGCCAGCCGGGTCCGTAGGATGCCGGGTTTCGTCTGGCTCACGGAGAACGTCGTCGCCGGCGTCGTCTCGTAACTGATAGCTGCGTCGAACACGATGAAGTCGAAGATCATGGACTGCATCCAGTGCGGAATGAGCTGATGATCGAGCATCCGGACCTCGACCCCGACGTCACGCTGCATCTGGGTAACCCTGAGGAAGCCCTCATCACTAGCCATGTCCGCGTGCTCGAACACGAAGATCCGCCGGATCCGTACTTTCCTGGCGATCGCATCGCGCTGGAGCTCGAGGTAGCGAATGCCCAGGTCGCTTGTCCAGAGCCCGCCGTCGAGGCCGCGGACCCCGGCGTCTACCGTCGACAACGAGATCGCGTCGATCGACAGCTCGGCCTCTCGCGTTAAACCGAGCAGCCAGTCCCGGTCCTCGCCGTCGTAGGCTATCTCGCTGCCGACGGGCAGAAGCCGCACGAACGAGGTCACCCGTTGGACTTCACGCCGGGCGAGCCGCAACAGCAGCGGGTTGACCGGCCCGTCCGCCTGGCTCGCGGTCGTGAGGAACTCAGTGAGCAGTTCGCTGCCCAGAACCGACCGCTGCATCATAGAAGACAGCTCAGCTGACTTGCCGATCTCCGCAAAGCCCGCTTCCACACGCTCGTTTACCGCCGATATCCGCACCTCCGTGTCCACTATGAAGAGGACTAGCGCGGACGCGAACGTCACCACCGCGGTCAGCGCCAGTGAATTCCGTCCCGACATTCCGCCGGCCTCCGCAGAAGCCAGCGTTATCAATCCGATGAGCAGGGGAAATCCGACCTTCACGATGATTCCCTGGGCCAGGCTCCGACGTGTTCCACCCTCGGTCATGCGCGCTCCTGCCTCGTTGTGCCGTTGAATGACTTCAATGCCTCTACGAGACCGACGGACAACTGGTCACGTATGCGCTCGACGGTTTTCTGCCATTGCAGGGAGAATCCCGACCTCACGTCCAGTTCCTGCCAGATGAAGTCCAGGGTCCTGCTCGCATGAGCGGCCGGCATCCAGGCGTGCACCAGGTGATCGATGCCGGGGCGAAGCATGCTGATCAGTTCGGCGGCCGGACGGCTGCGGGCGACCGCCCGGTCCACGATGTCAAGCAAGGTGGAAAGCAGCCAGTCGTGCAAGGCGAGGTCGGCGCAGAAATCCGCGAGCGCCCGGGCGTTCGGCTCCGCGGCGCGCAACCGCACGGTCCGCAGGCCGTCCGCGCCGAGCGTGAAAGCGATCTCCGGCCGGCCATCCGAGGACTCGGCAGACCAGCGCAGTCGGGTCTGCCTGCTACGGAACGGCGGGCTATGGTCTAGCAGTTCGCTGCGCTGGACGTCGGCGAGCGCCCGCACGTTCACCGCGCCCAGATCAAGAGCCGTCGGGATCACCGGGCCGCGAAGGAACCCGGCCGACAGGCTCTCCTCGGACGCCTTGCCAAGCACTTCGAGCACGGCCGGCTGAGCGAGGTAGTGTGCCCACGGGCGGCGGCGCCCCGCGCTGTCATGACGGAGGGTCGCGTGCGTCCCGGCCTGGATGATGCGCCCGTCGGTGAGCGACAGCCGAGTGGCAGGGGTGCCGACGACGCGGACCTCGCGGCGCTCAGCGAGGAGCGCTGAGCAGTCCACCCCGGTCAGCTGCTCGGGTGACCACGCATAGCGGATCGGGCGCTGCCGCGTGCGCACCGGCAGGCCGGGCACAATCGCGAGCAGCTCCACTGCGGTGTCGGCCGACACCGCCGTGGATGTCATGAGGAGGCCGGTGTGGACCTCTCCGATCGTCAACGGCACGGTCAGATGATTTCGCTTGTTCGGGACCGTGCACGGCACAGTCTCCGGGTACCGACCGCAGAAATCCGATTCATAGCCATTACCCCATTTTAACCCCTATGTCGCTATTTCATCATACGGCGCCCGCGCCGCGCAATACCCGACAAGTCCCGGGAAGCCACAAGCAACGCATATCAGATCTCGCGCCAGTATCGCGTATGAGAGCCGTACCGCGATCGCCACCAGGTCGCTTACTCTTTCAGCTTCTTCTTTAGTATCTGATGTTCATGCGAAGAGTTTTCGTTTGCGTTTTCTGGCCCGCGCCCAGTGCGCGGCGAGAGCAGTACGAACCATACCGCCAGGCGCTCACGCCCGACCCGGGCCCGGCGTCCGCGCCGCCCGTCGCCTGATCGCCCCGGTACCACCTCTGTTATAAGGAGATGAGCCGCACCCGCGGCGGGCATGTACGGGTAAGCCTCCCGGGAGGATGACGATGCCGGTATGGATCTGCGCCACGTGCGCCAACCAGTATCCCGACCAGGACTCGCCCCCGGCGGGGTGTGTCATCTGCTCCGACGAGCGCCAGTGGGTGCCGGCCGCGGGGCAACGGTGGACGACGGCGGCGGAACTGGCAGGCGCGGGGCACCGCAGCGACGTGCGTGAGGTGGAGCCGGGACTGCTTGGCATCGGCGCGGACCCGCCGGTGGCGATCGGCCAGCGAGGGCTGCTGGTCCAGACGCCCGAGGGCAACCTGCTATGGGATCCGCCGGGATTTCTCGACGAGCAGGCCGTGGCCGCGGTCAGGGACGCCGGCGGGCTGAAGGCGGTCACCGCAAGCCACCCGCACTTCTACGGCTCGATGGTGGAGTGGAGTCACGCGTTCGGCGCCGAGATCCTGCTGCCGGAGGCAGACGCGCACTGGCTGACCCGCCCGGACCCGGCCGTGCGTACCTGGTCGGGGGAGCTCAAGGTCCTCCCTGGCGTCACCCTGATCCAGTGCGGCGGGCACTTCCCCGGCAGCGCGGTCGCTCACTGGGCGGGCGGCGCGGGCGGCGCGGGCGTCCTGCTCGCCGGGGACACCATCTTCGTGACGCCGGGGGAGGACCGGGTGACGTTCGTGTGGAGCGCGCCGAACCGGCTGCCGCTGCCGGAGCGGGCGGTCCGCGGCGTGCTCGAGGCCGTGCGCCCGTACCGGTTCGACCGCATCTACGGCGGCTGGTGGCAGCCGGTGGTGCGCTCCGGCGCCCGGGAGATCCTCGACGCCTCGGCCGGCCGGTACATCGAGTTCCTGCGCGGCGACGCAGCCGTGGAGTGAAAGGAGCCATGGAGTGAAAGGATGAGCCTATGGCGGTGACGGTTGATTTCGCGCTGCTCCCGGAGAGTCAGCACGCAGCGGAGCTCGCGCGGCTGTACGACGCCATGGAGACGGCCGACCGGGAAGGCTGCTACCCGCGGGTGACGGTCGAGCGGCCCTGGTCAGTGGACAACCCCGTGCTCGAGGGCGAGTTCGCCGCGCCCGCGGCGATCCGCTGGTACCTGGAGCGAGAGCTGAGCAGGCTGGCCGCCATGGGTGCCCAGATCTCGGTCAGTTCCGGCCGCCGGGCGCTTGACCTCCACGACCCGGAACTCGGGCCGGCCGTCGATGAGACCCGCTGGGACCTGCGGCGCAAGAAGCTGTTCCTGTTCGGGCCCGAGCGGATGGCCTTGTCGATCGACCGGCTTGAGCACTACACCGGCACCCGGGCCGACATGTTCCAGCGCTACCTGCTGCTGACCAACTACGCCTGGCACGTGGAGGAATTCCGGGCCGCCCTGCCCGATGCCGTCGGCCCGGAAGCCGACGGCAGGCAGATGCCCGCCTGGCATCACGTGCTTCCCGGCCGCGCCGGCGTGACCATGGTGAACATCGGCGTCGGCCCGCCCAACGCCAAGACGATCATGGACCATCTCGCCGTCCTCCGCCCCGACCTGGTGCTGATGATCGGGCACTGCGCCGGCTTGCGTAACCACCAGGCCATCGGCGACCTGGTCCTGGCAACCGGCTACATGCGCGATGACCACATCCTGGATGAGATGCTCCCGCTGAGCGTTCCCGTGATCCCCAACCACACGCTGAACACCTTGCTGCTCAGCGAGCTGACCGCGCGCGGGCTGCCGAGCCGGATGGGCATCGTGTTCACCACCGCGAACAGGAACTGGGAGCTGCGGCTGGCCATGGTGGAGGAACGGCTGCGGGTATCCCGTGCCCTCGCCGTCGACATGGAATCCGCGACGGTCGCCGCGAACGGGTTCCGTTACCGGGTTCCGACGGCCACGCTGCTCGCGGTCAGTGACAAGCCACTGCATGGCCGCCCGAAGACCAGCGCGGGCGCGCAGGGCTTCTACGCCGCCAGCCGCCGCCAGCACGTCGAGATCGCCATCTCCGTGGTCGAGAAGGTCAGGAAGCTCTACCCCGGCGGCCTGCCCACCGCCGACCTCCGCTCGCCCGACGAGCCGCTGCTCGGCAACACGAGCACGGCGGCATCGACCTGACTGACGTTCAGAGCCGCCAGAGGTCAAGCAGGGGCCGCGGGTCGGAGAGGTCGGGCAGCACGATGTCCGCGCCGAGGCCGGTCAGTTCCCTGATCGTGCGGTGTCCGGTTGCCACCAGCGCGCACCGGACGCCGATGGCCTGGGCGCAGGCGAGGTCGCGCGGAGTGTCTCCGACGATCCACACCTGGCCGGGATCCGGCCGGCCACCGGCGGCCGACAGCCGGTCGAGCGCTACCCGGGCGACGGCGGCCCGGTCCGGCGCGCTGTCCCCGTATCCGCCCCAGTCGGGTTCGATCGGCGGGATCAGCGCGCCGGCCTCCAGCTTGTAGCGGGCGACGGCGGCGACGTTGCCGGTGACGACCGTCTGCCGCACCCCCGCCGCCGCCAGGTAGCCAAGTAGTGCGCCGACGCCGGGAAAGGTGCTTGTCCGCGCGCGAAGGTCGTCAAGCCGCTCGGCGACGAGGCGCTCGAGCACCGCGAGGACGTCGCCGACCTGGGCCGGCTTCGCCCCCACGGCGGCGAGCAGCATGTCCGCGATCTCCGTGTCGAGCCGCCCGCCGTAGTCACGCCGTTCCGGCGGCGGCCGTCGGCCGGTCACCTCGCCTACCGCGTCCAGGAAGGCCCGGGCGGCCACCCCGCCCGAGCTAACGAGCGTGCCGTCGATATCCCATAGCACCGTAGTCGCGCGCACCGTACTGCCGGTCACATCACATTGAACGTTCCTGCCCCGGTTTCCTTCCCGGAGACCCCGCCGTAAGCTTCCTGTGTTATATCTAATATCGACCAGCGGGGAGGCGGTAATGAGGGAGATCTTCGCGGGCGTTCGCATCTTCGACGGCGAGCGCGTCATGGACGGCTCGCATGACGTCGTGACCGACGCCGGGGTGATCGCCGCGGTCGAACCCGCGGGCACGGCCAAGCGGCATGCGGACGCGCGGATTCTCGACGGCCACGGCGCGATGCTGCTGCCCGGCCTGATCGATGCCCACGTGCACCTGCGCGGCCCCGGCGACCTCGAAGAGCTCGCCCGCTGGGGCGTGACGACCGCGCTCGATATGGGCTCCTGGCCCCCGGAGCTCATCAAGCAGCTGCGCGACGAAGGCCTCACCGACGTGCGTAGCACCGGAGCAGGCGCCGTCGGGCCGGGCAGCCCGCAGGCGCGGATCCCCGGCCGCCCCGCCGACAGCGTCGTCCTGGATCCCGAGGGCGGGCGCCGGTTCGTCGCCACCCGGGTGGCGGAGGGCATGGACTACATCAAGGTCATCGTCGAGGCGCCGGGCCGCGGCGGCCTCGACCGGCCGACCCTGCGGGCGATCGTCGAGGCCGCCCATGACGCCGGCCGGCTGGTCGTGGCGCACGCCTCGCACACCGGCGCGGTCGCGACGGCGCAGGCGGCGGGCGCCGACGTGCTCACGCACGCGCCGCTCGATGCCGCCCTCGACCAGGTGGCCGTCACCCACGCGGTCAGCTCGGACCGGACGAGCGTGCCGACCCTGGTGATGATGGAGGGCGTTGCCGCGAACGCCCCGGTACCCGGGCTCGACTACCGGCATGCTCGTGACTCGGTCGCGGCGCTGCACCGCGCCGGGGTGCCGATCGTGCTCGGCACCGACGCCAACCAGGCGCCAGGCGTCCCCGCGAACGTCCCGTACGGCGTGAGCGCGCACCGCGAGCTCCAGCTGCTCGTTGAGGCGGGGCTTACCCCCGCCGCGGCCCTGCACGCCGCCACCGCGGCGGCGGCTGGCCGGTTCGGCCTGCCGGACCGCGGCCGCATCGCACCCGGCCGCCGCGCCGACCTGCTCCTCGTCGACGGTGACCCCACGACAGACATCACCGTGACCCGCGCGATCCTGGCGGTCCGGCTGGCAGGAAGGGTCGGCGCGGTAAGGTCGTGACGCTCACCCGCCGGCGATCAGGCGGGCACCGCCGCCGCTTCGGCCGGCGACTCCGCGGGCCGCTGCGCCTGCAGCACGGCTTCCAGCGCGAAGGCCAGCTGCTCAAGCTGGAACGCCCGGGCCGCCAGGTGGAAGTCGATGCAGTGCCCGGCGTTCGGCACGAGCCGCGAGTCGACCCACGGCGCGTTCGCGAACGCCGACTTGAACTCGGCGACCTGGCCGTCGTCGGTGATCCACAGCTTGTCGAACTCGCCCTGCCTGGTGTGCACCGGCACGCGCACCCCGGCCGCGACCGAGGGCATCCGCTCGACCCAGCCGCCGGTGATGTCGAGCAGCTCGGCCTTCGGCACGGGGGCGTCGGCGGCGTGGCCGGCGTCCGGCATCGTCGCGGCGTGCGTCCAGCCGGGCCCGTACATCACGAAGTCCTTGACCGGCCCGGGCAGCTCGACGAACTCCAGGTCGGGCAGCGCGGCCCAGGCGGAACCGCTCTCGACCGGGACCCGCACGAGGCAGCCGGACACGGCGATGCCAAGCAGCGGCCAGGCGGGCTGCCTGGCGGCGATGGCGGTGGTGATCGCGCCGCCGATGGAGTGCCCGATGACGACGACGCCGGGCGCGCCAGCTCCGCAGGAGTCCCACAGCTCCCCGATGAGGTGATCGAGCGCCTCGGCGTTGCCCACGATGATCGATCCGCCCGTCTCGACCTCGACCTTCGTGCTGCCCAGGTAGCCGGGCCGGTCAACGGCGATCACCGGGATCCCGAGCGTCTCCGCGGTATCGAGCAGCGACTGGCCGGGCACGTCGAAGTAGACCGACGTGTAGGTGCCACCGGGCAGCGCCACCACGAGCGGTGCGCCCGCGGCGACTTGGCTGTCCGGCCGGCGGCGCATCGAGAACGTCATGCCCTTTGCCGGCCCGTCCGTGCTGACGGTGTGCGTAAACGCAGCGGTTTCACTCATCTCAGTTCCTCATTGATCTGATCTCGTGGTGAACGTGGTGGAGTCCGGTCGAGTCGCCGGGGTGTCAGCTGATGCCCGTCAGGGCGTGGTCCGTGGACTCGAGCAGGCCGTGCCGCAGGACGGCGTCGAGCACCGCGTCCGCCCCGGCCGCGGTGAGGGAGCCGCCGAGCCAGGCGATGTGCTGGTCAGGGCGGACAAGCACGACGTCCGCGCCGTACCGCAGGCGGGCGTCGACGAGGCCGGCGTCCAGGTGGCGGACGGGCACGCCGCGCCGTTCCGCCGCCGCCGTGAGCGGCCCCGCGGCCGCCAGGTCGCCGAGCACCGCGAACCCGCGGCCCAGGTGGTCAAAAAGCGAGTCACCTGGCGCGAGCCAGTGATGCGGCAGGCGGTTGCCCGCGGCCGCGACCGGCCGGTAGTCGGATCCGTCGGTCGTCTGAACGAGGGCGTGTGATCCGTACCCGTAACCGAGGACGAGCCCCAGGCAGTGAAACTCGATCCGCTTGGTCCGCTGTACCGTCTCGGCGGCCGCCGGGCGCGCGGCGGCGAACTCCTGCGGGCCCCCCATCAGCGCCGCCGAGGCGAGGTCGGTGGACAGCGTAAGGGCGTTCTCGCCGGCGATGCGGATGGTGTCGGCGGCGACTGGCCTGCGCTCGGCCTCATAGCTGTCGAGCAGCTCGGCGGGCGCCCAGCCCCGCAGCACCGCGGCCAGCTTCCAGCCGAGGTTGACCGCGTCACCCACGCCGGTGTTGAAGCCGTGCCCGCCCCACGGCGGGTTCTGGTGCGCGGCGTCGCCCGCGAGCAGCAGCCGGCCGCGCCGGTAGGCCGTGGCGAGCAGCGACCTGGCCTGCCAGGGGTCGGTGCCAAGCACCTCGACGTCGATGTCGGCGCCGGCCAGCGCCCGGACGATCGCGACCGGGTCGGCATCGCGGTCGTCGTCCGGGCGGCCCGTCGCGATCGCCCACCAGGTGCCGCCGAGGTCCAGCGGCCCGACGACCCCGGGTGCCGCCGGGTTCAGCACCCAGCGGTGCACCGCCCGGTCGGCGATGAGCGCGCCGAGACCGCGGGAGCGGAAGACGACGGACAGGTTCGGGCGGCCGGCGTTGCCGCCTTCGTAGACCGTGCCCGCCGCCGCGCGGACGACGCTGTGCGCGCCGTCCGCCCCGACGGCGTACCGGGCGCGGACCGTGGACAGGACACCGTTCGCGTCCTCGGCCCGCACTGTGACGCCGTCCGCGTCCTGGTCCACGCCGGTCACCCGGTACCCGAACAGCAGCCGGGTGTCACCCGCCTCGGCGAGCGCGTCGCGCAGCGCCTGCTCGACCACGGGCTGCCCGACCTGCTGCCCGGGCTCGGCGACCAGGTCGTCGCCGGCCAGGCCGAGGCCGAGGGTGCCGGTGAACCGGGTGACCTCGGCGCCGGCGGCGGCGGTGCAGAACACCACGTCGCTCGACCAGGAGACCGGAATCGGGGCGCGGGCCCTGATCCGCTCCGCGAAGCCCCAGCGGCGGAACAGCTCCATGGTGCGGGCGGACGTCGTCTTCGCCCGCGGCCGAACGGCCGAGACCGACGTCCGCGGCTCGATCACGGCGCAGCCGACGCCGTGGTACCGCAGCTCCATCGCCAGGGACAGGCCGACAGGACCGCCCCCGATCACGACGACGGGCAGTTCCGGCCGACCGCCGGCCGCCGGGCCGGAAGCGGTGGCGGCGTCGTCCGGCATCACGGTCTTCCTTCCGCGGGTGATGCTGCCTGCGTGGCCGGGGCCGGCCCGCGCGCCGGGTCCCGTACGGTGGCGAGCGCCGCGCGCACGGCCGGCACGCAGGCCAGCGCGGCGTCCCGGTCGCGGCGGTTGTCGCGCAGCGCGAGGATGTTCCCGCTGCGCGACTCCGGCGGGATGTCATTGGCCCGGACGGTGATCACGGCATGGAAGTGCGGGTAGGCCTCGCCGAAGGTCATCAGGTAGCGGGCCGGCGCGTCGAACGCCTGCTCAAGCGCGCCCATCAGGTCCTGGACGAGCGGCCCGAAGGCGGTGAGCTCCGGCCGGTCAAGCGAGGCCCAGCCGAGCGCGTGCCGCCGCAGCCGCAGGAAGTACCAGCCGGGCACCTCGAAGCCGGGTGCGACCTCGCAGGCCCAGTCGTCGTCACGGAACACGACCGCCTCGTCAGGGACCAGGTCGAGATGGCAGATGAGGCACAGCGCCGGGTCGGTGACGCTGTCTCGCGGGAAGCGCCGGCCGACGGTCAGTGGCCCGGTCACCGGCCGGCCACCCGCGTCGTCCGGCGGTTGACTACGGCGGCGGGCCCGGTCAGCTGGCGCCCATCAGGGCGCCCATCGGGTCGGGCAGCGCCGCCTTGAGCGCCCACGACCGGTCGGAGAGCTCCTCGACGGAGGCGCCCGCCCGGTAATCCGCGAGCAGCTGCTCCGGGTCGAACTGCGGGCCGACGGAATCGGCGGCGTACTCCGGGCCCTTCATGTAGCTGGTCGCGTCGTCCGGCTCGGCGAACCGGTCGATCTGCATCTCGACCATGTTCCCGTCGGGGTCGCGGTAGTACATGGACGTGGTGACGCCGTGGGCGATGCACACGGCCGGGCGGATGCCCGCCTCCCGCAGCAGCACGTAGCGGCCGAGCAGGTCATCGATGCTCTCGAAGGTGTACGCGACGTGGTGCATGGCCGCGGTCAGCGGCGTCTTGCGCTCCAGCGGGACTGGCGGGTTGAGCAGCGCGACGCGGTGGTGCTCGTCGTCGAACGTGATGAACGTGAGCGCCTCGTCCTGGTACACGACGTGACCGTCGAGCACGGTGCAGTACCAGTCCCGCATCTCCGCTGGCTGGCTGGTCTGGAACACGACGTGAGCGAACTTGGGCTTGGCTGACATACGGTCGGCCTCCTCAGCTGGGCATCTTCGCGCCACCCGGAACGACCCGCCACACGTTAGCAGATATATGTTATAACAACAAGGTTCGGGTTCGAGGTGAACCGGGACATGGGATGCTTCGTGCCGCAGCGGCCAGTCAGGTGGCCGCTATAGTTGATATCGGCACTGGCACTGGTCCGGCCTGGTTGGAGAGCGAGGCAACTGGTGGCACCACGATCGGCGCCGACGGTGCGGCCCATCGAGTCCCGGTCGGTCACCGAGCTGGTCACCGCGGAGCTACGGCGGTCGATTCTCTCCGGTGCGCTGGCGCCCGGCCAGAGCTTCTCCCTCCGGGAGATTGCCGGCCTGCTCAACGTGAGCTTCATCCCGGTCCGCGAGGCACTGCGCAACCTTGAGGCCGACGGCCTGGTGGTCATCCAGCCCGGCCGGAGCGCCACGGTCGCCCCGCTCGCCCTCGAGGACCTGCAGGCCATCTACCGGCTGCGGCGGCTGCTCGAGCCGGACCTCGCGCGCCGTTCCTGCCTGCTGATCTCCGAAGCTGAGCTTGACCAGCTGGCGGCCCAGGCGGTCGAGTTCGGCGACGAGGACCGAAGCATGGACGCGATCTACGACGGCCATCATGAGTTTCACCTCGCGCTCCTCGGTCCCGCCGCCACGACGTGGGACACCCGGGTGCTCACCACGCTGTGGCGGGCGGCCGAGCGCTACGTCCGCATCGGGTTCGGCCTCCTCGACCCGGATCCGGACGAGCACGCCCGCCGGCGTCGCGCGCACGAGGAGCTGATCACTGTCTTCCGCCGGCGTGATCCCGATGCCGCCGCGCACGCCGTCTTCACCCACCTCGACCACAACGAGCAGCTCGCGCTGACCGCCCTCAGCGCGCTCGGCGCGGCGGAGGGCTGACGCCGCGGCGATGGTTGCGGCGGCCATACGCCTATGACCGTGTCGTTGCCACAACCATCGAGGCTGCCTGCCGTAAGTCCACCAGGTCGAGCGCGGCGCCGATCACCGCGCTCGTGTCGATGCGGTGGTAGCGGT
>CAZORE010000010.1:0-104001 GCA_964581815.1 uncultured Streptosporangiaceae bacterium | reverse complement strand
ACGTCGCCGGCGATCTCGTCGATTACCTATCGCGCGACGACATGGCACAAGTCGAGCACAGCCTGTCGCGTTATTTCGGCCTGCTCCGCTAAGACAAGCGCCGATGTCCTCGACGTCCGTGCTCCACGACCAGGCCTTTCCGGGCCGCCCGGTACGGATCATCGATCCATTCGGGGCCGGCGGGGGCGTCGATGTCATCGCCCGGGCTCTTGCCAGGAGGCTGGCGGCGGCGTGGGGTCAGCCGGCGATCGTGGAGAACCACCCGGGCGCCGGCAGCACCGTAGCGCCCGCGCTGGTCGCACATGCGCCCCCCGACGGGTACACGCTGCTGATCAACACCAGCGCCCAGGCTTACAGCGCCGCCCGGGCAGGCGAGCTGCCGTACGACCCCCTCCGGGATTTCGTTCCCGTCGCTGCGCTCACCAGCCAGCCCTACGTGCTCGTCGCCAGCGCGCAGTCCGGCATCACTACGATCGACGAGCTCGCCGCCGCGGCCAGCGACCGGCCCGGCAAGATCCGCTTCGCCTCCGCCGGCATCGGCACCGGCACCCACCTCGCGGTGGCCAAGCTCAATCGCGACCTCGGCATCGCCGCAGTGCACACGCCGCCCGCAGCCACGGACGCAATCACCGACGTGGTCGCCGGCACGGCCGCCGGGCACACCACATACGCGATGCTGCCGATCCCGCCCGCCGCTGCCTACCTGCACGACGGCAGGCTCGTCGCGCTCGGGGTCAGCACAGCGCGCCGCTCGCGCCTGCTGCCGGACGTACCGCCGCTCGCACAGGCTGGTGTCGCCGGCTTCGATTTCCCGATCTGGTACGGGATCTGGGCGCCAGCGCGAACGCCGGCCGGCATCGTCAGCAGGCTCGCCCGCGACATCACGGACACCCTCGCCACGCCAGAGCTATCGGAATGGCTGACGCAGCACGACGCGGATCCCATGCACATGAGCCCCGCCAAGTTCGCGGCCTTCGTGGTGAGCGAAGCCGAACGCGCCGCGGTGCTGCTATCGACTCCCTGAGCCCAGGGCCGATGGTTCCCCGCAACCGAGCCTTTGTTTCGCTGGTACCGGACCTACTCTGCCTGGATCCAGCTGATCAGGTCGTCCCGGCTGACCGACTGCAGGAGGGCCGGGTGATCGGTGGACATGTGCCCCCTGATCACCCCGACCACCTGGTCGTCGTTGTCGCCGCGGGCGATGAACCCGCACTCGCATCGGATCAGTTTCATCCTCGGGCCTCCTGCTCTGGCTGGCCATGCCAGCGTAGTGCCAGGATATTGGCGTGACCTTGGCGTCCTCGGGCCTCGTGCGAATTCAGATCTGCGGGTCGCTCGCCGTTGAGCGCGACGGCCAGCGGCTGGATGCCGGCCTGCCCGGCCGACAGGGCCGGCTGCTCTTCGCTTACCTCGTGGTCAACCGTCATCGTTACGTCCCCAGGGGCGAGGTGGCCGAAGCGCTGTGGCGGGAACCCGACCCGGCCGCGGTCGACGCCCGGCTCAACCCGCTGCTTTCCAAGCTGCGCCGGGTCTTCGGCACCGATGCCATCGACGGGCGCTCCACCCTCCGGTTGTGCCTGCGTGACGCCTGGGTCGACCTGGAAGCCGCCGTCGAGGCCATTCACCGGGCCGAGTCCGCGGTCGCACAGCAGGACTGGCCCCGGGCGTGGGGACCGGCACTGACCGCGCTGTTCGTGGCCGAACGCGACTTCCTGCCCGGCGAGGACGCACCGTGGATCGAGGAGACCCGCCGGCAGTTGACGGAAATTCGGCTGCGGGCCCTGGAGTGCTACGCGGCGGCGGGGCTCGGCGTCGGCGGAACGGAGCTGGTCGCCGCGGCCCGGGCCAGTCGTCAGCTCACCCGGCTAGCTCCACTGCGGGAGAGCGGCTACCGCTACCTCATGCGCGCCCTCGCCGCCCAGGGCAACCTGGCTGAGGCCCTGGACGTTTACGGCCAGCTGAGCGAGTGCCTGCGCGACCAGCTTGGCGTCTCGCCCAGCCCGGCCACCCGCGAGCTTTACGAGGCCCTTCTCGCCACCACCTGACGGGACTCCAAGCGGCGCCGGAGTGACGCCAAGGTTTCGCCAATTCCACGGCAACGTCGCGACAAGGGCGTGACAAGGGCGCCGCCGTACACCTGTGCCAAGGAAGCACGGCACAGGGAGGTTCACCATGAAGATCGCGTCACAACGGGAGGCGTTCACCCAGAGCCCGGGCACCAGCGGCGACGTGCTGGTGGAGGCCGGATGGCTGCGGGACCACCTGACCGACCCGCGCGTGCGGGTGGTCGAGGTTGACGTCAGCCCGGCTAACTACCGCGACTGGCACATTGACGGCGCGGTGCTGTGGAACGTCTACGCCGACCTCAAGGACGGCGACTACCGCACGGTGGACGCCGCCGCGGTGGAGCGGCTGATGGCCCGCTCAGGCATCGACCCGGACTCCACGGTCGTCTGCTACGGGTACGCGCCCGCCCTGGCCTTGTGGCTGATGAAGCTGTACGGGCACCGGGACGTGCGCATCCTGAACTGCTCGCGCGACGCCTGGCGGGCCGA
The DNA here is from genome assembly GCA_964581815.1 of uncultured Streptosporangiaceae bacterium. Classification (GTDB taxonomy): domain Bacteria; phylum Actinomycetota; class Actinomycetes; order Streptosporangiales; family Streptosporangiaceae; genus Trebonia. The sequence continues at coordinate 101,446 of CAZORE010000010.1, read as the reverse complement.
GGGCTACCCGTGGAGCATAGAAGCGGCCACTCCGGCACCGGGCGGCTTCCGGCTGGCCGCCCAGGACGCGCGCATCCGCGCGGACTGGACCGAGGTGCGCGAGGCCATCGGCCAGCCAGGAAGCACGCTGGTCGACGTGCGCTCGACGGCCGAGTACCAGGGAGAGCGCTTCTGGCCGTCGGGGGGCATGGAGCCGGGCGGGCGCGCGGGTCACGTGCCCTCGGCCGTCCACCAGCCCATCGACGGCCTCTACCGCGAGGACGGGTCGTTCCGCTCCGACGCGGAGCTGCGCGCGCTGTTCGCGCCGGACGTCCTCGACGGCGACGAGGAGCTCATCACCTACTGCACCATCGGCGGCCGCGCCGCGACCGCCTGGTTCGTGTTCACCCAGCTGCTCGGCCGCGACCGGGTCCGCGTCTATGACGGGTCCTGGGCCGAGTGGGGCCGCCTGCCCGGCGTACCCGTGGCGGCCGCGTGACCAAGGCCAAGAATTCACCAACGAGCAGTCGCACACAGTCACACAAGAACAGGAGACTCGTCATGGCTGTTGACATGGACAAACTGCAGGAGTTCCTCGGCCGGTTCGTCACCGACCTTGGCGCCACCTTCGCGGCGGGCAACGTGGTCATCGGGCACCACCTCGGCCTGTACCGCGCGCTGGCGACCAGCCCGGCCAGCGCCGAAGAGCTCGCCGAGCGGACCGGCACCAACGCCAGGTACGTCGCGGAGTGGCTGCGCGGCCAGGCGGCCGGCGGCTACGTCGAATACGACCCCGCCACCGACACCTACTCGATGACCGAGGAGCAGGCGTTCGGGCTCGCCAACCCGGACGGCGCCGTGTACATGCCCGGGGCGTTCGTGCTCGCGCTCGGCACGCTGAAGGCCGGGCCGAGGATCACCGAGGCGTTCCGCACCGGCGGCGGGATGGGCTGGCACGAGCACGACCAGGACGTCTTCACCGGTTGCGAGCAGTTCTTCCGCCCCGGCTACATCGCCAACCTGATCCCGTCCTGGATCCCGGCCCTCGACGACGTGCACGACAAGCTCCGGGCCGGCGCCAAGGTCGCCGACATCGGCTGCGGGCTCGGCGCGTCCACGATCCTGCTCGCCACCGAGTACCCGAACTCGCGGTTCGCGGGCTCTGACTACCACGACAAGTCCATCGAGATCGCCCGCAAGCGGGCCGCGGACGCAGGCGTCGCCGACCGGATCGGCTTCGAGGTCACCCCGGCGTCCGGCTTCACCGGCACCGGCTACGACCTGGCCGCCACGTTCGACTGCCTGCACGACATGGGCGACCCGCTCGCCGCGGCCCGGCATATCCGCCAGGCGCTCAAGCCGGACGGCACCTGGCTCCTCGTCGAGCCGTACGCGGTTGACGAGGTATCAGGCAACCTCAACCCGGTGGGGCGGGTCTACTACAACGCCTCCACCCAGCTCTGCGTGCCGAACGCGCTGTCTCAGCCCGGCGGCTACGCCCTCGGCGCCCAGGCGGGCGAGGCCGCCATCCGGCAGCTGACCGCGGACGCGGGCTTCACCCGGTTCCGGCGCGCCGCGCAGACGCCGTTCAACCTCGTCTTCGAGGTACGCCCGTAGGCAGAAGCACGCAAGGCCGGCGACTGAGCTCCCTGGGCACGGCATAACGCCCCGGGAGCTCAGTCATAACGCGATCACGGCGTGGGCCGCCAGGTCCAACGCCTTCTGCAAGTCCGGCGCGCCCGCCGTTCCGCCGAGCGCCCCCGTCGACAGCGCGCCCGCCGCGCAACCGAGGGCGGCGGCGCGGGGCAGCGGCAGGCCGTGCAGCAGGCCGGCGAGCAGGCCGGCGTTGAAGCAGTCACCCGCGCCCGTGGTGTCGACCGGGGTCACCGGCGGCAGGCTGACTTGGTGCCGCTCCGCAGAGCCGACGGCGACGAGCACTCCGCGCGCCCCCAGCTTCACCGCGACCCGCGGTCCAAGGGCCGTCAGGGCCGACGCCGCCGCGGTGACGGAGGCGGCCCCGCTCAGCGCGAGCGCCTCGGCCTCGTTCGGCAGCAGCAGGCCGGCCTGGGCGATGGCGGCGGACAGGCGCTCGTCGCGCCAGCGTTCCGCCGGGTCCCAGTTCGTGTCGAGCGACGTGGTCGCGCCCGCCCCTCGCGCCTTCACGAACAAGTCGGCCAGCCCGGGCCCGAGCGAGTCGGCGAGCAGGAAGTAGGAGCTTACGTGCACGTGGCGACAGCGGCCGAAGAGACCGGCGGGGATATCAGCAGCGGTCAGCGAGTCCATCGCGCCGAGCGCGGTCAGGATGGCCCGGTCCCCGCCGCGGGACAGCGCCACCGTCATACCGGTCGCCAGGCCGTCCCGGACCGCCACGGCGCCGACGTCGACGCCCTCCCTGGCCAGTGAGTCAAGCATGAAGGTGCCCGCCGCATCGCGGCCGACGGCCGCGACGAGCGCGACCCGCAGCCCCAGCCGGGCGCCGGCGACCGCGGTGATCGAGGCGGAGCCGCCGATCTCCAGGGACATCCGGTCGACGAGCTTCTCCTGCTGGCCGAAGGCAGGGGTCACGTCGTCGCCATGCACGAGCACGTCGGGATTGCAGTCGCCGATCACGACCAGGTCGAAGTCAGGCGACGACAACGTCGATCCCGGCGGCCTTGAGCACGTTCAGGTCATCGTCGGCGATGCCGGAGTCGGTGACCAGGGCATCGACCTGGGCGGGGCCGCAGATCCGGGCGAACGCCCGGCGGCCCACCTTGGAGCTGTCCGCGACGATGATCACCTTGCGGGCCTGGCGGCCCATGAGCTGGTTGATGCTCGCCTCTCCCTCGTGGTGCGCCGTCGCGCCGGCGACCGCGTCGATGCCGTCCACGCCGAGGATCGCCACGTCGAGGGTGACCTGCTCGAGCACCAAGGTGGCCAGCGGCCCGGTCAGCTCGTACGACTGCGGCCTGGCCACGCCGCCGGTGGTCACGATCTTGATGTGCTGCCTGACGGCGAGCTCGGTCGCGATGTTCAGCGCGTTGGTGACGACCGTGACGGCCGGGGTCGGCGCCCCGGAGGACAGGTCGGAGCGGGTCGCCAGCGCCCGGGCCACCTCGGTGGTGGTGGTGCCGCCGTTCAGCCCGACCGCCTGGCCGGCCAGCACCATGCTGGCGGCCAGCGCCCCGATGCGCTGCTTCTCCGACGGGTGCCGCTCCGACTTGTAGCGCAGCGGCAGGTCGTAGTTGAGTCCCTGCGCGACCGCGCCGCCCCGGATCCTGGTGAGCATCTGCTGAGCGGCCAGCTCATCGAAGTCCCTGCGGACGGTGGCCGGGGAGACGTTAAGCGCGGCCGCCGCCTCCTCCACCTGGAGTTGTCCGGCCGTTGCCAGCAGCTCCAGCAGGTCATTCCACCGGCGATAGCGGCTCACCAGTGCCTCCTGCCCGCGCGCTCGTGTTCGCGGCCGGCTCGCGCACGCCGGCGGTCTCTTCCATCGCGTTGGGTGAATTATGTCCTGATCCGAGCAGGCGGAGCAGCCGCGCCACCTCAGCCGCGACCGCGTCTCGTCCCGCCGCACCGTACCTCCGCGGATCGGTCGTCGTCGGCTGGGCCGACAAGGCGAGCCGTACGGCACCAGTGAACACCTTGTTGAGCTGGGTCGCGATGTTGACCTTGGTCATCCCGGCGCGGACCGCCGCGGTCAGGTCCTCATCGGGGACGCCGGACGAGCCGTGCAGCACGAGCGGCACGCTGACCGCCGCGCGCAGCCGACGGATGAGGCCGAGGTCAAGCACGGCGTCGCGAGTCGCCATGGCGTGCGAGCTGCCCACCGCGACCGCGAGCGCGTCCACCCCGGTCGCCGCGACGAAGCTGGCCGCCTCGCCGGGATCGGTCCGGGCGAGCGGCGAGTGCACGCCGTCCTTGCCGCCGATCTCACCGAGTTCCGCCTCGACCCAGACTCCGCGCCGGTGGCACGACGCCGCGACGTCCGCCGTCGTGCGGACGTTGTCGGCGTAGGGCAACCTGGACGCGTCGAACATGACCGAGCCGAGCCCGAGCCCGGCCGCGGCCTCGACGAGCGCCACGTCGGAGGCGTGGTCCAGGTGCACGGCGACCGGCACCGCGGCGCCGCGCGCGAGGGCCAGGCACGCCGCGGCGATCGGGGCGAGCCCGCGGTGGTACGCCACGCAGTTCTCGCTAATCTGCAGCACGACCGGGAAGGCGGCAGCCTCGGCGCCCGCGACGATCGCCTCCGCGTGCTCGATGCCGATCACGTTGAACGCGCCGACCCCGGACCCTGCGTCCCGCGCGGGCCCGGTGATGTCGTCCATCGCGGCAAGCGGCATCAGCGTCCCCCTTCCGGCTGAGCACTCGCGGCGTCCCTGAACACCGTCAGCTCGGTCGCCGTCACCGCGGCCAGGCCCGCCGCGTAGTCGGCGTGGCTGAACTCCCCCGCGACCGGCGCGGCGACGGCCGCGGCGCCGAGGGCGGCCGCGTGCGCGATACGCTCCGGCCACGGCCGGCCAAGCAGCAGGCCGTGGGCCAGGGCGGCGGTCGCCGCGTCGCCCGCGCCGGTAGCGTTGCCCGCGAGCACGGCCGTCGGCCGCGCCTGCCAGCAGCCGTCGCCGGTCACGGCAAGCAGGCCGTCCGGCCCTAGGGAGACGACGACCGCCTGCGCGCCCGCCGTCCGCAGCGAGCAGGCGGCCGCGGTCACCGCGATCAGGTCGATCCCGCCATCGGGGGTGCGCAGCGACCGCACGGTAAGCGCGGCGAGCTCGTCGAGGTTCGGCTTGACGATGGCGGGACCCGCGGCCACGCCCGCGCGCAGCGCCTCGCCCGACGTGTCGAGCACCGCAGGGACGCCAGCCCTGGTGGCTGCCGCGATCAGCCCGGCGTAGGCGTCGGACGGCACACCCGGCGGCAGGCTGCCGGACAGCACCACGACCGAGGCGCCGGCCAGGGCGGCGTCGTAATCGGCCAGGAACCGCTTGAACTCGACGTCCCCGACCCGGGGACCGGGCTCGTTGAACAGCGCGACGCGCCCGCGGCCGTCGACCACGCTGAAGGTGCGCCGGGTCTCCCCGCCGGCCGGCGCGAAGGCCGCGGGCACCCCCAGCCGGCGCAGCCCCGCACCCACCGCGCTGCCGGTGGTTCCGCCGGCCAGGCCGGTCAACAGAACCTCGATACCGAACGAGTGCAGGGTTCTCGCGACGTTCGTGCCCTTGCCGCCGGGGCGGTCATAGACGACAGACGGCCGGTTCACCCCCGCCCAGTCCACGCGCTCCACCTGGTGGGTGATGTCGAGCGCCGGATTGAGGCAGACGACAAGGATCATGATGTCCGGCCCGGCCCCGCGGGCGTGAGGATCACCGAGCGGGTCAGGTTCCGCGGCTGGTCGGGGTCGAGGCCCGCCGCCCGCGCCTTGGCCAGTGCGAGGAGGTGCACCCGGACAAGCGCGGCCATCGGGTCCTCATCGACGACCCAGGCGAGCCCGCCGGCCAGCGCGATGTCGTCGGCGAGCCCGGCGGGCGCCGGCCCGAGCACCCAGACGACGCTGTGCTTGCCGGTCACCGCGGCCGGGCCGTGCCGGTACTCCATCGCGGGGTAGGACTCGGTCCACAGGCCGGCCGACTCACGCAGCTTCAGTGCCGCCTCGTTTGCCAGGCCATAGGTCCAGCCGGTGCCGAGGAAGGTGAACTGGCGGGCGGCGAGCAGCTCCGGCGCGACCGGCTCAAGGAGCACCCGCTCCGCAGCCCGTGCCGACGGCTCGATGTCAGCTCCCAGGTGTGCGCGGAGCAGGGCGAGTTCCGTGGTCGCGAACCGGGTCTGCACCACGGACTCTTCGTCGGCGAAGGCGAGTTCGATCATGTCGTCCACGACCATTCCCACCGGGGTCCGCGCATCGGCGGTGATTGCGACGGTGCGGCTGGTACCGCGAACCCGTTCCGCTGCTTCTAGAATTTCTGTGGTGGTGCCCGACCTGGACAGGAACAGCGTGCGGTCATAGCGCCGTCCGCGCGGCATCTCCGAGGCGCTGAACGCGTCGGTTTCGCCCAGGCCTGACTCCTCCCTGGCCGCCGCGTAGGACTGCGCGATGAACCACGAGGTGCCGCAGCCGACCACCGCGACCCGCTCACCAGGCGCCGGCAGCACTACCGCCGCGTCCGCCGCCAGTCCGGCGGCCTGGCGCCAGCAGCCGGGTTGCGAGGCGATCTCCCGCTCCGTGCGAACGCCCGCCACTGCCTGCTCCTGCGTCACTGAGGCCTCCTTGCTCATCACTGAATTGATCTCCACTCGAATGCGCGTTTCCTGGGTACGTTCCGCTGCCGTAGTACGCTCACGTCCCGGCGAGCCCGGTAGCGGCGACCGACCTGATGAAGTAGCGCTGCGCAAAGAAGAAGACCGCCAGCATGGGCACCAGGCTCATCACGTTGGCCGCCATCAGCAGGTTCCATTCCGTCGCGTGCGCTCCCTGGAAAGTGGCCAGGCCAAGCGGCAGCGTCATCTGGTTGGTCGAGGTGACGGCGATGAGCGGCCACAGGAAGTTGTTCCAGGAATCGAGGAACGTCAGCGCGGCGAGCGTGGCGAGCGGCGGGGTGGCCAGCGGCAGCACGACCCGGACGAGCACCGTGAGCCTGCTCGCCCCGTCCACCCGGGCGGATTCCTCGTACTCGATCGGCAGCGTGCGGAAGAACTGGCGCAGGAAGAAGATGCCGAACGCGGTGGCCGCGTTAGGCAGGATGAGCGCGCCGATGTGGTTGATGCCGACCGCGGCGAGCACGTGCACGCCCAGCCACTTCGTGATGATGAACTGCGGGATCATCGTCACCTGGAACGGCACCATGAGCGTGGCCATGATGACCGCGAACAGAGCGGTACGGCCGAGGAACCGGAACCGGGCGAAGGCGTACCCGGCCAGCGTGCACAGCACCAGGTTGCACAGCACCGTCACCACCGCCACCACGGCGCTGTTGGCCAGGAAGCGGACGAACGGCGCGGTCGCCAGCGCGTCGGAGTAGTTGGCGAGCCTGATCGTGTGCGGGAAGAGGATCGGCGGGAAGTGCAGCGTCTCCGACGGCGTCTCCACCGAGGTGATAAGCAGCCAGGCGAACGGGAAGATGAGCGCGATCGTGGCCGGGATGAGCACTAGGTGCCACGGGCTGAACGGCAGGCGCCGCCGCCGCCGGGTCGCCGGGCTGCCGTGGGTGGCGCCCGGCCGCAGGTCGCCGCGGGCGGGCGCGGAGGTCGCGCTCATGACCGGTAGTACGTGAACCGACGGCCCACCCGGAACTGGATGACCGTGACCACGATGATGACGAGGAACAGGAAGTACGCGATGGCGGACGCGTAGCCGAAGTTGAACTGCTCGAAGGCCTGGTTGTAGAGGTAGTAGACGAGGACGGTGGTCGCGTTGAGCGGTCCGCCCTGGGTGCTCAGGTAGACCTCGTCGAACAGCTGCAGCGCGTTGATCGTGAGCCAGACCGCGAGGAACAGCGTGGCCGGGCTGAGCAGCGGCAGGGTGACCCGGCGGAACGCCCGCCACGGTCCCGCGCCGTCGATGGACGCCGCCTCGAGCAGCGACTGCGGCACCCCCTGCAGCGCCGCCAGGTAGACCACCACGGCGAAGCCGGTCCAGCCCCAGATGGTCATCGCCACGATCACGTACAGCGCCTCGGACGGCGAGTTGAGGAACTGCTGCTGCGGCAGCCCGACGGCGCTGAAGGCGTAGTTGACGATCCCGTAGGAGGGGTCGAAGAGCCAGATGAAGACGATGGCCTCGCTGATGGTCGAGATGGCCATCGTCGCGTAGGCGGCGGTCCGGTAGATCGTGATGCCGCGGATCTTCCTGTTCATCGCCACGGCGAGGAACAGTCCGACGATCATCGTGCCCGGCACGAACAGCGCGGTGTAGATCAGCGTGTGCTGTATCGCCTCGCCCACGACCGGATCGTGCGCCATCTTGCGGTAATTGGCCAGGCCGACGAACGCGCTCGAGCCGAACAGCGAGGACTTCTGGAACGACATCACCGCCGACCAGACGATCGGCGCCGCGCCGAACAGCAGGATGACGGCCACGCCCGGGGTGACGAAGGCCCACCCGTTGAACTGCTCGGAGTCCAGCGCCCGGCGCACCAGGCCGGCCCGCCCGGCCCGGCGTGCGCCGGGCCGGGCCACCGTGTTCGCGGTCATGCTCAGCTTCCCGACGCCAGGGCCTGGTTGACCTGGGTGGACGCCGACGCCAGGGCGGCCTGCGGGGTCGACTTGCCGAGCAGCACGGACAGCACCATGTTGCCGAGGATCGTGGAGATCGCCGGGTACTGGGTGATCTGCGGGCGAGCCTGCTTGACGTTGCTCAGGTTGGTGACGAACGTGCTCACCCCAGGCAACTGCGAGTTCATCTGCTCGCCGAACCCGGACGCGTCGGCCACCGAGGCCCTGGTCGGCAGGTCTCCGGTCTGCAGCGACCAGGTCTTGACCTGGGCCGGCGCGGTGAGCCAGAGCAGGAACTGCTCCGCCGCGCTGACCTGGCTGCTGCCGTTGTTGAACACGACCCAGTTGTCCGGCCCGGAGATGGTCTGGTGCCCGGCGCTGCTGCCTGAGTAAGACGGCATGACCTGCACGCCGTAGTCCACGTCGGGGAACGCGGACAGGTCCCACGGCCCGGTGACCAGCATGCCGATCTTGCCCGAGTTGAACAGGTTGGTGTAGGCCTCGTCGGTCGGGTCGAAGTACATCGACTTGTTAGTGACGGCCATGGTCCGCAGCGTGTTGAGCGACTCAAGCCCGGCCGCGGAGTTGAACGCCGCCTGCTTGTTGTCGGCCGTCAGCAGGCTGCCGCCGGCCTCCCAGAGGAGCGCCTCCCAGTGCCAGACCGTGTCCTCGGTGCCGGGGGTGACGTAGACGGTGCCGTACTGCTTGGCCGTCGCGTTGGTCAGCTTCTGCGCGTCGGTGACGAAGTCCTGCCAGGTCCAGTTCGCGGTGGGCACCGGCAGGCCGGCCTGGGCGAACAGCTTCTTGTTGTAGACCACGGCCAGGTTGTCCACCAGCGCCGGGATGCCGATCACCTTGCCGTTGACGGTGGCCACGTCCCGCTCGCCGGTGAAGAAGTCGCTCCAGTTGACCCCGGCCTGCTGCACCACCTTGGTCAGGTCGACGACCTGGGGGATCTGCGCGACGTTGGGCGCCCAGGAGCCGTAGAGGTAGGCGATGTCGGGCGGGCTGCCGCCCTTCACCGCGGTCAGCACCTTCTGCAGCGTGTCGTCGTTGTTGACGTAGAGCGACTGCACCTTCTGCCCTGGGTGCTGCGCCTCGTACTGGGAGACCAGCTTGGCGAACGTCTTGGCCTCCTGGCCGGTCCAGCCCTCCCAGATCTGAATTGTGCTTGACGAGGATCCCGACGCCGACGACGACCCGCCGCCGTTGGCGTCCGTACCGCAGCCCGCGACTGCCAGGGCCGTCGCCGTGAGCGCGGCGAGCCCTGCCAGGGCTCCACGCCTTTTCCTTGCGCTGGTCATGTCGCACTCCGCTCGAAGATGCACTCACCGCTCACCAATTGAGCAGCATTGTGCAGGCAAACCGGGACAAGATGCAAGATCTTGCAAGAAACTAGTCGCCATGGAACACTAATGAGCGTGATTAAACTGGCCTTCATTGGTGCTGGAAGCGTTGAGTTCACCCGTAACGTGACCACTGACCTGTGCAGTTACCCGGAGTTCCGCGGCGGGCTGCACTTCGTGCTCTACGACATCAGCGCCGAGCGGCTGGCGCACGCGGAGCGGCTGGTGCGCAGGATCTCCGCGCAGACCGGCGCGCAGGCCACGGTGACCACGACCAGGGACCGCCGCACCGCGCTCGCGGGCGCCACCTACGTGATCAACGAGGTGCAGGTCGGCGGGTACACGGCCACCCGCGCCGACTTCGACATTCCCGCCAGGTACGGACTGCGCCAGACGATCGGCGACACCCTCGGCATCGGCGGCATCTTCCGCGGCCTGCGCACCATCCCCGTCGTGGTCGACCTGGCGCGGGACATGAACGAGGTATGCCCGGACGCCTACCTGCTCAGCTACAGCAACCCGATGGCGATGCTCCCCTGGGCCGCCTATGAGGGTGCGGGGTTCGAGCGGGTGTACGGCCTGTGCCACTCGGTCCGCGACACCCAGGCCTTCCTCACGCAGCTCGTGGGCGCCGACCCGGAGCGGGTGCGCTTCACCACCGCGGGATTCAACCACCAGGCGTTCGTGCTGCGCTTCGAGCAGGACGGCGAGTCGCTGTACCCGCGGCTCGCCGAGGTCATCGAGTCCTCGCCCGAGCTGCAGCGGCGGGTACGGGTCGAGATCTACCGCCGGTTCGGCTACTTCCCCACCGAGTCGAGCGAGCACTCCGCGGAGTACGTGCCGTGGTTCATGCACCATGACGACCAGATCGAGCGGTTCCGCATCTTCGTGGGCGACTACCTGGAGCGGTCCGAGGAGAACCTGCGCGAGCTTGAGTCGCTGGAACGGCAGCTAGCGACGGACGAGCCGCTTGAGCTTACGCTCGAGAACGAGCTCGCCTCGCAGTTCATCCACTCGCTTGAGACCGGGACCGAGCGCGAGCTGCACGTGAACATCCGCAACGGCGGCCTGATCTCCAGCCTGCCCGACGAGTGCTGCGTCGAGGTGCCGTGCCTGATCGGCGCGGGCGGGCCCAAGCCAGTGGCCGTCGGCGCGCTGCCGCCGCAGCTGGCCGCGCTCAACCGGACCTTCCTCAACGTGGTGGAGCTGACCGTGCGCGCCGCGCTCGACGGGTCGCGCGATCACGTCTACCAGGCGGCGCTGCTCGACCCGAACACGGCCGCCACCCTCACCACCGCGCAGACGGTCGCGATGTGCGACGAGCTGCTCGACGCCCACCGCCACCTGCTGCCGGCGGCGCTGCGCGACGCAATGCCATAACCCGGCCTTAGGGAGGCCCCGCATGACCCGGATTCTGACCCGGCCGGCGCGTGCGGCGCTGGCCGCCGCCACGGTGGCACCTTGCCTGCTGCTGGTCGCCGGGGTTCTCGCCCCGGCGGCGCTGGCCGCTCCCGCGACGGCCGGGGCCGCCGCGGCCAGCCCGGCCGTGAGTATCCCGGCTCCCGTGCACCGGGGAACGCTGCGGATCACCGGGCCGTTTCGCGACGGCGCGACGGTCACGGCGTCCGGACTTGCCTGGCGGGCCCCGGCGCTGCCGCGCGGGCTGAAGCTAGTCAGCTTCGCGGTCGGGTACACCTGGCAGAGCTGCGCGCCGGGCGGGAAACAGTGCCGGACCGCGGCTGACTCGACCGCGACGCCCTACGCCGCGCACGACTACGTCGCCGGTCACGCGGACACCGGGCGGGTGCTGCGGGTCACGGAGACCGCGACCGAGGTGGCGGTCCCGTCGAACGGGCCGTCCGACGACTTCACCACCGTCACGCGCTCGGTGACCGTGACCTCGACCACGGCCGTGCACGTCTACCCGCGCGGCGAGGCGCCGGCGACCGCGTTCGTCAACGGGACGCCGGAACGGCAGACTTCCTCGACGGAGGAGTACTTCCAGGTCGCCGCCCCGCACGCGAACAGCGCGGACGGGCCGGTCACGCTGACCTACCGGACCGACCACGGCAGCTGGCAGGCCATGCCGTCCAGTCGGGTGCTCTACACCGGCCAGCTCGCGGTGGGCCCGCATCTGGTGCAGGTGCGCGCAGCGAACCGGGCCGGGGTAACCACCCTCCGTTATTCCTGGCGCGTGATTCCCATGCCGGCGCCGGTGGCGTGCCGCAGCTGGCGGGACGATGGCTGCTGGTACCCGCCGCACCTGGACAGCAAGGGCCGGCCCATGCGCTGGGACTGGCAGATCGGCCGGGTGACGCCGCTGCAGCGCACCGGCGCGGCGGCCGTCGACATCTACGACGTCGACGGCTTCCTCACCACCGAGTCCGAGGTCACCACGATCGAGACCGGCTGGCAGGCGGCCACCCTGCCGCACCCGCGGACCGTCTGCTACCTGGACCTGGCCTGGGAGAACTACCGGCCCGACGCGAGCCCTGGCCCCTACTTCCCCGCGTCGGCGCTCGGCGATGTCTACTTCGGTTTCCCGGCGGAGCGCTGGGTCGACTTCCGGCAGCTCGACGCGCTCAAGCCCATGCTGCAAGAGCGGATCGGCATGTGCGCGGCCAAGGGGTTCGACGCGGTCGAACTCGACGACATCGACGGGTTCGACCCGCCGTCCACCACCGGCTTCGACCTGACACCCGGCGACGTGCAGAACTACCTCGCGTACGCCTTCAACCTGATCCACGAGTACGGGATGACCGGGCTGTGGAAGAACTCGCCCTACCTGTCCTCATGGGGACGCGAGTACGCCGACGGCGCGGTGGTGGAGGAGTGCTACCTGTCGAAGGCATGTACCGCCGCGCAGCTCGCTGGCCACAGCCAGTACGGGATCACCTGCACCAGCCTGCACGGCGGCACCCCGTGCGGCTGGGACGACTTCACCACGGACGTGACCAGCCAGCAGCCGACCGGCAAGTGGGTGGGCGAGGCCGAGTACACCGACGACGACTACGTGTGCGCTCCCGGGCGCACCTGCACCCCGGCGGCCCGTGAGTTCGGCGCCTTCTGCACGTCCGTGTCCGCGCCGTCCTACGGCTTCACCGCGGTGCTCTTCGACGCGGACCTGGACGGGCGCACCTTCGATGCCTGCCCTGGCTAGCCGGAAAAGACTCGCGCCAGCCGCGGCGACTTTGCCACGGCTGGCGCGAGGGGTTGGGGTTGGTACGGATCTGTTAGGCGTCGGCCTTCTGGAGGGCGGCGAGCTCCTCCGCGACCTTGGCCTCGTGCTCGTCCGCGTCCTGCTTGGCCTTACGGGGGCTCCACCGGCCGGTCATGATGAAGATGAACGGCAGGAAGAGGGCCTCGCCGCCGACACAGACCCACCACCAGTTCTTCCACTGGCCAGGCGCGGCCGCGGCCGCGGTCTGGACCTGGGTGCCGTGCGCCTGGAGGTAAGCGAGCGCCGACGCTGGCACCTTGGACAGCGCCGTCAGCTGCGCGCTGTACGGGGCCATGGCGGTCAGCTCGGCCGAGTACGGCGCGATGGTCTTCAGCTGCGCCGAGTACGGTGCGATGGTCTGCAGGTCGGCCGCGTACGGCGCGACCGTCTGCAGCTGCGGGCCAACCGCGATGACGCCCGCGATCGCGGCCGCGTTCTCGCTGATCGTGAGGAGCGCGGCCTCGCCCTTGGCCCCGCCGCCGAGGGCGGCGACGGCCTGCGCCTGCAGGGCCTTGTTGGTGGGGTCAGCCTGCAGCTTGGTGAACAGCGCCGGGTTGGCCTGGATCACGGTCAGTTCCGGCGCGAACTTCTGCGCGTTCGCCAGCTGGGTGCTGTAGGTGGTGGCGGTGGCGATCACGTTGGCCGGGATCTTGGCCGCGGTGGCCGTCACGTTGGCCGGGATGGCCGTCGCGGTGGCGATCACCGACGGCGGGACCTTCTGCGCGTCGGCGACCACATCCGGGTGGGCCTGGGCGAAGGCCAGCGGGGCGGCGTACTGCGTCGCGTAGGCCGACACCGTGGACCCGTAGGTGACCAGCGGCGTCATCGAGCCGACGACTATCGGCAGGATCAGCGCGGAGAGCGCGACCACGATGCGGATGATCCAGCCCCACACGGCCAGCCCCGTCGCGATAAGCGCCGGGTTGTGCTTCTCGACCGTCTCGGTGAAGCTGGCCATCCACGGCGCGTACGCGATGGCGAGGAACGCCGCGAGGACACTGATGGTCAGCACGATCGTCCCGTACGAGGTCGTGGAGCCCTCGTTGAGGAAGATGATCGTCATCACGATGGCGCCGATGGCGCCGATCACCATGAACGGTTTGCGGACCCGGAACCGGTCGGAGATGATCCCGGTGATGATCAGCACGCCCGCGTCGAACGCCCAGAACCAGTTGCCGATGCTGTTGGCCTTCGACAGGGAGTAACCAAACAGGGTCGTGAAGTAAATGGTGAAGAACCCGACCGCCGCGTAGTAGATGAGCAGGAACACGGAGATCGCGAACGCGGAGCCGACGACGTCCAGGTGCATCATCTGCCGCCAGTGGCTCTTGCCCATCGCCGCTTCTGGGTCAATACCGCGGGCCCGCGCCTCGATAAGCGCCCGGTCGTGCATTGACACCATGAGCTGGTCGCGCAGCCGCGGTGACAGCTCCCTGAGGCCGAACAGGGCGACCACGCCGATGATGAGCCCGACGACGCCGCAGATGATGTACTGGTCCTGCCAGGCGCCCAGGTGGTTGACCGTGTTGGTGGAAACCACGGCGACCACGAGGCTGCCGATGACCGGCCCGAGGGTCCAGAAGCCCATCGCCGAAGCCCGGCCGAGTTGCGGGGAGAAGTCCCTGACCAGGGCCGGGGTGGCGACGAGGATGACGCCCTCGACGAGGCCGATGATGACGGAGAGGATCGCGAACGTCCACTTGTCACCGGCGTTCGGGATTCCGAAGAGGGCAAGCAGCGCGGTTACCACCAGGCCATAGGCGGTGAGGTTCGCCCGGCCCCAGCGGTCCCCGAGGCCGGCCAACAGCGAGCCGAACGCGCCGACCGCGTTGCCCACCACGCTGATGTAAACGTAAAACGGGAAGGTCATGCCGTAGCCCTGAAGGATCTTCGGCGATACCGCCCCGCCAATGTAGAGCTCGTAGTAGAGAACGACTGTCGCGACAACCACGATGGCCAAGTACCAGACCCGGTTGCGCGTCTCGGGGTAATGATCTAGTTGACGGTTCCAGAGACCCTGGACTAGTCCTCTTGGTGCGGCAGTACCGTCGACGGTAGCTGTCATTCTTCCGACCCCTTTCCGCGCCACGTCAGCATTGATCGCGCGCACGGCCTAAAGTACGAACCTGTACTTTAGGAATTTTCCCGTTACTCTAGGCTCATGCTGGACGCCAAGCAAGAGGGGACAGGAACCCTCGCCGAAACTCACGTGGGCAAGCCTGGCCTGCCGCGCGGCCGTAGCCGGCTTCCCGCGCCTGCCGTTCACGCGTCGCAGCGAGAGCGGCTGCTGCAGGCCGCGGTCGCCGCGATCGCTCAGAAGGGCTATCCGGCCGTGACGGTGGCGGACATCGTGCGCCGGGCGAAGGTTTCCCGTGCCGCGTTCTACCTTCACTTCCGCACCAAGGAAGACTGCTTCCTCGCGGCGACCCGCAGGGGCGGCGAGCTCCTGTTCGATCACGTGACCGAGGCCGCCCGGGCCATGCCCGAGGACGCCGCGGACGAGGACATCATGCGCGCCGGATGCCGGGCATTCCTGCGCTTCCTGGCCGGCGAGCCCGCGTTCGCCCGGGTCTTCTACATCGAGATGCCCACGGCGGGCACGCACTCGGTCGAGCGGCTGCACGCCTCGGCGTCCCGGTACACCGAGATCAACACCAAGTGGCACCGGCGGGCGCGCGTCAGGCATCCCGACTGGCCCGAGGTCCCCGACGAGGCATACCAGGCGCTGGCCGGCGCGTGCGCTGAGCTGGTGCGCTCCTGGGTCAGCGCCGGCAAGACCGAGGCGCTCGGTGAACTCGAAGACATCCTCGTCGCCTTGCACCTGGCCGTCCTCGCGGGCCGTCCCTGGCCAGCCGAGAAGAGCCAGTAGGGCATGTGAGACCTCACGCCCGGTCCTTCCGGGACGTCTACCTGGTAGAGCCGAAACGCAGGCCAGGCAACGGAAGGAAGCAGACGATGACAGCGACAACAGGCGACTCCTCAGCCGCCGTGCACACGGTGCTCGCGACGAGCCTGGGCGAGCTGACGGTGGTCCGGGAGGAAGAGGCCGTGACCGGCCTGTACTTCCCACGGCACTGGCCAAGGCCGGACCGGACAGCGTTCGGACCGCGCAGCGACGCGGGATTCGAGGACGTCGCGCGCCAGCTCGCCGAGTACCTAGACGGCGACCGCACCGCCTTCGAGCTGCCGCTGAAGGCCAGCGGCAGTGAGTTCGACCGGCGAGTCTGGGACCTGATCGCCGGTATCCCCTACGGAGAGACGACCACCTACGGCGAAATCGCCCGCAGCCTGGGCACCGGAACGGAGCCACGGGACGTCGGCGGCGCGGTCGGCCGCAACCCGTTGTGCATCATCGTCCCGTGTCACCGGGTGGTCGGCGCCACGGGCAAGCTGACCGGCTACGCGGGCGGCCTGGACCGCAAGCGCGCCCTGCTCGAGATCGAGCACGCCGGGGCGCTGCGGGCGGGACAGGTCAGCGCGGCGGGCCTCTGGTAGCCCCGAAGGCCTGACGCCAGTAAGTCGGCCCGGCGCCTAGGCGCCGGGCCGACTTACATGCCCGGTGCGGCTTGCCGTCCGAACCGAGCAGGGTGTAGCTCACGCCGCGTCGTGGAAGACGAGCCCGAGGGTGTGCCGCCGGCCGGAGCGGACCACAGACACGCCGTGCCTGACCGGGGCCGCGGACCAGCCCCGCGCGGAGCGCACTGGCCGGTCACGGGTGGTAAAGAGATAGCCGTGACGGAACGGGAGCGTGGTAACCGTGCCACGAGACTGCGCGCGCGGACGCTGCTCCACGAGCAAGAACTCTCCGCCGCTATGGTCGACCCCCGGCTCGTTCAGGTTGATGACGACCTGAAGCGGGAACACCAGGTCGCCGTAGAGGTCGCGGTGCAGCGCGTTCCAGTCCCCCGCCTGGTAGCGGAGCAGGATCGCGGTCGACTTGCCCTGCCCGGCGGCGTGACACATCCGCAGCCACTCATCCAGCGTGTCCGGCCACGGCGCCGGGCGGCCGAGCTTGGCCGCCCAGTCACGCGCGATCGGCAGCAGCCGCGGGTACAGCGCCTGCTTGAGCCGCTCGACCGGCTCGGGGTACGGGGCCTTGAAGTAGCGGTATTCCCCGGCACCGAACCGGTGCCTGGCCATGTCGACCGTGCTGCGGAAGTGCCCGTGATGCTCGTAGAGTTCCCTGATCTGCGCCGCCTCGCCGACGGTGAGCAGTTCGGGCAGCAGGGCGCCGCCGAGGGAGTTGACCTCGGCGGCGATGGACTTCCAGTCCCCTGACTCGACCCGCTGCCGCCACGGGTCCGTGCTCGTCGCGGACCGCATAGTGCTCACTGATTCGCGCGCAAGCCCGCTCATGCCGCCGCCTCCAGCCGGAGCAGCGCCTGCTTCGCGCTGGACCCGCCGATGTAGCCACCGACGCTGCCGTCGGCCCGCAGCACCCGGTGGCAGGGCACCACGACGGGAAGCGGATTGGTGGCGCAGGCGGTGCCGACCGCCCGGACCGCCCTCGGGTTACCGACGAGCTGCGCGAGCTGCCCGTAGGTTCGGGTCTGCCCGTACTCGATCTCGGGCAGGTGCCGCTGCACCAGCTGACGGAACCCCGCGGACAGGGACCGGTCAAGCGGCAGGTCGAAGACCCGGCGCCGCCCGCCGAAGTACTCGTCGAGCTCGCGCGCGGCCACGTCAAGCCGCCGCGGCGCGCGCAGGACGCGCGGGCTGATCCGGCGCGACAAGGTACTGAGCACCTGGTCGTGGTCCTCGACGTCGTAGGCCACGCGCACCAGCCCGTGCGGCGTCGCCGCTAGCAGGAGCGGCCCGACCGGCGAGTCGACCGTCGTGTAAGCGACGTCGAGCAGGCCCTGTGCCTCAGCGGCGAGCCCAAGCCTGTCTCGCAGCCTGGACAGGGTTTCCGCGTCGTCCGGCGACGCGAAATGGTTGGCTGACATGTTCACGATGGCGCTCCTTCCGTGGCCGCGCCCGGATAGTTCTTCCGCAGGTTCTTCACGCCGTCGGCGGCGGCCCGGCGCGCCGCGCCGCTAGTCCCCCCGAGGATGCCGGCGATCTCGGCGTACGCCAGGCCCGCGACATAGTGGTAAGCCACCGCCTGGCGCTGCTTGTCTGGCAGCGCCGCGACCGCCTGCCACAGGTCGCCGTCCTCCGCGCCCGGCACGCCGAGCGTGGTCGGCGCCTCGGGTACCTCACCGATGGGGGCCGGCTGCCGCTTGCGCGCCCGGAGCACGTCGATGGCCTTGCGGCGCGCGATCGTGACCAGCCACGCCTCGGCGTTCGCGTCGTCGGGCAGTTCCGGGTAGGCGCGCAGCGCGGCGAGGAACGTCTCCGACCACGCGTCCTCGGCGTCGTGCGCGCTGAGCATAACCCGGCAGACCCGGAGGACCACGCCACCGCTGCGCTCCACGAGCTTCTCAAACGGCGGCTTCATGCAGCCTGTCCTTGGTCATAGTCAGCCCCTCTCACCAGGCAAACGCTCCGGGCGCGCCAAACGTGAGATCCCTGGTCGCCCTGGCGCCAGAAAACTGAGTATGTCCGAGCTTTCTTCCGCGGGTCAGCAGACCGCGCGGACGGCTTCGTCCAGGAGTGCCAGGCCCTCGTCCAGTTCCGCGTCGGTGATGGTCAACGGCGGCAGTAGCTTGACCACCTGGCCGCGCGAGCCCGCGGTCTCCGCGAGCAGGCCGGCCTCGAAGGCGGCGGCGGACACCTTGCTTGCCAGGTCGCCATCGGCGAACGCCAGGCCGCAGGCCATGCCGCGGCCGCGCACCAGGATCGGGGGGCCAGGGACAGAGCCGGCGGTCGCGGTTAGGGCGGCCATGATCCGCTTGCCCTTGAGATGCGTGCCGCGCTCCAGGGTGTCGTCGCCCCAGTAGGCGCGCAGCGCGGCGGTGCCGGTCACCAGCGCGGGGTTGATGCCGCGGAACGTGCCGTTGTGCTCGCCCGGTGCCCAGATGTCCAGGTCGGGCCGGATCAGCGTTAGCGCAAGCGGCAGCCCGTACCCGCTGATGGACTTCGAGAGGCACACGATGTCCGGGGTGATCCCCGCGGGCTCGAAGCTGAAGAACGGGCCCGTCCTGCCGCAGCCCATCTGGACGTCATCAACGATGAGCAGGATGCCATGCTCACGGCACAGGCTGGACAGGCGACGCAGCCACTCCGCGCTCGCGACGTTGATACCGCCCTCGCCCTGCACGGTCTCCACGATCGCCGCCGCCGGGGCGTCCAGGCCGCTGCCCCTGTCCACGAGCAGGCGCTCGAGCCACCGGAAATCTGGTATCCGGTCGTCGCAATCCAGGGACTCACCGAACGGAACCGGGGTCGCATGGCTCAGCGGGATTCCCGCCCCCGCGCGGTGAAAGGCGTTGCCGGTGACCGCCAGCGCCCCGAGTGTCATGCCGTGGAAGGAGTTGGTAAACGTGATGATCTCCGTGCGGCCCGTCGCCTTGCGGGCCAGTTTCAGCGCCGCCTCAACGGCGTTCGCGCCGCCGGGGCCGGGGAACTGCACCCGGTAGTCCAGCTGCCGGGGACGCAGGATCAGCTCATCGAAGACCGTCAGGAATTCACGCTTGGCGACCGTGTGCATGTCGAGTGAGTGGATCACGCCGTCGTCGGCCAGGTACCTCAACAGGGGGTCCTTGAGCACCGGGTTGTTGTGCCCGTAATTGAGCGCGCCGGCCCCGGAGAAGAAGTCCAGGTAACCTCGTCCGTGCTCGTCGTACAGCCGGCTGCCCGCGGCCCGGCCGAACACCGTTGGCCAGATGCGGCAGTAGCTGCGGACGGCGGATTCGCGTGCTTCGAAGATGTCCATCGGGTGATGCTCCTGTTCGTGGGTGGCGGCGCCTTATTTGGCAGCGGTGATGGCCTGGGGGGCACGCTGCGGCACGGCGCGCAGCCCGCGCTCGAGGGCGGGGTTGCCGCCCCAGAACGCTTCTGGCGGCACGTCCTCGCCCTTCATCAGGAAAGAGTCCGCGTCGAGCGCGGAGCCTTCGCGCATCGTGACCCCGTAATGGACGAAGGCGACGCTCCCGATGCTGCATCCGGTCCCGATGACGGTGTAGTCGGACTTGAAGGCGCCGTCCTCGAGGGAATGGCACTGGATGATGCTCCCGGCGGCGAGCGTGGCGTAGCTGCCCACGCTGACCAGGCTCCGCTCGATGATCGAGCAGCCGTCGTCGAAGACCCGGCGGCCGATCCGCACGCCAAGCAGTCGCCAGATGACGCCCTTGAACGGAGTGCCGTTGAACATCGGGAGGTAGGCGATCGACGGAACCTTCCAGAACCGCTCGTGCCGCCAGAAAGCCGGCTGGTAGATGGAACAGGACTTCGGCCGCAGCGCGCGGAACCCGGTGACCGCCCGGTCGACAAGCACGAAGTAACCAGTGGTGAAGACCAGTTCGGCCACCACCGTGCCTGCGCTGCCAAGCGTGCCTGCCAGGGTGGAGCCGCCGTCCAGCGGCAGCATCGCGATGAGGAGGACCCCGCTGAGATACAGCCAGCGCACGAGCAGGAACAGCATCATCGTGGCGGCGTTGTGCCGGTTCTTGGCCCGCAGCAGCGTCCGCTGGACGGGGGTCCCGCTGAGCCCGCCGAGCTGCCGGTCGCGGCTGACCGAGCGGGGGATCTCGAAGCAGGGCGAGCCGAGCAGGCCGACTCCCTCCCGGACCGGCCCGGAGACCGGGATCATGACCTTGGTGCCGAGCAGGCAGTTGTCGCCGGTCCGGCCGCCTGGCGGGTAGGCGATGCCGTTGCCAAGGAAGTTGTTCCTCCCGATGACGACGGGCGCGACGCGGAACGAGCTGGCGGAGAACTCCGCGTTGATCATGGACAGCCCGTCGGAGACCAGCGTCCCGGTGCCGACGGTGTTGAGCGTCGGCACGTCGTGCTTGACCTCCATGCCGAAGTTCGAGCCCGTCTGGTGCACGGGCCTGAGCCGGTAGCCGAGGTAGCTCAGGTATCCCGCGATGGCCGAGCTGTCGCCAAGCAGCGCATTGAAGAACTTGACGTTGCTCATCCGGGTGACGGCGCGCAGCACGCCGTGCCGCAGACCGTACAGGGGGTAGACGCGCCCCGGCCGCAGGAGGCGGCTGAGCAGCCGCCCGGCCGGGCCGACGATGAGCAGGCCGGCCAGCGTCAGGCCGAAGACCACGGCCGCGCCGCCCGTCAGCGCCTCCCGGTAGTACGGCCAGCTCGTCACCCTCGGGCTGCCGAGCAGGGAGAGCAGCGCGCGGGAGTGCGTTACCAGCAGGCTCGCGACCCCGGCCTCCAGGGGCCCGGCCACGGCCAGCAGCAGCAGCAACCGGGGGACGCAGGACCAGGCCCGGCGCAGCGCGCCGCAGCGGGCGGGTGGCACGACCTGGTAGACGGTGCCGTCCGGGGCGCGTTCGGCGGGGGATCCGTGCCAGATCTCCCCCGGCGGGACCATCTGGCCGGTGAGCAGGGCGGACGCGTGCCCGAGCTGCGCCCGCTCGCCGACCGCGGTTTTGATGTCCAGGACCGAGTGCTCGCCGATGAACGCGCTCGCGCCGACGGAAGCGTAACCAGTCTCGATCAGCCCCGCCCTGGCGCGGTAGCAGCTGATGTACGTGTCCTTGGTGATGAGGCTGTCCGCGCCGATGAACAGCAGGTCGGTACAGACCGGGATGTGCTGCGTGAGGATGGTGGCCCGGCGGCCGATCCTGGCGCCGAGTGCGCGCAGGTACAGCGTGTACAGCGGCGTCCCGATGAACAGGTGGGCCATCGGATTGGCCACGACCACGGTCTTGACCAGCCAGAACCGGAAGTAGCCGAGGCTCCAGGCCCGGATGCTCGCTGGCTTCCACCGGCCGATGAGCAGCCACTTGATCCCGATCGGGAGCACGCCGAGGCCGAGCAAGGTGCTGCTGCCGAACGCCACGAGCCGCAGATAGACGTCAAGGGGGCCGCGCGCCCCGAGGGTCCAGGCGAAGCCGGCATTAAGCAGCAGCGCGCCGCCCGCGATGCCCGCGGCCGCCGTCAGCAGCTGAAGCGCACCGCACAGGAAGTAATGCGGGGTTCCCGACGGCTGGCCGGCCAGCGGCGGAGCCGGCTGGTACGGGGTGGACGACAGGACGGGCGGTGGCTGTGCCACCGGAGGCTGGGCCGCGCCGGACGGCGGCGACGGCATCGCCGGCTCGAGCAATGCCGCCAGCTTGCACACGGTCGGGTGCAGGTAGATGTCCTTCATCGACACAGAAGGCAGGGCGGTGTGCTCGCGGAGCGCCGCGTTGTACCGGGCCATCAGCATCGAGTTGGCGCCGAGCTCGTCGAAGAAGTGGCTGTCTACGGACACCTCGTCGACTTCAAGCACGTTGGCAAGGACAGCCGCGAGCGCGCGTTCTGTATCGCTGCCCGGAGCCACGAGAACGCCACCGGTGGCCTGCAGGCGCGGACCGGTTGGCGGGGGAAGGCGTTTTCTGTCCGCTTTGCCGCTTGGCATCACCGGGATGGCCTGCAGCTTCTCCAGGTAGGCCGGCACCATGTACGCGGGCAACAGCTCACGCAGGGTCTCGTAAACCTGTCCAGGGTCGACCGGGGGCAAGTTCTGCTGCGGGCTGTAGTAGGCGACCAGTTCCACGACATCGGGATGGGGCCGGCAGGTGCCGACCACCGCCTGCGCGATACCGGGGACGCCCAGCAGGACCGATTCGATCTCGGTCAGCTCGATGCGGTACCCGCGGATCTTGACCTGCGTGTCGATGCGGCCGTGGTGCTCGATCTCGCCCTGGTCGTTGATCAGGCCAAGGTCGCCGGTGCGGTAGATCCTTCCCGACGGATTGCCGGGGATGCCGAGGAAGTCCGGCCGGAACGCGCGCTCGGTGAGGTCGGGCCGGTTGACGTAACCGTGAGCAAGCCCGATGCCCGCGATGCCGATCTCGCCCATGGTCCCCGGGGCCAGCGCGACGTCTTTCTCTGGGTCGAGGATCATGACCGAATAGGTCGGCAGCGGGACCCCGATTGTCACCGGCCGGTCTGGGTGCACGACGGTCCAGGTCGCGGTCACGGTGGCTTCGGTCGGGCCGTAGACATTGAGGAAACGGCGGCCGGGCCGGTGCCAGCGGGCGATCAGGTCGTGCGGGCACGACTCACCGGACACCAGCAGGAAGCGCAGCTCAGGCAGGTCCTCTTCCAGCGTGGCGAGCAGCGTGGGCACGCAGCACAGCGCGGTCACCCGGCGCTCCCTGAGGAACGCGCCGAGGTCAAGGCCGAGCAGGTTGCCGCCGGCCGGCTTGGGGACGAGCGTGGCGCAGCACATCCACGGGACCCAGATCTCCTCGACGGAGAAGTCGAACGCGATCGTCATCCCCTGGTACACCCGGTCGCCCGAGGTGATCCCGTAGGCTTCCGCGGCTACCCGGACGAAGTTGCAGATGCTCGGGTGACCGACCGCCACGCCCTTGGGCCTGCCGGTCGAGCCGGACGTGTAGATGATGTAGGCAAGCTCGTCGTGCGGCGCCCGCACCTCATCCGGCGTGAGCGGGTCACCGGGTTCGGCGCCGATCAGGCCCTCGGCCTCGTCGACGCACACCAGCTGGACCTGGCTGGCCAGCGGCCCGAGCCTGGTTGCGAGGTGCGCGCGGGTCAGGATCAGCCGGACCCGGGCGTCGTCGGCGATGTAGGCCACCCGGTCCGCGGGGAAGCTGGCGTCCAGCGGAACGAAGGCGGCGTGTGCCTTGAGCACCGCCAGCATGCCGACGTAGCCGTCTACGGCCACGTCGGACAGCAGGCCGATTCGGTCACCAGGCCGGACGCCTTGGCGGATAAGGAAGCGCGCCAGCTGGTTCGCCCGCGCGTCCAGCTCTGGATAGGTCAGCGAGCCGCCCGGGTCGTCCACCGCGAGATGGCCGGCCTGCCCCTGGCGGCGCAGCCAGTCGCAGCGCTCCTCGAACAGGTCTTCAAGTCGCTCAACCGGCCGCCATCTGATCGAGTCGTCGTAGCCGTCGCAGGTCAGCAGGCGATCGTCTAGCCGACAACGGGACCCTGGCCGATGTTCTTCCTTGCCGTTGACGTCGCCCCCAACGCCCGTACGCATAAGCCCCCGCATTCGTCCTGCGAATACCCATAACTTCTGACAACCTTCTATACGGACACGCACGCGAAAGGGATTGGGACGCAAGCACGTCCCTGTTGCTAACGAGACTGGTGAGACGGAGAAATCAACAAGTAATTGGAAGAGGCCGCGATTGTTGAAGGCATGTTTCCAATTACCGGCCGCCGGCTTGATTTCACGGATGCGAAGATCACAATCAACCCGGTCAATGGCAGCTTCAGCGCAAAGATCCTTTTCTCAGCCTCCTCACAAATACGAGGAGAGCCGTATGTTCACCACTGTTATCTATCCCCGGTTCACGGGGTGCGGATATTGTCGGGGCATGTGGGTCCAGGGCTGGTATCCCGATCCCTACGAAAGACACGAGGATCGCTGGTTTTCCGGTGGCAAGCCGACGAGGCTGGTCCGGGACCAGGGCACTGAATCCTACGATGAGCCACCGCTGGAGCAGCCGCGCGCCTCGGGGAACGCGGGCCAGCGCGGCCCGTATGACGAACCGCGGGGGACCGAGCCCGAGCCGGGCGGTACCCACTTCCTGCCGGGAATGGCGCCGTACGTTGAGCCGCCCGGACGCCGGCGGGCGGGCGGCGTCGCGATCGTCTTGGCATCAGTCGCCGTTGTTGCCATCGCGGCGGGCGCGTTCGCCGTGACCGCCTGGCCCCGCAGCCAGGACACCGCGGGCGCGCAGCCCGCGGTGTCCCGCACGCAGGACACCGCGGGCGTCCACTCCACCGCGCCCCCCACGCACAACACCGCGGGCTTCCAGGCCACCGCGCAGTCTCCTTCCGGGGACGCGGAGCAGGTCACGACCGCCTTCCTGCAGGCGTGGTCGAGTGGCGCCATCGGCCAGGCCGCGGGCTTGACCGATGACCCCGCCGCCGCGCAGGCGGCGCTCACCGCCTACGCGCAGGACCTGTACCTGCGGAACTTGACCGGAACCGTGGTCAGCAGCACCCCGGCGACCGCGTCCGGGTCGGCTGGCGATGCGCAGGCGACCGGGGTCAGCACGGCGACCACCGCCGAGGCGGTCACGTTCAGTCTCAGCGCCACCGTGGCGGGATCGGCGGCGCCCGGCGCCGAATCCGGCACCTGGTCCTACCGGTCAGCGCTGACCGCTTACCAGGTGCCGGACGGAACGGGCTGGCTCGTCGAGTGGGATCCCAGCGTGGTCGCGCCTAACCTCAGCGACGGCCAGCACCTGGCCACCGTTCTGGTGCCTTCGCAGAGCACCTCCGTCACCGACAGCGCGGGCAACCCCCTGTCCTCCTACAGCGACCCCGGCATCGCCCACATCGCGAGCCTCCTGGCCGGGCACGCCCCGACCGAGGCAGGCACGCCCGGGCTGTCCGTCCAGATCGAGGACTCCGGCGGCCAGGCGGTACCCGGCAGCCAGGCCACGGTTACCTTGCCGAAAGCCAGCCAGCTGGCCACTACGATCAGCCCGCAGGCCGAACGGGCCGCGCTCAACGCCGTCAGCGCCGCGGACGACAGCGCGATCGCGGTGCTCCAGCCCTCCACCGGCGACATCCTCGCGATCGCCAACAACGCCCAGTTCAACGACTATGCCCTCACCGCCGTGGTGCCACCCGGTTCCACCATGAAGATCATCACCGCCACCGCGCTGATCAACGACGGGCTGGCTTCCGAGAACAGCCCGGTCACCTGCCCGGCGACGTACACGGTGCAGGGCGTCACGTACAACAACGACAACGGCGAGTCCGAGCCGGCCGGCACGCCGTTCTCCACCGACTTCGCGCAGTCCTGCAACAACGCGTTCTCCCAGTGGTGGACGCAGCTGAACGGGCAGCTGGCGTCGACCGCGCAGACATACTACGGGCTCGACCAGCCGTGGAACATCGGCCTTCCTGGCGAGCCGGCCAGCTACTTCAGCGCTCCCGCCGGCGCCTCGGGATCGGAGCTGGCGGAGGAGGCATTCGGCCAGGGGGAGCTCACGGCCTCGCCGCTGGCGATGGCATCGGTGGCCGCGACCGTCGACTCCGGGCAGTTCCGTCAGCCCGTTCTGGTTCCCGGAACCGCGACGGTGTCCGCCTCGCCGCTGCCGGCGAGCACGGACCAGCAGCTGAAGGATATGATGCGGGACGTGGTCACCGAGGGCACCGCCGACAGCATCGGCTTCGGCCCCGACGTCTACGCCAAGACCGGCACCGCCGACGTCCAGGGGCAGGAGAAGGCGAACTCGTGGCTGGTCGCCTTCGCTCCGGACAAGGACGTCGCGATCGCGGCCCTGGTGGTCAACGGCGGCTCCGGCGCCCAGGTCGCCGGCCCGGAGGTCAAGGCGTTCTTCGACGCCTACTGAGCGCAGCGTTCCGGGACCTACTGGCCACGAGCCGTTTGTTATTTGCTACCCGCTGCGACGAGTGGCTGGTCTATCGTCGAGCTGCGGATTTTGTTAGCCGACCTGGAGGACGCGTGCGCAAGAGGAAAGTCACTGGACTGGCGGCGGGTGCCACTGCGCTCGCGCTTGGCGTGATCGCTGCCGCGGCGCCGACGGGATCCGCTGCGACCAAGACGGCCACGGCCGGCCCGTCGGCGATCGCCGTCAAGTCCGGCGTGGTCCACCCGATGGGCGGCATGTCGACGCCGTCGCAGGCGAACTGCGTGGAGGCCGGCTACTACCATTGCCTGACGCCAGAGCAGGTAGAGACGGCGTACAACCTCGGCCCGCTGTTTCAGCACGGTGTCACTGGCAAGGGCGAGACGATCGTGATCGTCGATTCGTTCGGCTCGCCGACGATCATGAAGGACCTCGCCGTCTTCGACCGGCAATTCAAGCTGCCCGCCCCGCCGTCGTTCAGGATCATCGCGCCGGCCGGGAAGATACCGAAGTGGAACCCCGACGACTCCGACATGACCGGCTGGGGTGGCGAGGCCACGCTCGACGTGGAGTACGCGCACGCCATCGCTCCCGGCGCCAGCATCCTGCTGGTCGAGACGCCCGTGTCGGAGACCGAGGGCGTGACCGGCTTCCCGCAGATCATCGAGGCCGAGAACTACGTGATCGGGCACCACCTCGGCGATGTGATCAGTCAGAGCTTCAGCGCCACCGAGCAGACGTTCACCGGTCTCGGCCAAATCAACCGCTACCACCTGCGCAGCGCGTACGTGCAGGCGGCGAAAGAGAAGGACGGCCCGACGGTCCTGGCCGCCTCCGGTGACAGTGGCGCCGCGGACGCGGAACTCGACGGGTCCACCTATTACACCCACCGGGTGGCGTCCTGGCCGGACAGCGACCCGCTGGTGACCGGCGTCGGCGGCACCGAGCTAGTGGCGGGCAAGGGCGGCACGTACACCTCGGTGGCGTGGAACGACACCTACGATGCGCACCTCGGCGACGGCACGGTCCCGTCCGCCACCGGGGGCGGCCTCTCGGTGCTCTTCTCCCGCCCGTCCTACCAGGACGGCGTCGAGACCGTAGTGGGCAGCGCGCGCGGGGTGCCCGACGTTTCGATGAACGGCGCGTGCAGCAGCCCGGTGTTCACGTACCAGAGCTTCCCGCAGCAAGGCACGCCAGCCGGCTGGTACCCGGCCTGCGGCACGAGCGAGGCGACGCCGGAGTTCGCCGGCATCGTGGCGCTCGCCGACCAGGTCGCCGGCCACGCCCTCGGCGTCATCAACCCGACGCTGTACCGGCTGTCGGCCGCGAAGGCCCCCGGCATAGTGCCGGTCACCTCGGGCAACAACACCGTGACCTTCGTCCAGGGGAATCCGGCGAAGACCTACACGATCCGGGGCTTCACGGCCCGGGCCGGCTACAGCCTGGTCGATGGCGTCGGCACCGTCAACGCGTGGTACCTCGTCTATGAACTGGCTGGCAAGACCCCGCTGAACGAGGCCGCGGTCAGACGGTAAATCTGAGGTTGCGCGCGGCGTGCTCGCCCAGCTGGGCATTCCCGGTCCAGGTCACGAGGCCCGCGTCGATTTGCCGCTGCGGGTCGATCCGGCCGGCGGCCAGCTGGATGAAGGTGACCGAGTCGGTGGTCAGTTCCACGTCAGGGTGATCGACGTGGTCCACCGGCCTGGCCCGGCCGTCAACCACGACCGCCAGGTCCCGCTCCACCGGACCGGTGAGGTGAAACACAATGCTGGCGCCGTCCGGCAAGCCGATCTTCTTTCCGACGATGTAGCCGATCGAGGCCTGCACCTGGGCGAGGGCGATCTCCGCCCGCGGCCCGGTGTCGTCGGACGGCCAGCCGAGAGGGGTGCTGATGTCACGCTCGTGCACCCAGAAGTCGAAGATCCGGATCTCCAGGAAGCCACCGTAGCTGCGCGGCCCGATCGGCGTCCAGGACTCCCTCGCCAGGTCGGCGTCGGTCAGCCTGGCCAGGTCGGCCCGACGGCTGGCGAAGATCTCGCTGATCCGGGCCGTGAACTCCGCGTCGTCCAGCGCGGCCACTTCCTCGCGGTACGGGCCGATCCGGTCCAGTGGCGCCGGGTCGGCGGCGGACTCCGGCAGCCAGCCGGTCATCACCCGTTCCATCATCCCGAGATGGTCGATCACGCCGCGCATGTCCCAGTCCGGGCACAGGGACCTCGCGTCCCACTGGGTAGCGTCCATCCGGCCAGCCAGCGACTCGATCGCGTCGTAGCACTGCTCAAGCGAGGTCCGGATAGTGGCGAGTCCGGTCACGGAGTCTCCTTCTGAACGGTGATCGAGTCGGGAAGA
Source organism: uncultured Streptosporangiaceae bacterium (assembly GCA_964581815.1). Classification (GTDB taxonomy): domain Bacteria; phylum Actinomycetota; class Actinomycetes; order Streptosporangiales; family Streptosporangiaceae; genus Trebonia. The sequence continues at coordinate 72,953 of CAZORE010000010.1, read as the reverse complement.
GGCAGCGGGCCGCCGTGCCCCGGGATGCCCCGGTCGGCCGGGATGACCTCCTCGACCGCGTCGCCGGCCGCGATGCCATGGCCGCGCGTGTACTCGGCCAGGCGCTGGTAATACGCCGACACCACATCGAGCGTCTGGCGCGCCGCGTTCAGCACGGTGGCTCCGGCCCGCTCGACGACATCGGCCTCGTGCGTCTCAAAGGCGCGGATTCCCTCGAGCACGGCGTTCTTCAGGTCGCGAAGGAGCTGGACGTCGATGCGCGCGTAGCTGCGGCACATCGCCGCGACCCGCCTGAAGTCCTCCTCGGTGAGCAACTGTTCCTTGACGGAGCCGACGGAACGACGGACCAGTGCGACTTCCGGGCGTGCCAAGACGGCGGCGAGGTCGGTGTCGAAGGACCGGATGTCCAGGCCCGGCTCACAAAATCCGACGGTGAGCTGCCACAGGGTGCGCAGGTCGTCGTTGAGCACGCCGTCGAGGTAGCTGATGAGGAACCGCCGGTGCGACTCGATGACGTACTGCGCCTTGAAGGGCGTCAGTTCCTTGGCGTCCTCCCCCAGGGTGCTCACCGTCGTCGTGAACGCGTAGTCAGCGTTCAGCGCGTTCTCCATGCCGACCAGCAGGTACACGAACCGCACCCAGGTCCGGAACAGCTCCTCGAGCGCCATGGCGTGCAGGCCGTCTTCGGTGAGAACCACACCCCAGCGGTCGCCAAAGTCAAGCCTGCGCAGATGCCCGATCTCATACATGGCCAGCTGGGCGTCGATTTCGGAGTGCGCGTGGTGCAGGACCTTCCGGTACGCGGCGGTCGCGTCGAGGCCGACGTGGTTGCGGACGATGTGCGCCCCGCCGATGTGCAGGTGCTGGAATTCGGTGACGTCGAATACCGCGCCGCCGATCGCCATCCAGTAGGGCTCGCCGGGAGCGTTGTGGGTGGCCAGTTCCGATACCTCGAAGCGACGACCCTGCTGGGCGTGACCGAGATAGGTGGTGAAGACGTCCTCGCCGAGCCGTCCGTCGGCCACCAGCTGGCGGAGGAATTCCGCGCCGTCGCCAGGGACGATGGCGGCCAGTGCCTCGCGCACGGCGACCGCGAACCGGGCGGTGCCGCACACATAGACGAAGGCACCGCGTCCGCCCTCGTCCGTGGGGCGCAGCAGGTCCCAGAGGGTGCTTGCCTCGGCGCGGATCACGTCGTCGACCCGGCGCCGCTGCCCGCTCTGGACAACGTGGCGCTGGCCGTCGAAACTGACCGCGGCATCGGCGCGGGAGAAGGCGACGCTGAGGTTCAGCCGGCCCGCGGCGGCCGCTGCGTCCAGGTCTGCCTGCACCGCGAATTCTTCTGGTGTCCTGATCCCCAGGTAGAGCCGGTTCTCACCGGAACCGGTGCGCGCGGCGATGAATCCGAGGAAGGGGGCGACTCCCGAGCCGGCCGCGAACATCACGACGGGCGTCGCGGGATCGGCGGGCAGCCGGAACCGCGGGGCGGAGACGATCTGCAGCGACAGCCGGCTGCGGCCGTCGGCGCTCGCGCGGCGCAGGAAATGCGAAGCCGTTCCCTGCCGTTCGCGCGGATATGACCAGGGCGTCTGGGCGGAGGAGTAGCTCAGGCCGGCGACGACCAGCCGGAGCGTGGTGGCGGGCTGGCTGGGCGGCGCCGCCGAGGCGATCGAGTACAGCCGGAAGGGCTCGGGCGGGATCACCGCGCAGAAGGCGTCGTCCTCGCCGGGATCGGCCTTCCATAGCCGGGTGACGTCATATCCCCCCGCGTGCAGCAGGTTCAGGACGTCCCACAGCTCCCACTGATCCTCCATCCGGGCGTCCACCACTCGCTGCCACGCGCCGACGGCCGTCAGCTTCACCAGTCGTTTCGCCACCGCGCGAGTGACCGGGCGGAGCTGGGCAAAGGACAGCAACGTCCGCAGCGGCAGGACGTCGGTTTCGCCGTACCCATCCCGGCAGGCGACCGCCGCCTTCCATTCCGGAGTCAGCCGTACGAGTTCGTCGCCGGTCGCCTGCAGCGCGGCGACCGTGCGGTGCACAAGGTCCTGGTCGTGCTCGGCCAGCACGCCGACCCGGTCACCGGGCAGGTGGTATACCCCTTGCCCGCTCACGTCGATGTCCAGGTAACCGGTCCAGGCACCAGATTCCGCGGTCACCACGCGGCCCCGGCGAGCGGTGCCGAACACGACGGGCGGACCCACCGGCGGTCGGCGCTCTTCGCGGACAAAGGCCAGCTCGTCGTCGACCTTGTCCCAGGTCCGGTCCTTGAACAGTCCCGTGAACCGGGCGCCGGTCGTCACCTGCCGGCCGACCTTGAACGCCACCTCAAGGAAGCCGTACGCCTTGACTCGGTGCAGTCCCATCCAGCCGCGGTCGCCCAGGTAGGCGTCGAGCATCGCGTTGTAGACGCCGCGCAAGGTGCTGCTGCGGGTGCGCTCGATGTACTGGCGTACCGACACCTCGCGCAGGGCGGCCACGAGTTCCTGCCAGTGACGCGGAAAGAACCCGGCGAGGTAGACGCTCTGCTGGCCGACGACCGACGCGAAGTCCTGGCGCTCGAGGAACGCGTCCAGTGCGTGGATCTGCGGCTGCGCGGTGCCGCTCGGGCTGGGCGCGCCATCGAAGATCGGGACCCCGGCGGTGCCGACCGTCTTGGCCCACAGCACCTGGTCGAGTGCGTACCTGCCCCGCAGGTTGGGATCAATCTGCGGGTAAATGGTGCGGGTCACGTACTGCAACTGGTCGAGGATGGCCAGCAGCGCTCCCTCCAGGGCCACCGGATCGTCGGCGACCACGGCCTCCTGGGCGTTCAGCATGGCGCCAAGGACCGGGGTCAGGCCCATCGCGAATTCAGTGGTCACCAGGTAGAAGACCCGCTCAGCCGCGTTGTTCCAGGTCGGCACCAGCAGGTCCATGTTGTCTAGCATCCGCGGGCCTGCTGGGTCGCGCAGCCGCCAGTTGTAGAAGAACAGGTCGATGTAAGAGACGGCCGGGATCTTCTTGCCGAGCCGGCGCGAAACGGTCCGCCACGGTCGCAGCAGCGAATCCGGCAGCACGGGCGGCGGATCGATCGCCATGTACTGATAGGCGTGGGCGAATACCCCGAGCAAAGTCGATGCGCGCAGCAGGTACCGGTCAGGCAAGGCCGTCGGCGCGGCATCCAGCACTGGCATCGCATCGAACGCCCGGCGCAGGGACAGCCGCCGGAACAGGTCTGGGAGCTGATCGGTCATGTCGTCCCAGGCCCGGTGCGATTCCGGGAAGGCGAGCAGCGGCTGCTCAGCGGGCAGAAAACCGTGCTCCAGCGACAGGAAGCCGTCAAGTTCGTGCCCGGCCTGCTTGTTGTGCGCTTCCGCGGCCTCCACCACGCGCCGGGCCGCCACGCCCCCGGTCGCGACGCGCCGCGCGGCGGTCAACTGGCCCGGGTCGACGAGTCTCGTCGAGCTCGAGTCAATGAAGGACCACGACACCTCGTACCGTCCCATGCGCACTCGATCGCCGGGGACGAGGACGTGGCGTTTCACGAGCTTGTCGTTGACATAAGTCCCGTTGGTGCTGTCAAGGTCAACCACCACCAGCTCGTTGCCGGCCATCTCGATCCGCGCGTGCCGCCGGGAGACATCGGTATCGTCAAGAACCACCGACGCGGTGCCGCTGTCGCGGCCGAGGGTCGCCGGCAGCGTGCACACCCGGTGGCTGATTTCGCGGGTGTGGCGATCGTGGAGGCGCAGCCGGATTTCAGGAATGGTAGATCACCGCACGGCACAGGTCGGCCCGGGACAGCGTGCCTACCAGGGCACCGTCATCGATCACGGGAAGTCTCCGGATCCCGCGGTCGATCATCACGATCGCTGCCCGGGCGAGTTCGTCGGTCGGCCGGACCGTCGCCGCGTCGCGCACGACGAGAGGATCGATGACACGGTCGGCGAGAGTGCGGCCCCGCTCAAGGAAAATGCGGAACGCGTCCGCGAGCGTGCCTCCGCCGGCGGTCACGTCTCCGAAGCTGGGCAGCATGGCTCGCACCACGTCCTCCTCGGACAGCGAGCCGGCAAACCGGCCGTCATGATCCAGCACCATCAGATGGCCGACCTCGGAAACGCTGAGCATCTCAGCTGCCCGCCGGATCGTCGCCCCGAGCCGCAGGTAAGCGGGAAACGCCGTCATTACGTCGCTAACTAGCACGCGACTGGTCATCGCCCACCCCTTCATGGACCAGTCAGAGCCTCAAATCTTAGCGGGAAGCTAAGAATCGTCCTAGCCCTCCTGACACGGCCGTATCGCCCGTCTCCAGGGCATCGTGCGCTTAGGCGACTGTCGGCTATGGTGACGGCATGGGTTGCATGGGCTGCTTCGCTGTCACCGCCGCTTAGCGGCGGTATCGCGGTTGTCGTAACCGCGGCCTTATTGCCTGCCCCGCTGGGGTCAGTGCAGGACATACCGCCGGACCAGTGTCCCGCCGGCCGCCACTCGCGTGTTTCTTGTGCGCCGGGCCGTCCTGCCTGATCAGGGGAGCAATGTCCCAGTCCCGGCGATTCGATCCACCGCATGAGGAACCCTCCCTCTCACGTCCCGGGAGACCTCCGAGCGCCTTCTGTGCCGCGGCTGCCCGCTGGGCGGTTTGGGCCAGGTGGCGGCGGAAGCGCTGGCGGAGCTGGTGGTCGATCATCGCGCTGCTTCCCGTGGCGGGCCGGGTTGCTCTCGCATCGATCGCGCTCAATCTGGTGATCGGCTTGCTGCCCCTGGGTTTCGTGATCGGCACTAGCGCTGCCATCGGGCGCGTCGCGGGGGGCGGGAGCGGTATCTGGGGCGGGGTCCTGCTCGCGGCGGGGCTGGCGGTGGCCTCGCTGCTGCTGCAATCGGTCCTCTCGCCATTCCAGGCCGCGTTCACCGAACTGATCAGCCGGCGGGTGGACGGGGCATGCGCGCGGAGGCTCATGCGGGTTACCCTCACCGAGGCCCCGGCTGCCTTGCTTGAGCAGCCGGATGTCCTGGACGACCTGAGTGATTCCCGCCGGGGGCTGACGGAGTACACCGCCACGCCGGGGGCCGCCGTTGCGGGGCTGATCGCGCTGGTCGCCCGGTACGCGCAACTCGCTGGGGGCGTGGTGATGACCGGGGTGGTGCTCGGCCCGGTGGCCGCGCTGGTGATCACGGCGGCGGCGCTCGTCGCCCGGTTCGGGGAGCGGGGCATTCAGGCCCGGTACTTGATACTCAGGAGCCGGTCGGCGGCGGCCCGGCGCAGGGCGTACTACGTCCTCGACACCGGCAGTTCGCTCGCTGCCGCCAAGGAGATCCGGGTGCTGGGGACGCTGCCGTGGTGGCGGGAGCGGGGGAGGCGGGAATCCGGTTCCTACCTGCGCCCGCTGTGGCGCGCCCGCCGCCGGATCCGCCTGGTGCCGGTCACGGTATACAGCCTGGTGGTGCTGGCCGGGACCGCGGCCGTGCTGGTCATGCTGCGTGACATCGCCGGCCGTGGCGGGCTGAGCGTGCTTGGCCTGTCGCTGGCCCTGCAGGGGGTCATCATCGTGCTGCGGTTCGGGGTGTACTTCCCCGAGGCCGACCAGACCCTGGACGGTATGCGGGCCCATGACTCGATGCTGGAGGTCGAACGGGCCGTCGCGCCGCGCCCGCCGGGCCCCCTGCGGCCTCGCGGCCGGCCGGCCGGACCGGTGCCCGTCTCCGGTATCGCGTTCGAGAAGGTGAGCTTCGCCTACCCGGGCAGCGGCCGGAATGTGCTACGAGACCTTGACCTGCGGTTCCCGGCGGGCACCTCGACCGCGATCGTGGGACTGAACGGGGCGGGCAAGACCACCCTGGTCAAGCTGCTGGCCAGGCTGTACGAGCCCACCGGCGGGCGCATCACGGTGGACGGGGTCGCCCTGGAGGAGATCGAGGCCCGGTCCTGGCAGCGGCGCCTGGCGGTGATCTACCAGGATTACGTCCGCTACGAGCTTGACGTGGCCGCCAACATCGGGCTCGGCGCACCCGGGCACCTGGGGGACACGGAGGCCTTGACCCGTGCCATCGAGTGGGCGGGGGCCGCCGAGGTCACCGCGGCGCTGCCGGACGGGCTGGCGACCATCCTGTCCAGCCGGTACTCCAGGGGGGTGGACCTGTCGGGCGGGCAGTGGCAGCGGATCGCCCTGGCCCGCGCCCTGTTCGCCGTGCAGGCAGGCGCTTCGGTGCTCGTCCTGGACGAGCCGACCGCGCAGCTGGACGTCCGCGCCGAGGTCGCGTTCTTCGACCGGTTCCTGGAGCTCACCCGCGGGCTGACGACGGTGGTCATCTCCCACCGGTTCTCCACGGTGCGGCGCGCGGACCGGATCGTGGTCCTCGACGGCGGGCTGATCACCGAGCAGGGGAGCCACGAAGGACTGATCGCGGCGGGCGGGCAGTACGCGGAACTGTTCGGGCTGCAGGCACGGCGGTTCGCCGGCGAGGAGGTGGCATGAGAATTTTCCGGGCGGCGCGCTTCCTGTTCGCCTTGGGGCTGCGGGTGGACGCGGCCCGGCTACTGCGCGCGACGGTGCTCGCGGTCACCCTCTACGTCGCCGCGCCGCTGGCCGCCCTGGCGCTGCGCGACCTCACCGACGACGCGCTGGCCCATCGCGCCGGGCCCGCGCTGGCCGCGGCGGTGCTCGCCTCGGTCGCGCTCACCGCCCAGATCATGCTCGGCCATTTCTGCCACCTGGATCTCGTCCGGGTGACGGAGGCGCAGCAGATGCGGCTGCGCGGTGAGCTCATGGACCTGGTGAACGGGCCGCCCCAGATCGATCACCTTGACCGGCCCGATGTCGCCGACAACGTGGACCTGGTCCGCGACGGCCTGTTCGTCACGTCCCAGTCCCTGGAGGGAGTGCTGCAGCTCACCGGCCTGCTGCTGCAGATGATCATCACCATCGCCCTCCTTGTCATGGTCAGCCCCCTGTCCACGGTCCTGCCGCTGTGCGCCGTGGTCCCGGTGATCTTCGAGCGGACGGCGCAGTCCACCGTGGAGGACGCCAGGAAACGGACAGCCGAGCGGCTCCGGCTCGCCAAGCACCTGCTTGAGCTCGCGACCAGCACCGCGCCGGTCAGGGAGCTGCGGCTGTTCGGCGCCGAAGACGAGATCCTGCGGCGTCAGCGGGATGCCTGGGACGAGGTGACCACCGTGATGTGGCGGGCCCAGCTCAAAGCCGCCGTGTACCGGGCGGCCGGGCAGGGGTTCTTCGCCCTCGGCTACGCGGGTGCCGTCGTGGGCGAGCTGTACCGCGCGCTGCACGGGCACGCCTCCGCTGGCGACCTGGTGCTCGTGATCACCCTCGCGGTGCAGGTGAGCGTGCAGATCTCCGGCACGCTCAGCGCTCTGTCGCTGCTACAGGTCGCCGCGCGGACAGTAGAGCGGATCGGCGACCTGCGGGCGGTCGCCGCCGCGGTTCCCGCGGCTCTCGCGCCTTCCGCAGGCGCCGCTCTTGCGGACGCGGCGGACCCCGCAGGCGTTCCGGGCAGGCTGACCCGCGGGATCACGCTCGAGGACGTCTCGTTCACCTACCCGGGCGCGGAGCGGCCCGTGCTGTCCGGGGTCTCGATGGATATCCCGGCCGGGTCGGTCCTGGCCCTGGTCGGCGAGAACGGGGCAGGCAAGTCCACCCTCGTCAAGCTGCTATGCGGCCTCTACCAGCCGACCAGCGGACGGATCCTCATCGACGGGCAGGACCTGGCCGGGCTCGCCCCCGCCAGCTGGCGCTCCCGCGTGGCCCCCTTGTTCCAGGACTTCCACCGCATCGAGCTGACCCTCGGGATGAGTATCGGGCACGGCGACATCGCCCGCGCCGACGACACCGAGGCGGTCCGCGCGGCCGCGGAAAAGGCCCGCGCGGGCCGGGTCCTGCGCGCGGTCCCCGGCGGACTGAACGGGTACCTGGGCCACTCCTACGCCGACGGTATGGAATTGTCCGGCGGCCAGTGGCAGACGGTGGCCCTGGCCCGCACCCTGATGCGGCGCGATCCCCTGCTGCTCATCCTCGACGAGCCCGCCGCTGCCCTCGACGCCTCCGCCGAGCACGACCTGTTCGAACGCTACGCGTCCTCCGCCGCGCAAGCCGGACGGGAAGGCGGCGGCATCACCGTCCTCATCTCCCACCGCTTCTCCACCGTGCGCATGGCCGGCCTCATCGCCGTCCTCGACCACGGGCAGCTCACCGAATACGGCACCCACCGTGAGCTCATGACCGCCCGCGGGCTCTACGCCGAACTGTTCACCCTCCAGGCCCGGGCCTACCAGTAGCCCGCCCCAGGTTCATCGTCATGCCGCCGGCCGGGCGCCGGGGAGAGTAACCCTCGGTCGGTCATGGTCGATGTTCGCGGATCAGACCTGCGAGGACGCGGAGCCCTCGGTCGGCTTCGCTGGCATCGGCATGACTGAAGTTCAGCCTCATCGTCCCCAGGTCAGGTTCGTTCGGATAGAACTCTTCGCCAGGCATGAAGGCAACATCTCGGGCGATTGCCTCGTCGAGCATGGTCCGGGTGTCCACCTCGTCGTGCAATCGAAGCCAGTAGAACAGGCCGCCGCTTGGCGTGCTCCACCGCGCGAGATTACTGAAGTGATGACCCAGGATCTCTTCGAAAGAGTCACGGCGGGTCCGGTAGAAGGTGACGAGCTCATCCAGGCGCGCGGTCCAGCCGCTGGCGGTTACCGCATCGTGCACGATGAGTTGGGAAAGGCGAGAGCTGTGAAGGTCAACCGCCTGCTTGAGCAGGACAAGGGGCGCGAATAGATCGTCGGATGCAGCGAGGAAGCCCAGCCGCAGCCCAGGCGCGAACGTCTTGGAGAAGGAACCCTGATACACCCATGAGCCGCCGGCCATGCGCGCCGCTATCGGCCGGCGGTCGCAGGGGTCATAGGCCAGCTCGCGGTACGGGTCGTCCTCGAACAACGTGATGCCCGTGTCGAGGCACATACGAGCGAGCGCATCCCGCTCCGCGCTGGTGGCGCACAATCCGGTCGGGTTGCTGAAGGTGGGTATCACGTAGGCAAGACGGGCTTCCCTCGCCTCCTCCGCGTGTACATCGACGAACCGCGCGCCGGCGAAGCGGAAGACCTGCAACGCGGCGAGGTAGGTGGGGAACTCGACTGCCGTCAGGGTTCCCGGATCGATGAAGAGCTTCGCCACCAGGTCAATACCCTGCTGGCTCCCGCTGAGGATCATGACGCGCTCAGGCGGGGCATCTAGGCCCAGCCGGCGGAGCTGGCCTGACACCACCGCTCGCAAGCTCGGCTCACCCTCACTCGGCCCGTACTGCAGCGTTTCCGGGGCAATCGTCCCTGACCAGCGCGGCAGTGTCTGGGTGGCCGGAAGGCCGCCGGCAAATGAAACCATGCCTGGGCGATCAATCACGCTCAGGATGGCACGAATCGGTGACGGCCGCAGGCCGTCGATACGATCGGAGAACATGGCAAGAGATCCCGACATTAGGTCAATCTGGTTGCCGTAATTATGCGCGCGGGCGAGAGGTAGGTCAAGATGGTTGACCCAGAGCGGGAGGTCTCGCTGCGCCGCGCCATCGAGGAGCTGTACTTCGGCTACCGCGCCTTCACGGCGCTACCAGACAAGATCCTCGCCGCACGCGGACTCGGGCGAACCCACCATCGGATCCTCTACTTCGTCCGGCGCGACCCGGGTATCTCCATCGGCGAGTTGCTGGCCGTCCTGGAGGTAACGAAGCAGGCCATCCATCGTCCGATCAAGGACCTGGAGGAGCGCGACCTGCTCTCAATCACCAGCGACCTCCAGGATCGAAGAGTCCGGCGCCTCTCCGTGACCTCCGCGGGGGCGGAGCTTGAGGCGCAACTGACGGCTTCTCAGATGCGGTTGCTAGAGCGCGCCTTCCGAGGGCTCGGCGAGTCAGTCGAGGCGCACTGGCACGAAGTCATGAAGCGACTCGCCCAGCCGGACATTCCCTGAGGCAGGCCAGCAGCGGGCCAATCGGCGTTAACCGGGCCATCGAATAAAACTGCCCAAGTTGATAAATTGCCACAAATGGCACGCTATAGAAATTTACTGCAATAGCACTAACCGTTTTACCCGAGGGGACCGGTCGTGCTAGCCTCTGAAGCAGTTCTTAAGACTATCGAAGCTCTATTTGCAGGCCCGTCTCCGCAGTTCAGAGGCATACGTCCGGAGCTTCGCATAGTCGTCCATATTTACCGCGCATTATCCTGAATTACCCTCGACGTCACAATGAGATAATCGCCAGAAAGGACGAGAACGTGAGGCAACACCGGAAATTCGCGCTCGCGGGCGCGGCTTTTGTCATCCTTTCCGCCACGGCTGGCGCCGGAACCGCGTCCGCGCATGAGCTGACCGCGATGGCGAAAACCGCCACCGCCGCCCCGGCCGACCGGCAGGGGGACTGCACGGCCTATCTCTCCATCAGGCACGACCGCCGCTCCGGCTACGAGATCAGGTACGGCGGAAGCAGTTCCGGCTGGGAGCCGGCCGACTTCCTGCGGATCACCGCCGTCCTGATGGTCAACGGACACCGCGAGGACAGCGTCTCGGGCAGTCGGTTCGGCAGGAGCGTGGATACCCCAATCGGGATCGATTTCGGCCGGTCCGTGAGATACGCCACGGTATCCGTCAGGGCCGACGGCCCATCCGGCAGCGTGCGCTGCCGGCAGACGAGCCGCATGTAGCCCGCAGTTCCCTGGCCGGTCCCCACTCTCCCGAGTGGGGACCGGCCGTCGGCGGCTGCGCGGCCGGTGTCCACCCGTGGCCACCGACACGTGCAGGGCGTTGGGATAGCGTCTCACTTGGAGCACTGGACCGCAGGTCCGTGTCGCCAAGGTCCGGAGGCGATTGGCGTGAACCCCGTCCATGGGTCGATCGCGGGTCGCGAGGCGGAACTAGCGATCGTGCGGCGTTTCGTAGGCGGCTACGCCGACGGTCCCGCGTCGCTGGCCATTGCGGGTGAGGCCGGCATCGGCAAGACGGCGATTTGGGCGCAGGCTCTGCTTGACGCTGCGGCGGCGGGGGTCTCGGTCCGGACCTGCCGGTGCAGCCAGTCGGATGCGGCCTTGTCCTTCGCGGGTCTCGGTGATCTCTTCGACGGGCTGGACCCGTCGGAGCTGTCGGCTCTGCCGGCTGTCCAGCAACGAGCGCTGTCCGCTGCCCTGCTGATCTCCGGCGACGGCGAGCGCGAGCCAGGCAGCAGGGTCGTCGGAGTCGCGGTCCTCGGGGTGCTTCGGGCTCTCGCCCGGTCCGGGCCGCTCCTGCTTGCCGTCGACGACATCCAGTGGCTGGACATAAGCTCCCGCAGCGTTCTGTCCTTTGCGCTCCGACGGCTGGACCGCGAGCCGGTGCGGCTCATCACTTCCTGCCGCACGGACGCCACCAGCGATGTCGCCCCCGACCTAGGCCTGCCGGGCGAACGGCTCGTGGTAGGTCCGGTGAGCGTCGGCATGATGCAGCGGATCGTCCAGACCCGGCTGCGCGAGCCGCTCGCCCGGCCGGTACTCACCCGGCTGCACCGGGCTACCGGCGGGAACCCGATGATGTGCCTGGAGATGGCCCGTGCGCTGCAGCGCCGGGGCACCGAGTTCTCGGCGTCCGATCCTCTCCCGGTGCCGGCCGACTTCAGGGTCCTGGTCACTGAGCGGCTCAGCGGGCTCGTACCGCAGACGCGCGAGGTGTTGCTGCTGACGGCCGCACTCGCGCAACCCACGGTGACTGCCGTGGCAGCCGCGGTGGGGGACGCTGCCGCAGCGGCGCGGTGCCTGGAGGAAGCCGTGACGGCAGGTGTCCTTGAGGTCGACGGTGAGCGGGTCCGGTTCACGCATCCGTTGATCGCGTCGATCCCGTACGGGGACCTGAGCCTGGCCGCTCGCCGGGCACTGCACGAGCGGCTGGCGAGAACGGTGACCGATCCGGAGGAGCGGGCCCGGCACGCCGCACTGGGCTCGATCGAGCCGTCACCCGCCGTTGCGGCTGCTCTCGACTCCGCGGCCAGGCACGCCCGCCGACGTGGCAGCATCGACGCCGCCGCCGAGCTTGCCCGACTGGCTCTCAGCCGTACGGCGCCGAGCGACCCGGACCGGTTGGGCCGGACCGTTGACGCGGCACGATATCTCTTCCTTCTCGGCGACCCGGCGGCGGCGCGAGAACTGCTCGCCGGGGCGATCGACGCGACACCGCCGGGGCCTGCGCGGGTAGACGCACTACTGCTGGCCGCGTCGATCGCGTCCTGGGAGAGCGGAGATGCGACCGTCGCGCGCTGGTGTGAGCAGGCACTCGCCGAGGCGGGCGAGGACAGGCTGCTGCTAGCCCGCAGCCACGCGACGTTCGCTGAGACGAGTCCCTCGGGGCCCGCTGTCGACCTGTTCCACGCCGAGGCAGCGGTGGAACTGCTCGAGACCATGCCCGCTCCGCCCGGCGGCCTGCTCGCGAACGCGCTGACGAACGTGGCCATGCACCGATTCCGGCTCGGGCGAGGCCTGGCCGTCTCGACTCTGGAACGCGCTGTGGCCCTGCAGGCGGAGGCCGAGCCGGGCCCGGTCAGCGACCGGGCCGGCCTCGCCCTTGGCATGTGCCTCAAGGTTGTCGACCGCTTCGAGGAGTCACGCGCCTGGCTGCAGATCATGCGAACCTGCGCGGTCGATGAGGGGGATGACAGTGCGCTGCCCATCACGCTTGGGCACCTCGCCGCCCTCGAGTGCTGGGCAGGTGCCTACGACCTCGCCATCGCGCTGGCCACGGAGGGCAGGAATCACGCCGAGCGGATGGGCATCCGCGCTCCCATGCCTGCCTCGGTGCATGTGCTGGCCCTGGCCTATCGAGGACACGTCGGAAAAGCGCGCGCGCTGGGCGAGCGTGACCTCGCCGCAGACGAGTCAGTCGGCTTCATGTCGGCGGTGGCGCTTGACCTGCGGAGCCTCGGCACCGCAGAAGTGATGGCCGGCGACCTTCCAGCGGCTGCCAGCCACTTTCTTCGCGCATTGCGGATCTCGTCCGAGGAGGTTGGCATCAACGAGCCGGCCATACTCCGGTTGCACCCGGATGCGGTCGAGGTACTGATCGCGCTTGGCCGCCTCGCGGAGGCGGAGCGGCTGACCCAGCAGCTCGACACCGCCACCGAGGCCAACCACCACCCGTGGTCGACGGTGATGGCCGCGCGCTGTCACGGCCTGCTAAAGGCCGCCAACGGCGAACGAGCCGCGGCCGTCGAGCTGCTCGAGAGCGCTCTCGTCGACCATCAGCGACTGCCTATGCCCTTCGAGGAGGCCCGGACGCGCCTGCTGCTTGGCCGCACGCTCCGGCGGGCAGGCCACCGGGCTGACGCCCGCCGCGAGCTGGAGGCCGCCTGCGCCGTGTTCCTGAAGCTCGGGACACCCATTCAGGAGCGGCAGGCGCGCACGGAACTAGACAGCATCGGCGGCCGGCGGCGGCTGGAACACGAGCTCACCGCCGTCGAGCAGCGGATCGCCGACCTGGTGGCGGCGGGTCAGACCAACCGAGAGGTCGCGGCAGCTACGTTCACCAGTGTCCGCACCGTTGAGACCCACCTGGGCCGGATTTACCGCAAGCTCGGGATCCGCTCGCGCACCGAACTCGCCGCCCGGCCACCGGCGTGATCCCGGTGGACCAAAGTTGCGTAGTTCCCCCGACGCGAGACCGCACCTTGCGCTCGTAGCGTTCCGGGCATGACCACACCACGCCACCGTTACCCGGACAGCTCCAGCTCGGTGTTCCTCGTGGAGCGGTACCTCCCGGCGGCGGCAGCCGGGAACCTGGCGTCGTCGGTCGCTCGCGCGGCTCAGCTCTGCACGCTGTCCGCCGAGCCCGGTTCCACTTCGAGGGTGCAGTACCTGCACTCCGTGTACCTGCCCGCCGAGGACACCTGCTTCTGCCTGTTCCGCGCGGCGACGGCTGAGGCTATCCATGCCCTGAACGATGAGGCCTGCTTCGCACTCGACCGGATCTCGGCCGCGGTGCAGCTCTATCCGGTCACTCCGGCACCCGACGAACCCTGAAGGACCAGATCCACTGACGGCACCCGTCGGGATCAGCGCCGGATGGAGTCCTTATGAAATGGAGTTCCTCCATGTCGCACACCCCGCACCTACGGGCCAGTGAGCCCGCGATCCGGCCACGCAAGCGGCCTGGCCGCCGCGTCGCCTCGCTCCTGCTGGCCGCCGGACTGACGGTCAGCGCAATGACCGTCCTCGCCGCGTCGCCAGCCAGCGCCGCCAGCGTCTGCGCCCCCGGCACCGACACATGCGTCATCACGAACTCGGTGAAAACCCCGCTCGGCCCGGTCACCATCGCGGTCAGCGCCGCGAACGCCGTCACCGTGCAGCTCACCCCGACCGCCCCGAGCACCCTGGTCATCGGGATCCCGTTCGCCTTCCCGCCTGGTCCGGCCCGTGTCGCGTCCGGACCAGCGGGACCACCGTGGTGTTCACTCCGGTCATCCCGCCAGGACCGCCCGGCTGACAGCGCGGCAGGTTGCCCATCCGCATCAACTCCGACGCGATTCGCGTTCGGCTCATGGCCGTGATCCGCGGCCGGCAAAGGAGATCATCATGATCGGAACTGGCACGAGCAGAGCCCTGCTCGCCGCCGTAGGCTGCCTGCTTCTGGCCAGCTGCGGCGCGGCAAAGACATCGACCGCGCCTCCTGGCGCGAACCCCGCTGCGACTTCTTCCGCGGCAGTCCCCGCCGGAGCGAACCCCGCTCCTGCTTCTTCCGCGGCAACCCCTGCTGGCACAGCCGTCGCTGTGCCGCCTGGCGCCGGCGGCATGACCGCGTGCGGGCTGGTCACCGAACAGGACGCGAGCGCCGCGCTCGGCCGGGCGGCCGGCCACGGCACGGCGGGCGGGACCGCAGCGTTGTCGGAGTGCATCTACGACAACGGCTCACTCATCGTCAGCATGAAGACGGACAGCAAAGCACTTTACGACACCTCGCACGCCCAGGCGCACGCCAAAGGCGCGGCCGACGTGCCCAGCGTCGGTGACAGCGCGTTCCAGTACAGCGCAGGTACGGCATTCTCCGGGGTCGAGTTCCTCAGGGGAACGACACTCGTCACCGTCCTCGCCGGCGGAACTGGTGCGGGAAACGCGGCCCTCGCCGCCGCCAAGACCGCCGCCTCCAAGCTGTAGCAATACCGCAGCCGCCGCTCCGGCTTGCCGGGCACCAGTGCGCGTCTCACGCAGGGGTCCTGTCAATTCGTGAGCGGCGGCGACTCCGCCTGCAGTCACCTGACTCAAGCGATCCCGCGTGCTGGCGTCCTACGTTCATGAAGTGCTTACTTTGCCTTCAGGAAACCCGCGATGAGCCCGTCCGGCGCATTCCGGAATGGGAGTACTCCGAAGGTGCTCATCGTCCATGGCGCGTTCGCGGACGGGTCGATCTGGGCTGGCGTCATCCCCGAGGGAGTTGACGAGTTGCTCGGTGGTGCACTGGCGGAGGAGCCGGCGTGCTCGGCGTTCGGCATCCAGGATGTCGGGACAGCCCCTGACGCTGAACTGCGGTGTTTCCGGCCCGGGAAGCCAGATTCCGTGCCTGATGCAGAGCTGCTGGTGAGCGGGAAGATGGGACCGGGACCGGCTGCTGGATGCCGCGGGATGCGGTGCAGAGCCGGCATGCGATAGCGACCCGGAGCGGCCGGCCGCGCTTCTCGCCGAAGGCGGGGAGCGCGGCTTTGATGGCTGCCGTGGTTGAGCCGCTGATCACGGCGAGTCTCGCGGCGGCGTCGTCGGCGCCAACGGCTGCGACGTGACCGCCATCGCGGGATTTGGAGTGCAGGTCGTCCGGCTTGAGGACTACAGCCTGCCGGACCAGAAGATCCTGCACTCGGAGACCCGGATCGCCGAGGCTGCGGCGATCGCGAGGTGACCTGCGCCGATACGAGGCAGCAGCAGGCCGGTCGGTCAGCCGGCGATTCCCAGATGGCGGGCGATCTGGACGGTGGCGGCGTGGAACGCCTGGGCCAGTTCCGGGGGCAGCGTCGAGACCAGATCGCGATCGAGTTCTTCGGCGCGGTGGATGGCCTCGGTGAGTAGGCGGGTGCCTTCGTCGGTCAAGGTGATGGTCCAGCGGCGCCGGTTGGCGGGGTCTGGATTGCGCTCGACCGCGCCGAGGGCTTGGAGTTCGTCGACCACGGCGACTACGGCGCTGGGTCCGATGCCCAGCCAGGCGCCGAGGTCTGCCTGGGACGGCTTGTCCTGGCGGGCGGCTGCGCTGAGCAGCCCGACATGGCGCGGTCTGATGTCGAGATCGGCGATGCGCTCGGCGAACCGCTGCCCGCTGACGCGGGCGATCTTGTCAATCATCAGGCCCAGCGGAGGCGACGTGTGCGAAGTCGCGGGTTCGGTCATGGACAGCACGGTATCTCATGCGTATAGTTCAGACTATGAACAATGCACTCACTGAACATCGGACTGGGCGAGACTTCTGGATCGCGGCAGCCGTCGCCGGACTCAACGCGGCGGTCAGCATGGGCTTCGGAATAGCCACCGTCGCCTCCCAGCACTCCACCACCTCCTGGTTCGCCGGCGACCGCTCGGCGGTCCTCGTGGCGCTGTTGATCGCCGTGGTCGCCCTCCGGCGCCCCGACGGCCTGCTGCTGGTCGGATCGGCACTGGTCGCGGTCCAAGCGGTCGACGCCGTCATCCGCGGCTCCGCCGGCGCCTTCACCGACGCTGTCGGACCCGCCGTCCTCGCGCTGCTGACTGCTGTCGCACTCATCCGAATGCAGCGCGCCCCCGGCCGCGCGGCCGTGGGTCTCCGACGGCCCACCACCGGATGATCGGGCTCCCCCCGCACGACGGAACCTCGTGCTCACCGCACAAAACCCCACCTAAAGGAAGCATGTCTAGCACGATCCCGAACAGCGCCCCGCAGCAGTCCCCCGACCTGGCCGCGCTCGGCGTCCACCGACTCGGCAGCGAGGTCGTCAACTTCTACCTGGTCGAATGCCCCGACGGCCTCGTCCTGGTCGACTCGGGCCTGCCGGGCCACTTCGGCCAGCTCCAGGAGACGGTCACCCGCCTCGGACGGGACCTGCCCGACATCCGCGCGGTGCTGCTGACCCACGCCCACCCCGACCACACCGGCCTCGCCGAACGCCTGCGCGCCGGAGCCGGCGCCGAGATCTGGGTTCACCAGCACGACGCGCCGATCCTGGCTGATGGGCCGCGCAGCGCCACCCGGCATGCGAAGCCGGAACGCTCCGTGCTGCCCTACCTGCTGCGCCGGCCTAGCGCGATCCGCACCCCGCTGCACATGGCCCGTCACGGGGCGTTCAACGCACCCAAGGTCCAGAACGTGAGCACCCTGACCGACGAGCAGCCCCTCCAGACCGTTCCCGGGCGTCCCCAACCGATCGGGCTGCCCGGCCACACCCTCGGCAGCGTGGCCTACCTGTTCGCCGACCGCGGACTGCTGTTCACCGGCGACGCCCTGGTCACCCACGACGGCCTGACCGGCCACACCGGCCCGGGCCTGGTCTGCCGCGGCTTCACCCACGACAGCGCCGCTGCCGCGGCCTCGCTCGACCGGATCGCCGTGCTGCCGCACTTGCTGATCCTGCCCGGCCACGGCGACCCATTTACCGACGGTCCTCGCGCGGCCGCGCGGCAGGCCATGGTCAACGGCACGAAATAGGCGCCGACCGTACGGAACGGCCTCGACAACCGTCGAGGCCCGACCGGCTCAGCTGGCGGCTTCTCGGCGGGCTCAGACCCTCTGGCGTGGGTCGTGTCGCTTGAGGCGTGTCCGAGCACGGCTGTAGGTTCTCATCCGACTTGGCCACCGGGTGGGTGCTGACCTGTGCTTCCTCGGCTTTTCTCACTGATCTGGCCAGCGAACTTTCTCATCGATCTGGCCAATTCCTCAGCCCGCGCCCTCCGTTACTCACACCGCTCCGGATGGCGCAATGGCAGCATCACGGCGGCAGCAAGGACCCAAAGGCCGTCTAGCGCGACCAGCGCATTGATCGCCGCGCCAACCGGCCCGTTGTTGTTGGCGGTGACGGTGAACAGGCCGACCAGGCCGAGCACCGGGCTGGTCACTCCGAGGATGACGGCCAGCACGGCGAACGGGCGGGGCAGGATCGGAGTCCGCAGCAGGATGAGGCCAAGCGGAAGGAGCAGCGGCGGGGCGAGGAGGAAGGCGTGCTCCGCAGCCGCGAACAGGCCGTAGGCGACCGTGGCCGTTGTCGCCTGCTGCCCGCCGAGCGAGGCCGACTGTGCGATCGCGATCAGCGTCACGTCATAGACCAGGCTCACCGCAACCACGACCGCCGATGCCATCGTGGCGACCCGCCCAGCCAGCCCGGCCCGGTCGCCGGCCAGGTGGACAAGCGCCAGTGCGAAGATCACGTACAGCAGCGTCCCGCTACCCTCAAGCCACGCCGCCGCCATCATGGCGTGCTGGTGGCCGGCCGCATAGCGAATCAGCACGGCCAGCGGGCCGTTGAGTGGCGGGGGCTTGGGCAGTATGCCGAACGAGGCGCCAAGGCCCACCGCGCCCACGGCCCCCGCGGCGCTGGCCAGCAGCACCCACCTTCGGGAGATCACGGGGCCACTCCTGCCGGTCGCGGTCACGGCCATCGCGGGGCCGCGGTCCAATGCGTCGGTCATGTCTCTCACCCTTCGCAAGACTTCAGATTTCTGCTAGAATTTCTAGTAACTTACATTAATGATTACTAGATTGGCAAGCTATGAACCGACGTGAGCTTACCGGTCAGGTCGTGGCCAGCTTGCGCGCGCTGAGCACGGAGATCGACCGCCTGGATCATGTGGCGGCCGGCCGGTACGGCCTCAACCGCACGGACATGCGCGCGCTTGACATCGTGGGACGAGCGGGGCCGCTGGCGCCATCCGACCTGGCTCAGTTGATTGGCTTCACGACCGGGGGCGTAACCACGGTCATCGATCGCCTGGAGCGCGCCGGATATGCCCGCCGTCAACCCGACCCCGCCGACCGCCGCCGTCAGATCGTGGCCATCACCGAGGCCACCACCTCCCGGGATCAGGAAGTCTTCGGCAGCCTGATCCGTCAGACCGCGGAACTCCTGTCCGCGTACACAGACGAGCAACTGCGGCTCATCGACAACTTCCTCAACCGGGCACAGCAGCTCACCGCGAGCTACGCCGACAGCCTGGCTGACGCCACGCAGGCTCAGGGTTGACGGGCATGAAGATCGCATCCCGGCGATGCGGGAGCAAAGGACCGGGGCACCTGTCCCTGCCGGACACCAGGCGGGCAGTGCCACGAGGTCAGCGAGCCGGGCTGCCGTTCTCAAGCGTCGAAATCGCCTGCATGCCGACGAATTCGTCCTGGTTAAACCGCATCCCCGTTCACCGCCCTGCGCTACTTCGCGCTCGGCGGCACCGACCACGCCAGCCACAAGGAGCAGGCCAGCGCTGCGGAACGTGGGCGGCGCCCACCGGCTGAAGGCGGCCGGCGACACCTTCGACATCGAGATGGATCGCCAGCCCCTCGGCGACGTCGCCGGCATCGGCAGCCTCCCCAGGTATTACACGATCCTCAACACTGTCACCCGCATCGTCCCGGACCACCTCCTCGAATGGGCTCCCGCGCTAGCCGGGAAGGCACCCAGCGGGCGGGTCTACGGCTGGCAGATCGAACCGGTGGGCGACACCACCTGCGATGTGACCAACTACTGCGACTGGCACGCGATCAGCGACGAGCTGCGAGCCAGGCTAACGTGGCCCGTCGCGCCGGCAGCGGCGCTGGAGCGGTCCATCGAGAACCTCGCGCGAATGGTAACCCGAGCCTGAAGCCTTGCGGGCACGCGGCAAAGCCACCGGCCGGCCAGCGCGCTCACGGCAGCAGAAAGCAATCCTCAAAGGTCAGGTCCCGGCGCCAAGCTGTAAAACGGGCTCAGATCCCACAAACCTGCCGGTGTCACGGGCAGCCCGCCACCATCCAACCCCGCCCGCACGCGCCGAAGATTTCACGCGAACGCGACTAGCCCCGGATGGGCCGAGCTGTAAAACCGTCGGGCCGCGCCAGTGGTGTGTTCCGGCTTGACGCGCGCCGCTAACTTGGTCGATTGGGCCACGTAGCCAGGCGGCGGGTCGGCGGAACCCGTGCACCTGCCGGCGGGTTCGGCCAGACCGCCTGCAAGGTGCGCTCTGCCCAGTCGGCTGGCAGGTCGGAGCTGAGCAGGTAGCGGGCGTAAAAGGAGCCGATCAGCATGCTGGCCAGCGCGTCTAGGTCGATGGACGCGGGCAGCTGGCCGGCCGCTGCGCCGTCCGCCAGCGCCTGGCGCAAGCTGGCCCGCCGTGGCCCGGCAAGGCGCTCGCGGAAGATCTCCAGCAGCTCCGGGTGCCGGCGTTCCTCGGCGAGCAGGCTGCCGACCAGTGCCATGGCGTCCTTCCGTCCCAGGTTG
Source organism: uncultured Streptosporangiaceae bacterium (assembly GCA_964581815.1). Taxonomy (GTDB): domain Bacteria; phylum Actinomycetota; class Actinomycetes; order Streptosporangiales; family Streptosporangiaceae; genus Trebonia. The sequence goes on along the minus strand of CAZORE010000010.1, from coordinate 52,550 downwards.
GCTTGAAAGTTCCGCAGGATCGCCAGCGCGTCAGCCCGCGGCGTCGCCGCTCCCGCGGGCAGGTTAGTGACGCGCAGCGATCCGATGACCGCTGCGGCCAGGTCGGCCTTGCCGCGATACCTGCGCCGGACCGTCGGCACGGTGGTGCCCGCCGCGGCGGCTACCGATTCCAGCGACATCCGCGCGTACCCGCGTTCGCCGAGCTGACGCTCAGCGGCGACCAGGATGGCTGCGTCCAGCCCCGGGTTCCTGGGCCGGCCCGCGGGTCGGCTCATCTCAGCGCACACGCTCACCATCCTGCATCCTGCGGCCGTTCCGGCGGCCAGTTCCTGTAGGATTAATTCCGATAGGGGATCGAAACGTAATCTAGCACGAGGAAGGTCAAGCCCATGACCACGACACCGCTGCCAGCCGCAGCCGTTGTCCGTATTTCCCGCGGTGACTTCGATCCGGCCCGGTTCGGTGAAATCCAGGTCATGATCGCGGCGACCGGCCGCTACCTGTCGCCTGCGATCCGGCAGCTGCCTGGCCTGATCAGCTACTACGCCGGCGCCTCCCCGGACGGGTCGATGGTCCACGTCAGCCTGTGGCAATCCGACGAGCATGCCCGGCAGATGAGCACGCTGAAGGAGATGATCGTCGATGCCCGTGCCGCCGCCGAGAAGGCCGGCGTTGCTTTTGTCCCGATCGTCAACTACCCCGTCGATTGGTCCCTGTGACCGACGCAGCGGCGGCCGGCCCGGCAGCCGTGCGCAGCGAGCGGATGACAGTGAACGGGATCTCGCTGCACCTGCGGACAGCCGGTGACGGACCTCTGGTCCTGCTGCTGCACGGGTGGCCGGAGACCAGCTATGCCTGGCGGCGGGTCATCCCGGCACTAGCGGCTCAATACACCACCGTGGCCGTGGATATGCGCGGCTGCGGCGATTCCGACCGGCCCGAGGGCGGTTACGACAAGCGGACCGTCGCGGCCGATATGGCCGCGCTCATCGATCAGCTCGGGCTCGGCCAGGCCCGCGTTGCCGGGCATGACTGGGGTGGCGCCGTCGGGTACTACCTCACCGCCGCGTATCCCGGCCTGGTGTCGCACTTTGCGGCGATCGAGACCGTGCTGCCCGGCTTCGGCCTGGCCGAGCTCGCCGATATCAGCCTCGGCCAGCAGCACGCCTGGTGGATGAGCCTGGCCACGATGCTGGACGTGCCGGAGTGGCTCCTCGCCGGCCGGGAGCGCGAGTTCCTGGCCTACTTCTACCGCCAGCATGCTTACTCTCCCGGCGCGATCGGCCCGGCTGACCTGGATGAGTATGCGCGCTGCTACTCCGCTCCCGGGGCCATGCGAGCCGGATTCGGTTACTACCGGACCCTGGCTGACGACGTCCGGGATTTCGGCGACCTGCCCGTTCCCGGCTGTCCCGTTCTGTCTGTCGGCGGCAGGCAGCGGCTCGGCGGCCTGGTCGCCGCGAGCATCCGCCAGGTCGCGCCGCATTCGGAGGAGGTGATCATCGAGCGGTGCGGGCACTACCCGGCCGAGGAGCAGCCAGCCGTGCTAGGTGATACGCTGCGCCGATTCTTCACATCGCCGTCCGCGGCTTCGACGGCGGCCCCATGACCGCCGAGCGCACGGGAACGGCGCCCCGCCTCGATCCGGCCGACGGCGGGATCTGCTTCATTCAGACCTGGGAGATGGCCGCCGAGGCCCAGGTAGACGGATGGCTGGCCACCATGCACGAGCGCATCCACGTACTCACCAGTCGCCCCGGCTTCCGCTCCATGTCCCTGCATCGAGGGCTCGACGGCACGCACGCCGCCGTCTATGCCCAGTGGGACTCCCAGCGAGATCTCCAGGCCGGCCGAGACGGGGTACCTGCCCGCGAAGGGCACACCGCGCTCGCGCAGTGGGGCCGTGAGACCGGCCACGCCTACCTGCTCGAAGCCGTCTATCTTCCCGACCCTCGCAGGCCCCTTCGCTGACGGGGTCAGCCAGCCCGACATACCCCCGTACCCGCCGGTCGATTGCACGATTGTTAGGATCGGGGAGAAATCAAGGGCGAGCAAGTGGTCCGAGAAGGGACCGCCACGGTTGGACGCAATTGATCTTATTGGCGTGTGCTTCGATGGCTCGGGGCGGCTAGCCGGGCAAGCAAGTGCTCCCGCCGCGCTACGGGGTGCTGGCCTGGCGGCGGCCCTGCAGGATCGCGCGAGCTTGACGCCGGATGTCATCGTCTCGGAGCCCACTGCGGCACGTGGACCCGCTGGGTTCATGAATGAGCGCGCGCTGCTGGAAATGGTGGGCAGGCTTCATGCGCGGGTCCGGGCTACTCTGGCACAAGGACGGTTTCCGCTGATCTACGGCGCTGACTGCGCAGTACTCCTCGGAGCGGTGCCTGCGCTTGCGGACATTCTCGGTGGGGCTGGCCTGGTCTTCATCGACGGCCACGAAGATGCCACGACCATGGAAGCCTCCACGACCGGAGAGGCCGCCAACATGGAGGTAGCCTTCTTGCTGGGCCTGACTGGCCAGCGAGCGCCGGAACCACTGCGCAGCCATGCGGGCGTGCTGCGGCCGGAGGCAATCGCCATGCTGGGGATGCGCGACGGCCTGTACCGCCGCGAAATCGCAGCCCCCACGATCGCGGACCGAGTACGGCTCCGTACCGCCGCTGACCTCCACGACGATCCGGCAGGAGGCGGCCGCAAAGCCGCCGAGCAGGTCACATCACAAGCTTCCGGATGGTGGCTGCACATCGACCTGGATGTGCTCGACAGGCATGAGTTCAGCGCCTGCGGAGCCGCTAGCGACGACGCAATGCCCGGCGGGCTGTCGTGGCCCGAGCTAACCGCCATCGCCTCATCGGCGCTGCAAGTCGGAGGCGCCCGCGGATGGAGCCTTGGCGTCTACAACCCTGACCTTGATCCAGAGCGGCGAGCGGCAGAACGAATCGTGCACTTCATCGCCGATGTCTTGAACGGACCGATGTAGATTCCGAACGGCCATCACCTAATGCCAGTCACACCCGGCCCGTTCGACGACGCGGCCGGGCTGGTCCAGGTGACCGGGGACGGGTGTGCCGTGCCAAACTCGCGTATGGGCGCTGAACCGGCGTTTTCGCGCTTGCTAAGCCGCTCTGCTGTACTCGCTGATCAGGCCGCCGAGAACCTTCCTGCTCTCGATACTGGCGGTGGTATCGACTGCCTCGCTGGGTCGGCGCAGTGGGGGTTCCTGCTGCAGGCCCTGATGCGGACGATGCCCGTTATAGTGCCGGGCGTACCCGGCCAGGACCTCGCGGAGATGCCGCTCGCCGAGCACGAGGACGTGGTCCAGGCACTGCGAACTCGTGCCGGCCCTCGGCCTGCCGGCCCCCCGCACCCCCTACGGCCTCATCCGCGGGATCGGCGATGAGGCGCTGCGTTCCCTGGAGCGGCAGACCGGGACCGCCGTCGGCCGGCTGGACAGCGCGGTCCTGGAGCGGTACGCCGCGCTGGGTCTGGCAGGAGCTCCGGGGCGAGGGTTTCCGGCCGGCCGGTTCAGCACGTGGGCCCGGGCGTCCGGGTCCGGGTTCTGCCCGCGCTGCCTTACGGAGAACGACGGCCGCTGGTCATTGTCCTGGCACCTGAACTGGACATGCTCATGTCCTGCGCGTGCGCCGCGTGCGGCCGCCGCCCGCGGGCGGGCGAGAACCGGCTCGACCACCTCATCGACCCGCGGCGCTGCTGCCACCCTGCCCCAGCGCCTGCCACGGGAAAAGCCGGCCCGCGCCTTCCGCGGTGCGGCGCGTCCCTGGCCGGGCAGGAGCCGCATGACCTGGACCCCTCGGACCCGCTACTCGCCTGCCAGCGGTGGCTCAACGACCTCATCACCGCTCCCGGCGAGGTCACCGTCGCCGGCGTTCCCGTTCCGGCAACGGCCGCACTCGGCGCCGTGGCCGACGCACCTGGACCTGGGCGCAACCGGGTCGCCGGTGCTCGACGCCATCATCCTCTGGCGGCGCGCGGCCGACATGAGCGCAGCCGACATGCTTACCTACCGGACCGGGAACGCCGTCCCCCGGCGTCCCCCGGGCAGGACCACGGCAGCGGATTGGCCCTTCACGCCGGGCCGGCTGGCTTCCGTCTCCGCCCGGCTCGTCCCTCAGGCTGTGTGGAAGAGCGTCGCCAGCGCGCTGGCCCGCGAGGGAGACCAGGACACCGGCATGCTCACCGTCACCCTGTCGATGGCGATCGTGCGGTGCGGCACGCGCCAGGAGTGGCAGCGCGTCGCCGCCAGCCTCGTCCTTCCCCGGCAGGCAGGCGCGACAGTCACCTCGGTCCTGCGCCGCCTTGACAGTCAGGGCCGCCTCGAGCAACTGCTCGCAAGCATCGACGCCCTCGTGGAAGAGCTGACCGCTCACCCCCCGCCGATCGACTACGCCAGGCGTCGGCACGTCTTCGGTGACCTCGGCCTCCTGACACCCACCCGGCTCCGCAGGGCTTGCCGCGGCGCTGGCATCGTACTCACCGCGCGCCGCCGCCGGTACGTGACAATGCTCCTCTGGGAAACCCTGACCGGCAGGGACATCAGATTCTCCGAAGGAAGCCTGGCTCCGTGGCATCACCCTGACCGCGCCCGGTATGCCGCGTTCCGTGACAACGAGGCCAGCGGGCTCGCGGACTACGTGGCCCTGGAAGCGGAACGGCTGCTGCTGCGTCACCGTATCGACGAGCCGGTCGCCTGGCAGCCGGAATCCGCAGGCCTAGCCGGGACAGCCTGGCGGTCTCCGCCCGCTGATCTAAGCCGCCGGCTGGCCGGGTGGAATAGCCCGAGCAGGCAGGGAACCCTCCGCCGCAGCGCACGCGACCATACTCCGGCGACCCCAGGCCCGTCCCCGCGTCCATGACTGCCCTCTTGTTCCCTGCGTGCACCCGGGTGCATCGAGGAGTCCCTCCACCCGGCAGGTCCAGCGAGGTGTGCCCGGGGCCCCTTGAGCCGCGCGTACCCAGCTCGCTTCAGCCGTCAGCCTAGGACCGCGCGGACCTGCTCGTAGTCGAACAGCCTCTCCCTGCCTGCCTTACCGACCACTTTCAGGCTGCCGCGCCGGACCCTCCAGTACAACGTGCCCGCACACAGGCCGTAGGCCTCAAGGACCTGCGGCCCCGTCACTCGTCCCTGCTCGTCGCGCTCGAGCTTCGAAAAGTCCGGCCCGTAGTACTGCCTCACGGCTATGACCGCACGCGGTCTCGCGGCCCCGAACGGCACCACGTCTTGCGCCCTGACCCTGCCGCCGCCGGCAAGGGCCAGGCGGCGGACCACGTCCGCGACCTCATCGTCCGTAAGCGGCGGGGGCATGCGTTCCCACAGCAGACGCTCGGCACCGTAAAGCGACAGCCTGAAACGCGCTGCCACTTCATATCCGCCCAGCCAGCGGCCTGCCGCACGAGCCTCGGCGATCAGGGCGTCGACCTCTGCATGCTGTTCATCGGTCACCCGCGTCTCCTTAAGGAGAGCAGCGTCCCGGCGCCTGCGCTCCTCCGTCTTATACCAGCTGATCCAATCGCCCTCCTGCTCTAGCCACCAGCGCGGCGATGCGTTTCGCGGCGGATCACGATCCAGCAGGCGGACGACCGTTTGCTTGGAGCAGCCCTCCTCCTGCAGCACCAGCTCACCACCCGAGCAAGCAACGACGGTCAGGCCGTGACGGCAGGCCATGTCAGCGAACCCGGTCAGATCACACGTCACAAGGAACAATCCCCGCGTGTAAACCACCCAGCAGGCCGGGACTGGCCGTCCGCTGTACGGGTCGGGGGACCTCAGCTGGAGTCTCAGCGTCAGCGGATCTGGATCCCAGGAGAGGGACTCGGCGATGTCATCGATGTCCCAGAACATGACCTCGCCAGGCAGGTAGCGGTCATACGGCAATGCTCGACCCTCTCGCAGAAGCACGGCCGCCCCCGTAACCTCCGCACCAGCATCCCATCAGCCCAGACTGGCCACCTGGTGTCTCATCGATCTGGCCAATTGGCCATCTGTTGGCCAGATCGATGAGACGTTGGCCAACTGTGATGAGAACCTACAAACAGCCGTCAGCCTGGGGCCATGTCGACGAAGCGGCTGTAGTGCCCCTGGAACGCCACCGTGACCGTCGCGGTCGGCCCGTTCCTGTGCTTGGCGACGATCAGGTCCGCTTCACCGGCCCGGGGCGATTCCCGCTCATATGCATCTTCTCTATGCAAAAGTATGACAACATCCGCATCTTGTTCGATAGAACCCGATTCGCGCAAATCGGACAACATCGGCTTTTTGTCCTGGCGCTGCTCGGGCCCCCGGTTCAGCTGGGAGAGCGCCACCACGGGCACCTCAAGCTCCTTGGCCAGCAGCTTGAGCGACCGGGACATCTCGGAGACCTCCTGCTGTCGGCTCTCGGTCCGCTTGGGCGAGGACATCAGCTGCAGGTAGTCGATGATGACGAGCTTGAGGTCGTGGCGCTGCTTGAGCCGTCGGCACTTGGCCCTGATCTCCATGAGCGACATGTTCGGCGAGTCGTCGATGAACAGCGGCGCGTCCGCGACCTCGCTCATTCGCTTGGCGAGCCGGCCCCAGTCATCGTCGCTCATCTGGCCGGTCCGCATCACGTGCATCGGCACCCGCGCCTCGGCCGACAGCAGCCGCATCGTGATCTCGTTCCGCCCCATCTCCAGCGAGAAGACCACGGTGGGGAGGCCGTGCCTGATCGTCGCCGACCGCGCGAAGTCGAGTGCGAGTGCGCTCTTGCCGACGGCGGGGCGGGCCGCGATGACGACCATCTGGCCGGCGTGCAGGCCGTTGGTGAGGGCGTCCAGGTCGGCGAAGCCCGTGGGGACGCCGCTGATGCCGCCGCCGTGCGCGCCGATCGCCTCGATCTCCTCGAGAGCGGCGGGCATGATCTCGGACAGCGGGTGGTAGTCCTCCGCGATGCGGCGGTCGGTGACCGCGTAGACCTCGGCCTGCGCCCGGTCGACGAGCTCATCGGCGTCACCGTCGCCGGCGTAGCCGAACTGGACGATCCGCGTGCCAGCCTCCACCAGCCGCCGCAGGATGGCCCGCTCCCTGACGATCCGCGCGTAGTACCCGGCGTTGGCCGCGGTGGGTACCGAAGCGATGAGCGTGTGCAGGTAGGGAGCGCCGCCGATGCGGGTGAGCTCGCCTCGCCTGGTGAGCTCGTTGGCGACAGTGATCGGGTCGGCAGGCTCGCCGCGCGCATACAGGTCGAGGATGGCCTCGTGCACGAGCTGATGGGCCGGCCGGTAGTGATCGGTGGGCCTGATCACCTCGATGACGTCGGAGATCGCGTCCTTCGACAGCAGCATGCCGCCCAGCACGCACTGCTCGGCCGCGACGTCGTGCGGCGGCATCCGCTCGAATTCGTCGCCGCGCTGCGGCAACTCGGTAACGCTCACTGGACGCCTCCTCCCCACGCGTAACGCCCCACCCAAGCGTCGACTCCGTTCTACCAAAGGGGTCTGACGATCGACGTCCGTCAAAGGGGCCTGTCATCGGCGGCTCTGACATTGTGCCGATCCCCTGGCCTCCGTGCCAACACGGACTGTGGACAAGGTTGTTGAGAACCTGTGGCCAGGTTGTGCGTAGCTGGTGGATACCTTGTGGACAGTCTGCGAGAGTGCTCGTCGTAGCGGCCTGGGACCTGCACAGACGTAATCCACTGGCTGTGCAGGAGAAAAAGTCGGCCGTGTTTTTTGCCGGGTTATCCACAGTAAAATACACAGGCCGCATCAGATTGCCTGTGGAAAACTGATGCGAGCGGGGGGGCGCCCGAAGCTTTTCCCCAGCTACAGAACGAATCGGGCAGCTCTCCACAGGCACGCGGAACCCGCGCCGGACGGGCGCGACGGTACGCCCGCAGCACCGCGGAACAGCCGTTCCCCTCGGCCTGGGCCGGCTATCATTCGCCTGTGCGTTCGAACACGGGGGACGAGATCGACCGCATCGCGATAGCGATTGACCAGCTAGAAAGCGATGCCCGTGCCATCCGCAGCGAGGCAGGCGAGGCCGAGCTCGCCACCCGGATAGCCGCCCTGTGGCAGATGGTCAGCGCGCTTGACCCCGAGCTCGCGCGGCGCGCGCAGCGGTACACAGCACCGCCCGGCGATGCGCCTTCTGCGTGAAGGCGCGCCGCCGGGCGGATCGCTGTGGAAAAGCGCACTCCCTGTGGGCAACAGATTGCCTGTGAAGAACGCTGTGGAAAACTACCTGTGGAAAACGCCCGGGGGATCAGGCGCCGGTGACCTCAATGCCCACCGAGGCGGTCACCTCGGGGTGCAGCCGGACCTGGACCTTGTACGAGCCGGCCGCCTTGATCGGGTCGGGCACGACGATCTTCCTGCGGTCAATCTCCGGGCCGCCTGCGGTGCGAACCGCCTCGGCGATGTCGGTCGCGCCGACCGAGCCGAACAGCCGACCGTTAGACCCGGCGCGCCGCTTGAGCCGGATGTTCAGCCGCTGCAGCTGCCCGGCCACCGCCTGCGCGTCCTCAAGGGTACGGATCTCACGCGCCGCGCGGGCCCGCTTGATCAGCTCGACCTGCTTCTCACCGCCACGGGTCCACGAGATCGCGAACCCGCGGGGCAGCAGGTAGTTACGGCCGTAGCCCGCGGCCACGTCCACCACGTCACCCGGGGTGCCGAGGCCGTCGACCTCCTGCGTCAGGATCAGCTTCATGCGAGACATTGGTCAGTCCTCCCTGGCCCTAGCGCGCCGTGCTGGTGTACGGGAGCAGCGCCATCTCGCGTGCGTTCTTGATCGCGGTGGCGACGTCGCGCTGGTGCCGGGTGCAGTTCCCGGTAACCCGTCGCGCACGGATCTTGCCGCGGTCGGAGATGTACTTGCGAAGGAGGCCGGTGTCCTTGTAATCCACGTAAACAATCTTTTCGTGGCAGAAGGCGCAGACCTTCTTCTTGGGCTTGCGAATTGGAGGCTTCGCCATCGTGGTGCTCCTTAGGAGAGCCCCGCGGTTAATGCGGGGATGGTCGGTTTGTTACTTGCTGGAGTTTTAGAACGGCGGTTCGTCGGAGTAGCCGGCGCTGGAGTCGGACGCCCACGGGTCCTCGTTGCGGCTGCTGCCGCCGGACGCTGACCCCTGGCCGCTGTTGTTGCCGCCGGCCCGGTTGTTGCCGCCGCCGAACCCGCCTTCGCCGCTGCCGCGGCTGGCCCGGTTGACCTTGGCCGAAGCGTTCCGCAGCGAGGGGCCGACGTCGTCGACCTCGACCTCGTAGACGGTGCGCTTCTCGCCTTCCTTGGTCTCATAGTTCCGCTGCTTGAGCCGGCCGGTCACGATGACCCGCATGCCGCGCTGCAGCGATTCGGCCACGTTCTCTGCCGCCTGCCGCCAGACGTTGCAGGTCAGGAAGAGGCTGTCGCCGTCCCGCCACTCATTGCTCGCGTTGTCGCGTATCCGCGGCGTCGAGGCGATCCTGAAGGTCGCCACCGGCTGGCCGGCTGGGGTGAATCGGAGTTCCGGGTCGGCGACGAGGTTGCCGACGACCGTGATGGGGGTGTCTCCTGCCGCCATTGTGGCGCTCCCGGTCTTAGCAGAACTGATGGATAAGGCTGTGGCTTAGCGGTGCTCGGGCCGCAGGACCTTGGTCCGCAGCACGCCCTCGTTGAGGTTGAGCTGGCGGTCGAGCTCCTGGACGGCACCCGGGTTGGCGGTCAGGTCGACGATGGCGTAGATGCCTTCCGGCTTCTTGTCGATCGGATAGGAAAGCCGGCGCTTCCCCCAGATGTCAAGCTTGCCGACCTTGCCACCGTCGGCGGTCACGACCTTGAGGAACCCCTCGAGCGACGGCTGTACCGTCCGCTCCTCGAGGTTCGGGTCGAGGATGATCATGATCTCGTAGTGGCGCATATGCGCTCCTCCTCTGGACTGACGCGGTCACGGGCGTTCCGTGACAGGAGGCACGGCGGGGCTCATAGTCCCCGTCCGCAGCCACTAACTGTACCAAGGCCCAACGACATTCCGAGCCGGTTCCTGGCCCGCGGGCCTGTTCATCCGGCGCTAAAAGGGGAACAGTGGAGTTGAACCTGGACTACGGAGTCCTCCTGGGAGGCCGTCGTGACCACGATCCGCACCCGCGGGCACGCACCGCACTTCACGCTCAACTCGGACGGTCAGCGCCACCCGCTGCTCAACGTGGCGGCGTTCTTCACGCTCATCGTCGGCTTGGTCTCATTCGCACTCGGACTGCTGCTTAGGACCGGCCCGAGCGGTTCTCACGGCTGGGCGGTCGTGACCGCGGTCACCGGCCTCGCCGCCCTGCTCGTCGGGCTCGTCTCCCAGATGATGTCAGCGACCAGGGAAGAACGGGTCATCATCGTGGCCGGCATCATCGCCGGCTTCGTGGGCCTAGCGCTCGGCCTCGCCCACGGCGGCTTCGCCTGACGGTTTGTCGGATCTCCCGGGGGCGGCCCGCATTAGGCTCTAGCCATGATGCGTATTGGCGGGCACTTCCACTCCGATCATCCGCTGGACGACGCCGTTGCGTGCGGTGCGCGCGTGGCGCAGTTCTTCCTCGGTGACCCCCAAGGGTGGAAGGGGCCGGTTATCCCCGGCGGTGATCCCGGTGCGCTCCGCGATGCCTACGCCGCGGCGGACGTGGACGTTTACATCCACGCCCCGTACGTGATCAACGTGGCGTCGACCAACAACCGGATCCGCATCCCGAGCAGGAAGCTGCTCGGCCAGCAGCTCAAGGCCGCCGCGTCCATCGGCGCCAAGGGGCTCATCGTGCACGGCGGGCATGTCACGGCGGACGCCGACCCCGCGGTTGGCGTCGAGAACTGGATCAAGGCGCTCGAGCAGATCGAACGGCCGCTGCCGATGCTCATCGAGAACACCGCGGGCGGCACCGGCGCGATGGCCCGGTCACTCGAGGCGATCGCCCGGCTCTGGGAGGGCGTTAACTCGGTTTCTGGCGGCGGCGAGGTCGGGTTCTGCCTGGATACCTGCCACGCGAACTCGGCCGGCATTGACCTGGCCGACGCGGTTGACCGGGTGAAGGCCATCACCGGCCGGATCGACCTGGTGCACTGCAACAACTCGCGCGACGAGTTCGGCTCCGGTGCGGACCGGCACGCGAACTTCGACGCGGGCACCATCGACCCGCAGGCGCTGCTCGACGTGGTCCGCGCGGCCGGGGCCCCCGTTGTCTGCGAGACCCCGGAGACGGGCCTGGCCGCCGACATCGCGTGGCTCCGCGACCGGGTGGGCTGACCGCAGGGCGGTCACGGCCGGCGGGCGCCAGCGCGGCTAGCCCGCCGCGGCCTCGGCCGGACGGCGGCCCACCCCGCGCCAGCCGAGGACCAGGCGGTCAGGCGCGCCGTCAAGCACCCCGCCCGCGGGGTCGTCGTTGAGGCCGGACGCCCGGACACGGTCGCGTTCTGGCTGCAGGATGTCCACCACCACGGTGGACGCGAGCACGGCGACCGTCAGCAGCCTGGCGGTGAGGATGACGAAGTACCAGCCGGTGCTGATGCCGGGGACGCCGTCACCGGACGCGCTGTACAGGTAGACGAAGTAGCCCCAGATGCCGAGGAAATAGGCGACCTCGGCGACTTGCCACAGCACGTAGGCCCAGATACGGGGCCTGGCGAGCACCGCGAGCGGCAGCAGCCAGACCACGTATTGCGGTGACCACACCTTGTTGAGTATCAGGAACGAAGCGAGCAACAGGAAACCGAGTTGCGGCAGCCGGGGCCTGCGCGGGGCGGCGAGCGCGAGCACGGCGATGAGCACGCACGCGACGGCGAACGACCCTGAGGTGATGAGGTTCAGCTGGCCGAGCGAGGAGTTACCGACCACCGGCACGTTGTAATGCTCGAACAGGTACCAGACCGATCCCCAGTCGGCGCCGCGGGACCGGCTGAACGCGTAGAACTCGGCCCAGCCGGAGGTGGCGGTCAGCGCCACCGGCACGTTGATCGCGAGCCAGGCGATGAGCCCGCCCGTCAGCGCCTGGCCGAACTCGAACAGCTTCCCCGCGCGCAGGCACAGCAGGAACAGCGCCGCGAACAGCAGCAGCGGGTAGAACTTGGTCGCGACGGCGAGCCCGAGCAGCGCCCCGGCAAGCCATGGCCGGCGCGCCGCCCAGGCGGCCATGCCGCCCGCGGTGAGCGCCATCGCGAACAGGTCCCAGTTGATGTACGCGGCGAGGATGAGGCCGGGCGAAAGCGCGAGCAGCAGCGCCGCCTTCCAGCCCGCCCCGCCGCCCTCCCGGTGCGCGGTGGCCGCGGTCGCGAGCACGCCGACGAGCAGGCAGACGGCCAGCATCAGCACCGTCACGTAGTAGAAGTCCCGGCCGCGGGAGTAGGCGTCCGCGACGGAGTGGACCGCCCACGCCGCGGCTTCCATCATCCAGCCCATCAGGACGGGGTACTCGACCGGATGACCGTAGTAGGGCACCTTGCCCGCGGCCAGCTGCTCGTCATAGTAGAGCGGGTAGATGTCGGTGTAGCAGGCGTCGCGAAACTGGCCGGTGAAGGTGTTCCACGCGCCGCCTGAGCTGCACGGCAATTTCTGCGCGTAGCCGAGCAGCGCCGCGACCGCCGACGCGGCGACGCCCGCGCCGAGGAATGCCGGATACCGGTTCCGCACTACCGCGCTCCCGCTCCTGATATCAGCTCTACGTGGCTATCTTGCCGTACCCGCGCGGCGCCTGCGCCGCCGACGAGACGCCGCGGCCCACAGCACCGAGCCCGCGCCGGGCAGGCCGGCCAGGCCGCCGCCGACGGCCAGGCCGGACTGGGAAAGGCTGACCGTCGGAATGCTTGTACCGGTGCCATTGGTGCTGGCCGTCGCGCAGGCGGGATTGGCCGGGTCCGTGCAGGTAGCGCTGGGCGACGGGCTAGCGCTGGTACAGGCGGGATCACCCTGCTGGCAGGTCGCCGAGTCTGACGGGGAGGCGCCCCCGCAGTTGTCGAACTGACCGTCCGCCTGATTAAAGGAGCACTGCGTCGGCTGCCCGCAGTTGTCGAACTGACCGTTCGCCTGGTCGAAGGTGCAGGTGGTGCACAGGTCGTTGTTCCCGGTCTGCTGGTCGAAGCCGCAGTTGACCTGGGGGGCCGGGGTGGGGCAGGTCTTGACCGCCATCTTGTGCTTCTTGCCGTCCGCCATATAGCAGCTGATCTGGTCCGGGGCGATCTTGCCGACCTGGTTCCACGCCGCGCCGGTGAACGTAGCGTTCTGGAAGGTCTCCTGTGGCAGGTTGGCGAACTCCGCCTGGGCGAACGTGTTCCAGATCTTGGCGGGCCAGTAACCACCGAAGCCGCCGCCGGTGAGCGGCACCAGGCTCTCCGATGTGTTCGCGGGGTTCGCGACGAACATGCCCACGACCAGGGAGTACTGGGGAATGGCGCCGATGAAGAAGCCGGCCGTGGAGCCGCTCGTCGTTCCGGTCTTGGCGATGATCTGCCGGCTGCCGAGCCCGTAGGCGGCCGCGGTGCCGGTGCCGTCGACCGTCGTCATTTCCATCGCGTACTGGACCTGGGAGTCGAGCTCCGCGTTGGTCGTCGGGTTGGACGGGTCGAGCACCCCGTGCGACGCGACCGTCGGCGTCTGCTCGGAGCCGTCTGGCTGCTGCCAGTACTTAACGATGTGCGACTGGTGATAGACGCCGTCGTTGGTGATGGCGGAGAGCATCGTGGTCTGCTCGTTGACCGTCAGCGGCGCGATACCGAGCGCGATGTTCGTTTGGCCGACATCGCTGGTCAGGCCCGACCCGTTGGGGTAGTCCGCGATGCTGACGCCGAAGGCTTTCGCCATCCTGATCACGTTCGACGTGGTGACCCGGTGGGTGAGGTCGGTGAACGCGGTGTTGGACGACTGGGCGAGGGCGTTCTGCACCGTGGTGCCGCCGCCCTTCTTCGGGTTGCCGATGATCTCGCCGCCGTCGTTCTCGACGGGGAAGTAGCTGTTGAGGCCGTTGTCCGCGCACTCGCTCAGGCTGCCCGAGTAATACTTCATTGTCTTGGACAGGGTGGCCGACAGGCCGTCCGGTGGCACGCAGAGGTACTGACTCGCGTTCAGCGTGCTGGTCTTGACGTTCATGCCGGCCGCCACCGCGGCGGACAGCACGTACGGCTTGAACGACGACCCGACCTGCTCGCGCGCGTAGACCGCGGTGTTATCGCTGCAGTCCCACTTTTTGCAGTCCGCGGCGGACATGTTCTGCCCGGGGCCCGGGTACATGGCGAGGATCTCGCCGTTATTGGGGTTCTGCAGTTCGGCGCCGATCCTGATGTACGAGGGGTACTGGGCGCCGGGCGTCGCCTTGATCGCGGCGATGTTCGCGTCGACGGCCTTGTACATCTCCTTTTCCATCGAGTAGCTGATCGTGGTCACGATCTTGAGGCCGCCGGTCTCCACCTGCGACACCGAAATACCATCCCCACCGAGACTCTTGGGGGAGGTGAGCTCGTTGTAGACCACGTTCAAGATGTACGGTGACCACGGGTCGCCCGAGGCCGCCATCTCCGAGGCACCCTTCGAGGCACTCGTCGCCGAGTCGGTGAGCAGCTTGGGGAACGTCATCGTGCTCGCCTGAGCCGCGGTGATGTCCTTGGTGAGCACCAGCTGCTGCAGCACGTACTTCCAGCGGGCGATGAGCGCCGGCCGGTTAGAGGGCAGCGGGTAGGTCGACGGCGCCTGGATAAGGCCGGCGATCAACGCGTCCTGTGACCAGGTCAGCTCCGACACTGGCTTGCCGAAGTAAGTCTGGGCGGCCGCCGCGACGCCGTAGGAGTTCTCACCCAGGTAGATCAGGTTCAGGTAGTTCGTCATGATCCACTGCTTGGACTTGGTCCCAGCCAGCTTCTGCGCGATGAAGATCTCCTTGATCTTCCTGCTTGCCGTCTGCTGGGTGCCAACGCCCTCGTAGTAATTCCGGACGAATTCCTGGGTGATCGTGGAGCCACCGTTGTTGTTGCCACTGGTCGTCAGGTCGTGGACGGCGGCGCGCACGATGCCGGTCGGCGAGATGCCGCCCTCGGTCCAGAAGTTCTTGTCCTCCGCGGCGACGACGGCGTCCTGCAACTGCATGGGGATCTGCGCGTAGGCGAGATCCTGCCGGTTGGTCGAGCCGATGGTGCCGATGACCCTCTTGCCGTCGGCGTAGTAGACGGTCGTGTTCTGGTAGTTCGCCGAGGCGAGTGCGGTGGGGATCGTGGCCGAGGAGGAAAGGTACTCGTAGACGCCGAACATGCCGAGCACAAAGATCAGGGCGAGGCCGCCGGTGAGGGCGAGCGCCTTCTGCCACGTCCAGCGGCGCCACCAGTCGCCCTTGCGCCTGCCGTTCCGCCCCGGGCCGGCGTGACCGCCCGGTCGCCGAGGGCCGCCGGGTCCTGCCGGGCCACCGGGTCCCGCCGGGCCGCCGGGACCTGCCGGGCCGCCAGGCCAGCCAGGGCCGCCTGGGCCGGCCGGCATTCCGGGGCCCCCGGGAGCGTACCCGCCGGGACCGCCCGGCCACGGACCGCCCGGTCCCGCCGGACCGCCCGGCCACGGACCGCCCGGGCCCGCGGGACCGCCTGGGCCGGCTGGACCGCCGGTGCCGGGACCGCCCCGCCAGCCAGGGTCACCGGGGCGGGCCGGGCCGCCGGGACCAGCGGGACCAGCGGGACCAGCGGGACCAGCGGGACCCCCGGGCGCCACGGGGCCCGCGCCGAATCCAACGCGGGTCGCGCCGATTGTGGTGGCGTCCGGTGCCTGGGCCGGCCAGGCGGAGTCCCCTGACTGGCCCGGCCGGGTGGCCGGGTTCTGCGAGTTCTGCCAGCCGTTGCCGTCGGAAAAGTAGCTGTAGCGGGGATCCCCGTTCGAGCGGTGCCGGCCCGGGCGGATCGGCCGCTGCGTGTTCGTCTCGTAGTCCGCGTCGATGGACGAGTCTCGCCAGAAGCCGTCGTTTCCCCAGCCCTCCGGCGCCTGGTACCTGGGACCGCCGGCGGCGCCTAGCTCGCCGTTGCCCGTGCCCTGTGCGCTTGCGCCGTTCGCCCCGGCTCCCTGGTCGTCAGCTCCCTGCCCGCCAGCGGGCCTGAAGAACGGCCCGTCAAAGTCGTTGCTACTCACACGTCCTCGCAGTGGCTGTGAGCGACCCCTCATGACCCGACCCTGGCTGGGGTTTCGTCAGGCCGTCCGGGCGCGCCCGTGGCTGAAAAGGCAGGAGCCTGGTCCCGCCGACCCCAAACGTTACCTGCTGGCGTTCACCGCCCAGGCTGATGAACCTTTTTTCCTGACCATGCCGACCCGTCAGGCCTTGAGGACGACAGCGGCAGGAAGCAGGGCTCAGTTCGGGCGCGCCCGGCGCCCGCGGCCCGCCGCAGGCGGCTCACCGGTGCCAAGCACGTACGACGTGGCGAGATGGTTCCAGCCACAACTTTGGCAGACCTCGACCACATACACCCTGAATTCGCCGTATTCGGCTGCCATATCCGTCAATTCAGGGGTCCGCTTGACCCGGCCCGCGTACTGTCCGAGTTCGTCTCCGTACACATAGGTGACATGTGTGACGTTCGTCTTACGGCAGATCGGGCAGCGCACGTCCGTGGCCTCGCCGTGGTATTTGGCCGCGCGGAGCAGGTACGGATGAGCGTCGCAGGCATCGGCCACGGTGGTGTGCCCGGCGTACACCGACGCGAGCGCGGCCCGCCGGGCAAGCGCGTAATCCACGACGGAGCGACGAGCAGCGATGCCTGCCATGACCTCAGTATCACCCGAGGGGCCTGCACGGCGTAGCCCTAGTGCCGGTTCTTGCGGCGCTCCGCACGCCGCCATGAGTGAACGGGCGGTTGCCCTCAGGGGAACAGTCACCTATGCTTGGGCATTGACCGATATATCGGACCGAGATATCGGGAAGAGATATCGTACGGATACAACCAACCTAGCCACCCGGAGGGGATGCCGTGGGCCGGAACCGGACTGCCGTCCTCGAATTCGCCGTCCTTGGGCTGCTGCACAGGGCACCCATGCACGGCTACGAGCTCAGTAAGCAGCTCAACCTGCTGCTCGGCACGTTCCGCGCGCTCTCCTACGGCACCCTGTATCCCTGCCTGACCAAGCTGTACGCGGAAGGCCTGATCGCCAAGGAAGGCGACGAGCCCGGTCAGGACACCAGGCCGAGCAGGTCGCCCGGCCGGTCGAAGATCGTCTACCGGCTGACCGCCGAGGGCAAGGAGCGGTTCCAGGACCTGCTCGTCAACTCGGGGTCCGCCGCCTGGGAGGACGACGAGTTCGGCGTCCACTTCGCGTTCTTCGGCCAGACCAGGGCCGACATCCGGCTGCGGATCCTTGAGGGCAGGCGAAGCCGGCTCGAAGACCGCGTGGAAGGGCTGCGCGCGGCGCTCGCGCGCACTCGTGAGCGGGTGGACAGCTACACGCTCGAATTGCAGCGGCACGGGCTCGAAGCCGTGGAGCGCGACGTCCGCTGGCTGAATGAGCTGATCGCCGAGGAACGGCGGTCAGAGGCAAGTGGTGCCGCGGGCGGACCCTACCCGCCAGCGAGCCCTACCGATAGATCCCGAATAGATCGCGGAAGCGAGAAGGAGTCATCCTGATGGGTGCTGTGCCTGCCAATAAAGTGCGCGTGGCCATTGTGGGGGTGGGCAACTGCGCGAGCTCGCTCGTCCAGGGCCTCGAGTACTACAAGGACGCAAGCGACGACGCCCGGGTCCCGGGCCTCATGCACGTGCGCTTTGGCGGCTATCACGTGTCGGACATCGAGGTGGTCGCCGCCTTCGACGTCGACGCCAAGAAGGTTGGCCTGGACCTCAGCGAAGCGATCTCCGCCAGCGAGAACAACACGATCAAGTTCGCCGACGTCCCGCCGACCGGCGTGATCGTCCAGCGTGGCCACACGCTCGACGGCCTTGGCGAGTACTACCGGGAGATCATCACCGAGTCCGACGACCAGCCGGTCGACGTGGTGGCGGCGCTGCGCGAGGCCAAGGCCGACGTGCTTGTCTGCTACCTGCCCGTCGGCTCCGAGCAGGCGGACCGCTTCTACGCCCAGTGCGCCATTGACGCCAACGTGGGTTTCGTCAACGCGCTGCCGGTGTTCATCGCCTCCGACCCCGTGTGGGCGAAGAAGTTCACCGACGCGGGCGTGCCGATCGTCGGCGACGACATCAAGTCCCAGGTCGGCGCCACGATCACGCACCGCGTGCTGGCCAAGCTGTTCGAGGACCGCGGCGTTGAGCTGCTGCGCACTTACCAGCTCAACTTCGGCGGCAACATGGACTTCATGAACATGCTGGAGCGCAAGCGCCTCCAGTCCAAGAAGATCTCCAAGACCCAGGCGGTGACGTCGCAGATCCCGCACGAGATGGCGAAGGCCGACGTCCACATCGGTCCGTCCGACCACGTGCCGTGGCTGGACGACCGCAAGTTCGCCTACGTCCGGCTTGAGGGCAAGTCCTTCGGCGACACCCCGCTGAACCTGGAGTACAAGCTCGAGGTCTGGGACTCGCCGAACTCGGCGGGCGTCATCATCGACGCCCTGCGCGCCTGCAAGATCGCCAAGGACCGCGGCATCGGCGGCCCGATCATCTCGGCCAGCTCCTACTTCATGAAGTCCCCGCCGGAGCAGTTCGACGACAGCACCTGCCGCGACCTGGTGGAGAAGTTCATCAAGGGCGAGGTCGAGCGCTAGCAAGGCCAAACCAGCCATACCGAACGGGCGAGTGGCTTCACTGTCACTCGCCCGTTTCTATGGTCCGGCGGGCCACGCGGATAGGCTGGCCTTGTGTCCGCGGGCGCTGAAGCTGTGACGGAAGGCAGGCGGTCCTCCTTCTGGGCTGACCTGAAGTCGGTCCTTGCCGAGCAGGACTTCCGTAAGCTCTTCGCTGCCCGCCTGGTCTCCCAGACGGGTGACGGCGTGTTCAACGCCGGGTTCGCCGCCTACGCCTTCTTCAGCGCGCAGTCGTTCCCCAACCCGGCCGCCGCGGTCTACGCGTTCACCGTCCTTTACGTCCCCTACTCGCTGATCGGCCCGGTCGCCGGGGTGTTCATCGACCGCTGGTCACGGCGGCAGATCATCGTCTACGGCGCGCTGCTGCGCTCCGCCATGGTCGCCGTCGCCGGCTTCGTCGTGCTCGGCGGCCAGACCGGCGTGCCGCTCTACATCAGCGCGCTCGCCGTCCTCGGCGTGAACCGGTTCTTCCTCAGTGCCGTCTCCGCGGGCACACCGCACGTGATGCCCGCTGACAAGCTGGTGATGGCTAACGCGGTCGCGCCCACCTCGGGGACGATCGTCGGCTTCGTCGGCGGCGTGGTGGGACTCGGCGTCCACCTGGTGACCGGCGGCGGCCTCGCGGGCAGCGCCGCGACGCTGTGGTTCGCCGGCGCCTGCTACATCGTGGCGGGCCTGCTCGGCACCAGGCTGGGCAAGGACCTGCTCGGGCCCTCCGAGGCCGGCGGCCGGGCGGGCGCCGGCCAGGCGGGCACCCGGGCGCGGTCCAGCCTGGCCAGTGAGCTCGGCGATGTCTTCCACGGCCTTGTCGGCGGCCTCAGGCACCTGGGCGAGCGGCGCCGGGCCGCCTATGCCCTCGGCGCGGTCGGGGTGCACCGCGCACTGTACGGCACGCTGCTCGTCCAGGCGCTGCTGCTCTACCGCAACTACTTCTACTCGGGCGGCAACGGCAACAAGGCGCTCGGCAGCGTGACCCTGCTGGTGATCGCGTCGGCGCTCGGGTTCGGCGGCGCCGCGGTGCTGACGCCCCCGGGCGTCAAGCGGCTCACCAAGGACCAGTGGATCGCCCTGTGGCTGCTCATCGGCGGCGTGGTCACCATCCTGCTCGGCCCGACCTTCGACAAGTACACGTACCTGGTCGTCGGCTTCGCCCTCGGCCTGTCCGCGCAGTGCGTGAAGATCTGCGTGGACACGACCGTGCAGCAGACGGTGGACGACGCCTACATGGGCCGGGTCTTCTCGCTGTACGACATGCTGTACAACGTCGCCTTCGTCATCGGCCCGGCGATCGCCATCCCGTTCCTGCCGGAGTCGGGCAAGTCCTACCCGGTGATCCTGGTCATCGGCGCGTGCTACGTCGCCGCGGGCGCGGTGTACGCCACGCTCACCGTCAGGAACTCGAGGGGGGCGGCTCAATCCCCTTCCGCGCGGCCCACGCAAGCAGCTCAGCGGTAGCCCGCTCGGTGCCGACCACCCCCTCGGACAGCCGGAGCTCGAGCAGGTAGTTCCACGCCTCGCCGACCAGCGGGCCTGGCGTGAGCCCGAGGATGCGCATGATCTCACCGCCGTCGAGCTCCGGCCTGATCTTGTCGAGCTCCTCCTGCTCGCGCAGCACCTCGATCCGCGCCTCGAGCGCGTCATAGGTCGCCGCGAGCCGCGCCGCCTTCTTCGCGTTGCGGGTGGTGCAGTCGGCCCGGGTCAGCGCGTGCAGCCGGGTTAGCAGCGGGCCCGCGTCGCGCACGTAGCGCCGCACCGCGGAGTCGGTCCACTCGCCGTCGCCGTAGCCGTGGAACCGCAGGTGCAGCTCCACGAGCCGGGACACGTCGGTGATGACTTCTTTAGAGAACCGCAGCTCGGTCAGCCGCTTGCGCGCGATCTTCGCGCCGACCACCTCATGGTGGTGGAACGCGACCTTGCCGCCGGTCAGCAGCGTCCTGGTGCGCGGCTTGCCGATGTCGTGGAGGATCGCCGCGAGCCGCAGCACCAGGTCGGGGCCGAGCCCGTAGCGCGGCTCCAGGTCGATCGCCTGCCTGAGCACGGTGAGCGAGTGCCAGTAGACGTCCTTGTGCCTGTGGTGCTCGTCGACCTCCATCCGCAGCGCGGGCAGCTCGGGGAGCACCACCTCGGCCGCGCCGGTGTCCACCAGCAGGTCAAGCCCGGCCTCGGGCGTCTTGGTCAGCATTAGCTTGGAGAGCTCGTCCGTGATCCGCTCCGCGGACACGATGGACAGCCGCCCCGCCATCGCGCCCATCGCCGACTGGACGTCGTCGGCCACCGTGAAGCCGAGCCGGGCGGCGAACCGCGCCGCCCGCAGGATCCGCAGCGGGTCGTCGGAAAAGGAGTCTTCCGGCCGCCCTGGCGTCCTGATCACCTTTTCCCGCAGTGCGACCAGGCCGCCGAACGGGTCGGTGAGCTCGAACGACGGCAGCCGCGCCGCCATCGCGTTAATCGTGAAGTCTCGCCGTTCCAGGTCACCGACCAGCGACGTGCCGTACTTCACCGCGGGCTTGCGCGACGCCCGGTCGTAGGCCTCGCTCCGGTAGGTGGTGATCTCGAAGATCTCGTCCCGCTTGCGCAGGCCGACGGTGCCGAACTCGATGCCCACCTTCCACGTCTTGTCCGCCCAGTCCCGCGTGATCGCGAGGATCCGCTCCGGTACCGCGTCCGTGGTCAGGTCGAGGTCCTTGGGGTGCCCGCCGAGGAACACGTCACGCACCGGCCCGCCAACGAGTGCAAGCTCGTGCCCGGCCATGGCGAAAAGCTCGCCGAGTTCGCCCACGGCGGGTGAGGTATTGGCACGCAGCAGGGCCGCGGCGGCCTGACGCTGGTCGGCGCTCAAGGTAGCCTTCTGGGCGACGGAGAAGGTGGAATCTGACACGGGCATTCAGGGTATCTAGCCCAACGCTTTGTAGCGAACGGCCATAACATGCAGACCGTGCGCTGTCTCGTTCGTGCCCTGAGTGCGCCGGGTGCGGTGGCCGCTGTGCTCCTCGCGGTGTCCTGCCTGGTCCTCGCGGTCCCTGCCGTGCAGGCGTCCGCCAGTGACATTCAACACCAGTCACCGGACGCGAGCGCGGCGGACACGCGGGGGATCGCCATCTCCATCACCGGGATGACGCCGCAGATCGCCACGCCGACCGCCACGGTCACGGTGACCGGGGCGCTGGCCAACCACACCGGGTCGGTCGTCTCAGGTATCACCGTCCAGGCCCAGACGAGCACCGAGCTGTTCACCGGCCGCGCGGAGATGGCCTCCTTCGAGCGCAGCGGCAGCTACCCGTACCTGCTCCGGGCCGCGGGTAACCCGGAGGTGACCGGGACAGTGCCAAACGGCGCGACCGTGCGCTGGTCCGCGTCCTTCCCCGCCTCGACGTTCTACGACCGGTTCGGCGTCTTCCCGGTCCGGGTGGAGGCCATCGCGCCGCGTGGCGGGTACACCGCGACCGCCTGGAGCTTCCTGCCGTACTGGCCGGGCGGTAGCGCCAGCTCGCAGCCGCAGCAGTTGCAGGTGGCCTGGATCTGGCCGCTCGTCGACGCACCGCAGCAGGGCGCGTGCTCCAGCACGCTCGCCACGTCCCGGCTGGCCGGGTCCGTGGCCTCGGGCGGCCGCTTGTCCACGCTGCTCGGCGCGGGCGCGACATGGGCCCAACAGGACCAGCTCACCTGGAGTATCGACCCCGCCCTGCTATCCGATGTGTCCGTGATGACGCATCCGTACCACACGGGCGGAAAGGCCACCTGCTCCGGCCGGATCGCCGAGAAGGCGAGTCCGGCGGCCAGCGCGTGGCTGTCGAAGCTGCGGACCGCCACCGCCGGCCAGCCGGCCTTCCTGACCCCGTACGCCAACGTGGACGTCGCGGCGCTCAGCCACGCCGGGCTCGACGCGAGTATCCGTACCGCCTACCAGCTCGGTGACACGATCGCCGGCCAGGTGCTGCCGGATACGTTCGGTTCGAATAGCACCGGCACCGGGAACGGAGCGGTGCTCAAGGCGGCCTGGCCAGCCGGCGGCCTGGCCGATGCCGGGGTGGTGACCAGCCTCGCGAACGACGGCGGGGTCGGCACCGTGGTGCTGAGCAGCGACGAGCTGCCCTCATCGACGCCGGGGTACGACAATGCCCTCGGCCGGACGACGAGCGGCATCGGAACGTCAGTGTCCGTGCTGCTTGCCGACTCGGGCATTACCAGTCTGCTCGGCTCGGCGTCGCCGGCACCGACCGAGGCGGCCCAGTTCGGCTTCGTCCAGGACTTCCTCGCGCAGACCGCGATGATCGCAAGCGAGGCGCCCAATCTCGCCCGCTCGCTGGTGATCGCGCCGCCAACGGGCTGGGACCCCTCGCCCGCCGAGGCCGCGGCGCTGCTGTCGATCAGCCACGGCGGCGCCCCCTGGCTGCGCTCGGTGTCGTTGTCCGCCCTCGCAACGGACTCGGCCAAGCTCGCGCCGACGCCGCTGCCCGCGAAACAGGTGAGTGGCACTGAGCTGTCCGCTACCTACCTCGACCACGTGCGACCGGTCCAGGCTAGCGCCGCCTTGTTCACCAACCTGCTGTACCAGCCGCCTGCCGGCGTGGTCACCTCCTTGCAAGCGGCGGTCGCCGCCACCACGTCGGCCGCCTGGCGCGGCTCGGGATCGCCGGGCGGCTGGCTGGCGATAAGCCAGCTGGCCCAGTACCTGAACGACTCGGAACATAAGGTGCAGATCATCCCGGGCAAGAAGCTCTTCCTCGCCGGAACGTCGGGCAAGACGTTCGTATCGGTAAGGAACCTCCTCGACCTGCCGGTCCAGGTGCGGGTGGTGGCCACCACCCCGGTCGGGAGCCAGCTTGTGGTTGGCCCGTTCACCTCGCTGCTCATCGTTCAGGCGAGAAAGACCAACAGCGTCCCCATGCCGGTCCATTCGACCACCATAGGAACGTCCACGATGCAGCTAAAGTTGGTGACAGAGGACGGAGCCCCGCTTACTTGGACAGCTCAGCTGGTGAGCGTCGAGGTGACGCGGTTCGGGCGGTCGCTGCTCATCATTATCGGCGGCGCGCTCGGGGTACTCGTGCTGACGTCGGTTTTCCGGTTGCGCCGCAAGCGGAAGGCTAGGGCCGCGCAACGCGGCACCCCAAGTGACATGGCCAATGCTGGAGGCGCCGGATGACCAGGCCGTCGAGGCCCGCCGGGCCGCCGTATCCCGGTGACGATGATCCGCCGGACACCCCGGCGCCGCGGTTCGTTCCGCACGACACGGGCCCGCAGGGGCCAGAGACCAGGTCGCTGCCGCCGGGGTACCGGCCGCCTCCTCCGCCCGGGTTCCCGCCCGCTGGGCCTTCTTTTACCCCTCATCCGCCCACCCCGACCCCTCACCCGCCCACCCCGACCCCGCACGAGCCCGCCGGCCAGGGCAGGAGGGCCTCCCAGGGGCCGCGCCACGGGAAGACCGGCGGCCGGCCGCGGCCGACGTTCACGCCGAACGAGGGGTACATACCGCCTGCCGACCGGGAGCGCCCCGCCCCGGCGCCGACGTCATTCCTGCCGCCGGTGCCCGCGGGCTACCCGCAGCCGACCTTCCAGCCGTTCGACTTCCCGCAGGCGCCGCCCAGGCAGGCACCGCGGTTCGTGCCCGCCGAGCGCGGCACGACGCCCGATGTCCAGGACAACCGCACGCGGGTACTCGAGCCCGACGGCGGCCGGGTTCCGTCCACCGGGCCGCAGCCGCTCACCGAGGACACCTCGCCCAACCTGGCCAGGTCGAGCAAGGCGATGGCCCTCGGCACGCTGGTGTCCAGGGCGACCGGGTTCCTGCGCACGTTTGTGTTCGTGTACGCGCTCGGCGTCTACACCACCGCCAACGCGTACAACACCGCCAACACGCTGCCCAACACCGTCTACTACCTGATGCTGGGCGGCGTGTTCACCTCGGTCGTGGTGCCGATGCTGGTCCGGGCGGCCAAAGAGGACCCGGACCGGGGCGAGGGGTACGCGCAGCGCATCTACTCCCTCGGCGTGATCTGCCTGCTGCTCGTGACGCTCGTCGCCACCTTGCTCGCCCAGCCGATCGCCAGCCTCTACGGCGGCAACCTGAGCAGGCCCAACGAGTATCACCTGACGGTGGTGCTGGCCTACTTCTTCATCCCCCAGATCTTCTTCTACGGAATGGACTCGCTGCTCGGCGCCATCCTCAACGTGCGCGGACGGTTCGGCGCCAACATGTGGACGCCGGTCATCAACAACGTGGTCGTCATTTTCGTCGGCATCCTCTTCTGGGTGACCGTCGGGAAGTCCGGCATCCAGTCCAACACCATCTCCGGCTACGGCATCGAACTGCTCGGCATCGGCACCACGCTCGGCATCGTCATCCAGTCGCTCGCGCTCTTCCCGGTGATGTGGCGGGCCGGGTTCAGCATGCGGCTCGTCTTCGATTTCCGGCGCGCCGAGATCGCCGAGATCGGCCGGATGTCGGGCTGGATGTTCGGCTACGTGTTCAGCCAGTGGCTCGGCAACCTGGTGGTGACCCGGGTGGCCAACTCCGCGCCCGCCACCAACGGCATCTCGGCGTACTCGTACGCCTACCAGCTCTTCCAGCTTCCGTACGCGATCGTGGGCATCTCCGTCATCAGCGCGCTGCTGCCCAGGATGAGCGGGCACGCCAACGAACGGCGGTACTCCCTCGTCCGGGAAGACTTCTCCAAGGGCGTGCGGCTCGCGTCGGTGATCGTAGTGCCGGCCGCGGTCTTCCTCGCGGTACTCGGCGCGCCGCTATGCGAGTTCCTGTTCGGCCACGGGCACACCAGCTGGGAGCAGGCCAGGTACATCGGCGAGGTATTCGGCGCGTTCTGCCTTGGCCTGCTGCCGTTCATGCTGACCCAGTTGCAGCTGCGGGTGTTCTACTCGTTCCACGAGAGCAGGACCCCCGCCGTCATCGGCATGCTCATGCTCGTGGTCGGCGTGATCGGCTACATGGTCGTGAAGGTCGCGGTCACGCCGCCGGACATCGTGGTCGGGCTCGCATTCGCCTTCGACATCATGACGCTGGCCGGCGCGATCATCGCGTGGCCGCTGCTGTTGCGCCGCGTTGGCAGCCTGGACGGCTGGCGGATCACTAGGTCGCTGGTCCGGATGTTCATCGCGACCGTTCCCGGTCTGCTGTTCGCCTTCGTGGTCATGGCCGTCGCCGGGTCGTTCCTGCATCACGGGCAGGTTTACGGCCTGGTCGCGACGGTCGTGGGGGGAGGCGGCGCGGTACTGCTCTACGCGCTCTGCTCCCGGATCCTCGGCATCGAGGAGTTCCGTACCCTCATGCGGTCCGTCGCCGGACGGTTCGGTTAGCACGCGGATGCCGCGAGGTCGGAGGACGGGGTGATGGCGGTGTGCGGAACAGTGACTGAACCTTGTTCTTCCTTCTATTCACGAGGGAACCGCGAGGGGAGAACATCAGAAAGAAGTAGGTTCATTACCATGGGACGGTGGTCGTGGGATATCAGGGGCTGGAAGGAGGCCGAGAGCCACCCCGCTCTTGGCACTTACGTATGAGCACGTACACCTCTGAACCAGGCACACGGCTCGCCGGGCGGTACCGGCTGGTGGATCAGGTAACCGCAGGCAACGGCTGGATCTTGTGGAAGGCCATCGACGAGACGCTCGCGCGCCCCGTTTCCGTCCTGACGTTCGCGGCGGGTTTCCCGCGGATCCGCGAGGTCATGACCGCCGCCCGGGCAGCGAGCAGGCTGAGTGACCCGCGGATGGCCCAGGTCTTCGACGTCGAGGACGCCGGCGGCCAGCCTTACATCGTGCTCGAGTGGGTAGGCGGCGACTCGCTCACCGACCTCCTCGACTCCGGACCGCTCGACCCGGCCCTCGCCTGCACCCTGGTATGCGACGTCGCTCGGGCGATCTCCGGCGCCCACGCGCTCGGGCAGGCGCACCTGCGGCTGACCCCGGAATCGCTGCGCTGGACCCGCGGCAGCGGCATCAAGATCACCGGGCTTGGCATCGACGCCGCGCTCGCCGGCGACGGCCTCACTGGTGCCGCTGCCTATGACCCGGCCATGGCGGACACCATCGCCATCGCTGGACTGCTCTACGCCGCGCTGACCGGCTACTGGCCGGGCGAGGAGCAAACCCGGCTGCCCCCGGCACCGTTTTCCGATGGCGTGGTCTGCACGCCGCGGCAAGTCTCCGCGGACGTCTCGTACGCACTCGACAGCGTGATTACCCGGGTGCTGCTGCAGCGCCCGACCCGTCAAGGGCCGCCGATCCAGTCGCCGGGCGACTTCGCCGAGGCGCTTGCCGTGGTGGCGCCGCCCGCGCCGCTTCCCGAGCCCGCTCCGCCCGCGCCTCCCGGCTACGGCGGCCGTAGCGGCTATGGCGGCTACGGGCCCGACCCGAACAACCCGAGCACGTGGGCCCTGCCCGACCGCGGGCCAAGCGGGACCGCCCCCTACCAGCCGCCGTCCGCCGCGTTCCCGGCCTCTCCCGGGTACGGCGGATCGCAGTACCCGGGAGACCAGTACCCCGGCGGCCAGTACGCGGCGCCCGGCCAGGGGAGGCGCGCCGGGGGGGCCAACCGCGTTGTGCTGGCCGCAGTCATCGTGGTCGTGCTCGCAGTAGTCGCGGTAGCGGTGTGGATGCTCGGCTTCCGTAAGCCGGGCACCCCCACCTCGGGCAGCAGCACGCAGCCGCCGAGTTCGTCGTCCGCGCCGGCCGCCGGCGCGCTACTCAAGCCCGCTTCCGACAGCACTTTCAACATCTACGGCACGCCGCCTGGCAACACCGAGAACGAGTCGACCGCACCGTACGCCATCGACGGCAGCCCGTCGACCGCGTGGACGACGTCCTACTACTTCGACCACGCCAACTTCGGCGGGCTCAAGCCGGGCACCGGGCTGCTGATCGACATGGGCAAGGAGGTGCGGCTCAGCCAGGTGGAGGTGTTGTTCAGCTCCCAGGGCCCCACCACCGCCGAGATCTACCTC
The DNA here is from genome assembly GCA_964581815.1 of uncultured Streptosporangiaceae bacterium. Lineage (GTDB taxonomy): Bacteria > Actinomycetota > Actinomycetes > Streptosporangiales > Streptosporangiaceae > Trebonia. Next base: position 24,891 of record CAZORE010000010.1, on the reverse strand, counting down.
GGCAACTCGACCGCGACGTCGAAGTCGGCGCTGAGCAACTTCACGCTGGTCTCACCCTCGGCCTCGGCCTCGGGGGACCACAATTTCCCGGTCACCAGCCAGGCCACCGGACGGTACGTGCTGATCTGGCTCACTAGCGTGCCGCAACTGCCGAAGACGCCGTCCGGCATGTCGTCGGCGCACACCTACTTCGAGGGCCAGGTTTACAACGTGGTGATCCGCGGCAGCGCCGTCTCCGGCAACTCCTGAGGGCGACGGCGTTCCGATGCCGGGCCTGGCTCCGGGTGAACCGTCAGATGCGATGCTGCTCCGGCAGCATGCTGAGGGGGACACCGAGGCCTTCGGCCTGCTCTTCAAGCGGCACAAGGACCGGCTGTGGGCAGTGGCGCTACGCGTCACCTGCGACCCGGACGACGCGGCGGACGCGCTCCAGGAGGCGATGATCTCGGCATTCCGGCGGGCTGGTGACTTCCGCGGCGAGTCCGCGGTGACGACGTGGCTGCACCGGATCGTGGTCAACGCCGCGCTCGACTTGCTGCGCCGGCGGTCGGCCCACTCGGTCGGCTGGTCGGGCGACCCGGATGACCTGCCGGTCGCCGAGCCCTGGCAGGCAACGGACACCGCGGCCGCCACGGAGTCCCGGCTCGACGTCGACGCGGCCATTCGCACGCTCGCGCCGCCGCAGCGGGCGGCGCTCGTCCTGGTGGACATGCTCGGTTACCCAGTCGCCGACGTTGCCGTGATACTCGGTGTCTCCGAGGGGACGGTGAAGAGCCGGTGCGCACGGGGCCGGGCGCGGCTGCTGCCCTATCTTTCGCATCTGCGTGGCGGTTCTCCAGGCCGACGGAACCAGACCGTCGCGGACGGCGTCCCATCTGAGCAGGGAGGAGGCGCATGAGCGGGCAATGGCCCCCCGAGTGGGATGACCCAGAGGACATCTCAGGGGAGGCTGACCAGCAAGACACGGAAGCCGAAACCGGGCTGTCCGAGGTCGCCGCGTACCTTGCGTCGGTGCCCGCTCCGGTGATGCCTGGCAGTGTCGAGGCCCGGATCAGCGCGGCGCTCGCCGTCGAGGCCGCCGCGCGAGCCGGCGTCGCCGCGCCCGCGAGCGGCGACGCGCAAGGGGACCGGATCGCGCGGTCGGACGGGCCGGTCCAGTCGGACGGGTCGCTCAAGCCGGAAGGTGCGGTCGGCGCCCGGGTGCTCGGGCCCGTTCCCGCACGGGCCCGCGTACGGCGGCGCAGCAGGCAGGAACGGCGCCGGGAACGCGAAACGCGAAAGATATTCGAACCGCGCCGGGGACGCGATGTGCGCACGGTACTTGGGAAGTTCGTCATCGGCCCGCTTGCCGTCTGCCTGCTGCTGGTGATCATCGTGCTCGGGCTGTCACACAGTGGAAGCTCATCGTCATCATCGTCGGCGCCTTCGCTTGGCCTGGCGCCGCAGGCCGCCGGCGCCGCTAGTTCCGCGGCGGCCGCGAGCGGCGGGCTCAGTAACATCACCGGCGCAGCGAGGAGCGCCGCGCCTGCCTCGTCGGCCGCCGCGTCGGCCGCCGGACCGGCTTTCTCGTCAGCGACGGGCTTCGCGATCATCCAGACCGGCACCAGCTACCAGAAGGCGACCCTGGCTCAGCAGGCGCAGGCCCAGGTGCATGCCGCTCGGTCACAAGCATCAGGGTCGGCCTCGGTCCCGTCTGGGTCGTCGAGCTTCACACCGTCAGCGACCAGCGCCCCGGTGTCCAGCGCGGCGCCGACCAGCTCCGCGCCGACGGCGCAACTGCGCGCCTGCGTGCTCAAGGTCACCGGCGGCGTAGTTCCCGAACTGGTCGACCGGGCCACTTACCAAGGGACGCCTGCGTACGTCATCGCCAGTCCTCGCCGCGTGTGGGTGGTGGGACTCGGCTGCACGGCGGCCCGGCCGCAAGTCATCGCGTCGGTACCGATCGCTGGCTAACCGCGGGAATCTCCGCGCCCTAGGATCTGTTGTGCGGTAGGCATCCAAGGAGGCGCGCGCAAGTGACCGACGTACGTGACGTCATCATCATTGGTTCTGGGCCGGCCGGGTACACGGCGGCCATCTACACCGCCCGGGCTAAGCTGCAGCCTCTGGTGCTGGCCGGCTCGGTAACCGCGGGCGGCGCGCTGATGCAGACGACCGACGTGGAGAACTTCCCCGGGTTCCCCGACGGGATCATGGGCCCGGACCTGATGGACGAGCTGCGCAAGCAGTCCGAGCGGTTCGGCGCGGAGGTGCTGTACGACGACGCGGTCGAGGTTGACCTGACCGCATCGCCGAAGGTCGTCAAGACGCACAGCGAGACCTACCTGGCGAAGGCAGTGATCATCGCGACCGGGTCCAAGTACAAGGAGCTCGGGATCGCCGGTGAGAAGGAACTGTCCGGGCACGGCGTGTCCTGGTGCGCGACCTGTGACGGCTTCTTCTTCCGCGAGCAGGACATCGCGGTGGTCGGCGGCGGTGACTCGGCGCTGGAGGAGGCACTGTTCCTGACCCGGTTCGGCAAGTCCGTGACGCTGGTCGTCCGGCGCCATGAGCTGCGCGCATCGAAGATCATGCAGGAGCGGGCATTCGCCAACCCCAAGATCAAGTTCCAGTGGGACAGCGAGCCCGTCCAGATGGAAGGCGCCGGGAAGGTCTGCGGGCTGCGGGTCCGGAACGTCCACAGCGGCGAGGAAACCGTGCTGCCGGTCGGCGGCGTGTTCATCGCGATCGGCCACCTGCCGCGCAGCGAGCTGTTCGCCGGCCAGCTCGCCACCAACCCCGACGGCTACCTGGAGGTCGAGGGCCGGACCACCCGGACCGCGATCGAGGGCGTCTTCGCCTGCGGCGACGTGGTCGACCACGTGTACCGGCAGGCCATCACCGCAGCCGGCAGCGGCTGCTCGGCCGCGATCGACGCCGAACGCTGGCTGGCCGAGCACGCCGACGCCGACGCCCACGCGAACGCATAACGCACAGACAGATCGAATACGGAAGGTGTGATCACCCATGGGTGCGACCAAGGCCGTCACCGACGCGACCTTCGAGGCGGAGGTCCTGAAGAGCAGCAAGCCGGTGATCGTCGACTACTGGGCCGAGTGGTGTGGCCCGTGCCGGATGATCGCCCCCGTCCTTGAGGAGATCGCCTCCGAGTACGGCGAGAAGATCGACGTCGTCAAGCTGAACGTGGACGAGAACCCGGCCATCGCGCAGCGGTACTCCATCCTGGCCATCCCGACACTGAACGTGTTCAAGGACGGCGAGGTAGTGAAGCAGATCAAGGGCGCCAAGCCGAAGGCCGCGCTGCTCAGGGACCTGGCCGAGTTCATCTAAGCCTTAATCCGCTTAGCACAGCTGCGGGTCGCGGGGGCGACCTCGCCCACGCGACCCGCACTCTCACGCCCACCGTAACCATCGAAAACCTGTGCTACCTACAGCCGCGCGTGATTGACTTCAAGTATGGAGAACCGGCGGTTTCTGGAGTGTCTTGCGGCGGACTACCAGCGGATCAGGGAAGTTGTGCCTGGGCACCTGGAGGAGCGGGTGCCTACCTGTCCCGAGTGGACGGTGGACGACCTGACGTGGCACGTGGGGATGGTGTACCTGCACAAGGTGACCGCCATGCGGGAAGGGGCGCAGCCGGAGAACTGGCCACCGGATTTTGACGACGACGCCTCGGCGACCACGCTGATCGACGACGCCTACCAGCAGCTGGTCGTGGAGTTCGCCGCGCGTGACCCGGCGGAGCCCAGCGGCACCTGGTACGGACCGGACCAGACCGTAGGGTTCTGGATCCGGCGGATGGCGCAGGAGACAGTGATCCACCGGATCGACGCGGAGCTCGGGGCGCGCGAGCAGGTGACCCCGGTCGCCGACGATCTCGCCACCGATGGCATCGATGAGCTGCTCAAGGTCTTCGTCGGTTACGGCGTGAGCGAGTGGCCCGATCAGTTCACCGAGGCGCTCAAGGACTCTTCCGGGCGTTCCTGCCTGATCACGGCCAGCGCCGGAGCCGACAACCTGGGTGTCTCCTGGCTGGTCAGCACGTCGCCCGGTCAATTCTCCGTCGCGGGCGGCCCCGGGATGACGATCAGCGGGACGGTAACCCCCGACATCACGGTGAGCGGCACGCCAACGGACGTGCTGCGCTGGGCCTGGAACCGGGAAACCCCGGGCGAGCCGAGCCGGGTCACGATCGACGGCGACGCCGACGCCCTGGCGGAGTTCCGCCACTGCGTCGTCATCGCGACGCAGTAACGGCAGATCGGACGCTTGCCAGGAACCTCGGCCGAGCGGCGAAATTTCATACATCTGCTGATGTGCCCTTGAGGTACGGGTGTCACTCGGTATGCTCAGCCCGCACCGAGAGGAGTGGCATGCGCGGGTCTGGGGTTGCGTCCACCGTTCTCGGCAAGGCCGGCTACGCGGTGGCGTGCCTTGCGTGCGTGGTCGTCCTTGTCGTGGCCGGGTACGCGCACAGCCTGGTCAGCCTCACGCAGCAACTCGCCGGGGGCGCCTCGATCGGCGACAGTTCGTCGGTCGGCGCAATGAACATCTTGCTGATGGGGCTGGAAAGCCGTACCAACTTCAAGGGGCAGGACCTCACGTCCCACCAGCTCAACGTGACCCACTCGGGCAAGGAGTCTGCTGTGCAGGCGGGGACGCAGGGCTCCCAGGACACAGACACGCTGATCCTCATCCACGTCTTCGCAGGCGGGCAGAAGGCGGTCGGCTACTCCATCCCCCGCGACGACGTCGTCAACTTCCCGCACGCGACCTTCGACGGCATCACCGAGGGAAAGATCGACGGGGCCTACGCCTATGCCTACGATCAGTACGTCGGTGACAACTTCGGGAAGATGAGCAGCAAGGCCCTGTACCTCGGGGCCAACCAGGCGGGACAGGCGTTCGAGGTCCAGACGGTCGAGTCGGTCACCGGCGTGCACATCGATCACTTCGTCGTGTCGAACATCTACGGTTTCTACCTGCTCGCCGGGCAGTTCGGCGGCATCCAGGTGTGCATCCAGCCGGCTCCGGCGCAGGGAGGATTCCCAGCCGGCGCGAACCTGACTGACATCGACACGCTGGTGTACCCGCCCACCAACAACTCGAACTTCAACGCGTACGACGACGGGTACAACAAGGCGAAGGGCAGCGCGCAGTACCTGCACCTGGACCCGGAGCAGTCGCTGGCGTTCGTCCGCTCCCGGGATACGCTGCCCGGCGTCGACGTGGGCCGGACCCACCGGCAGCAGGCAGCCCTCGACTACATGATCTGGAGGTTGAAGAACCAGGGCCTGCTTGATGACCCGAAAGTGATCTCCGGCATGCTCTCCGACGCGAGCCAGTTCCTGCTTACCGACGAGAATTTCAACCTGCTCGACTTCGCCACCAACATGAAGGCGCTGACCGGCTCGCACCTGTCCCTCACCACGCTGCCTGACGCCGCCGTGCAGAACATCATGATTCCCGCGTTCGGGCGGCAACCACAGGACGCGAATTACATTTACGTGCCGGACATCCAGCGACGCATCAACAGCGCGTTTTACGGGTCCGCGATGGTCAAGCCGACCAAGGCGGTGACCGTGGATGTCTACAACGGCAGCGGCACTCCCGAGTTGGCATCGGAGGCCGCGCAGGCCTTCGCTGCCCTCGGCTACACGCCAGGCAAGGCCGCCAATCCCTCCGCTCAGGCGCAAACCATGCAGGGTGACTCCCAGGTCTTCTACGGTCCCGGCGCTGAGCAGGACGGGGACCTGATCGCGGACGAAGTCGGCGCGTTGACCGCCACCTCGCTCCCGTCGCTGCCGGCCGGGCACGTCGAGGTGCTGCTCGGCTCGCAGGTCACCGCGCTGCCCGCTGGCCTGGAAACGTTCGGCGGGGCCACGGTCAGCGCCCAGGACTTCATGACGGCGGCAGCGCAGGACCGCCTCCCTGCCACCGAGGTGCCCCCCGGCAGTACCGTAAGCACTCCCGCGGCCGGCACCCAGTCCGTGAACTCCGTGCTATTCGGCGCACAACCTCAGGCGCCCGGACGCCCGATGTCGAACCCATCGCCTCAATCGTCAAAACACGCCGGCTCATCCGCCGACAGCGTCAGCGTCCCCGCCAATGCGCGCTACGGCATTCCCTGCGTGTACTGACCTACTGGAACGGTCCGCCTACTACGGCCGGCGCGGGGACGGGGCGGAGCACTCGCTCCGGCGTCATTGAGCCGAGGAGGCGTTCCAGCGCGACCTCGACGTCCTCGCGCCAGCTGAGGGTCGACCGTAGCTCCATGCGGAGCCGCGGGTGCCTGTGGTGCGGGCGGACCGTCTTGAAGCCGACCGCCAGCAGGTAGTCAACCGGCAGCATGCAGGCGGGCGCGGTCCACTCCTTGTCACCGAAGGCCTCGATCGCCCGCACGCCACGCCTGGTGAGATCCTTCGCCATCCCCTGGATCAGCATGCGGCCCAAGCCGCCGCCGGAGAATTCGCTGAGCACCCGCGCCGTCATCAGCAGCACCGCGTCGGCACTGACTGGGCTCGTGGGAAAGGCAACCGAGCGCGGGACATAGGGTGGAGGGGCGAAAAGCACATAGGCGGCTGGCACGCCGTCGACGTAGAGGATCTTCCCGCAACTTCCCCACTCAAGCAGCACAGAGGAGATCCAGGACTCCTTCTCCAGTCCCGGGTCCGACGCCTCGGCGCGGGACTTGCTGACAGGGTCAAGTTCCCAGAAAACACAGGAGCGGCAACTCGGCGGAATGTCGCCGAGGTTATCCAGCGTGATGTTGACAAGTCGGCGTGACATCCCGTTGAGTTCCCCGATCAGGCCAGCGTGAAGTAGCCACTATTTTGGCATGGTACCCCGCCTACGGCAGGGAATGCTGTGACCCGTGATCTAGAAATACTTACTTGGAGGATCCCGATGACCGGGCCGGTAGCACGCAAGAGCTTTGGCAGCGACAACCACGCCGGTACTCACCCTGCCGTCATGCGGGCCATCGCCGAGGCGAACGTCGGCGACGCCGTGGCTTATGGCGCGGATCCCTGGACGTCGCACGCGGTCAGTGAGATTCGCCGGCTCGCCGGAGCGCAGGGCGAGGTGTACCTGGTGCTCAACGGCGGCGGCGCCAACGTACTCGGGCTCGGCCTGCTGCTCAGCCGGCATGAGTCCGTCATCTGTGCCGACTCCGCGCACATCAACACCGACGAGTGCGGCGCGGCCGAGCGCATTCTCGGCACCAAGCTGCTGACGGTGCCCGCGGTGGAGGGAAAGATCACGCCGGAGCTCATCGCCACCCGGCTGGCCGGCCGCGGCGACGAGCACTTCGCTCAGCCGGGGGTCGTCGCGGTCACCCAGTCGACTGAGTTCGGCACCTGCTATTCACTCGACGAGCTGCGTTCGATCAAGGAATTCTGCGCGGCCAACCAGCTCCGCGTGTTCCTCGACGGCGCCCGCCTCGCGAATGCGGCCGCGCACCTCGGCTGTTCCCTTGCGGACATCGCCGCGTGCGCGGACGTGCTCAGCTTTGGCGGCACCAAGAACGGAGCGATGGGCGTGGAGGCGGTCATCGTGATGCGGCCTGGCGACGGGCTGAGCGCGCCGTACCTGCGGAAGCAGCACATGCAGCTTTCGTCGAAGATGCGCTTCCTCGGCGCGCAGTTCGGCGCCCTGCTCACTGACGACCTTTGGTTGCGGAATGCCGCTCATGCCAACGCGATGGCCGCGCGGCTCGCGGCCGGCCTTGCTGAGATTCCCGGCGTGGACGTTGTGTACCCCGTTGAATCGGATGCCGTGTTCGCGCGCCTCGACGCCGGGCACGTCGCGGAACTGCAACGAGACTGGATCTTCCACGTGTGGGATGAGTCCGCTTCCGTCGTCCGCTGGATGACCGCTTTCGATACCGAAGAGACCGATGTCGACGCGTTCCTCCGTGATATCTCGGCCGCCGTCCGGGCAGTCGAGGCCGCCCGGATGTAGCGTCGGGGCCTCGTTTCACGTGAAACAGCGCGCCCGGGTGAGGCGTTTCACGTGAAACGAGGCGCGGGGAACGCGCCAAATTCTCGCCCGGTTGCCGTTAGATTGGAGGGACGGCCACGGCACCCACTCGGCAAGCCCGGCCGTTTCCGCAGCACGAATGGCATGACACAGGAGACGCAGTGGCGCAGCAACGGCGGGGGCTCGGCAAGGGTCTCGGAGCACTGATCCCGGATGCACCTCGCACCGGCAGCGCGGCCCCTGGCGGGCCTGGCCCTTCCGGCACCACACAGGGCGGGGCGGGCGGGGAAAGCTGGGCGGGCGCCAACGGGCATCAGCCCCTCGTTGGCCCGGCCGCGATAGACGACGCCTCCGACAGCGGGCTGCGCCAGGTGACGGGCGCTTACTTCGAGGAAGTTGCCGTCGGCTCCATCACGCCGAATCCCCGCCAGCCGCGGCAGACCTTCGACGAAGACGCCCTGGAAGAGCTGGCCGCCTCCATCACCGAGGTCGGCCTGCTCCAGCCGGTGGTAGTGCGCAAACTGGGCGGCGGGAGCTACGAGCTCGTCATGGGTGAGCGCCGCTGGCGTGCGTCCCAGCGAGCGGGACTTGAGTACATCCCGGCGATCGTCCGCGAGACCCCGGACACTGACATGCTGCGCGACGCGCTGCTCGAGAACCTGCACCGCCAGCAACTCGACCCGCTTGAGGAGGCGGCCGCCTACCAGCAGCTCCTTGACGACTTCGGCGCTACCCACGAACAGCTCGCGCAGAAGGTCGGCCGGTCCCGTCCGCACATCAGCAACACGCTACGGCTGCTCAACCTGCCGCCCGTCGTGCAGAAGCGCCTGGCCGCGGGGGTGATCAGCGCGGGTCACGCACGGGCGCTGCTCTCGCTTGACGACCCGCTCGAGCAGGAGCGCCTTGCCCAGCGCATCGTGGCCGAGGGCCTCTCGGTCCGCTCCGTCGAGGAGATCGTCTCGGTCCGCTCCGTCGAGGACACCACCGCGAAGCAGTCCCGCAAGCCGGCCGCCGCCAAGCCGGTCGCTCCCGGACTGCGCCATCTCGCCGACCGGCTCTCCGATCTGTTCGAAACCCGGGTGAAGGTGGAAATGGGGCAGCGGAAAGGCAAGATCGTCGTCGAGTTCGCGACCATCGACGACCTTGAGCGCATCGTCAAGGCCATGTCCCCGGAGGCGGCCGCCCGGACCATGCCCGCCGAGGACTAAGCACGCCACGCGCCAAACGCCACGCGGCGGGGCTGGCTACGCGGTGACCGCGCGGTAGGCGAGCTCGCGAGCGGCCTCGGCGTAGGCCACGGCGCCGGTTGAGGCCGGGTCGTAGGTGATGACGGACTGGCCGTAGCTTGGCGCCTCTGAGACCCGCACCGAGCGCGGAATGATGGTCTGGAGTACCACGTCACCGAAGTGGGAACGGACGTCGTCGGCGACCTGGGTGGCGAGCCGGGTGCGGCCGTCGTACATGGTGAGCAGGATGGTGGAGATCCGCAGCTTGGCGTTCAGGTGACCGCGGACGAGCTCCACCGTGCGCAGCAGCTGCTCAAGTCCCTCGAGCGCGTAGTACTCGCACTGAATCGGGATCAGCACCTCCTCCGTGGCCACCAGGGCGTTGACCGTGAGCAGGCCGAGCGAGGGCGGGCAGTCGATCAGCACGTAGTCGAAGTTGGTGGTGTCTATCTGCTGAATGGCACGCGCCAGGCGCTGTTCGCGGGCCACCATCGGCACCAACTCGATCTCAGCGCCGGCCAGGTCGATGGTGGCCGGCGCGCAGTACAGCCCCGGCATGCCCTCGACCTCGGTCACGATCTCGGAAAGCGGGTGCTCCTCGACGAGCACGTTGTAGACCGAGTCGCGTCCGACGTGGTGATCGATGTCCAGGGCGGTGGAGGCATTCCCCTGCGGGTCCAGGTCCACCACGAGGACCCGGATGCCGTGTTGCGACAGGCTTGCCGCCAGGTTCACCGCGGACGTCGTCTTGCCGACGCCGCCCTTCTGGTTGGCGATGGTCATGATCCGGCACCGGCTCGGTCGCGGCCAGGGCTCGCGCTTGAGGCCGCCGCGGACGCCGACGGCCGCCTCGGCCGCGCGAGCGATCGGCGTATCCCCCGGAGTTATCGGGGCGTCGGGCACCACGACCTCCGCGTCGGGCACCACAGGATCCGCCGACATCCGATCTCCTCCGCTGCTGAGGGCGCTGCTCATCTCGCCCGTGCTCGCTATCACATCCGGTGTTCCACGTGAAACCGCCGCCGCCAGCGCGTTGCGGACCCGGTCCGAACCCGGGAGGGACAGATCCTCTTGACCGTTCACCGAAGTACCCTCCGCGCCCCGCTCACTCGAGGCCTGCTCAGGGGATTGAGACGACGTAAATCGGGGTTGCGCTGCGGGCCACCCAAGCCCGGTCACATATGGCATCGGAGCCGATCCCCCGTCAGGCCACCCCACGCCGGCTGCGCTGAGCACCTGCCCGCTCCTCTCGGCCGTGTCCTCCCATGACGACACGGACAACCGTTGTCGCAGATACGACACTACCGTGACCGGCTTGCAGAACCTCCGCACTCCGCACGCCCAGGCGGGAAAGAACCGGCCCGGCGGCGGCAAGCTCGGCTTCCGCTGACTGCCCTTTAATCGCCAGCAGTTGCCCGCCGGGACGCAGCAGCCTGGCCGCCCAGCCGACCAGCCGGTCGAGCGGCGCGACCGCCCGCGCGGTGGCGATATCCGCCCGCAGTTGCGCGGCCCCCTTGTCTTCCGCCCGGGCCCGCAGCACCGTGGCGTTCGCCAGCCCTAGCTCGGCAACGCACTCCTCAAGGAAAACCGCTCGCCGCAGCAGTGGCTCGAGCAGCGTGACCTCCAGCGACGGGCGCAGCATCGCGAGCACGATCCCCGGCAGCCCGGCACCCGACCCGATGTCGACCAGCCGGCCGTTCTCCGGCAACAGCTCGGTCACCACGGCGCAGTTGAGCAGATGCCGGTCCCACAGGCGATCGGTCTCCCGCGGACCGATAAGCCCGCGGGTGACTCCATCGGTCGCGAGCAGCTCCGCGTAGCGGCGCGCCTGGTCAAACGCGCCGCCGAAAACGTCGGCCGCCCCGGCAGGCACTTCCGCGGCCACCATGACCCGCCTCAGCCGACCGGGAAGACCACCACGCGCCGGTTCGGCTCCTCGCCCTCCGACTCACTCCGCAGCCCGGCGAGCGCGACAGCATCGTGGATGATCTTCCGCTCGAACGGTGACATGGCGCGCAGCTTCTTAGGCTCCCCGGTCCGCGACACCTCCGCGGCTACGGAACTGCCGAGTTCCGCGAGGTCGGCCCGCCGCTTGGCGCGGAACCCCCCGACGTCAAGCATGAGCCGGGCCCGTGAGCCGGTCTTGCGATGGACGGCAAGCCGGGTCAGCTCCTGCAGCGCCTCGAGCACCTCACCGTCGTCGCCGACGAGCTCATCGAGCGTCGCGCCAACGACCGACACGATCGCCCGGTCGCCCTCGACGTCCATGTCGATGTCGCCGTCGAGATCGGCGATGTCGAGCAGTCCCTCGATGTAGTCGGCGGCGATCTCGCCTTCCTCCTCGAGCGAGCTCAGGTCTTCCTCGTCGTCGTCTTCCTCGTCGTCTTCCTCGTCGTCGGCCACGTCATCCAGATCATCGTCTGCTTCTTCGACGAGGTCGTCGCTATCGATCACGCTGCTCAGCTCCTGCTTCTGATCTACCACCGTGCCGACCCCCTCACCTGAACCATCGCCCATCGCCGCTCACCTCTTGCCGGAACTACCGGAATTGCCGGAATTACCGCGCTTGCTGCGCGCCTGCCGGACCGGTTGCTGCCGGACGACCTTGGTCTGCGGAGTGGCCGGGACATCATCCTGTGGCTCTTCCTTGCTCCGGCCGAACCGCCGGAGCACGTTCGAGCCGTTCGCGGCGCCGCCGGCCGTGGAACCGTTGGCGCTCGCCTTCGCGCGGGGCGCCTGCGTGGTCGCAGACCCGGACGCGCTCTTGCTCGCCGCCGCGGAGCTAGCCGGCCGGGCCGGCCGGGCCGGCCTGGCCGCCGCCTTGGCGCTGGTGCTTGAGGTACCGCTCTTGGCCGCCGCTGAACTCCCTGACGCCGCCTGAACCGCAGACTCACCAACGGTAGCGCTCCCCACCACCGGAAGCTTGCGGAACAGGAAGTGCTGCTGCCCCAGCGTCCAAACGTTGGTGGTGACCCAGTAGATGACGAGGCCGAACTGCCAGTACAGGCCGGACAACGCGAAGAACGGCGCGATGTACATCATGTTCTTCGACATCGCCTGCGCCGCGGCGGCACCCGGCTGGTCCGGGTCTGGGGGCGCCTGGTTCAGCATGCCGCGCCGCTGACTCTGCTTCATCGTCAGGAAGGTGGTGGCCGCGCTGACCAGCACGAACACCAGGATGATGATCCGGTCTCTCCAGTTTTCGCCCGTGTTTGCGTGCAGGAAGCTGTCGTAGAGCGTCACGCCGAAAATACGCGCGTTTTGCGCGCTCTCCACGACAGGGAGGGTGAGCCCGTACTTCGGAACCTGCCCGGGCTTCCACTCCGCGATCGCCCGCAGCACGTTGAACAGCGCCCAGAAGACCGGCATCTGCGCGAGCAGCGGAAGGCAGCCGCCCAGCGGGTTGATCCCGTTCTCCTTGTAGAACTTCATCGTCTCTTCGTTGAGACGCGTCTTGTCGTTCTTGAACCGCTTGCGGAGCTCCTGCAGCTGCGGCATGTGCGACTGCATCTTCCACATGGAGTTCCGCTGCTTGATGAACAGCGGGACCATGATGAGCCGCATGAACACCACGAGGATGACGATGGACAGGCCCCAGGTCACACCGCTCGACGCGCCGAACGGCACCGAGAGCACCGCGTGGATGCGCATCATCACCCACGCGACCGCATCGAACAGCGGGTTCAGAAAGCTCAACAACTGATAGCTCCTTGGGGCCGTGGGGGCACGGGATCGTATCCGCCGGGGTTAAAGGGGTGGCAACGGGCGAGCCGCCGCACGGCCAGCCACAGTCCCCGCACCGCGCCATGCACCCGCAGCGCCTCAAGGGCGTACTCACTGCACGAGGGGGCGAACCGGCACACCGGGGGAAGCAGGGGGCTGATGAACCGACGGTAGCCGATCACGGGAACGATGAGGACCCGCGCTGCCAGTGACGGCCCGGTAGATTCCGGCGTCCCGGGCGCGGCAGAAGCCGCGGTCACGACCTCGTCTCGCGGTCCGTGCAGGCAGGGCTCACGAGGGGTTGTCCCCCCGGGTGATAGCTCGCTCATTAGCGCAGCGCCCCAACCTGCCGCCGCATCAGTCGTCCGAGCACCAGGTCGAGATCGGCGGCGAGATCCACCTGGCGCGCACCAGCGGCAGCCGGATGGGCACGCACCACGAGCAGGCAACCTCCGGGGAGCGAGGCGAGCCGCCTGCGCATCAGTTCCCGGAGACGTCGCTTTACCCGGTTGCGAACCACCGCCGAGCCAACCGCACGGCTGACAACCAAGCCTACCTTCGGACTGGCGTCCTCGGGTACGGGACCTGCGGCGGGCAACAGCAGGTGCCCGGAGAGGGTAGCGCCGCCGGCCCGCCGGCCCGAGCGCAGCACGCGCTTGAACTCCTCCGGGCTCCTCATCCGCGACTGCTGCGGCAGCACGACCCCTCCTGCAAGCCGAAGGGATCCTGGAGCCCTCGGCCGCTTTTCAGACGGAGAGCTGCTCGCGGCCCTTGCGGCGGCGCGCGGCAAGGACGGCGCGGCCAGCACGGGTACGCATACGCTCACGGAAGCCGTGGACCTTGGCCCGTCGGCGGTTGTTCGGCTGGAACGTGCGCTTGCTCACTGGAACTCCAGGTCGTTTCGAAAGCTTCGATGCCTCATGAAGGGCGGACATGCCATGCGTCGCGCGGCCAAGCGCAAGCCTGGCCAGGCACGGCGACACCGCCGACGTGGCATGGGTCAGCTTGTTAACGGTAAGGGCGATCCTCGTACAGGTCAAACTGAGCTTCTCCCGGGTCCACTGCCAGGCAACACGGTGATTTCCACAACGGAGCTGCCGCCGGCGACCTAGGCTGTGGAAAAATCGAGACCTTCAGATCGCCACCCGACGGCCGCTGCCGTCGCGGGATGGGGAAACCGCACTGCGGTGCACGTACACACCTTGTGGACGAGCCTGTGGACAACGAGTTGCGGTTTGGTGGTCGGGAGTCGGTTCGGCCCGGGGCTCGGGTAATACGGCGAGGCGAGGGGAGCCCATAGTGACTGATGTGGATCTGGCGGACGTTTGGGCACGATCCCTTGACGGGCTCGCCGAGATGGGACTTCCGGCAAGCCAGCTTGCCTGGCTCAGGCTGACCAGGCCGCTCGGCCTGGTGGAGAACACGGCGCTGATCGCCACCCCCAACCTCTTCGTCAAGGAGCACCTGGAGACCAAGCTCCGGCCGCTGGTCATCCACGCGCTCTCCAAAGAACTTGGCCGCCCGGTCCAGATCGCCGTCACCGTCGACCCGAGCACCGTCACCCAGCCCGAGCAGCCGCCGGGACCACCGAGCTCGCCGCTCTCCGTGATGGACCCGCTGGGCGGGATGCCCGTGGATGACCTGGGGCCTAGGATCGCGCAGCCGCAGCAGGAGGAGCTTTCCCCTCGCCCGGCGCCGCCGCAGTACCAGCAGCCGGAGCACTACCCCTACCAGGACTCCGGGTACCAGCCCTACCGGACTCCGCCCCAGGGTTACCCGGTGCAGCCGCCCGGGCAGCACGCGCTGACGCCGCAGCAGCCGCAGCCCAGCCCGCCCGAGCCGCTTGACCAGTACCAGCCGCGGGGACAGCGGGAGCAGCAGGGGCAGGGCGGGCAGCAGCAAGACCAGCCGCCGCGCCCGGTTTCCGCCCGGCTGAACTCGAAGTACACGTTCGACACCTTCGTCATCGGGAGCAGTAACCGGTTTGCGCACGCCGCCGCCGTCGCGGTCGCCGAGGCGCCCGCGAAGGCGTACAACCCGCTGTTCATCTACGGCGACTCCGGCCTGGGCAAGACGCACCTGCTGCACGCCATCGGCCACTACGCGCAGACGCTTTACACGGGCCTCAAGGTCAGGTACGTGAGCTCGGAAGAGTTCACCAACGAGTTCATCAACATGATCCGCGACGGTAAGCAGGACGGCTTCCGCAGGCGGTACCGGGACGTCGACGTCTTGCTTGTGGACGACATCCAGTTCCTAGAGAACAAGGAAGGAACGCAGGAGGAGTTCTTCCACACCTTCAACACCCTGCACAACGCGAGCAAGCAGATCGTCATCTCGTCCGACCGGGCGCCCAAGCGGCTGGTCACCCTGGAGGACCGGCTGCGCAGCCGGTTCGAGTGGGGCCTGCTCACGGACGTCCAGCCGCCGGAGCTCGAGACCCGGATCGCCATCCTGCGCAAGAAGGCGATCCAGGAGGGCCTGAACGCGCCCGCCGACGTGCTCGAGTACATCGCCAGCCGCATCTCCACGAACATCCGCGAGCTGGAGGGCGCCCTGATCCGGGTCACCGCCTTCGCCAGCCTCAACCGGCAGGGGGTGGACATAAGCCTCGCGGAGATCGTGCTCAAGGACCTCATACCTGAGTCGCAGGGCAACGGCGGGCCGCAGATTACCGCGGCGACCATCATGGGGCAGACCGCCGCCTACTTCGGGCTGTCCATCGACGACCTGTGCGGCACGAGCCGGTCCCGCGTCCTGGTGACCGCC
The DNA here is from genome assembly GCA_964581815.1 of uncultured Streptosporangiaceae bacterium. GTDB lineage: Bacteria > Actinomycetota > Actinomycetes > Streptosporangiales > Streptosporangiaceae > Trebonia. The sequence goes on along the minus strand of CAZORE010000010.1, from coordinate 9,193 downwards.
CGGCACATCGCCATGTACCTGTGCCGTGAGCTGACGGACATGTCGCTGCCCAAGATCGGCCAGCAGTTCGGCGGCCGCGACCACACCACGGTCATCAACGCCGACCGCAAGATCCGCTCGCTGATGGCCGAGCGCCGCTCGATCTACACGCAGGTCACCGAGCTCACCAACCGCATCAAGCAGCAGGCGCGGGCGAACTAGCCAGCGGACGACGCGCGAAGGCAAAGGCGGCAGCAATGGCCCGTGACCGGCAATCACTTGCCAGGCTCAACTCACAGCTTGTCCACAAGGGTTATCCAGAACCTGTGGACAGGACCTGTGGACAAATGGGTGGACAACCCGTGGAAAACCGGGGGATGACCAGTGGACAACGCGGGAAAACTTCCGCACTGTCCACATACGGCCCGCTGGCCTGCACACCGGCCGCACAGGGCCTGTGCATAAGAAAAGGGCTGCGAGCTGGGGGAACGTCGTTATCCCCGCCATCCACAGCCCCTACTACTACTACTTTCTTATAACTCAAAGAATCCCAAGAACAAGTAGGCTCGCGCCTGACTGGGGAAACCAGCCCGGCCAGGAGTGAGATACCCCGACGAGCGAGACCCGTAAACATCACCGGCAGGAGGCATCCCGTGAAGCTCCAGGTTGAGCGTGACCCACTCGCAGAGGCCGTCGCATGGACCGCCCGCGCGCTCCCGGCGCGGCCGACGGCTCCCGTGCTGGCCGGCATGCGCCTGCAGGCGGGCAGTGAGCTGACCCTGTCCACCTTCGACTACGAGGTCTCCGCCCAGTCGACGATCCCTGTGCAGGCCGATGAGCCAGGCACGGTGCTTGTGTCGGGGCGGCTGCTCGCCGAGATCGTCCGGTCGCTGCCCGCCAAGCCGGTCGATCTCACCACCGACGGGTCAAGGACGACCCTCAAGTGCGGCAGCGCCACGTTCACCCTGATGCTGCTGCCCGCCGAGGAGTACCCCACCCTGCCGACCATGCCAGAAACCACGGGCGCCGTCGGCGCCGACGCGTTCGCCTCGGCCATCCACCAGGTCGCCATCGCCGCCGGCCGGGACGACACCCTGCCCGCGCTGACCGGCATCAGGATGGAGTTCAACGAGGACACGCTGACGCTTGTCGCGACCGACCGCTACCGGCTGGCGATCCGCGAGCTGCGCTGGACGCCGGCCGCGCCCGGCCTCAGCACCGCGGTTCTCGTTCCTGCCCGGGTCCTCGGCGACACCGCGCGGCAGATGACCGGGGGCGCCGAGGTCTCCGTGGCCCTCTCCACGACGGAGGGCGCGAGCGACGGCATCATCGGCTTCGAAGGCGGCGGGCGGCGGACCACCACCCGGCTGCTGTCCGGTGAGTACCCGCGTTACCAGACCCTGCTGCCCAGCGAGTTCTCCGCGGTCGCCGAGCTGCCCGCGATGCCGTTCGCGGACGCGGTAAAGCGCGTCGCCCTCGTTGCCGAGCGGAACACCCCGGTCAGGCTGACCTTCGCGACGAGCGAGGTGCTGCTTGAGGCGGGAACCGGCGACGAGGCGCAGGCGAGCGAGGCGATCAGCGCGAGCTTCGACGGCGAGCAGATGCAGATCGCCTTCAACCCGCAGTACCTGCTCGACGGCATCAACGCGGTGGACTCCGACACCGTCCGCATCTCGTTCACCTCGGCCACCCGCCCCGCCGTGATCACCGGCAAGGGCGAGGCCAACCCCGACTACCGCTATGTCCTCATGCCGATCAGGTCAGCCGGCTGAAGTCGGTCCCAGCCGTTACCCTCGAATACGTGAACACCAGGATCGGGCAGCGACACGCCGTCTCCGCGCGCCCGATACGATGGCTTGCCATCGGGCGCGCACCGGGGGGTACGGGGGGTCGCTCCCCCGGGTGGCAGCTGTGCACCTGACTCGCTTGGCATTGACCGATTTCCGGTCCTACACGGACGTCGACGTGCCGCTCAAGCCCGGTGTCACGATCTTCAGCGGACCGAACGGTGAGGGCAAGACCAACCTCGTCGAGGCCGTCGGCTACGCGGCCACGCTGGCCAGCCACCGGGCCGCCCAGGACGCTCCGCTGATCCGCAAGGGCGCCGAGCAGGCGATCATCCGGGCGGCGGTTACCACAAGGACGAACGACGCGCTTGTGGAGATCGAGCTCAACACCGGCCGCGCCAACCGGGTCAGGCTGAACCGGACACCGCTGGGACGGCCGCGGGAGGTGCTCGGCGTGCTGCGCACGGTGCTGTTCGCGCCCGAGGACCTCGCGCTTGTCAAGGGCGATCCCGGCGAGCGCAGGAGGTTCCTCGACGACCTGCTCGTGGCGATGGCCCCGCGGTACGCCGGGGTCCGCGCCGACTATGACCGTGTGCTGAGGCAGCGCACCGCGCTGCTGAAGTCCGCGGGACCCAAGGGCGGGCCCAGGGGCAACCGCCAGTCCCGCGAGGCGGTGACGGCCACGCTTGACGTCTGGGACGCGCACCTGGCCCGGAGCGGCGCCGAGCTGCTCGTCGCGCGCGAGCACCTGGTCGCCGCGCTCCGCCCGTACGTGGAACGCGCGTACGCGGCCGTGGCGGGCGACGGCCGCGGCCCGGCCGCGCTTGAGTACCGGCGCTCGTTCGAGAGCCAGGCCACCGGGGAGGCGGGCCCGACAGAAGCAGGCCCCACCGAAGCAGGCCCCAGTGAAGCAGGCCCCACCGAAGCAGGCAGGGCCGACGCCGGCGCGAGCCACGGGACACGTGTCCGCACCGCGGAGCAGGCGCTGCTCGCCGCGCTGCTCGAGGTGCGGGCGAGCGAGCTCGACCGCGGTGTCTGCCTGGCCGGCCCGCACCGCGACGAGCTTGAGCTCAGCGTCCGCGCCCTTCCGGCCCGCGGCTACGCAAGCCACGGCGAGTCGTGGTCGCTCGCGCTCGCGCTTCGTCTCGCCAGCTTCGACCTGCTCCGGGCTGGCCGCGAGGACCCGGTCCTGATACTCGACGACGTGTTCGCCGAACTTGACACCGGCCGCCGTGACCGCCTCGCCGCCCTTGTCGCCGCCGCGGAGCAGGTCCTGGTCACCGCGGCGGTACCGGAAGACATCCCGGGGATCCTCGCCGGCGCCCACTTCAAGGTCTCCGGCGGCACCCTCACCGAGGTGCCCGGCGCCCCCGGGGGAACCAATGCGCCCTGACCCGGAGCGCGCCCGGCTCGCCGCCGAGGCCCTGGCCCGCGCGCGAGCCGACGCCTGGGCGAGAGGTGAGCGCCCGGGTGCCGGTCCGCGCCAGCAGGTACCGCCAGGGGATGCAGAACGCGGGGGTGTTTCACCCGGGTCCGCATCCGCCGCCGCATGGTCGCCGCGGCCAAGGCGCGACGATCCCCAGCCCCTCACCGCCGCCGTCGGCGGCCTGCTGTCCGCCAGGGGCTGGCGCGAGAAGGCCGCCGTCGGCGCCGTGTTCGGCCACTGGCCGGACATCGTGGGCCCGCAGTTGGCCCAGCACAGCAAGCCCGAGTCCTTCGACTCCGGCGAGCTGACTGTCTCCGCCGACTCTCCCGCCTGGGCCACCCAGCTCCGCCTGATGGCGCCGCAGCTACTCAAGCGGCTAGCGGAAGAGCTCGGCCACAACATCGTCCGGCACATCCGGGTCAACGGGCCATCAGGACCGCCGCGCCGCCCGGGCCGCCTGCGCGTGCGGTTACCGTCACGTTTTCGCACCTAACCTGGTCTTTTTGGAAGAAAACGGCCCGCTCGGACGTTTCAGTATGTGGACACATTCAGCCCCAGCCCGAGATGAGCTGCCTCTACCACGCCCCGCGGCCCCGCCCAGGCCCCCGCGACACGTCGGGTGACACGTACCGTCAAGGCGGACCCGAGTGTCGGTAACCACAGCTAAAATAGAAGGTAGTCACGCGGATAAGACGAGCGGTGGCTGGGGCTGCGTGAGGGCCGCGCGACCGTAGGCGGCAGCGCCGATCGCCTGGTGACCGAGGGACAGACGGTTACCAGGCACTGGGGCGTTGCCAGCAGCAGGATGGAGCTTCATTTGTCGACCGATTACGATGCGCGGTCCATCACGGTACTCGAGGGCCTTGAGGCCGTCCGTAAGCGTCCCGGCATGTACATCGGCTCTACCGGCGAGCGCGGACTCCACCACCTGGTATACGAGGTGGTGGACAACTCGGTGGACGAGGCCCTCGCCGGCCACGCCAGCGAGGTCCTGGTGACGCTGCTCGCCGACGGCGGGGTCCGGGTGATCGACGACGGCCGTGGCATCCCCGTTGACGAGCACCCGGTGGAGAAGCGCCCGGCGCTCGAGGTCATCATGACCACGCTGCACGCCGGCGGCAAGTTCGACCGCGAGTCGTACGCGGTCTCCGGCGGCCTGCACGGCGTCGGCATCTCCGTCGTCAACGCGCTGTCGCGCCGGGTGGACATCGAGGTGCGCAAGGACGGCTACGTCTGGTCGCAGACCTACGAGCACGGCAACCCGGTGGCGCCGATCCACCGCGGCGAGCGGACCGACGAGACGGGGACCACCACCACGTTCTGGCCGGACAACACGATCTTCGAGACCACCGACTGGTCCCTCGAGACCCTGTCCCGGCGGATGCAGGAGACGGCGTTCCTCAACCGGGGGCTGCGCATCTCGATGACCGACGAGCGGCCCGCGAAGGTCGTGGTCGACGACGCCGACGAGGATGACGTGCTCACCCCGTCGCCCGGCGGCGGCTCGCTCGTCGGCAAGGCGCGCACGGTGGTCTACGAGTACCCGGGCGGCATCGCCGACTTCGTCCGGCACCTGAACGCGTCGAAGGAGCCGGTGCACGCGCAGGTCATCGAGTTCGGTGACGAGCAGCCCGGCATGTCCGCCGAGATCGCGATGCAGTGGAACGGCTCGTACAACGAGTCGGTGCACACGTTCGCCAACGTCATCAACACCGCCGAGGGCGGCACCCACGAGGAAGGGTTCCGCGCGGCGCTGACCACGGTCGTCAACAAGTACGCGCGCGATACCAAGTTCCTCAAGGAGAAGGACCCGAACTTCACCGGCGAGGACATCCGCGAGGGCCTCACCGCGATCGTCTCGGTTAAGCTCGCCGAGCCGCAGTTCGAGGGCCAGACAAAGACGAAGCTCGGCAACACCGAGGCGAAGTCATTCGTGCAGAAGGTCACCAACGATCACTTGCGCGACTGGTTCGACCGCAACCCCGGCGAGGCCAAGGGCATCATCGACAAGGTGCAGCAGGCGTCGCGGGCGCGGATCGCGGCCCGCACGGCGCGCGACCTGACCAGGCGCAAGTCGGCGATGGAGACCAACGGTCTGCCGGGCAAGCTGGCCGACTGCCAGTCGACCGACCCGGCCAAGTCCGAGATCTACGTGGTCGAGGGCGACTCGGCCGGCGGCTCGGCCAAGGGCGGCCGCGACCCGCACTTCCAGGCGATCCTGCCGATCCGCGGCAAGATCATCAACGTCGAGAAGTCACGCATCGACCGGGTGCTCAAGAACACCGAGGTCCAGGCGATGATCACGGCGCTCGGCGCCGGCATCCACGACGAGTTCGACATCACCAAGCTGCGCTACCACAAGATCATCCTGATGGCGGACGCCGACGTGGACGGGCAGCACATCAGGACGCTGCTGCTGACGCTGCTGTTCCGGTTCATGAAGCCGCTGGTCGAGGCCGGGCACGTATACCTCGCCCAGCCGCCGCTCTACAAGATCAAGTGGACCGAGCGCGGCGTCGATCCCGAGTACGTCTACTCCGACGCCGAGCGGGACCGGGTGATCGAGGCGGGCATGGCGGCCGGGCGCAGGGACCCGCGGCCGCGCGACTCGGTGCAGCGGTTCAAGGGCCTTGGCGAGATGAACGCCGAGGAGCTGTGGGAGACCACGATGAACCCGGCGCGCCGGGTGCTGCTCCAGGTGACGCTCGACGACGCGGCGCAGGCCGACGACCTGTTCAGCATCCTGATGGGCGAGGACGTCGAGTCTCGCCGCGCGTTCATCACCAGGAACGCGAGGGACGTGCGGTTCCTGGATATCTAGCAGGGCGTGCATGGCCTGCACGGTAAGGCGGAGCGGTGAGTGATTCATGTGAAACACGCCCCCGTTCCGTTTCACGGTTTTTGATCTTCAGACGAGAGGTTGCAAGGTGACCGAGGTGATCGGGCCGCCCGAGGGCCACGACCGGACCGAACCGGTTGACATCCAGGTCGAGATGCAGCGCAGCTACATCGACTACGCGATGTCGGTGATCGTCGGGCGGGCGCTGCCCGACGTGCGCGACGGGCTCAAGCCGGTGCACACGCGCATCCTCTACGCGATGTACGACGGCGGCTTCCGGCCCGACCGCGGGTACTTCAAGTGCTCACGGGTCGTCGGCGAGGTCATGGGCAACTACCACCCGCACGGCGACAGCGCGATCTACGACGCGCTGGTGCGGATGGCGCAGCCGTGGTCGATGCGGATGACGCTGGTCGACGGGCAGGGGAACTTCGGCTCGCCCGGCAACGACCCGCCCGCCGCCATGCGGTACACCGAGTGCCGCCTCGCCCCGCTGGCGATGGAGATGCTGCGGGACATCACCGAGGAGACCGTCGACTTTCGGCCCAACTACGACGGCCGGTCGGCGGAGCCCGTGGTGCTGCCCGCGCGGTTCCCCAACCTGCTGATCAACGGGTCGCAGGGCATCGCGGTCGGCATGGCGACGAACATCCCGCCGCACAACCTGCGCGAGGTCGCCACGGGCGTCCAGTGGTACCTGGACAACTACGAGCGCTTCGAGATCCCCGCGCCCGGCGCGGCCGGCAGCGACGAGGTATCAGAGGAGCGGCGCCGCGAGGTGGCCACCGAACTGCTCGACGGGCTGATGGAGCGCATCCCCGGCCCCGACTTCCCGACCCGTGGCCTGATCGTCGGGCGGCGCGGCATCCGCGAGGCATACCGGACCGGCCGCGGCTCCATCACGATGCGGGCCGTGGTCGAGCACGAGGAGATCCACGGCCGCAACTGCCTGGTCGTGAAGCAGCTCCCGTTCCAGGTCAACCCGGACAACCTGGCGTCGAAGATCGTCGAGCTCGTCAGGGACGGGCGGCTGAGCGGCATCGCCGACATCGCGGACGAGACCAGCGGCCGGACCGGGCAGCGGCTGGTGATCAAGCTCAAGCGCGACGCGATCGCGAAGGTCGTCCTGAACAACCTGTACAAGCACACGCAGCTGCAGGACACCTTCGGCGTGAACATGCTGGCGCTGGTCGACGGGGTGCCGCGCACCCTGCGACTTGACCAGATGATCAGGTACTGGGTCGCGCACCAGATCGAGGTGATCCAGCGGCGCACCAGGTTCCGGCTGCGCAAGGCCCAGGAGCGGCTGCACATCGTCGCCGCCCTGCTCGCGGCGATCGACGCGATCGACCAGGTCATCGCGCTGATCCGCGGATCGGAATCGGCCGCGGCCGCACAGGTCGGCCTGATGGGGCTGCTGAACATCGACGAGGTGCAGGCACGCGCCATCCTCGACATGCAGCTGCGCAAGCTGGCCGCGCTGGAGCGGCAGGCGCTGATCGATGAGCGGGACGAGCTCGAAGCCACCATCGCGGAGCTTCAGTCGATCCTTGACTCGCCCGTCAGGCAGCGGGAGATCATCGGCACCGAGCTCGGCGAGATCGTGTCGAAGTACGGTGACAGCCGGCGCACCGAGATCGTCGCGTACGACGGGGAGGTCGCTGACGAGGACCTCATCGCGGAGTCCGACATCGTGGTGACCATCACCCGCGGCGGTTACGCGAAGCGCACCAACACCGACCAGTACCGTGCGCAGCGACGCGGCGGTAAAGGCGTGCGCGGCGCGACGCTGAGGTCCGATGACATCGTCGACCACTTCTTCGTCACCTCAACACACGATTACATCCTGTTCTTCACGAACAAGGGGCGGGTCTACCGCGCGAAGGGCTACGAGCTGCCGGACACCGGGCGGGACGCGCGTGGCCAGCACGTGGCCAACCTGCTCGCCTTCCAGCCGGATGAGCAGATCGCCGAGGTGCTCACCCTGCGGGACTACACGGTGGCGCCGTACCTGGTGCTCGCCACGAAGTCCGGTCTTGTGAAGAAGTCGCGGCTGGCCGAGTACGACTCACCGCGCGCCGGCGGCCTGATCGCGGTCAACCTCCGCGAGGACGACGAGGTGATCAGCGCCGCGCTCGTGTCGCCAGAGGAAGACCTGCTGCTGGTGAGCAAGGGCGCGCAGGCGCTGCGGTTCCACGCCGACGACGAGCAGTTGCGGCCGATGGGCCGGGCCACCTCCGGCGTAATCGGCATGCGGTTCAACGAGGGCGACGAACTGCTGGGCATGTACGTGGTCCGTGAAGGGGAAGATGTACTGGTGGCCACCGACGGCGGATACGCTAAGCGGACGCCCGCCGACCAGTACCCGCTGCGCAACCGGGGCGGCCTCGGCGTCATCACGGCACGGATCGTGGAGGACCGGGGCGGCCTGGTGGGCGCGCTGCTCGTTCGTCCCGAGGACGAAGTGTTCGCGATCACCTCGGCCGGCGGTGTCATCCGGACGCGCGCCGGGGAGGTCAAGCAGTCCGGACGGCAGACGATGGGCGTACGGCTGATGAACCTCGCGGCCGGGGACAGCGTGGTCGCCCTGGCCCGGAATGCGGAGTCGGAGTCTGTGGTCGAAGCTGTGGATGAGGTTGTGGACGAAGCTGTGGACGAAGCTGTGGACGATGATCCGGGCACCGAACACGTCGATTAGGCAACGTACCGGGGGGTAGCAGCGTCTGAAGTTCGGCGGCTCTCAGATAGAGTCATCGAAAAGGTACAAAGTGACACTCGTGAGTACCGAGGAGGATGGCGTGGACGAGCCGACGCGATCGACTCAACCGTCGCTCACCATGGCGCCCCCAGGTCTGGAGGCCGACCCTGATGGGGAGGCCGCAGATGCGGTCGTTAACAATGGCACCATGTCGCCATCACGGATGAGAGCTGAATCGTCACGTTCTGCGGCGAGTCAGCGAGACGCCGGTGCCATCGAGGACGCACCCGCCGACGACGCCGCGCCCGCGGCCAAGGAAGCGAGGGAGACCAAGTCGGGTACCACGGCCCCGCTGCCCGCTGACACCATCGGCAAGGCGAAAGCGGCTGCGGCCGACGGCAAGGCGAAGGCGGCTGCGGCCGACGGCAAGGCGAAGGCGGCTGCGGCCCACCAGGCGGCCGCTG